>NZ_JBFALS010000010.1:124884-261588 GCF_040656295.1 Streptomyces sp. NPDC049954
GGGGTGGGGGGGGCTTTCCCCCCCCCCGGTCTACTTGCCGGGGGCCCCCTGCCGTTGCGGACGGGGCCCCGCTCCATGTCACCGGGGCCTGCGGCCCGACGGGTCAGGGCCTGCGCGCCGAGGTCACCCGGTACACGTCGTAGACGCCCTCCACACCGCGTACGGCCTTCAGGACGTGCCCCAGGTGTTTGGGGTCGCCCATCTCGAAGGTGAACCGGGAGGTGGCCACCCGGTCGCGGGAGGTCTGGACGGCCGCCGACAGGATGTTGACGTGCTGGTCGGACAGGACCCGGGTGACGTCCGACAGGAGCCGGGAGCGGTCGAGGGCCTCGACCTGGATGGCGACCAGGAAGACCGAGGACTGCGTGGGCGCCCACTCGACGTCGAGCATCCGCTCGGGCTGCTTGGACAGCGAGTCGACGTTGACGCAGTCCTTGCGGTGCACCGAGACGCCGTTGCCGCGGGTCACGAAGCCGATGATGGGATCGCCCGGGACCGGGGTGCAGCAGCGGGCGAGTTTGACCCACACGTCCTCGACGCCCTTGACGATGACGCCGGGGTCCGACTTCGCGCGGCGTTTGCGGCGGCTGCGCGAGGGCGGGCTGGACTCCTCGATGTCCTCGCTCGCGGCCTCCTCGCCACCGAGGGCCTGGACGAGCTTCTGCACGACGCCCTGTGCGGGCACGTGGTTCTCGCCGATCGCCGCGTAGAGCGAGGAGATGTCGGGGTAGCGCATCTCGTGGGCGAGGGTCACGAGGGAGTCGCCGGTGAGGATGCGGTGGATGGGCAGGTTCTGCTTGCGCATCGCGCGGACGATGGCGTCCTTGCCCTGCTCGATGGCCTCCTCGCGGCGCTCCTTGGAGAAGTGCGCGCGGATCTTGTTGCGGGCGCGCGGCGACTTGACGAAGCCCAGCCAGTCCCGGGAGGGCCCGGCGCCCGCCGCCTTCGAGGTGAAGACCTCGACGAGGTCACCGTTGTCCAGGGTCGATTCGAGCGGGACCAGCCGCCCGTTGACGCGCGCCCCGATCGTGCGGTGCCCGACCTCGGTGTGCACGGCGTAGGCGAAGTCGACCGGGGTGGCCCCGGCCGGGAGCGCTATGACGTCACCCTTCGGTGTGAAGACGAAGACCTCGTTGCGCGACAGGTCGAAGCGCAGCGACTCCAGGAACTCCCCGGGGTCCTCGGTCTCCTTCTGCCAGTCGAGCAGCTGCCGCAGCCACGCCATGTCGTTGATGGCGTCGTCCTTGCCGGCCCGCCTGGGTACGTCGGTGCGCACCTTGGAGGCTCCGGCGACGGCCTCCTGCTTGTACTTCCAGTGCGCGGCGATGCCGTACTCGGCGCGGCGGTGCATGTCGAAGGTCCGGATCTGGAGTTCGACGGGCTTGCCGTTGGGGCCGATCACCGTGGTGTGCAGCGACTGGTACATGTTGAACTTGGGCATCGCGATGTAGTCCTTGAACCGGCCGGGGACCGGGTTCCATCGCGCGTGGACCGTGCCGAGGGCCGCGTAGCAGTCGCGGACCGTGTCGACCAGGACCCGGATGCCCACCAGGTCGTAGATCTCCGCGAAGTCCCGGCCGCGGACGATCATCTTCTGGTAGACGCTGTAGTAGTGCTTGGGCCGGCCGGTGACCGTGGCCTTGATACGGGCGGCGCGCAGGTCGGACTGGACCTCGTCGGTCACTATCGCCAGGTACTCGTCGCGCTTGGGGGCGCGCTCGGCCACCAGGCGGACGATCTCGTCGTACATCTTGGGGTAGAGGATCGCGAAGGCGAGGTCCTCCAGCTCCCACTTGATGGTGTTCATGCCCAGCCGGTGGGCGAGCGGGGCGTAGATCTCCAGGGTCTCGCGGGCCTTCTTCTCCTGCTTCTCGCGCTTGAGGTAGCGCATCGTGCGCATGTTGTGCAGGCGGTCGGCGAGCTTGATGACGAGGACGCGCGGGTCCTTGGCCATCGCGACGACCATCTTGCGCACGGTCTCGGCCTGGGCGGCCTCGCCGAACTTGACCTTGTCGAGCTTGGTGACGCCGTCCACGAGGAGGGCGACGGTGTCGCCGAAGTCCTGGCGGAGGGTGTCGAGCCCGTACTCGGTGTCCTCGACGGTGTCGTGCAGCAGACCGGCCATGAGCGTCGCCGGGTCCATGCCGAGCTCGGCCAGGATCGTGGTGACGGCGAGCGGGTGGGTGATGTACGGGTCGCCGCTCTTGCGCTTCTGGCCCCGGTGCCAGCGCTCGGCTACCTGGTACGCCTGCTCGATCTGGCGCAGCATCGAGGTCTCGATCTTGGGGTCGTTCCCCCGGACGGTGCGCAGGAGCGGTTCCAGGACCGGGTTGTACGGGTTGGTGCGTTGCACGCCGAGCCGGGCCAGGCGGGCCCGTACGCGGTTGGAGGAGCCGCTGCGGCCGTGCTGGGGGGCGGTGGGGCGCGGCTGGGCGCCGGCCGCGCGCTCGGGGGCGGGACGCGGCCGCTCCGCGGCGGGGGTGCCGGGACGGGCGCCGCCCCGGCCGCCGTTGTGCGCCGGGGCCCCGGGCTGCTCGGCGGCCGGGGGCGTGGCGGAAGGCGCCTGCGTCGGCTTCGCCGGCGACCCCTGGTCGCCCGCGGCGGTGAGTGGCTGGGCCTCGTCTGGCAAGAGCGCTCCTCCTGTAGGCCCCCCTCCCGCCGGGCGGCGGGGCGGCGAGGACCGTGTGGCCCCCCGGGTGTCGAACCGGAGGAAGCCCATGGTAGCGAGATCGAGCCAAGCCCTCGCCTGCGGGAGGCGGGCCCGGCCCACCCGGGTCCCGGTTCGCTTTACCGGGCTGGGGGGACTGAACCCTCACAGCCCGCCTTGTCCGGGTTTGCTTCGCTCCTGAGAACGTCCGGCCCGCCCCCGGGTATTTCCTCGCGGCCGTCGCCGACGGCGGGTCTGGCCGAAACGCACCGCTGCCAGGGGCTCCGAGCCAGGTGAGGGCCGACCCCGGGCGGGGCCGGCCCTCACGCGCTGTGCGGTCGCGGTCTCGCCGGGTCGTGTCCGCCCCGGCGCGTGCGCTCAGACCTGGATGAGCGCCTCCAGCGGGGCGCCGTCCAGGGCGTCCGACAGCCGCGCGCGGCCGCCGAGGAAGCCGAGCTCCATGAGGACCGCGACGCCGACCACCTGGGCGCCGGCCCGGCGGATCAGCTCGACGGACGCCTCGGCCGTTCCACCGGTCGCCAGGACGTCGTCGATGACCATGACCCGGTCCCCCGCGTTCAGGTCCTCGGCGTGCACCTCTATCTCGGCGCTTCCGTACTCCAGCTCGTACCCCTGGCGGAGCGTCGCTCCGGGGAGTTTGCCGGCCTTGCGTACGGGGACGAAGCCGAGCCCCGCGCGGACGGCGGCGGGGGCGCCGAGGATGAACCCCCGCGCCTCCAGCCCGACGACCTTGGTGGCCTGGTGCACCAGGCACAGGTCGGCGAGGGCCTGGGTGAGGGCCGTGAAGGCCGTCGGGTCCGCCAGGAGCGGGGTGATGTCCTTGAACACCACTCCGGGCTCCGGGTAGTCCGGTACGTCCCTGATACGGCTGAGCAGCAGCTCCTTGATGTCGGTCATCGGCGCTTTCCGGTCGTACGTCCGCCCCGGCCGGAGCGGCCGCGGGCGGGGGGCTCGCCGTTACGGGCGACGGACGTCGCTCCGGCGGCCGCGGCGGCGGTCTCCGGGGCCTCGTCGTCGGCTCCTCGCGTCGCGGAGGCCGGCAGGGGGTCTCCCTGGGCGGCCGCGGCGGCGCGCTTGGCGAGCACCCGCTTCTTGAGGGCCTTCATCTGCGGGTCGCGCTCCTTGAGGTCGGCGACCAGCGGCGTGGCGATGAAGATCGAGGAGTAGGCGCCGGCCGCGAGGCCGACGAACAGCGCCAGCGAGATGTCGTTGAGCATGCCGGCGCCCAGGAAGCCGCCCCCGATGAACAGCAGCCCGGCGACCGGGAGGAGCGCGACCACCGTGGTGTTGATGGAACGCACCAGGGTGCCGTTGATGCTCTGGTTGGCGACTTCGCTATAGGTGTTGCGGGTCTGCTTCGTGATGCCCTTCGACTGCTCCTTGAGGCTGTCGAACACCACCACGGTGTCGTACAGCGAGTAGCCGAGGATGGTGAGCAGACCGATCACGGTGCCCGGGGTGACCTCGAAGCCGACCAGCGCGTAGACCCCGACCGTGATGGTGATGTCGTGGATCAGCGCGACGAAGGCGGCGACGGCCATGCGCCACTCGAAGGCGATGGCCAGGTAGATCACCACGAGGACGAGGAAGATCCCGAGGCCCAGCCAGGCCTTGTTGGCGATCTGCTCACCCCAGCTCGGGCCGACCAGGTCGGCGTTGATGTCGTCGGCCTTGACGTCGAGGTCCTTGGCCAGCTGCGTCTTGATCGGGTCCGAGGCGTCGGTGTCGATCCCGCTGATCTGGATGCGCATGCCGCCGTTGCCCAGTTCCTGCACGATCGCGTCGTGCCCGGAGGACTGCTCGGCGGACTCCTCGGCGCGAGCGGCGGAGACGCTCGTCTTCGGGGTCGTGAAGACGGCGCCGCCCTCGAACTCGATCCCCATGTGCAGACCGCGTACCCCGAGGCCCACGATGGCGGTGATCGTGATCAGGATCGAGATGCCGTACCAGATCTTGCGCTTGCCGATGAAGTCGTAGCCGACCTCACCGCGGTAGAGCCGGGCGCCGAAATTGCCGAGTCGCGACATCTCACGCCTCCTTCGGGTCGACGGGGGCGGAGACACGGCCGGCGCGGGAGCGGCGCAGCGGGGGCTTGGCGCCGAGCCGCTTCGGGTCGAGACCGGACCACTTGTGGCCGCCGCCGAAGAACTTGCCGCGGGCCAGGATGGTCATGAGGGGCTTGGTGAACAGGAAGACGACGACCACGTCGAGCAGGGTCGTCAGACCCAGCGTGAACGCGAAGCCCTGCACCTTGCCGACGGTGACCAGGAACAGCACGGCGGCGGCGAGGAAGGACACGAAGTCGGAGACCAGGATGGTGCGCCGGGCGCGCGGCCAGCCCCGCTCCACGGCGGGCCGCAGCGTGCGCCCCTCGCGGACCTCGTCCCGGATGCGTTCGAAGAACACGATGAAGGAGTCCGCGGTGATACCGATGGCCACGATGGCTCCGCAGACGGCCGGCAGGTTCAGCGCGAAGCCGATGCCCGGGCCGAGCAGCGTCATGATCGTGTACGTCAGGATGCCGGAGGCCACGAGGCTCGCGATGGCGATGAGCGACAGGCCACGGTAGTACACGACGAGGTAGATGATGACGAGCGCGAGGCCCACCCCGCCGGCGATGAGACCCGCATTGAGCTGCTCGCCGCCGAGCGCGGCCGTCACGGTGGTGACGGTGTCCTCGTGGAAGGACAGCGGCAGGGCGCCGTAGGACAGCACGTTGGCCAGGTTCTTGGAGGACTCCTGGGTGAAGCTGCCGTAGATCTCGGCGCTGGAGTTGAGCGTGGTGTTGACGCTCGGGGCGGAGACCACGTCACCGTCGAGGACGATGGCGAACTGGTTCATCGGCGACTGCTGCTGGGACAGCTTGCTGGTGATCGCGGAGAACTTCTTCGAGCCCGTCTTGTTGAACTCCATCTGCACGATCCAGGAGCCCCGGTTGGGGTCGAGGACGGCCTTGGCGCTCTTGACGTTCTTCCCCTCGACCTCGGCCGGGCCGAGGATGTACTTGGCCCACTGGCCGCCCTCCTGGCCACAGGCCACGGTGGGGTCGGAGGACTTGACGCCCTCGGTGGCCTTGACCCGCTGGGCCTTGTTGGTGCAGTCCAGGGCGGAGAACTGCGCCATCAGCTTCTCGGTGGCGGGGTCGCTGCTGGGCGCGGGGGTGGCGGCCGGACTGGAGGGGTCGGCCTTCCCGCTCGCCGGGGCGCTGGGCGTGGGCGTGGGCGCGGCCTTGAGGGCCTGGGGCAGCGCGCGGCCCTGCGGCGAGTTGCTCGGCTCGGCGGCGCCGGAGGCGGTGGAACCCGCGGAGGACGAGGCGCCCGGGGAGGCGCTGGAGCCACCCGTCTTGTCGCCGGAACCGGCGCTGGGAGCGGGGCTCTTGCTGCCCGAGGGGCTGCCGGAGGGGTTGGCCGAGGGGTCCGCGGCGGGCGAGCCGCCCGCGACCTGGAGCACGGGACGGAAGTAGAGCTGCGCGGTCGTGCCGACCTGGTCGCGGGCCTGCTTCTCGTTGGTGCCCTTGGGGATGTTGACCACGATGTGGTCGCTGCCCTCGGTCTGGACCTCCGCCTCGGACACACCGAGACCGTTGACACGGCGGTTGATGATGTCGACCGCGGTGTTCATGTTGGTCGGGTTGACCGCGTTCTTCTGGCCGGGCTCGTTCTGCGCCTTGAGCGTGATGCTCGTACCGCCGGCGAGGTCGATGCCGAGCCGGGGCGTCTTGTGCCCGGAGAGGAACATCCCGCCCGTGAGCGCCACCATGGCGATCAGGATCAGAGCGAGGGAGCGGCCCGGCTTGCTCTGGCCGCCGCTACGCCCTCTGCCCTTATTGGGTGCTGCCACCTTCTCGTTTCTCCCTGTCCAACCGCTCAGCACGGTGAGAACCGGCGAGCGGCCCTTAAGTGAATTGGGGAATCCGCGTACAACGGCATGCCCCGGGGCCGCGGCGCCCCGCCCCGCGGGGCGGCATGCCACGGACCTCGGTTCTGCTTACTTGGCCTCGGAGTCGCCTTCGGCCTTCTTCGGCGCGGCGTCCTCGGTCTCGGGCGCGACGGCCTCGGCGGGGGCGACGTCCTTCTTGCCGAGGTCGATGCGCTCGGCGTCGTCCTCGACGTGGTCGGCGGACTCGTCGGCCTCGGTCAGGGAGGAGGCGTCGTCGGGGACCTGGGCGTCGAAGTCGGTGTTGCCGTTGATGATGCGGTCGTACTCCTCGTCGCCGAGGACGGCGCCGATGGCGTTCTTCGCGAACTTGGCGTGGACGCCAGGAGCCACCTCAAGGAGGACCGTGTCCTCGTTGACCTCCTTGACGGTGGCGTACATGCCCCCGATCGTGCGGACGCCGGAACCGGGCTGCATCTCGTTGCGCATGCTCACCGCGGCCTGCTGCTTCCGCTTCGCGGAGCGGGTCATCAGGAACATGGCCCCGATAAGCACGATGAAGGGGAGGAGGGTCACGATACTCACGGTACGGAGTCCTTCGCACGACCGCGCGGATGCTGGCGGCCTGTTGGGATTGGGGGTGGGCGCCGACCGCAAGGGACGGCATCGGCGGAGTCTAGGCGAGTCTCCGTCGTGGGAACAACGCTCAGCATCGCACCGCAGTTCCTGGCGTGGCCATAACCGGGACGGTCACGTCCGGAACAAGCTGGGTTGTCCTGGGGCTCCCGGGCCGCCCTGGGGCGGGGTGAGCCCGAGGTGGGCCCAGGCTGCCGGGGTGGCCACCCGGCCACGCGGAGTGCGTGCCAGGAGTCCCTCTCGGACGAGGAACGGCTCGGCCACTTCTTCAACAGTCTCACGTTCCTCCCCCACGGCGACAGACAGAGTGGAAAGACCCACAGGGCCGCCGCCGAACAGTTTGAGGAGCGCTTCGAGGACCGCGCGGTCGAGGCGGTCGAGCCCGCGCTCGTCGACCTCGTACACCCCGAGGGCCGCGGAGGCGATCTCCTCGGTGATCACTCCGTCCGCCTTGACCTGCGCGTAGTCGCGTACGCGGCGCAGCAGGCGGTTGGCGATACGGGGGGTGCCGCGGGAGCGTCCGGCGATCTCGGCGGCGCCCCTTTCGTCGATGTCGAGGTCGAGCAGGCGGGCCGAGCGATGGATCACGCGTTCCAGTTCGGTGGGGGCGTAGAACTCCATGTGCGCGGTGAATCCGAAACGGTCGCGCAGCGGGGGCGGCAGCAGGCCGGCCCTGGTCGTGGCGCCGACCAGGGTGAAGGGCGGAAGTTCGAGCGGGATGGCGGTCGCTCCCGGGCCCTTGCCGACGATGACGTCGACGCGGAAGTCCTCCATCGCCATGTACAGCATCTCCTCGGCGGGCCGGGACATCCGGTGGATCTCGTCGAGGAAGAGGACCTCGCCCTCCTGGAGCGAGGAGAGGATCGCCGCGAGGTCTCCGGCGTGCTGGATCGCGGGCCCGGAGGTGATCCGGATGGGGGCGCCCATCTCCGCCGCGATGATCATGGAGAGGGTCGTCTTGCCGAGGCCCGGGGCTCCGGAGAGCAGGACGTGGTCGGCGGTGGCGCCCCGGGCCCGCGCGGCCTTCAGCACGAGGTCGAGCTGTTCGCGGACCTTGTGCTGGCCGATGAACTCGTCGAGATCCTTGGGGCGCAGCGCCGCCTCGACGGCGGTGTCCTCCCCGTCGGCCACGGAGTCGACGAGCCGGGGGTCGGCGGCGCCGGGGGGCGCGCTGTCCACTGCCTCGTCGTCCCAGTTCACGGTGGTGGCCTCTTGTTCTCTCGCGGGTGAGCGGGTGAGCGGGGATGGGTGCGGGTGGGGGTGGGGGTCAGCGTGTCTTGTTGAGGGTCTGGAGTGCGGCCTTGAGCAGCGGGCCGACCTGCGGGCTCGGGCCCTGGGCCTCGGCCTGCGGGGTGACGGCGACCACGGCCTCCTCGGCCTCGCGCGGCTGGTAGCCGAGGCCGACGAGGGCGGTGTGCAGCTGCTCGGTCCAGGGCGCGGGGCCGCTCGCGGCGCGCTGGGCGCCGAGCCGCCCGGTGCCCAGCGGTTCGCCGAGCCGGTCCTTCAGTTCGAGCAGCAGCTTCTGGGCGCCCTTCTTGCCGATGCCGGGGACGGCGGTCAGCGCCTTCTCGTCGCCGGTGGACACGGCCAGGCGCAGGGCGTCCGGGGCGTGCACGGCGAGCATGGCCTGGGCGAGGCGGGGGCCGACGCCGCTCGCGGTCTGCAGGAGTTCGAAGGTCTGCCGTTCGTCGTCGTCGGCGAAGCCGTACAGGGTCAGCGAGTCCTCGCGCACGACAAGTGAGGTGGACAACCGGGCGTCCTGCCCGAGCCGCAGTCCGGCGAGGGTGTTCGGGGTGCACTGGAGCGCCATCCCGATCCCGCCGACCTCGACGACCGCGCTGCCGGGGCCGAGGGCGGCGACGGGGCCGGTGACGAAGGCGATCATCGGGGGACCTTTCGTACGGATGCCGGGCGGGCGGACGCCGTGCGGGCCCGCTCGTGGGCCTGCTGGAGGCGGTTGGTGGCGGGGGCGCGCCAGATGTGGCAGATCGCGAGGGCCAGGGCGTCGGCGGCGTCGGCCGGTTTCGGCGCCTCGGAGAGCCGCAGGAGCCTGGTCACCATGGCGCCGACCTGGGCCTTGTCGGCGCGGCCGCTGCCGGTGACGGCGGCCTTGACCTCGCTGGGGGTGTGCAGGGCGACGGGCAGGCCGCGCCGGGCGGCGCACAGCGTGGCGACGGCGCTGGCCTGGGCGGTGCCCATGACGGTGCGCACGTTGTGCTGGCTGAAGACGCGTTCGACGGCGACGCATTCGGGCCGGTGCTCGTCGAGCCAGGCCTCGATGCCGCGCTCGATCGCGACGAGCCGGTCGCCCAGATCCGCGTCGGCCGGGGTGCGTACGACGCCGACGCCGATCAGGGTCAGCGGCCGGCCGGGCATCCCTTCGACCACGCCGATCCCGCACCGGGTCAGGCCAGGGTCGACCCCCAGTACGCGCATGCACCCCACCCCCGTCCCTCGCGTTCGCTCACGTGTTTGTGCAGGCTACCGGCTGCCACCGACAACGGACGGCGGGCCGGGGGACGTGTCCCGTCCCCCGGCCCGCCGTGGGTGGCCGCTCAGGCGTCGACCGCGTCGACCTTCTCCATGACCTCGTCGGAGACGTCGAAGTTGGCGAAGACGTTCTGCACGTCGTCGCTGTCCTCCAGCGCGTCGATCAGCCGGAAGATCTTGCGGGCGCCGTCCTCGTCCAGCTCGACCTGCATGGTCGGGACGAAGTTGGCGTCGGCGGAGTCGTAGTCGATACCGGCCTCCTGGAGCGCGGTGCGCACCGCGACCAGGTCGGTGGCCTCGCTCAGCACCTCGAAGGTGTCGCCGAGGTCGTTGACCTCCTCGGCGCCCGCGTCGAGGACCGCGCCGAGCACGTCGTCCTCGCCCAGCTCGCCCTTCGGGACGATGACGACACCCTTGCGGTTGAACAGGTACGAAACGGAGCCGGGGTCGGCCATCGAACCGCCGTTGCGGGTCATCGCGACCCGTACGTCCGAGGCGGCGCGGTTGCGGTTGTCGGTGAGGCACTCGATGAGCACCGCGACCCCGTTGGGACCGTAGCCCTCGTACATGATCGTCTCGTAGTCGGCGCCACCGGCCTCAAGACCGGCGCCGCGCTTGAGCGCGGAGTCGATGTTCTTGTTGGGGACCGACTGCTTCTTCGCCTTCTGGATGGCGTCGAACAGGGTCGGGTTCCCCTCGACGTCGGCACCACCCATCCGCGCCGCGACCTCGATGTTCTTGATCAGCTTCGCGAAGAGCTTGCCGCGCTTGGCGTCGATCACGGCCTTCTTGTGCTTCGTCGTCGCCCATTTAGAGTGGCCGGACATCTGCCTGTCTCCTTCGCGTTACCCATCTCCGTACGAACGCAAGAGATCCTACCGGGACGAGCCGCCGGGCCTTTCCCGCACCATCTCGGTGAACAGGGCGTGCACGCGGTGGTCGCCGGTCAGCTCGGGGTGGAAGGACGTCGCGAGCGCGGAGCCCTGCCGTACGGCGACGACGTGCCCGTCGTAGGTCGCGAGGACCTCGGCCCCGGCGCCCACGGACTCGACCCAGGGGGCGCGGATGAAGACCCCGTCCACGGGGCCGCCGGGCACCCCCGCCATGGCGAAGGAGGCCTCGAAGGACTCGTTCTGCCGGCCGAAGGCGTTGCGGCGCACGATCATGTCGATGCCGCCGAAGGTCTCCTGCCCCGAGCGGGGATCGAGGATCTTGTCGGCCAGCATGATCATCCCGGCGCAGCTCCCGTAGACCGGCAGCCCCGCGGCGACGGCCTCGCGCAGCGGCTCCAGCAGGCCGAAGAGCCGGGCCAGCTTGAAGATCGTGGTGGACTCGCCGCCGGGCAGGACGAGCCCGTCCACGGCCGCGAGTTCCTCGACGCGCCGCACCGGGACGGCCCGCGCCCCGGCCGCGCCGAGCGCGGCCAGGTGCTCGCGGACGTCGCCCTGGAGGGCCAGCACGCCGACGGTGGGTTCACCAGCCACGGCTTGCGTACCGCTCGGACTCGGGGAGGGTGTCGCAGTTGATGCCGACCATGGCCTCGCCGAGGTTGCGGGAGGCGTCGGCGACGACCTTGGGGTCGTCGAAGAAGGTCGTGGCCTTGACGATGGCGGCGGCCCGCTTGGCGGGGTCACCGGACTTGAAGATGCCGGAGCCGACGAAGACGCCCTCGGCGCCGAGCTGCCGCATCAGGGCCGCGTCGGCCGGGGTGGCGACGCCACCGGCCGAGAAGAGCACGACGGGCAGCTTGCCCAGCTCGGCGACCTCCTTGACCAGCTCGTACGGGGCGCGCAGCTCCTTCGCGGCGGCGTACAGCTCGTTGTTGTCACAGCCGCGCAGCTTGGCGATCTCGCCCTTGATCTGCCGCAGGTGGCGCACCGCCTCGACGACGTTGCCGGTGCCCGCCTCGCCCTTGGAGCGGATCATCGCGGCACCCTCGGCGATACGACGCAGGGCCTCCCCCAGGTTGGTCGCGCCGCAGACGAACGGGGTGGTGAACGCGAACTTGTCCGAGTGGTTGACCTCGTCGGCGGGGGTGAGGACCTCGGACTCGTCGATGTAGTCGACGCCGAGGGCCTGGAGCACCTGGGCCTCGACGAAGTGCCCGATGCGGGACTTGGCCATGACCGGGATGGAGACGGCCTCGATGATGCCCTCGATCATGTCCGGGTCGGACATGCGCGCGACCCCGCCGTCCTTGCGGATGTCGGCCGGCACCCGCTCCAGGGCCATGACGGCGACGGCCCCGGCGTCCTCGGCGATCTTGGCCTGCTCCGGGGTCACGACGTCCATGATCACGCCGCCCTTGAGCTGTTCGGCCATTCCGCGCTTCACACGGGCGGTACCGGTCGTGGGGTTACTGGACACAGAGGACCTCGCAAAGGTGAGCAATGGGGCTTGCTCTCCGAGGAAACGCCGCCGCGGGGGCCACAACAAGGGCCAATGTGCGGGCAGTGGCTCTTTTCGCCCCGGCCGCCTCAGGGCCTGCCCTAGGCGTGCACGCGGTCGGCGAGGGCGCCCGGGGGCTCGTCGTCCATCTCGAAGGCCAGCGGGAACGGCGCGTGTCCGGCGAGCCGGAACCAGCGGACCGTACGGTGCCGGCGCAGGGCGCGGGCCGCGCGCACGGCGTCGTTGTGGAACCGCCTGGCCATGGGGACCCGGCGTACCGCCTCGATCAGCTCGTCGGCGGCGGCGTCCCCGCCGGGGGCGGCACGGACGGCGGCGACCTGCTCCGCCTCCCCGAACACGGCCCGCAGCGCCTGGCTCAGCTCGCTCTCCACGACCTCCCGCTGCTCCTCCTCCGCCTGCCGGGCGGCGTGCGCGGCCTCGTACAGCACGATGGAGGCGGCCGGGTCGAGCAGCCCGGACGTCGCCAGCTCCTGCGCGACCGAGACGCGGCGCAGCAGTTGCGCGTCCAGCGCGGCGCGCGCGGCGTCGATCCGCGCGTGCAGGCGGTCGAGACGGCCGGCGGTCCAGCTCAGGTACAGCCCGATCGCGACGAGGGCGACGACGATCCACACGAGTGTTGTCACGGCCCCGAGCCTAGTGTCCTGCGGACGGGCTCACGGGGGTGCGCCTGCGGCTGCACCTTCGTCCTCAAGCGCCGGACGGGCTGGAAGGGGCCGCTGCCCGTTCCAGCCTGCGGCTCACCGTGTCCTCAATCGCCGGACGGGCTCGTTCGGTTGCCCACCGGGTTCACTCACTGAGCCCGTCCGGCGATTGAGGACAAAAGGGAGGCCGCAGGTCGACCCCGGGGGCCCGCCGGAGGCTATTCGCGGGCCAGGCCGAAGCGCTGTCGCAGGCCCGGCCTCTCGTCGGTGGCCACCGAGGCCGCCCCGTCGGCCACCGTCTCGTAGACGGCCAGGATGTCCGCGCCCACCGTCGACCAGTCGAAGCGGCGTACGTGTTCGCGGCCCCGGGCCCGCAGCGCGTCGCGGCGGGCGGAGTCCTCCAGGAGGCGCAGGGCGGAGCGCGCGAGCGCCCCCGCGTCCTCGTTCGCGAAGAGTTCGCCGGCCGAGCCCTGGTCGAGGACCTGGGCGAAGGCGTCGAGGTCACTGGCGAGGACGGCCGCCCCCGCGGACATCGCCTCGACGAGGATGATGCCGAAGCTCTCCCCGCCGGTGTTGGGCGCGACGTAAAGGTCGACGCTGCGCAGCAGCCTGGCCTTGTCCTCGTCGCTGACCATGCCGAGGAACTCGACGCGGTCGCGCAGGGACCTGGGGAGGGACTCCACGGCCTCCTCCTCGTCCCCCCGTCCGGCCACCAGCAGGCGGGTCTGCGGGCGGGCGGCCAGGATCTCCGGGAGCGCCTTCATGAGGACGGGCAGGCCCTTGCGGGGCTCGTCGATGCGCCCTATGAAGCCGATCGTGTCGCCCTGCCACTCGGCCCTGGGCTCGGCATCGGCGAAGAAGGAGACGTCGACCCCGTTGGGGATGACGACGGCGTCGCCGCCGAGGTGTTCCACCAGGGTGCGCCGCGCGTACTCGCTGACCGCGATACGGGCGCTGATCTTCTCCAGGGCGGCCTGCAGGATCGGGTAGGCCGCGATCATGGCCCGGGAGCGCGGGTTGGAGGTGTGGAAGGTCGCGACGATCGGTCCGCGCGCCGCCCAGCAGGTCAGCAGCCCCAGTGAGGGCGAGGAGGGCTCGTGGATGTGGATGACGTCGAAGTGGCCCTGCTGGAGCCAGCGCCGCACCCGCGCGGCGGACAGGAAACCGAAGTTGAGCCGGGCCACCGAGCCGTTGTAGGGCACCGGGACGGCGCGGCCGGCCGAGACGACGTACGGCGGCAGCGGGGTGTCCTCGTCGGCCGGGGCGAGGACGGACACCTCGTGGCCGAGCCGGATCAGGTGCTCGGCGAGGTCGCGGATGTGGAACTGGACGCCGCCCGGTACGTCCCAGGAGTACGGGCAGACGATGCCGATCCTCATGGCGACTCCTCGCGCGGCGGGGCGCCGTTGAGGTCGGCGAGCCAGAACTTCTGGAGCATGTGCCAGTCCTCGGGGTGGGCGGCCACTCCGGTGGCGAACGCGTCGGCGAGCGACTGCGTCATGAGCGCGGTCTTCTCGGCCCGGCCACCGGCGGCGGGGACCTCGACCTCGGGGTGGACCCGGCCCCGCATGACCGGAGTGCGGTCGTACCACAGCGTCACCGGCAGGAGCGCCGCCCCGGTGTGCTGAGCGAGCATCGCGGGTCCGGCGGGCATGCGGGTGGGCTCGCCGAAGAAGTCGACCTGAACGCCCGAGGCGGACAGGTCGCGGTCGGCGACCAGGCACACCATGCCGCCCGCGCGCAGCCGGCGGGCGAGCGTCCCGAAGGCGGCGCCGCCGGTGTGCGGGAGCACCTCCATGCCGAGGCCCTCGCGGTAGGCGACGAACCGGTCGTAGAGCGACTCGGGCTTGAGGCGTTCGGCGACCGTGGTGAACGGGATGCCGAGCTCGGTGGTGACCCAGGCGCCGGCGAGGTCCCAGTTGGCGAGGTGCGGGAGGGCGAGTATCACGCCGCGCCCCGCGTCCATGGCCTTCTCCAGGTTCTCCAGGCCCTCGGGGGTGAATCCGGCGCGTACCCGCCGCTCGCTCCAGGCCGGCAGCCGGAAGGACTCCATCCAGTACCGCAGGTACGAGCGCATTCCGGCGCGGGAGAGTTCGGCGAGCCGCTGCTCCCCGGCGTCCGGGACCACTCGTTTGAGGTTGGCCTCCAGCCGCAGTACGCCCTTGCCGCGCCGTTTCCAGGTCTGGTCGGCGATGGTGCGGCCCAGCGCCTTCGCGGCCGGTTCCGGCAGCGTCTTGACGGTGGTCCAGCCCAGTCCGTAGAGCCGGTCGGTCAGTTCGTCCCTGCTGGGCAGACCGGTCACGAGGTGGCCTCACTCCCCTGTGCCGCGTGGGCCGCGGCGTCGGCCTCCGCCGACTCCCGGCGCACGGTGACGACGCGCTGCACGATGGTGACGAGGGAACCGGCCGCGACGACCCACAGGGCGATGGGCAGCAGGACCTGGATGCCCGGCACCCCGAAGTTGTGGAAGCCGGCGAGTCCGGCGAGGACGAGGGTGATGACGAGCCGTTCGGCGCGCTCGACGAGTCCGTTGACGGCGACCGGCAGCCCGATCGCCTCGCCGCGGGCCTTGGTGTAGGACACGACCTGTCCGCTCGCCAGGCAGAAGACGGCGACCGCGGCCAGCAGGTTGTTGTCGCCCTCGCCCGCGTACCAGAGCGTGAAGCCGCCGAAGATCGCGGCGTCGGCGACCCGGTCGAGCGTCGAGTCGAGGAACGCCCCCCAGCGGCTGGAGATGCCCGCCTGGCGTGCCATGTTGCCGTCCACGAGGTCCGAGAACACGAACAGCGTGATGACGATCGTGCCCCAGAAGAACTCGCCGCGCGGGAAGAACACGAGGGCGCCGGCGACGACTCCCGCCGTCCCGATCAGGGTGACCGCGTCGGGGCTCACCCCCCGCCGGAGCAGAAACGCGGCGAACGGCGTGAGGACACGCGTGAAGAACGCACGCGCGTACTTGTTCAGCATGGCCTTCCCAGAGGTTTCGGGTGCCTTGCGGCCCCTACGGCCACCGGCTGGCCCATCGTAGTCACGCGCGCCGCCGCCCGGGCGCCGGGCACCCGGCCCGTGCCCTCGTCCCGCGGTGTGCCCGCGTGCCGCGCCGCCCGGCCGCGGGGCGAGGTCGGCGTGTCATGTCCCGGAGGGCGCCTCCCCCGCGCGGGGCCCGGGCACACCGCCCAGAGCGGTCCGCGGGCTTTCGGGCACCGCGGGCGAACGACGCGTTTCAGCCGTTCCCGGGCGGCTTCTGCCGACGCCCCGGGGGCCGCGAGGCCCGGGAACAAGCGGACCGACTCCTTCCGTGCTGCTGTCCGCCCCGTGTGCGCGCGGCCGGTCTTGCCTCGGCCCGGTGACGGAAGGGGCGCGGCCCGATACGCTGATGAACTGATCAACAGGTGTGCGGGGCGCGGGAGTCGGGAATGTCCGCGGAAGCGGACGCCGGTGATGGGGGCAGGATGAGCAGTAGCTTCGACTTCAGTCCGGGGGCGCAGGTGCCGCTCTCGGGGACCGCCGGGCAGACGGCGGCGACCCAGGCCCTCGCCTCCGCCGCGTACCGCGACGGCCCGGTCGACGAGATACTCAAGGCCAACAGCGAGTGGCACGAGTGCAAGGTGTCCGCGCCACGGCTCAAGCTGTTGCGGCCCGATCTCGGCGAGGCGTTCTCGCACGCCGTCCAGACGCGCATGCTCGGCGGCGGCCGCAGCCCGCTGATCCAGTCCTTCGGCACCGAACCTCAGGTCGTCGTCGAGCACTGCCTGGCCGCGAACCGGATCCGCCGCGAGCGCGACAAGCGGCTGACCCTCGTCATGCTCGTGTTCGGCGTGGTGTTCCTGCCCGGACTGCTGCTGTGGCTGGCCGGGTTCGCGATCCGGCGCAGTGTCGCGGAGAGTTCCAACAAGCGCGCCTCGCTGCTCGTGATGCCGCTCATGATCGCGCTCGGCGTACTGGCCCTGCTGTTCCTGCTCAAGCTGCCCTTCGGCGGTTTCTGGGCCTGGTACCTGCGGGCCTGTGTGGTCGCCCCGGCCGTCGGCTGGTACTTCGCCAAGCAGATCTGCGAGCGCACCGCCCGTGACCTGCGCACCCGCTGGGAGAGCCTGCTCTCGGGCGGTGGCCTCGGCGCGAAGATCCCCGAGGCGGTGCCCAGGAACCCGAACGAGACGGCGGCCGAGCGGCTGCGCCAGAGCCTGGCCCGGCTGACCGCCGAGCAGCGTTCCAACTCGGTCTTCTACGCCGGTCCGAAGGGCATTCTCGGCATGGGGACGCGGTGGGGCAGCTGGCAGCTCGCGGAGGAACTGGTGCCGCGCGATCCGGCCGCGGAGATCCACCCCTTCCGCAGTTACGACGTGATCCGGTCCATCCACGACCAGCTGAAGCTGCTGGCCCGGGGCCCCCTGCACACGGGCGGTTTCCCCGAGCCCAGCGTCCGGCACTGGATCGTGACGCCGATCGGGGAGAACGCGGGCGCGGTGGCGCGGCCCGAGGGCACTGACGTGGACGCCTTCCAGATCCGTGACCACGAGGTCCAGCGGATCTGCAACGAGCAGCAGTTCGGCGCGGGCGACCGGCATTATCTGGGGGCCCAGTTCGTGCTCTGGGACGGCCAGTTGGTCATCACCATGCTCATCACGGTGACCGTGCTGCACGAGACCCTGCGCATCGAGGTCACCGGTCACGCGCTCGGACCGGTGCACTCCCTGTTCATGGCGAAGCCCTCGCCGAAGACGGTGACCAAGCCGAAGTCCGTGCGCTTCTGGGAGACCAAGACGAGCACGCTGCCGCTGGTCGACGCGGGCGAGGTGGTGCGCATAGCGGCGCGCGCGCCACTCACCTGGTACCCGCCGGTCCTGGAGCACCTCGGTGGCAAGCTCTCGCTGCCCGAGCCCTTCGGTCTGCGGCACGCGTGGGCGGCGAAGCCGTGGCGGCACCGCTTCATGGCGGACGACGCGCTGCGCGCCGCCACGCCGGTGCTGCGGGTCGTGCACGCGGCGGCGATCAGGGTGCTGGACGAGCACGGCGTGGACACGAGCAGCTTCGGCAGCCGCGCCGGTTCCCTGAGCGGGGCCGTGCAGGACCCCTCCCCCCGCAAGGCCGACGTCTACGACGCCTGATCCGCCGCGCCGGGACGCGAAACCGGGGCCGGCTCTCCGCACGGCCGGCCCCGGCTCGTTCGCCGGACGCACGAGGTGTCTACTGCCCGTCCGGCCAGGCCGCCGCGATCATCGTCCGGGTTTCGCCGAGCAGTTGGGGCAGCACCTGGGTCTGGCCGATCACCGGCATGAAGTTGGTGTCCCCGCCCCAGCGCGGTACGACGTGCTGGTGCAGATGGGCCGCGATCCCCGCGCCGGCCACCGTGCCCTGGTTCAGGCCGATGTTGAAGCCGTGCGCCCCGGAGGCGGTGCGCAGGGCGGCCATGGCCTGCTTGGTCAGTGCGGCGAGTTCGGCGGTCTCCGGGCCGGTCAGCTCGGTGTAGTCCGCGACATGCCGGTAGGGGACGACCATGAGGTGCCCGCCGTTGTACGGATACAGGTTGAGGACCGCGTAGACGTGCTCGCCGCGGCGCACGACGAGGCCGGCCTCGTCGGACGCGGACGGGATCGCGCAGAACGGGCAGCCGTCCCCGGCCTCCGGGCCGGTCGGCTTGTTCTCCCCCTGGATGTAGGCCATCCGGTGGGGCGTCCACAGACGCTGGAACGCGTCCGGCGTCCCCACTCCGATCTGCTGTTCCGGCTCACTCGTCATGGCATGCAGCATATGGCTTCGCTGTTCGGGGGCGTGTCGTCGGTCCCCTCGGACCGGGCCCCTGGTCCAAGCTGAGCCGGTGCACGAGGAGAGCAGACCGCCAGGCCGACCCCACCGCGAGGCCCCGCTCAGTCTCGCCGCGCTCGTCTTCCTCGTCGCGTACTCGGTCCGGGTCCTGGTGCGGGACCTCCCGGGCTGGGGGCTCGACCTGTGCCTGGCCGCGATCGCCCTGGCCTGGGCGACGGCGGCCCTGGACTACGCGGCGCGCTGGCGGAGGTCCGGGGACGGCCGCCGCTTCGTGCGCCGCCACCCGCTCAACACCCTGATCGTGGTGCTGCCGCTGCTGCGCCCGCTGGCTTTCGTACGGGTCTACGAGGCGGTGCAGCGCCGCCGTGGCAGGCCCCTCCTGTCGGTACCGGCCCGGGTCGTCACCTACACCGGGATCGCGGTCCTGGCCCTCGGCTACACCTGCGCGCTGACGGTGTACGCCCTGGAGCGCGACGCCCCGGGGGCCTCGATCCGCTCCTTCGGCCAGGCGGTGTGGTGGGCCTGCGCGACGCTCGGCACGGTCGGCTACGGCGACGCCGTCCCGGTCACCGGCTGGGGCCGTACCGTCGCGGTCTTCCTCATGGCCTGCGGGATCGCCCTGCTGGGCGCGGTGACGGGAGCCTTCTCGACGTGGCTGCTCGGGGTGTTCGGGGCGCAGGACCCGAGGGCGGCGGAGCGGGACGAGGACGCCGCGGTGCGGGACGCGGACCGGCCCCCGCAGGACTGAACCCGCAGGGGCCGGCCGGTGCGCGCGGGCCTCAGACCTGGACGCGCCGCTCCACGACGTCGAGCAGCTTGGCGATCGCCTCTTCCCTGGCCACGCCGTTCTCCTGGGAACCGTCGCGGTAGCGGAAGGAGACGGTGCCCGCGTTCATGTCCTCGTCGCCGACGATGATCATGAAGGGGACCTTCTGCTTCTGCTGGTTGCGGATCTTCTTCTGCATCCGGTCCGAGGAGGCGTCCACATCGACCCGCAGGCCCTTCCTGCGGGCCTCGGCGGCGAACTCCTGGAGGTAGGGGACGTGCGCGTCGCCGACCGGGATGCCGACGGCCTGCACGGGGGCGAGCCAGGGCGGCATCGCACCCGCGTAGTGCTCCAGCAGCACCGCGAAGAAGCGCTCGATCGAGCCGAACAGCGCCCGGTGGATCATGACCGGCCGCTGCTTGGAGCCGTCGGCCGCCGTGTACTCCAGGTCGAAGCGCTCGGGCAGGTTGAAGTCGAGCTGCACGGTCGACATCTGCCAGGTGCGGCCGATCGCGTCGCGCGCCTGCACGGAGATCTTCGGCCCGTAGAACGCGGCCCCGCCCGGGTCGGGCACGAGGGGCAGGCCCTGCTTCTCGGCGACCTGCTGAAGCGTCGCGGTCGCCTCCTCCCACGCCTCGTCGGTGCCGACGAACTTCTCCGGGTCCTTCGTGGACAGCTCCAGGTAGAAGTCGTCGAGGCCGTAGTCGCGCAGCAGGTTCAGCACGAAGGTGAGCGTCCGGTCGAGTTCCTCGGCCATCTGCTCGCGGGTGCAGTAGATGTGCGCGTCGTCCTGCGTGAAGCCGCGCGAGCGGGTCAGGCCGTGCACGACCCCGGACTTCTCGTAGCGGTACACCGTGCCGAACTCGAACAGCCGCAGCGGCAGCTCGCGGTAGGAGCGGCCCCGGGCGTCGAAGACGAGGTTGTGCATGGGGCAGTTCATCGGCTTGAGGTAGTAGTCCACCCCGTCGTCGAGCTGCATGGGGGGGTACATGCCGTCGGCATACCAGTCGAGGTGCCCGCTCTTCTGGAAGAGGGCGCCCTTGGTGGCGTGCGGGGTGTAGACGAACTCGTACCCCTCCTCCTCGTGCCGGCGGCGCGAGTAGTCCTCCATGGCGCGGCGGATGATGCCGCCCTTGGGGTGGAAGACGGCGAGGCCGGGGCCGACCTCCTCCGGGAAGGAGAAGAGGTCGAGTTCGTTGCCGAGCTTGCGGTGGTCGCGCTTCTCGGCCTCGGCGAGGAATTCGAGGTGCGCCTTCAGCTCGTCCTTGGAGGGCCAGGCGGTCCCGTAGATGCGCTGGAGCATCGGGTTCTTCTCGCTGCCGCGCCAGTACGCGGCGGCGTTGCGCATGAGCTTGAAGGCGGGGATGTTGCGGGTCGTGGGCAGGTGCGGGCCCCGGCAGAGGTCCTTCCAGCACAGCTCGCCGCTCTTGGGGTCGAGGTTGTCGTAGATGGTCAGCTCGCCGCCGCCGACCTCGACGTCCGAGCCGTCCTCGCTGGAGGCGCCGCCCTTGAGGCCGATCAGCTCCAGCTTGTACGGCTCCGCGGACAGTTCCGCGCGGGCGTCCTCGTCGCTCACGACCCGCCGCGAGAAGCGCTGACCGCGCTTCTGGATCTCCTGCATCTTCTTCTCGACGGCCTTGAGGTCCTCGGGCGTGAACGGCTTCTCGACGTCGAAGTCGTAGTAGAAGCCGTCCTTGACGGGCGGGCCGATACCGAGCTTGGCCTCGGGGAACAGCTCCTGCACGGCCTGCGCCATGACGTGCGCGGTGGAGTGGCGCAGGATGTTGAGACCGTCCTCGGAGGAGATCTCGACGGGCTCGACGCGCTCGCCGTCCTGGACGGCGTACGCGAGGTCCTTCAGCTCGCCATCCACGCGGGCGGCGATCACGGTGCGCTCGCCCGGGAAGAGCTCGGCGGCCGTAGTGCCCGTCGTCACCACGCGCTCGTCCCGCTCGGAATCGCGTTGGATGATCACACGGACGTCTGACACCGGTCTCTCCTGACTGGGATGGGGCACGCGCCTACAGCACGGCACGTGTACCCGAATGCTACCGAGCCCGGGGGGCCGGGCGCGAAAGGGCCGTCCCCGGCCTGCGTCCGCGGCGCCCGGGCGCCCCTGACCGGTCCCGCCCGCCCCGGCGCGGCCCGCCGCACCACGGCGCGGGTACCGCCGCGCCACGCGACCGGTACGCGCACCGCCCGCTCACCGGCCGGCCGCGTCCTCCCCGCGTACCCGCACCGGCGCGCGGGTATCACCTGCTCGACGACTAATCACGCCATCTGCCTTGTGTGGGCTAGGAGTTGGATGGACATGACGTGCTGGTACGAGGGGCCGCTCGCCGCTTTCGGCATCGAGACGACCGGGCTGGACGCGGAGCGGGACCGGATCGTCTCGGCAGCCGTCGTCGTACAGGACTTCCCGGGCGCGAGGCCGCGCACCGACCGGTGGCTGGTGTCCCCGGGCGTTCCGCTGCCGGCGGCGGCCACGGCCGTGCACGGGCTGACCGACGAACACGTGCAGCGCAACGGGCGGTGGCCGGCCCCGGCGGTGGACGAGATGGCGCGCGGCCTGCGGGAGCAGGCGCTCACGGCGCGCCCCCTGGTTGTCCTGGACGCGCCGTTCGCACTGACCGTGCTGGACCGGGAGCTGCGCAGGCACCGGGCGAGCCGGCTCTCCGAGCGGCTGGCCGGGAAACCGCTGTGGGTGCTGGACCCGAAGGTTCTGGACGGCCATCTGGACCGCTACCGCAAGGGCACCAGAGGGGCGGCGGACCTGTGCGCGCTGTACGGGGTGGAGCGGGGGCAGCCCCACGACCCGGCGGCCGAGGCGCTCGCGGCGCTGGAGGTGGTGCGTTCGGTGGGCCGGCGCTTCTCCGCACGCCTGGAGCGGCTGTCGCCGATGGAACTGCACTCCTTGCAGGGGGTGTGGCACGCGGGCCAGACGCGCGGCCAGCCCTGGTTCGGACGGCCGGCGGGAGGGCGGCCCGAGGGCCCTTCGTGGCCACTGCGTCCGGGGCTGCGGGTGGTGAGCGAAGGCGCCTAGGCAGCAGGACGGGAGCGAGCGGGAAGACAAAGAAGCCGGTCCGTCAACTCGACGGACCGGCTTTCCCGGTGGGCGATACTGGGTTCGAACCAGTGACCTCTTCGGTGTGAACGAAGCGCTCTCCCACTGAGCTAATCGCCCGGGAACGCAATGAACCATACAGGGCTCGGCGCTCTTCGTTCAAACCGCCTTTTCGGTGGTCGGCCGTTCGGCGAGGGCCCTGCGCAGGCCCCGCTCCCCGGAGCGCATCATCAGCCGGTGGTTGAGCCGGAACAGGGGGCGCCCCGGCACCACGAGGCGGCGCAGCAGGGGGCTGCGCACCTCGACCTCCTGCAGGTAGTCGGCGCGGGTGCCGCCCTCGCGGGCCCTCAACGTCCAGCGCAGGAAGCCTTCGAGATCGCCGGTCACCTCGGCGGACAGGAGCCCGGCACCGGCGTCGCGTTCCCGTTCACGGAGGGTGATCCGCAGGTCGTACGGGAGGAAGGCGCGGACCCGGGCGCTGCCACCGAGACCGTCGGGGCTCCGATGGGCCTCCCTGACCTGGGGCCACCAGCGCGGGTAGTCCTCGGCGCGGGCGAGGAACTCGTGCACGACGGCGGGCGGCGCGGGCAGGTCCCAGCGGGCACGGAAGCGGTACTGGTGGAGGTTCATGCCGGAAGTCTTCCGCGCACGGGCCCGGACACACGCGCGGCCCCGGACACACCTGCGGCCCGGAGGCTTGGAAGCCTCCGGGCCGCAGGTCCGGGGTGGGCGATACTGGGTTCGAACCAGTGACCTCTTCGGTGTGAACGAAGCGCTCTCCCACTGAGCTAATCGCCCGGGCGCAGGCAGAACATTACCGCATGTCAGCGGGTGCTCCGTCCGCCCTGCGCGGGGGCCGGGCTCAGCGGTCGATGTTCCAGGGCAGTTCCAGGCCGAACTTCACGACGTAGACCAGGATCACGGCGGCGATGATCACCAGACCGATCGCGGTCAGGATGATGTTGCGGCGGCGCACCTTGGGGTCGAGCGCGCGCTTGGCGGCCTCGGTGACCTTGCGTTTGGTCCACCGCAGGACGAGCTGCGCCCAGACGAACTCGGTGGCCCAGATCGCCATGCCGCCGAAGATCACGACCCAGCCCGGCCCGGGCAGGACGAGCATCAGGGCTCCCGCGACGACCACGGCGAGGCCGAGCACGAAGACGCCGACCTGCCAGCTGAGGTGGAGCGTGCGGCGCCGCTGGACGAATTGCGGGGCGCGGGAGCCGAGCCCGGGTTCCTCGCCCTTTCCGGATTCCGCTTCGTTCGCGCTCTTCACCCGGGACCCCGCCCCGGAATCGCTCCCGGTCGCGCGGGTCGCCACCGATTCCCGTCCGCGCGCCGCCCCGGAGGGTTTTCCGGCCGGGGCCGGGGTGCTCGCCGCAGAGCGGCTTCCTTCGAGGTCGCCGACCGTGTCGGCGCGCTCACTCCGCGCGGCCGAGGACCGCTCGGGCTGCTCGTCACTCCCCGTGTTCATGGGTCGGGACTTTACCCGACCGGCCTCCACGACCGGAATGGAGGTATCGGGATAATTCTTGCTCATCCGGACGAGCTACCCAAACCAGACGAAATCCCTCAGAGGGGTTTACAACGGCACCGTAGGTGGCATGTCGATTTCGCCGACGTGCGAATCCCCGAGCGCACACTGAGCGAAAGGCCCTGGCGCTTATGAACACCACGGTCAGCTGCGAGCTGCACCTGCGCCTCGTTGTGTCGAGCGAGTCGTCCCTGCCCGTCCCGGCGGGGCTGCGGTATGACACGGCCGATCCCTACGCCGTGCACGCCACCTTCCACACCGGAGCCGAGGAGACCGTCGAGTGGGTCTTCGCCCGTGATCTCCTCGCCGAGGGCCTGCACCGGCCCACGGGCACCGGCGACGTCCGTGTCTGGCCGTCCCGCAGCCACGGTCAGGGCGTCGTCTGCATCGCACTCAGCTCTCCCGAAGGAGAAGCCCTGCTGGAGGCCCCTGCGAGGGCCCTGGAGTCCTTCCTCAAGCGCACCGACGCCGCCGTGCCGCCCGGCACGGAGCATCGGCACTTCGATCTCGATACGGAGCTTTCGCACATCCTGGCGGAGAGCTGAACCCAGCTGAGACCAGGAGGCGAGAGCGCCGCCCGCACCGCCCGACTCGGGGCGGCGGTGCGGGTCCCCGACCAGTGTGTGAGGCACCGCGCCCGCCCGGCCGGCACGCACGTGCGTGCCGGCCGGGCGGGCGCGTTCACGTTCCCGCCGCCCCCGGCCGTGGCCGGGGAAGGGCTAGCATCTGCCGTCAACCGGCGGGCAGCGGCCCGCCACGGGGGCAGGGAGTGCAAGGTGCTGATCACCCACGACACCCGGTGCGCGCTGGAGGCGGCGGTGGACCTGGTGAACACCGCCCCGAACGGCGAGCGCCCGGACCGGCTCTCCGGGCTCGGGGAGCTTGAGGAGTTCGTCCGCTCCCACGACATCAGCGACACGGGCCTGCTGGGGGCGGAGGATCTCCGGGCCACGCGGGAGGTCCGCGACCGGTTCGCCCAGGTCTTCTCGGCCCCGGACCCGCCGACAGCCGTGCGGATCCTCAACGAGCTGGTGGCGCAGGCGGGGACCACACCACGGCTGACCGACCACGACGGCTACGACTGGCACGTGCACTACTTCGCCCCGGGCGCCTCGATCGCGGACCACCTCTCGGCGGACTGCGGGATGGCTCTGGCCTTCCTCGTGGTCGCCGGCGAGCGGGAGCGGCTGCGCCGCTGCGAGGCACCGGACTGCGGGCGGGCCTTCGTGGACCTGTCGCGCAACCGGTCGCGTCGCTACTGCGACAGCCGCACCTGCGGCAACCGCCTCCATGTCGCCGCGTACCGGGCCCGCCGCAAGGAAGCCGCCACGGGCTGACGCACCGTGGGTGGGCGTCACCGAGGGCCGCTCTCAGGAGCGCGCAGGACCGCACAGGACCCCACAGCCGCGGCGACGGATTTCCGGTCCGCTCCGGGCCTGTGCCGCGAGGCGCTCAGGCGATGAAGAGATCGTGCACCGCGCCCATGAGCAGCAGCAGCCCGACCACGGTCAGGAAGATCATGAGCGGCGGCTGGGACAGGGCGAACAGGCATCCCTTCTCCTGTCCGGTGAGCGGCGCCCCGGGCGTCCGCCCGGGGGCGGCGGGCACCGCCGCCGGGGCGGCCGGCACGGCGGCGGAAGGCGTCGCGACCGGGACAGCCGGATCGGGGTCGCACGCTCCCGGCGCGGGGGCACAGGGGGACTGGATCTCGACGGTCTCCGGGCAGGGGGAGGACCCTCGGCTCGGCCGGGCGGCGAGGCCGCCGACCGGGGCGTACGGGGGCCGGGGGGCGGTCGGGTGCGGGCGGGGTGAGGGGACGGCGGAGCCAACGGCTGCCGTCCCGAGGGCGTGGCCCTCGGTCAGAAATGTCTCGGGCATGACGCAGTGATCATGACGCACCGGGAGGGCCGCACGTGATCAAAACGGCTCCGTGCGGGCGCCATTCACCGTTAGACGACGCGAGTTCGATTTCACGCGGTGTGACCGGGGCGGGCGAGCTGCCCGGATTCCCGCCACTGTTCGAACAGGCGTGTCTCACATGGCGGGACGATCACGAAAACCCCCGCCGGGCAGTCCGTGCGCGGTGCCTGGCGGGGGCCGGCGGAAGAGAGTGCCCCGGCCGACGGGGGTTACGCGTGCCTGGGGGCCGGCGCTCAGATGCCGTGCTTCTTGAGGATGGCCTCGATGTCACTGAAATCGTCCTCCGGTGCCTTCGACCGGCCGCCTCCGGCCTTGGGCGGCGCCGCCGTGGGCCTGGTGGGCGAGGAACCGCCGAGGGAGGGGGCCGAGGCGGCCGGCTCGACCGCACCCTGCCGGGCCGCCCGGGCGGCCGCTCTGCGCTCCTTGCGGGTGCCGCCCCGCCGCCGCTCCACGGACCGGGTGGCCAGGAACAGCAGCCAGGCCGCGCCCAGCACGCCGAAGCCCGCCCAGGCCACCGGGCTGAAGGCGGTGTCGGCGACCCACTGCACGGCGCCCGTCATGACGAGGCCGAGCGGAACGAGGGAGTAGGCCGCGATGCGCGCGGCGGACAGGAACCGCTTGCGGTACGCCGTGACCGCGGCGATCCCCAGGCCGGCCGCCGACACGGCGGAACAGATCGTCTCGGCTATCATCCGGGCCCTCCAGGCATCGGTTGCGGCGGCGCGCGGCGGGTCCGCGCACGTGCCCCGTGTGTCCGTCTCTTGTCGTGTCTTGTCGTGTCTGTCTCCATCGTGACACCGTGCGAGGGGGCGGGCCATGGTGCCAGCCCCACCTTCGCGGATCTCCGGGTCTTTTCAGGGTCGCTCCTCCTGCTGCGGTCCCGGTTGGGCGGGCGGCGCGCGTCCTGGAAGACTGGGCGGATGAGCGATCCCAAGCCCGTGGCGGACTCCGCCGCCCCTTCCCCCGTCGTGCTCGACGTCTGGTGCGAGCTCCAGTGTCCCGACTGCCGCAGCGCGCTCGACGACCTCCGCGCGTTGCGTGAGCGCTACGGCGAGCGGCTGGAGATCCGGCTGCGCCACTTCCCGCTGGACAAGCACAAGTACGCGTACGCCGGTGCCCAGGCCGCCGAGGAGGCCGCCGTCCAGGGGCAGGGATGGCCCTACGTCGAGTGGGTGCTGACGCGGGTCGAGCAGCTCTCGAAACGCGGGGAGCCCTTCCTGGTCGAGGCGGCGCGGGAGCTGGGCCTCGACGCCGAGGAGTTCGACACGGCCCTGGTGGACGGGCGGCACCTGCTGGCGGTCGACGCCGACCAGGCCGAGGGCCGGGCCATCGGCGTGACCGGGACCCCGACGTACGAGATCGGCGGCCGGCTGCTCGACGGCGGGAAGTCCCAGGAGGGGCTGCGCGAGCGGATCGAGGCCGTCGCCGACCGGCTGCTCGCCGAGCGGGGCTGAGCACCGCTCGGCGATCTCAGACGAGGTTCTTGATGAAGTGCCGGGTCTCCTGGCGGTAGCCAAGGGACTCGTAGAGCCGCAGTGCGGGGGTGTTGGCGCACACCACGTTCAGCTCCACGGCCCGGTGCCCCTCGCTCAGCCCGTCGATCTCGGCGAGCCGCATGAGCGACCTGCCGTGGCCTCGGCCCCGGTGCTCCGGCAGCGCCTCGACGTCCATGACGTAGACATCCGTCTCCCGGTCGGCGAGCCAGAGGGTGCCGACGACGGCGCCTTCGTGCTCCAGGACCCAGAGGCGGTGTCCGCGGGTGTGCAGCCCGTCGCTGAAGGCGCGGGCGTGGTCGTGGTCGCTGACGGCACGCGCCCGCTCCGGGGAGAGTCCCCGGTCGGTCCAGGACCGCGTGTACGTCTCCTTCTCGTGGGCCAGCCACGGACCGAACTCGGCCTCGGTCATCCGCCGGGCGGTGGAGCCCGGCGGCAGGGCGGGCCGTTGCGCGGGCAGGCACTTGCGCAGTCGGCGGTTGGTCTCGGTGTATCCGAGCGCCTCCGCCAGCCGCAGCCCGGCGGCGGAGTCGGCGGGGACGGTCACCTCGACGCGGCGGCAGCGCCAGTCGCGGAATATCTCCTCGGCGGCGAGCAGGGCCACGGTCCCCCGCCCCCGGGACCGGTCCGGTTCGTCGATGCGCAGGCCGACCACCTCCCCCACCTCGGAGCCGAACCGTGGGTCGGTGCGCAGGGCCAGTCCGCCGACGGGGCGGCTGTTCACGCAGATCCGGTACGAGCGGGAGAGGGCGCCGTCGGCCGAGTGCTGAAGCGGCTCGGTGGGCCGCAGGGTCGTGGTCATCATCGACGTTCTACCCATGCGGCCCCGCGCGTACCAGGGGTTTTCTCAGACCGGGTCGGGGTCGGCGGCGGAGCGCTCGGCGAAGATCCGCATGGCCTTGGCGGTGACCGGGCCCGGGGTGGAGGCGAGTTCGCGTGCGTCGACGCGGTGGACGGCCTGGACGTCGCGCGTCGTCGAGGTAAGGAAGATCTCCTCGGCCCGCTCCAGGACGTCCAGGGGCAGGTCGCTCTCCTGGGCGCCGGTCCAGTCGGCGGTCAGGGCCCGGGTGATGCCCGCGAGGCAGCCGGAGGCGAGCGGCGGGGTGTACGTCTGCCCGTCGAGCACGACGAACACGTTGGAGCCGGTGCCCTCGCACAACTGGCCCACGGTGTTGGCGAACAGGGCCTCGGAGGCGCCGCTCTCCCGGGCCCGGGCGAGGGCCAGCACGTTCTCCCCGTACGAGGTGGTCTTGAGGCCGCTCAGCGCCCCGCGTTCGTTGCGCACCCACGGCACGGTCACGACGGCGGTGGTGTCCGGCCGGGGCGGGATGGCGCCGACGGCGACGATCAGGGTGGGCGGCTGGTCGCCCCGGTCCGAACTGAGCGGCGAGACGCCCCCGGTGTAGGTGATGCGCAGCCGGCCGAGCGCGACGGGCTGCTCCGCGAGGACGGCGGCGCACGCGCGGCGCACCTCGTCGAGGTCGGGCTCGGGCAGCCCGAGGCCGCGGGCCGACCGGGCCAGCCGGTCGAGGTGCCGGGTGAGCGCGAACGGCGTGCCCTCCACGGCCTTCACGGTCTCGAACACCCCGTCGCCCACGGTGATCCCGTGGTCGAGGGCGGAGACCCGGGCCTCCCCTGCCTCGCGCAGCCGGCCGTTCACCCAGATCGTCGTCGCGCTCATAGGACGCTTCCTTCGCTTTCCTCGTACGTACCCGATGCCACGGCCAGCAGCCGGGCGGCTTTCAGTTCGGTCTCGCGCCACTCGCGTTCGGGCTCGGAGCCCCAGGTGATGCCCGCCCCGGTGCCGAACTTCAGGACGGGCCCGCTCGCGTGGTCCCGCTCGATCCAGAACGTGCGGATGGCGACGGCGAGTTCGCCGGCCTCGCGGTCGGCGTCGACCCAGCCGACGCCGCCGCAGTACGGACCGCGCGGCGTGGTCTCCAGCTCCGCGAGCAGGCGCAGGGCACTGGACTTGGGGGCGCCGGTGACGGAGCCGGGCGGGAAGGCGGCGGCGAGCAGTTCGGGCCAGCCCGCGCCCTCGGCGAGTTCGCCGCGCACGGTGGAGACGAGGTGCACGAGCCCGGGATGCCGTTCGACGGCGCACAGGGCCGGCACGCTCACACTGCCGCTCGCGCAGACCCGTCCCAGGTCGTTGCGGACCAGGTCGACGATCATCACGTTCTCCGCGTGGTCCTTCTCCAGCAGATCGGCCTCGGTGCGGCCGGTGCCCTTGATGGGCCCCGAGGTGAGGGTGCGGCCGTCCCTGCGCAGGAAGAGTTCGGGCGAGGCGGTGGCGATCTCCACGCCGTGCGCGGGCAGGCGCAGCGTTCCCGCGTACGGGGCGGGGTTGCCGCGCGCGAGCAGGGCGGTGAGCGCGTCGGGGTCGGCGGCCGCCGGATCGGGCAGCGGTGCGCTCAGGACCCGGCACAGATTGGCCTGGTAGACCTCCCCGCGCGCTATGGCCTCGCGTATGCGCCGCACCCCGTCGACGTACCGCGCGTGCCCGAGCGAGGAGGTCCACGCCCCGGCGGCGGGTCCGCGCCAGGCGCCGGGGACGGGCGCGGGCACCGGGTCGGGGCGGACGTCGCCGAAGCGGGCGCAGGTGAGCCGGCCCTCGAAGTCGGCGGCCACGGCCCAGAAACCCCTGCTCTCCAGCGCCGCGGGGTCGGAGGTCACGTCCCGCAGGTCGGTGGCGAGCAGGCCGCCGAAGCGGGCCAGAGGAGGGAGGTGGTGCACGTCGGCGAGTGTAGGCACGGCGCGCCCCCTCGCGCCCGGCCGGCGGCGTCCGCGCACGCTGCGCAAACGCGTTTTTGTGCTGGCCCGGGAATCCGCTAGAGTTCACCACGTCGCCGGGACGCGAAAACGCCCCGGACACCGACAAGCGGACGTAGCTCAGTTGGTAGAGCGCAACCTTGCCAAGGTTGAGGTCGCCAGTTCGAACCTGGTCGTCCGCTCGGCAGTGAGAGGATCTTCCCGAACCTCTCACGATCGGGGTGGAGTGGCCGAGAGGCGAGGCAACGGCCTGCAAAGCCGTCTACACGGGTTCAAATCCCGTCTCCACCTCCATGGACGATTAGCTCAGCGGGAGAGCGCTTCCCTGACACGGAAGAGGTCACTGGTTCAATCCCAGTATCGTCCACTGAAGCCCCTGACCGGGCTTTTCCCGGTCCGACGGTTTCCCCGCGCGATTAGCTCAGCGGGAGAGCGCTTCCCTGACACGGAAGAGGTCACTGGTTCAATCCCAGTATCGCGCACGCAGTGTGCACGGCCCCGGCCGTGGCGCCCCGGACGATTAGCTCAGCGGGAGAGCGCTTCCCTGACACGGAAGAGGTCACTGGTTCAATCCCAGTATCGTCCACCGCACAAAAGCCCCCGGCCCCGGCCGGGGGCTTTGTCGTGCCCCCGGCCGCCGGTCTCAGGAGGAGAACAGCATGCGGCCGAAGCCGCGGTTGCGGTGGCCGTGGTGGCCTCCGTGGTGACCGTGCTGCGGGGCGCCCCAGGCGGGGGCCGGCGCGGCGGGGTACGCCTGCGGAGGGGGCGCCGGCTGGGACCACTGGGACTCCATGCGGGTCAGCGATTCCAGCTCGCCGTAGTCGAGGAATATCCCCCGGCAGCCACTGCACTGCTCGATCTGGACTCCGCTGCGGTTGTACGTGTGCATGGGCGCACCGCACTTGGGACACTGCATCGTGGGCTCAACTCCTCGCCACTCGGGACGGCTTCGCCGGTCTCCCTGACCGGTCGCCGTCGCTCACACCCCCAAGGACGCGCCTGACGCCCCGTAGAGTTCCCCGCACCCTACTGCGGGGCGGGCGGGCCGCTTTCGGCCGGGAGGGCCGCGATCCGCGAGCAGGCGTCGACGACGGCCACCTCGGCCTCGTCCAGGGCGCGGCCGGACTCGGCGGCCTTGGCGAGGGCGAGGGCGGCGGTCTGCACGGTGAGGGCGCGGGCCGGGACGTCGAGCGCCGTCCAGGGGTCCGCGGTCGCCGGTACGGCGGGGCCGCCGGCCGCGCGGTAGGCGCCGAGGAAGCGGGCCCAGTCCTCGGGGGCGAGCAGACCGCAGCCGTGCCAGGCGGCCGGACGGGCGAGGTCCCACGCGGGGTCGCCGAGGCCGAGGTCGTCGATGTCGATGAGCAGCCAGCGCCCGTCCGGGGCGGGATGGCGCACGAGCTGGCCGAGGTGCAGGTCCCCGTGGCACAGCGCGAGGGGGGTCACGGGCTCCTCGGCGCGCGCCCAGGGCGGCAGGGTCGCCCAGGCCCGCAGGACCGTGGCGGCTCCCCGGGCGGGGGCGGCGGCGCGCATGCGGGAGACGGCTCGCACTGCTTTGAGCGGGCCGCGCATCGGCGGGAGTGGGCCGGGCAGGACGGCGAGCGGCACGGTGTGCAGCCGGGCGAGGAGGACAGCGGCCTGCTCCCAGGGGGCGTCCTCGGGGGTGTGCGGGTCGACGGGGCTGCCGTGCGGCCAGCAGCTGACGGGCCGTCCACCGGCGCTGGCCCCGGCGGTGTCGACCGGTGGCAGCAGAATGCCGGCGAGCGCGGGGTGCGCGGCCACGGTCAGCCGGGCGCGCAGCGCCTCGGGGTCGCAGTCGGGGGCGTGGGCCTTGGCGACGGCGCGGCCGTGGCGGACCACGGTGCCGTCGGGGCGGTCCGCGAGCACGGGTTCGGCGACGGCGGGCGAGCGGGGGATCTCGGCGCCTCCGGCCGCGACGGTCCGTTCACACGGACAGGTGCCGCCGATCCGGTGTGCGGCGCCTCTGGCGTGCCGGCGCAGGGCGGTGAGCAGGCCCGGGTCGCCCGAGGGGGCGGGATGCGGCATGAGCCCGGTCGGGGGCGTGGTGGGGGCGGGCGGCGCGGGGTGGTGCGGCCGGCCTTCCGCGGCCGGCCCTGCCCGGCGGGCCTGCGCGCTCTTTTCGGGGTGGACCGTGCGCCGTTCGGTGCGCCGGCTGGGCAGTCGGTCCCCCGGCCACGGATCGGCGGGCGGGGGTTGGGCCGACGGAGTGGCGGGGGAACGGGGCTCCGGGGAGCGGGGGGCGGGTGAGGCGTCCGCCCGGGGCTCGTCGGGCAGGGGCTGCGCCGGCCGGGGTTCGGTCATCGCGCCACCGCCGCGTCGGGGGGCGCGGGGCGCGGCGGTCTGTCGTCCGCCCTGGGGAGGAGACGGGAAGGGGCGTACGACGTCCGCAGTACGGCGCCCGGAGGGCGGCGGGGCCCTTCCGGTGCGGGCGGGCCCGTGGGGGCGGGCCCGGGCCGGGCGGCCGGGAGCGCGGTGGTGGCCCGGGGACGGGAAGCGGGCGTCGGCGAGGTCGGGGGCGGGGTGGCCCTACGGGCCCGGAACTGCTGTTTCCTGGTCGCACGCACGTCGGTGAGCCTAACCGCAGGCCGCGGTCCGGGCAGGGTAATGCCCGCGCAGCTCCCCAGCTGCGCGGGCATTGGTGCCGTCCGCCGCACCCCCGTCCCCACGGGGTTTCCTGGCCTCGATGTCCCCGCCCGGACCGCTCTTCCGGGCCCGGGGCGCCGTTCAGCGCCCCAGCATCACGCCTACGGACGACGCTTGTGTGACCACTGCCTCCCAGCCGCCGAAGACGACTACGAGGAGGGCCGCCAGGGGAAGGACCATGGCGGTGGCCACCAGGGGGTGGCGGGTGCCTGCCCGGGGCGCGCGCCCCGGGCGCCCGTCCCGGCTGCCCGGTACCGTCGCGGCCATGGTTCCTCTCCTGTCAGTGGGAGGAGCGACGGGTGCGTGACCTCGGGGGACGAGTGCTCCCGTCGCTCTGCACCTCAATCTAGGGGCGGCCGGGAACGGGGACGTCATGCCGTCGTACCGATTGCGCCGCCTACGTCAGGAGGACCGTCCCGCCGTCCACTACTCCCCTGGGTGGAGAGCCCCCTGAGACACCCCTGAGGGGGGTGACATCGATCACGTGGGGCGGTGCCGCGTTCCTCGCCCCGGGCCGGGCCGGGGCCAGGGGTGGCGAGGCCCGGGGCGCTCGTGTGGAGGCGGGGGGCGGGTCGAGGCCAATACCTGCCGCCCGGTGCGGGATTGGTACGCCTCCGGGCCGGTGCGGAGGGTGACGGAATATCACGCGGACGGTCTTTCAAGTGGAGCGCGGGGCAACGACAATCGTTCGGTCCGGGAGGGCGCGGCCTCAGCGCACACCCGGCCGGGGAAACGTAAGCTGTGGCTCGTCAGCAGGACCGGGCAGCGGGGATGGACATGACGATGATGCGGCTCCGGCGCGAGGACCCGCGTGTCGTCGGCTCGTTCAGGCTTCACCGGCGGCTCGGCGCGGGTGGTATGGGCGTCGTCTATCTGGGCTCCGACCGGCGTGGTCAGCGGGTGGCGCTCAAGGTGATCCGGCCCGATCTGGCGGAGGATCAGGAGTTCCGCTCGCGTTTCGCCCGTGAGGTCTCGGCGGCCCGGCGCATTCGCGGAGGGTGTACGGCGCGGCTGGTGGCCGCGGACCTGGAGGCCGAGCGGCCGTGGTTCGCGACGCAGTACGTGCCGGGTCCCTCGCTGCACGACAAGGTCGCCGAGGACGGGCCGCTGGCCGCCTCGGACGTCGCCGCCGTCGGTGCGGCGCTCTCGGAGGGTCTGGTGGCGGTGCACGAGGCGGGGGTCGTCCACCGTGACCTCAAGCCCTCGAACATCCTGCTCTCGCCGAAGGGCCCGCGCATCATCGACTTCGGGATCGCCTGGGCGACGGGGGCGAGCACCCTGACGCACGTCGGGACGGCGGTGGGCTCCCCCGGTTTCCTCGCGCCCGAGCAGGTGCGGGGGGCGGCGGTGACGCCGTCGACGGACGTGTTCGCGCTGGGGGCGACCCTCGCTTACGCGGCGACCGGCGACTCTCCGTTCGGGCACGGCAGTTCCGAGGTCATGCTCTACCGCGTGGTGCACGAGGAGGCCCATCTGCGGGGGGTTCCCGACTCGTTGGCGCCGCTCGTGCGGGCCTGCCTGGCGAAGGACCCGGAGGAGCGTCCGAGCACCTTGCAGTTGTCGCTGCGGCTCAAGGAGATCGCGGCGCGGGAGGCGCAGGGCCTCGGTGACAGCCGGCCGCCGGCTCCCCGCGGTGAGCCGGACCGGCCGACGGGGCGGCTCGCCGAGCAGTACGCGGAGCAGCAGACGCAGCGCCGTGCGGCCACTCCCCCGCCGCGTTCGCATCAGCGTCCCGAGCCGTCCGCAGGGCGTCCGGAGCGCCCGGGCGGTCCGCAGTCGGTGCGCGGTGAGCGGCCGGGGCCCGCGCGGCAGGAGCGGACGGGGCGGCGCGCCGGGAGTGCGCAGCCGGGGCCCGCCACGCATCCCTCGGGGCGCGCGGCCGGTCCGCGTGGTCCGGTCGCGGGGCAGTCCTCGCGTTCGGGCGCTCCCCGGGGCGGGGCACGCTCGCAGGGTCCCGGGCAGGGCCGGCCTGCCTCGCGCGCGGGGAGCCGTCCGGGCGGCAGACCCACGGGCTCGGGCCGGCGTCCCGCCAATCCGCGTCTGCTGCGTCAGCGCCTGGTGGTCTTCTTCCTGGTGACCCTGATCGTGGCGCTCGGCATCACGGTGGTGCAGGCGCTCACCTGAGGGCCCGGGTGGTTCAGTCGCGGGGCGCGCGGGTCGTGTAGAAGACGACGGCCGAGGTGGCGGCGACGTTGAGGGAGTCGACGCCCGCGTCCATGGGGATGCGTACGTGCACGTCGGCCGCCGCGAGCGCCCCGGGGGTCAGTCCCGGTCCTTCGCTGCCGAACAGGAGGGCGAGGGCCGGGTCCTGTCTGGCGACCAGGTCGTCCAGGGTGATGGAGCGCTCCGAGAGGCACAGCGCGGCGAGGGTGAATCCGGCGGCGCGTACGAGCTGGGCGTCCGCGGGCCAGGATGCGAGGCGGGCGTAGGGCACGGAGAAGACGGCGCCCATGGAGACCTTCACGGCCCGCCGGTAGAGGGGGTCGGCGCAGCGCGGGGTGAGCAGGACGGCGTCCACCCCGAGGGCCGCGGCGTTGCGGAAGGCGGCGCCGAGGTTGGCGTGGTCGACCATGTCCTCGAAGATCGCCACCCGGCGGGCCCCGGCGAGTACCTCGGTGACCTCGGGCAGCGGGGTGCGCTGCATGGAGGCGAGCGCGCCGCGGTGCACGTGGTAGCCGGTGACCTCTTCGGCGAGGGCGGGCTCGACGAGGTGGACGGGCGCGTCGGCCGCTTCGACGACGTCCCGCATGACGGGCAGCCACTTCTCGGTGAGGAGCATGGAGCGCATCGGGTAACCGGCGTCCAGGGCGCGCCGGATGACCTTCTCGCCCTCGGCGATGAACAGCCCCTCCTCCGGTTCGCGGCGGCGGCGCAGTTGGACGTCGGTGAGCCCGGTGTAGTCGTGCAGGCGCGGGTCTTCGGGGTCGTGCAGGGGGAGGGCTTCGGCCACGGGGGTGCTGCCGCCTTGTCGTACGGGTCGGGACGGGGAGGGGTCAGAGGGCGGCGGGGCCGACGGTGACGACCTCGCCGACGACGATCACGGCGGGCGGCCGTACGTCCTCGGCGCGGGCGGTGCCGGCGGCGGTCGCGAGGGTCGCGTCGACGCGGCGCTGGGCGGCGGTGGTGCCCTCCTGGACGAGGGCGACCGGGGTGTGGGGCGCGCGACCGGCCGCGATCAGTGCCTCGGCTATCGCGCCGAGCTTGTCGACGCCCATGAGGATGACGAGGGTGCCGCGCAGCCGGCCGAGGGCGTCCCAGTCCACGAGGGAGCGGGGGTCGCCGGGGGCGACGTGGCCGCTGACGACGGTGAACTCGTGGGCGACGCCCCGGTGGGTGACGGGGATACCGGCCGCCGCGGGCACGCTGACGGAGCTGGAGATGCCGGGGACGACGGTGCACGGGATGCCCGCCTCGGCGAGGGCCTGGGCCTCCTCCATGCCGCGGCCGAACACGAAGGGGTCGCCGCCCTTGAGGCGGACGACCCGCTTGCCGGCCTTGGCGTGGTCGACGAGGGCCTGGTTGATGGCCTCCTGCGCCATGTACCGGCCGTAGGGGATCTTCGCGGCGTCGACGACCTCGACGTGCGGGGGCAGTTCGGCGAGCAGGTCGCGGGGGCCGAGCCGGTCGGCGATGACGACGTCGGCCTCGGCGAGCAGGCGGCGGCCGCGCACCGTGATGAGGTCGGGGTCGCCCGGGCCGCCGCCGACGAGGGCGACCGAGGGGGTGCGCTCGCGGTGGTGCGGGGCGACGAGGCTGCCGTCGCGCAGTCCCTCGACGACGGCGTCGCGGATGGCGGCGGTGCGGCGCGGGTCGCGGCCCTGGGCCGCGGTGGTGAGGACGGCGACGGTGACGCCCTCGCTGTGGCCGGTGGCCGGGGTCCAGGCCGTCGCGGCGTCGGCGTCGTCGCTGCGCACGCACCACACGCGGCGCTCCTCGGCCTCGGCGGAGGCGGCGGTGTTGGCGGCGGGGTCGTCCGTGGCGATCAGCGCGTACCAGGCGCCTTCGAGGTCGCCGGGCGCGTACGGGCGCTGCTCCCAGCGCAGTTCACCGGCGGTGGCCATGGCTTCGACGGAGGGGGTCGCGGCCGGGGCGACGAGCAGGACGTCGGCGCCCGCGGCGAGCAGCGCGGGCAGCCGCCGCTGGGCGACCTGCCCCCCGCCGAGGACGAGGACCCGTCGTCCGGCGAGCCGCAGGCCGACGGGGTAGGCGGGGTGGTCGGCGGGGACGGCCATGGCGGAGCGGCTCCTTGGGCAAGGTGGCGGGGACGACCTGCCGCTGCTGCGGTGGAGCGGCTCGGGCGGTGGCCCGCGGTCGTCGCCCGCGGGGGCGCCGGCCCGGGGGCTGCGGCGTCCACGATACGGGGAGCCGGCGGGGGGCCGCTGTGCGGCCCGTCACCTCCCGGCGCCCCGCCTCACCTCAGCGGGGGCCGGGGCCGGCTCACTCGTCCTCCAGGGCGTAGCTGCCGTAGCTGGGCTCGCCCTCGCGCTCGTAGGTGCTGATGACGACGCCGGTGGAGGTGGGGCGGGTCGAGGCGAGGTGGAAGGCGGTGGGCAGCGCCTCGTCGTTGAACAGGCGCTTTCCGGGGCCGACGACCACCGGGAAGGTCAGGAGATGGAGCGTGTCGACGAGCCCGGCGGCCAGCAGGGTCTGGACGAGGGCGCCGCTGCCGTGCACCTGGAGTTCGCGGCCCGGGCGTTCCTTGAGGGCCCGGACCTCGGCCGGGACGTCCTCGCCGAGCCGCCTGGCGCCGGTCCATTCGGGCACCTCTCCGTGGGCGGCCACGTACTTCGGGAGGCTGTTGAGGCGGCTCGCGACCGGGCCTGCGGGGTCGGTGACCTTGGGCCAGTACGCGGCGAAGATCTCGTAGGTGCGGCGGCCGAGGAGGAAGGCGTCGACCTGCTCGAAGACGGAGTCGACGAAGGCCCCGAAGTCCTCGTCGCCGTAGGGGACGGACCAGCCGCCCGCGGTGAACCCGCCGCTGGTGTCCTCGTCGGGCCCGCCGGGTCCCTGATAGACGCCGTCGAGGGTGACGAACGTGGTGACGGTGAGCTTCATGGCGCGTGTCCTTCGCGGGGTACGAGGGGAACTGCTGTCATGAGGGGAGACCGGCCGGGCCGCCGCATCTCATCGGTGCGCGGCCCCTCCCCGGCTCATCCTGTCAGCGGCCGGGCGCGGGCGCCTGTCCGGACGCGGGCCGGGGCGTGTGGTGGCTGAGCACGTCGCCGGGCTGGCAGTCCAGCACCTCGCAGATCCTGGCGAGGGTCGTGAAGCGGATCGCCTTGGCGCGCCCGTTCTTCAGGACGGACAGGTTGACGTTGGTGACGCCGACCTGCTCGGCGAGTTCCGCGAGGGTCATGCCGCGGTCCGCGAGAAGGCGGTCGAGGTGCACTTCGATGGCGTGCGCGCCCTCGGCGTCGGCGGGCATCAGACGGTTCCCTCCAGGTCCTCGCGCATGACGGCCCCGGCGCGCACGATCCGGGCGAAGGTGAGCAGCCCGAGACCGGTCAGGAACAGCAGGTACGGGGCGTTCCACAGGTTCAGCCAGGCACCTACTGTAAACGGCTGGTCCTCGGTGAGGGTGGCCAGCAGCGCGGCTCGCGCGTTGGCGCGGACGAACTCCGCGAGGAGGCTTCCGGCGAGCAGCCACCAGCCGAGCAGACGCAGGCCGCCGACCGTCCGCTCCGTGTGCACGCCCTCCCGCTCGGCCGTGCGCAGGGTCCGGTGGAGCAGCCAGAGGCCGCCGATGACCAGGAGGTGCGTCGGCCGGGCCGCCAGGGCGGTGAGGAACTGCTGGTAGCCGCTGGGGGATTCGGCGCAGTACTCCGGGTGCCATCCGACTGCGGCCCCGGGACGCAACGGCTCCCACGGGGCATCGAAGGACGTGGTCGTCGTGGAGACGGTGACGCAGGCGTGGCCGCCGGTCCAGTTGAGGTGCATCCCGGTGTCGAAGAGGCTGAGGACGGCGAAGAGGACGGCGAGCCCGATAAGCACCCGCAGCACTCCCCCGACCACCGTCGAGAGCGGTTCGAGCAGCTTCGGTTCCCTGGACATGGCTCCCCCGATGATGTTATCGATATTCGATGGTATCGATAAACGATAAGCCGCGAGGCCGTGCGGCACAAGGGGGCACGGAAACGACGAAGCCGCCGCCGCACCACCCCTGGGGGCTGGTGCGGCGGCGGCCGGGTGCGCGGGCGGCTACTTCTCGGTGACTCCCGCCGAGTCGAAGGTCGCCACCTCGTGCATCGCGCGGGCCGCGCTCTGGACCAGGGGCAGGGCCAGGAGCGCCCCGGTGCCCTCGCCGAGGCGCAGGTCGAGGTCGACGAGCGGGCGCAGGCCGAGGCTGTTCAGGGCCGCGACGTGGCCCGGTTCCGCGCTGCGGTGACCGGCGATGCAGGCGGCGAGCACCTCGGGGGCGATGGCGCGGGCCACGAGGGCCGCCGCCCCGGCGCTGACGCCGTCCAGGATGACCGGCGTGCGCAGCGAGGCGCCACCCAGCAACAGGCCCGCCATCGCGGCGTGTTCGAGCCCGCCGATCGCCGCGAGCACGCCGATGGGGTCGGCGGGGTCGGGGCGGTGCAGGTCGAGGGCGCGGCGGATCACGTCGATCTTGTGGGCGTGCATCTCATCGTTGATCCCGGTGCCGCGCCCGGTGACCTCGGCCGGGTCGGCGTCGGTGAAGACGGAGATGAGGGCCGCCGAGGCGGTCGTGTTGGCGATGCCCATCTCACCGGTGATGAGGGCCTTGTTGCCGGCCGCGACCAGGTCCCTGGCCGTCTCGATGCCGACCTCGACGGCGGCCTTGACCTCCTCGCGGGTGAGCGCGGGCCCGGTCGTCATGTCGGCGGTTCCGGCCCGCACCTTGCGGGGCAGCAGTCCGGGGCTCGCGGGCAGGTCGGCGGCGACACCGACGTCCACGACGCACACCTCGGCCCCGACCTGCGTGGCGAAGGCGTTGCACACGGCGCCGCCGCTCAGGAAGTTGGCGACCATCTGCGCCGTGACCTCCTGCGGCCACGCGGTGACCCCCTGGGCGTGCACCCCGTGGTCACCGGCGAAGATCGCGACGGCGGCCGGTTCGGGCACCGGCGGCGGGCAGATCCGGGAGAGCCCGCTGAGCTGCGCGGAGATGATCTCCAGCATGCCGAGCGCCCCGGCCGGTTTGGTCATGCGCTTCTGCCGCTCCCACGCCTCGCCGAGCGCCTTCGCGTCGAGCGGCCGGATGTGGGCGACGGTCTCGGACAGCAGGTCGGCGGGGGCGGCACCCGGCAGGGCCCGGCGGCCGTACGTCTCCTCGTGGACCACCCAGGACAGCGGGCGGCGCTTGGACCAGCCGGACTGCATCAGCTCGGGCTCTTCGGGGAACTCGTCGACGTATCCGAGGCACAGGTACGCGACGACCTCCAGGTGTTCCGGGAGGCCGAGGGCGCGGACCATCTCGCGCTCGTCGAAGAAGCTGACCCAGCCGACCCCGAGGCCCTCCGCGCGTGCGGCGAGCCACAGGTTCTCCACGGCGAGCGCGGAGGAGTAGGGCGCCATCTGGGGCTGGGTGTGCCGGCCCAGGGTGTGCCGGCCGCCACGGGTCGGGTCCGCGGTGACCACGATGTTCACCGGGGTGTCGAGTATGGCCTCGATCTTGAGTTCCCGGAACTGCTTGGCCCGCCCCTTGGGCAGCGAGGCGGCGTACGCCTCGCGCTGGCGCTCGGCCAGTTCGTGCATCGAGCGGCGGGTGTCCTCGGAACGGATGACGACGAAGTCCCAGGGCTGGGAGTGGCCGACGCTGGGCGCGGTGTGCGCGGCCTCCAGCACGCGCAGCAGCACGTCGTGCGGTACGGGGTCGGGCCGGAAGCCGTTGCGGATGTCGCGACGTTCCCGCATGACCCGCATGACCGCCTCGCGTTCGGCGTCCCCGTACCCGGGAGCGGGCGGACCAGCGGGGGGCTCGGGGGCGCTCTCCTGCCGTGCGGCCGTCACCTCCGGTACGGGGGTGGCCTCCGGTACAAGGGTGGCCTCCGCCGGGGGCGCGGACGGGGCGGCGAGGTCCTCCTCCTGCTGCTGCGGGGCCGACTCGTCCTCGGGGGCCGCGGGAGCGTCGAGCGGGTCGGCGGGCGGCGGGGCGGGGGCCTCGGCCTCCGCCGTCGGCTCGACGGGCTCGGGCCCGGTGGCCGCGTCGGCCGGAACGGGTTCCGGCGCGGCGGGCAGGTCGGAGGCCGCGGGCTGCGGGCCGGTGGGGACCGGGCCGTCCACCGCGACGAACGCGCCGAGGGGGCGCTCGGCCTGCTCGGGGCCGCCGGGCAGGTGGGGCAGGGGGGCCGGCGGGGTCACGGCGAACTGCGGGGCCGCGTCCGGGACCTCGGCAACGGCGACCGGGGGGACCGGTTCGGCCGCGGGCTCCACCCGCACCGGGACCGCCTCCTGTGCCACGGGCTGCGCCGGCTCCTCGTGCGCCACCTCTTCGGCGGGGGCCGGCTCGGGGGCGGGGGCCGGCTCGGGGGCGGGGACCGGCTCGGGGGCACCGGCAACGGGCTCGGCGAGGGCCTGGGCGGGAAGTTCCACCGGTTCGGCGACGGGCGGTTCCTCCGCCGTCATGGCCGGGGCCCCGAGCGCCTCCTCCCCCGGGACGGCCGCTGCCGCGTCGGGCGTCGGCACCTCGGGCGCCGTCAGATCGGTGAGCGGCGTCGGTTCGGGGGACAGCGCCGGTTCCGTGACGGCCTCGGCGGGCGCCGCCAGGTCGTGCTCGGGGGCCAGGTCGGCGTGGGCCGCCCGGGCCCGGCTCTGCTCGGGCACGGTGCCGGTGGCCTCGGCCGGGACCGGGTCCGGGGCGTGACCCTGCGCGGGGACGGTGTCCCGGACCGCGTCGGAGGGCGCGTCCGTCCCGGCGGCCGGGACCGCCGGGGCCAGGGCGTCGGCGTACTCCGGCGCGCCGGTGTGCACCGCCTGGGTCACGCTCACCGGGTTGGGGGCACCGGCCGGTCCCCGGTCGGCCAGGGACCGCACCGGGCTGTTGCTGGTGTCGGGCAGCGGCGGGCCCATGTGCAGCGGGCGCCGCACGGGTTGCGAGGCGGGGCGCGCGGCGGCCGGGTTGCGCACGGCGCTCAGATCGACGGCTCCGCTGTTCCTGCCGTCCGTCTCGTGCGGGCCCGGCAGGTGCACGGCCTCGGCTTCGGGCGCCGGTGCGGGCTCGGCCCGTTCGGCCGTCCCGGGTGCTTCCGGAGCGGGCACGGTGAAGGGCTCCGGGGCAGGCTGCCCGCCCTCGGAGGCGGCCGGTGCGGTGACCGGGGCCCCGTGGTCCGCCATCGGCTCCGTCACGGCGCCGTGCGGGGCCTCCGGCTGCTGCTCCGGCGCCGGCTGGGGCTCGTACGGCTGGGGCGCCTGCTGGGCCGGGGCCGGAAAGCCGTGGCCCTCGGCGGCGGGAACATCCGTGGGGGCCGCGCCCTGCGAGGCGCCCGCGGGCGCGTAGTCCGCCTGCGGCTCCCCCGAGGGCTGCTCCGGCGAGGCCTCGTAGGCCGCGTTCGCGGGCAGCACGGGCTGCGCCTCGGTCCAGGCGCCCTGGGCGCCCGGCATGAACAGGAGGTCGTCGTCCTCGGCGGGTGCCGCGACGCCGTACCCCTGGTAGGGGTACGTGCCCGGCTGCTGTGCCGCGCCCTCCGGCTGCCCCTCCGCCGGGACCTTGCCGGTGTCCGTCATGCGTACCCCTCGCCCATGTGTCAGCAGTTTCGCGTTCTTCGGTTGTTGCCGGCTCTCGTGGCGACCCGGGCCCTTCCGCACCGCCCGCCGCCACTCGCGCTCCTCCCGTCGAGAGCAACGAGCGTGCGCGCCGGGCGGCACGAGGCGGCCGAAATCCCGTCGTCCCGCGACATTCTCCCCGCCCGCCCGCGACCGTGTCGGCCACTTCGGGCAGGGCGCGCTGTGGACTGCGCCACGTCGCGCGTCCACCGGCCCGGTCGTACCGCGAAACGCCCTGTGAAACAGGGGTTTTCGGATGTGGTGGCGGATACCACCGTCGTCCGGGACGCAGTACAACGATCGGCCAGCCTACCGCGCACCCCGTGGCCGCGACTTCACGGGGCGCGATCGATGAGCCTGCCCGAGAGGAGGAAGACGACCGTGCGTTCGGTTTCGGTCCAGGCCCGGGTGTCGAGGGCCACGGACTGGAGCAGCGCGCACTCGACGGCGTAGCCGTGCTCGCTCAGGTCACGGCCGATCAGCTCGGCCTCGTCGCGGGTGCCCGCGTGGGTGACGATCCGTTCCGGCCTGCGGTCGGCGACGGCCGAGACGACCGGGGCGCCGCCCCCTCCGACGCGTACGACGTCGGGCTCGGGCAGATCCTCCAGTATGTGCGGGGCGCTGCCGTGCACGATCTGGGCCTGGACGCCGAAGCGGCGCAGGGCGGCGGCGGTCCTGCCGCAGGCGTCGGCCTCGCGGTCGACGGCGAGCACGGCCGCACCGAAGCGCGCGGCCTCCGCGGCGAAGGCGCCGGTGCCCGAGCCGATGTCCCACACGAGGTCGCCGGTGCGCGGCCCGAGCCGGGCGAGCTGGGCGGCGCGCAGTTGCGGGGTCTCCCCCTCCAGCCCTTCGCGGCCCGCGAGTTCGCCGCCGTACTCCTCGGTGGGCAGGGCCCAGCCGCGTACGGCCGGGCCGGGTTCACGGCCGGCGAGCCAGCCGCTCTCGCCTGCGGTGGGCGGGGACCCGCCGCTGCCTCCGATGACGATGACGACGTTGGGATCGCGCCAGGTGTGGTCGGCGGCGCGGTCGGAGGTGACGACGGTGGTGCGTTCGCGGTCGGTGCCCAGTTCCTCGCAGATGACGAAGGTGCGGTGGACGCCTTCGAGGAGCAGGCCGAGTTCGGCGGGGCCGGCGCCCGGTGAGGTGAGGACGGCGACCTTGGGGTGGGCCCGGCACACGTTGACGGCGCGGCGCAGGGTGCGGGGGTGGGCGACGACGATCCGCGCGTCGTCCCAGGGCATCGCGGCGCGGGCGAAGGCGGCGGCCACCGAGGAGACGGCGGGCACCACTTCGACTTCGAGGCCGTGTTCGGGGGCGCGCAGGGCGCGGACCACACCGAAGAAGCCGGGGTCCCCGTCGGCGAGGACGACGGCGCTGCCCCGGTGGCCCGCGATGCGCCGGGCGGCGAGGTGGACGCTGCCCAGGCGGATGCGTTCGGCGTGCGGGGGTACTTCGGGCAGCGCCAGCTGGTGCGCCGCGCCGGCCACGAGGGTGGCGGCGCCGAGGGCGGAGCGTGCCGCTTCGGTCAGCGGCGAACCGTCCCAGCCGATCACCGTGACGCGGTCGGCCATCGTCGTGTGTCTCCTGCTGTCTGCTCGGGGGCGGGGCGTACGGAGGCGTACGTGAGAGGGGTGCGGTGCCGCGCGGGCGCTGTGCGGGGCGGTGCGGCGGCGCGCGCCGGCCACGCTGACGGCAGGCTGAGGGTACCCGGTGGCGGGGGCCGCCGGGCAGGGGTGCGGGGGACGGGCTCAGTGCCAGTCGGCGAAGGCGGTCTCGCGGCCGCTCTCGGCGTCCAGGTCGCGCAGGTCGTCGAGGTCCTCGGGCAGCAGGCTCCACACGATGAGGTCGGTGCGGTGGCTGGACCAGTTGCCGTCCTCGTCGCGGTGGCGGGCTATCCAGGCGCCGCGCAGGACGCCCTCGCTGATGCTGCCGATCTTCTGGGCGACCTGCTGGGCGGCGGTGTTGTCGGCGGCGGTGCGCAGTTCGATGCGCTCGAACTTCTGGTCCTGGAAGAGCCATTGCGCGACAGCGAGGGAGGCCTCGCTCGCGTAGCCCTCGCCGCGCGCCCAGGGGGCGACGACGTAGGAGAGCTCGGTCGCGCGCACCCGCCAGTCGGTCGAGGAGAGCTGGACGACGCCGACCAGGCGCTGGGTGAGGAACTCGCTGACGGCGAGGACCACTCCGTGCCCGTCGAGCCGGCGGGCAGGGGCCGCCCTGGTGATCCAGTCGCGGGCCAGTTCCTCGGTGAAGGGCTGCGGGGCGGTGGTCCAGGCCGTGACCATCTCGTCGTTCATCATCTCGGCGCAGGCGGCGGTGTCGTCCTCTTCGAGGGAGCGCAGGACCAGCCGGTCGGTGCTGATGGAGATGTCCGGGAAGAGGGAAGTCATGCGCCGCTCCGTCATGGTCGGGCCTGGTGTGGGACCTTTCGGCGGCCGGGGGGCCGGTGTGCCGGATGGTCCAGCATGCAGCATGGCCCGAGGCGGACGCACCACCGGGGGCGGCCGGGCGCGGATGTGTCAGGCGGATGTGCCGGGTACCGGGAAGGGCCCGGTCCGTGGCGGGTCTCCACGGACCGGGGCCCCGGCGGTGGTCAGAAGGCGGGGAGGACCGAACCGTCGTAGCGGTCCTCGATGAACTTCTTGACCTCCGGCGAGTGCAGGAGCTTCACGAGCTTCTCGACCCGCGGGTCCTTCTGTTCGCCGTCCTTGACGACGAGCAGGTTGCCGTAGGGGTTGCCCTTGGCCTTCTCCTGGACGAGGGCGTCCTTGGCGGGGCTGAGCTTGGCCTGCACGGCGTAGTTGCCGTTGATGACGGCGGCGTCCACGTCGTCGAGGGAGCGCGGCACCTGCGGGGCCTCCAGCTCCTTGAACTTGAGGTCCTTGGGGTTCTTCGCGATGTCCGAGGGGGTCGCGTCGTCGCCGGCGCCGGACTTCAGCCGGATGACGCCGTTGGCCTCCAGCAGCTTGAGGGCGCGGGCCTCGTTGGTCGCGTCGTTGGGCACGGCGACGGTCGCGCCCTTCTTCAGGTCGCCGACGCTCTTGATCTTGTGGGAGTACAGACCGAGCGGCTCCAGGTGGACCGTGACGACGGGCACGAGGTCGGTGCCGTTCTTCTTGTTGAAGTCGTCGAGGTACGGCTTGTGCTGGAAGTAGTTGGCGTCGACGGAGCCGTCCTGCGTGGCGGTGTTGGGGGTCACGTAGTCCGTGAACTCCTTGACCTGCAGTTTGAGTCCGGCCTTCTTCGCGAGGTGGTCCTTGACGTAGTCGAGGATCTCGGCGTGCGGGGTCGGGCTCGCGGCGACGACGAGGGGCTTGTCCTGGTCGGCCTTGGAGCTGCCGGACGCGCTGTCGGAGTCGCCTGATCCGCAGGCGGTCAGTCCGAGGGCGAGGGCTCCTGCGACGAGGGCGGACGCGGATGTCTTGGCAGTGTTACGCACGAAAAGTGCCTTTCTCGGGTAGTGCTTCCCCGCGGCTGCGGGGAGTGGTGCGAGTTGTGGTTCCGGGGGTGCCGGCGGGCGGGGCGCTCTCGCCTAGGCGGCGGACACCGGGTCCTCGGCGGGCGCCGTCTTCTCCGTCTCGCCGCCGCCCTTCCCCGCGTCACCCTTCGCGGCGCGCAGCAGGCGCAGGCGCGGGGCCGGTGCGCCGCGGCCACCGCGTGCGTGCAGCGAGCGGGCGGCGAGGTCACCGAGGAACTGGATGACGGAGATGACGACGGCGAGGATCGCGACGGTGACCCACATGAGTCCCGTCTCGAAGCGCTGGAAGCCCTCGCGGACGGCGATGTCGCCGAGGCCGCCGGCGCCGACGGTGCCGGCCATCGCGGAGTAGCCGATGAGCGTGACGATCGTGGTCGTGGCGCTGGAGACGAGCGAGGGCAGCGACTCGGGGACGAGCACCTTGCGCACGACGGCCCAGGTGGTGCCGCCCATCGACTGGACGGCCTCGACCAGTCCGCCGTCCACCTCGCGCACCGAGGTCTCCACGAGGCGGGCGTAGAAGGGGATGGCGCCGATCGCGAGGGGGACGACGGCGGCCTCGCGGCCGATGGTGGTCCCGGTGATCCAGCGGGTGAAGCCCATGAGGGCGACCATGAGGATGATGAAGGGCATCGAACGGGCGATGTTGACGAGCTGCCCGAGGAGTTTGTTCACCACGGTGTTGTGCAGCAGTCCGCCCCGGTCGGTGAGGACCAGCAGCACGCCGAGCGGGAGTCCGAGGACCACGGCTATGAGGGTGGACCAGCCCACCATGTAGAGGGTGTCCCAGCTGGCCTGGCTGAGCAGGGGCTGCATCTCGGACCAGGTCACTTCGCCACCTCCCCGGTGAGCTGTACGGTCTCGGTCTCGAATTCCCCGGGCCGTGCGGACTCGACCTGGAGTCCCTGTTCGCGCAGGAAGCCGATGGGCACGACGTTGTCCTCGTAGCGTCCGGGCAGTTCGATGCGCATGCGGCCGACCTGGCGTCCGGCGACGGTGTCCATGGCGGCGCCCAGGATCGAGATGTCGATGTTGTAAGTGCGCGACAGCTGCGAGATGACCGGGCGGGTCGCGCTGTCTCCGTGGAAGGTGACGTCGATGACGGTGCGGTCGGCGTCACCCGTCTCCCCGCTGACCGGGAAGAGGGCCGCGGCGAGCGCGGAGCCGGGGGTGGCGAGCAGTTCGTTCACGGTGCCGGACTCGACGATCTTTCCGTTCTCCATGAGGGAGGCCGCGTCGCAGACCTGCTTGACGACCTCCATCTCGTGGGTGATGAGCAGGACGGTGAGGCCGAGCCTGCGGTTGAGGTCGCGCAGCAGCTCCAGGATCGAGCGGGTGGTCTCGGGGTCGAGGGCGCTGGTCGCCTCGTCGGACAGCAGGACCTTGGGGTCCCCGGCCAGGGCGCGGGCGATGCCGACGCGCTGCTTCTGTCCGCCGGAGAGCTGCGCGGGGTAGGCGCCCGCCTTGTCGGCGAGGCCGACGAGGTCGAGGAGTTCGGCGGCCTTGAGGGCCCGGGAGCGGCGGCTGTGCCCCAGGATCTCCAGCGGGAGTTCGACGTTGTCCTGCACGGTGCGCGAGGACAGCAGGTTGAAGTGCTGGAAGACCATGCCGATCCGGCTGCGGGCGGCGCGCAGTTCGCGGCCCGCGCGGCCGCCCCGGCCGACGAGGGCGGTCAGCTCGGTGCCGTCCACGGTGACGCTGCCGGAGGTGGGGCGCTCCAGCAGGTTGACGCAGCGGATCAGGGAGGACTTGCCGGCGCCGCTCTGTCCGACGACTCCGTGGACGTCGCCTTCGTTCACGTGCAGATCGACGCCGTCGAGGGCGGTGATCTCACGCCCTCGGGAGCGGTAGACCTTGGTGAGGCCCGTAGTGGTGATCACAGGGGTTCCATAGCTGTCGAGTGCGCGGCGGGGGTGGGCCGGCACGGGGTGCGTGGGGGGCGGGACCCGTCCGGAAGCGGCGGTCGGCGGCCGGGGGCCGGGGACAGCGGGCAGGACGGGGTCCGGGGCGGGCCGGGTCCGTACGTCGGGAGTTCCTGAGTTCCTCAGGTGCGTACGGGCAGGGCGCGGCCGGGCTCGCTTCGGGGCGCGAGGCGCGGGGCGGGGACCCTCAGACGGCGCACATTCGACACATGCGACGAGCACCGGGCATGGATTTCGCCTCGGTCGCAGGGCTGCGGTAGCTCGTCGTGGTCATGACGCCAGTTAACCAGACAGGCCGACGACATCCGCCCTGCCGTCCGGTATCCGGACCGTCCCGTTCAGTGGGCGGACAGCGCGCCGAGGTCCTCGCCCTCGGTGAGGACCTCCAGGCCGGCCTCGCTGACCTGCACGGACACCTGCGAGAGGTCGGTGACGACGGCGTCCGCCGACAGCTGTTCGCGGGGATACGTTGTGGTCAAGGCCACGGACTTCATCCCCGCGGCGCGGGCCGAGCGCAGACCGACCGGGGCGTCCTCGAACACGACGCAGCGCGCGGGGTCGACGCCGAGCTTCGCGGCGGCCAGCAGGTAGGGCTCGGGATCGGGCTTGCCGCGCGTGATGTCGTCGGCGGCCACGAGGGTCCCGGGTCGCACCCCGACGCCGGAGAGCCGGGCGAGGGCCAGGCGCCGCGTGGCGGAGGTCACCACCGCCCAGCGTGCGGCGGGCAGGGAGTCCAGGAGCCGTAGGGTGCCGGGCAGCGCCTCGGTACCGGCGGCGTCGGCGATCTCCAGCTCCTCGATGCGGGTGTTGGCCTCGGTGACCCGGCCGGGCGGTACGAGGTCGGCGACGATCTCGGCGGAGGGCCTGCCGTGCAGCTCGATCCGGGCGAAGTCCTCGGCACTCACGCCGTACTCGACGGCCCACTGCCTCCAGCAGCGCTCGACGGAGCGCAGCGAGGAGATGAGGGTGCCGTCATTGTCGAAGAGCAGGGCGTCGGCGGAGAGCTTCATGATCCCCGACCCTACCCAGGGGCAGGTCAGGGTGGGGGTGGGAGGGCGGGTGACGCATACCTCTTCGTGGTGGCCGGGGTCGCGCGCGGGCGCGCTTTTTGCCCGTAATAGGGTCGCGGCATGCTTGTTGCCCTGACGATCGCGACCGCTGTCGCCGCGCTCGTGCTCGCCGCGTGGTGCGGTCTGGCCTTCGCCCGCGACCAGTCGACCAAGGACTGGCACTTCATCGGGATGGCCGTCGTCTCGCTGCTGGCGCTCGTCCAGCTCGTCGTGGGCATCGTGCAGCTCGCCCGGGGTGAGAAGCCCGAGCAGGGCACGGTCATCTTCGTCGCCTACCTCCTGGGGGCCGCGCTGTGCGTCCCGGCGGCCGGGCTGATGTCGCTGACCGAGCGGACCCGCTGGGGATCGATGACGGTGGTGGCCGGGGGCGTCGTCCTCGCGGTGCTCGAAGTGCGGCTCTACGACATCTGGGGTGGCTGACATGCGGCGGGAAACGGTGCGGGACGCGGAGGCGAAGGTGCCGGGGCAGGACGGCGGGAGCGGGGCCGGCGAGGCGGGCGCGGCCCCCGGTGGGAAGCGGGTCAGGCTGATCAGCGGGCCCGGCATCCTGCTGCTGTGGCTCTACGGCGTCATGGTGGTCGGCGCCCTGTCGCGCTCGGTGTACCAGCTGGCCACGGAGTTCGACCGGGCTCCGCTGGCCTACGTCCTGTCGGCGGTCGCGGGTGTCGTCTACTGCTTCATCACCTGGAGCCTGGTGCGGGGCGGGGAGACGGCGCGGCGCGCGGCGCGGGTCTGCTGCGGCCTGGAGCTGGTGGGCGTCCTCACGGTGGGCACCTGGACGCTCGCCGATCCCTCGGCCTTCCCCGACGCGACGGTGTGGTCGGACTACGGCATGGGCTATCTGTTCATCCCGGTGATCCTCCCCGTCACCGCGCTGATGTGGCTGCGCAGGTCCCGGCGCGAGGCGCTCGGCGCGGCCTGAGGGCGGCCTGAGGGCGGCCCACGGAAAATCGGGTGGACGGGGCGGACTCGGCCCTCCTAGGGTCGCGCCCGTTCCCGGGACGTCGCGATGACGACCCGCTGCCCGGACTCCTCGCGACCTTCGGGCCGCTGGGGTACGACCTCGTGGAGATGGTGCTGACCGAGCGGGCGGGCTGGGACCGCTACGTCGCGGCCCAGTGGCGCACCACGCGCCGCTGGCTCGACGCCCACCCGGACGACGAACTCGCCCCCGTCATGCGCGCCGAACTCGACACGGCCGCCGTCCAGCACGTCCGGTACCAGCGGGAGTACCTGGGCTGGGGCGTCTTCGCGCTGATGGCCCGCTGATCGCGGGCCGGTCCGGGGCGGAGCCGGTGCGCCCCGGACCGGCGCCGTCAGGCGGCGGCGTAGGCGCCGGCGCCCGCCTCCTTCGCGAGGGTCACCACGCCGGGGCGTTCGTCGGCCTGTTCGGTGCCCACCGGTACGTAGCCGTGTTTGCGGTACAGGCGCAGGTCGCTCTCGCTGCGCTGCCCGGTGAACAGCTCGAAGCGGCGCGTGGCGCCCTCCCGCACGAGCTGCGTCTCGATCGCCGTGAGCAGCCGCCCGCCCAGGCCGTGTCGCTGCATGCGGGGGTGGACGACGAGTTTGCCGATGCGCGCGGTGCCGTCCGCGTCCAGGACCGCGCGCACCGAGGCGACGACCTCGGTACCGAGCCGGGCCACCAGGACCCGGCCGGAGCGCAGTTCGGCGCGGACGCTGTCGAGGCTCTGGGTCAGGGGCTCGATCCCCCAGTCCCCGTGGAGTCGCGCCTCGCTCTGGTAGCAGAGGTACTGGAGTTTGAGGATGTGCTCGGCGTCGTCCTCGGTCGCCGCAGAGATGGTCACGCTCATGCCCATGTGTGCATGCCTCCCGCTCACTTGCTCGCCCGTGGTGTCTGTCGCAGCTTTCCCCACTCCGGACCGCCCGTGAAACCTGGGGGACGGTTCCGGCTGCGGGCGCCGGGGGCCCCGAGGACCCTCCGCAGGCAGTCCAGGCAGCGGGAACGCTCGGGGCCGAGGCTGCCCTGTGACATTCCCAACTCCGCCGCGATCTCCCGGTAGGTGAGATCGCGGGGCGACAGCAGGGCGTGCACGAGGCGCCGGCAGCGGACGGGCAGGGCGCGCGCAGCGCCGCGTACGGCGTGGGCGTGTTCGGCGTCGAGGTGACGCTGTTCCGGCCCCGCCCCGGGATCGGCGGTGTGCTGGTCGGCGTACGGGCTCTCGCGGCGCAGGGTGCGGCGGGAGCGACGGGCCTCGGCGCGCACCGTGCGGCGCAGCCAGCCGGGCCAGTCGTCGGGCACGGGGCCGTGGCCGGCGAGGCGTTCGAACAGCCGCAGCCATACGGTCTGTTCGAGATCGGCGGGTTCGCAGCCGAGCGCGTGGGCCTCGGCGGTCACCTCGGCGTGCAGCAGGGGGCGCAGCCCGCGCAGGAGTGCGTCGTGCGGGGCGTCCGTCGCGCCGGAGGCGGCCGGTACGGGAGTGGCCGGTACGGGAGTGGCCGGTACGGGAGTGGCCGGTACGGGAGTGGCCGGTACGGGAGTGGCCGGTGTGGGGGTCATGTCGGGCGGGACGCGCCGGACCACGCACCGGTTTCGCCGCGGGCGCCGCCTCACCCGTACGGCGGGCACGGCGGCGCCGGGGGCCGTGACTCCCCCGGCGCCCCTGACTCAGTGGCCCCGGCCGGACAGGTAGCTGTCGCGGGCGAGCAGCGCGGTGTCGCCGTTGTCGGAGAAGAGTCCGTCGATGCCGGTCGCGAAGTAGGCGTGGAAGGCGCCGAAGGCGTCGCCGTAGGCGTTGGGGTCGCTGCCCTTGCGGAACTCGGCGGGCAGGAAGGTGTTCTCGTTGCGCATCGTGTACGGGTGCAGGATCAGGCCCTTGGCGTGGGCGTCCTTGACGAGGCGGGTGGGCGTGCCGAGCGCGCCGTCCTTGTCGCGCGGGATGATCAGACTCAGGTCGGGGCCGATGCCCTGCGCGAAGCCGGAGATCCACTTCAGCCCGGCGGGGGTCACGAGGTCGTCGGTGGTGCGCGGGTCGCCGCTCGCCTCGAAGTCGAAGGGCTTGGTGCCCGCCGTCGAGAGCAGCACGATGCCGGGGGTGTCGACGAGCCGCGACAGCCGCTGGATGCTGGTCGGTTCGAAGGACTGGAGGATGAGCGCGGCGTTCCCGGTGTGGCGGCCGTAGCGGCGCAGCAGCGTGGCGAGACGTTCCTCCAGGGGCAGGCCGATGCCGCGGAAGTAGGTGGGGTGCTTGGTCTCGACGTACAGCCAGATCTTCCGGCCCCGGGCGCGCCCCTCCTTGTCGGCCCAGCGCAGCACCTCCTCGAAGGTCGGCACCTGCCACTGCCCGTCGTAGAGGGTGTTGTGCTGACGGGTGCCGGGGATGCGTTCGACGGCGCGCAGGGTTCTGAGTTCGGCGAGGGTGAAGTCCTCGGTGAACCAGCCGGTGAGCTTGGCGCCGTCCACCGTCTTGGTGGTCTTGCGGCTCGCGAACTCGGGGTGCCGGGAGACGTCGGTGGTCGCCGTGATGTCGTTCTCGTGACGGCATACGAGATGGCCGTCCTTGGTGGGCACGAGGTCCTGCTCGATGATGTGCACGCCCATGTCGAGGGCGAGTTGGTAGGAGCCGAGGGTGTGCTCGGGGCGGTAGCCGGAGGTGCCGCGGTGGCCGATGACCGTGACCTCGGGAAGGTCGCGCAGGGCGCCGCCGCCGCTGCCGTGACCCGCCTGCGCGGGTGCCTGCCCGCCCTGCGCGAAGGCGGCGCCGGGCAGTGCGACCACGGCGGCCGAGGCGCCGGCGACGGCCGCGCCGAGCAGGGTGCGCCGTCCGGTGCCCGCCTTCGTGTCCCCGGGTCCCTGTGTCGTCATGGGTCAACTCCTCCTGCGCTGGTGGGCGTGCGATGTCCCTGGTGCGCTCGGCGGGTGCCGGGCCGCTCGTGGCGGGTGTCCCGGGCCGGTCGAGCGGTGCCGATGCTAGGGCCGGGGGTGCGCGGGGCGGGAGAACCCGGGCCGAACGCCGGGTGAAAACCGGCCCTTGGGCGGCGGGCCGGGCGCGGGGGCCGGGCCGGGCCGGGTCAACACTCCGTATCGTCTTCGTGAACCCGATGTGCAATCGGGTTGCGGCCGCGAGTATCGTCCTCACCTGCGGGCTCCCCGCAGTGTCCGCCGTCGTCGTCGATCGCTCCGGAGGGTCAGTTGTCCCGCTTCGCGCTCCTCAAGGGTGTGCTCGGCCCCGTCATGCGCCTGATGTTCCGTCCGCAGGTCGAGGGTACGGAGAACATTCCGGCCGAGGGGCCGGTGATCGTGGCCGGAAACCATCTGACCTTCATCGACTCGATGATCCTGCCGCTCGTGTGCGACCGGCAGGTCCTGTTCATCGGCAAGAACGAGTACGTCACCGGCAAGGGCCTCAAGGGCCGGGCGATGGCCTGGTTCTTCACGGGCGTCGGCATGATCCCGGTGGACCGTGACGGGGCGAACGGCGGGGTCGCGGCCCTCATGACGGGTCGCCGGGTGCTGGAGGAGGGCCGGGTGTTCGGCATCTACCCCGAGGGCACCCGTTCCCCCGACGGCCGGCTGTACCGGGGCCGTACGGGGATCGCCCGGCTGACCCTGATGACGGGCGCCCCGGTCGTCCCGTTCGCGATGATCGGCACCGACAAGCTCCAGCCCGGCGGCAAGGGGCTGCCGCGCCCCGGCAAGGTCACCGTGCGCTTCGGCGAGCCCCTGGAGTTCTCCCGCTACGAGGGCATGGACCGCGACCGCTACGTCCTGCGCGCCGTCACCGACTCGGTGATGACCGAGGTCATGCGGCTGTCCGGCCAGGAGTACGTGGACATGTACGCGACCAAGGCGAAGGCGGCCTGAGCCCGCTGTACACCGGCCTCGCGGGAGGCGTCCAGGGCTCGCCCCGGACGCCTCCCGTCCTGCTTTCCCCCCGTCCCTCTCCCGCGCCTCAGGGCCGCGGCGGCGCGCCGCGGCCTCCGACCGGCACCTGTTCCGGGTCCGCCTCCCGCGCTCCGTCCTCCAGTCGCTGGCCCTTGAGCAGGAACCACGCGGCGACGGCGGTCGCGAGCAGGACGACGGCGCCGGCCACGGCCGCGTAGTGCAGCCCCTGGACGAAGGAGTCCTGTGCGGCCGAGACCATGGTGCGTGCCAGTGGCGCCGGAAGGTGTTCCGCCGCCTCGACGGCCCCGCCCAGTGACTGGTGCGCCGCGTCGGCGAGGCCGGAGGGCACCCCGGGCGGGGCGCTGAAGTCGCGGTACACGCCGGTCACGATGGAGCCGAGCAGGGCGATCCCGAGGGCGGCGCCGAGTTCGTACGCCGTCTCGGACACGGCCGAGGCCGCCCCCGCCTGTTCCTTCGGTACGGCGGAGAGAATGACGTCGGCGGTGACGGTGAAGGAGAACCCGGCGCCGACGCCGACCACCAGCAGCACCGCGCCGAGCAGCGGGTAGCCCGTGTGCTGGCCGACGAACGCGACGGCCCCCAGCGCCACTCCGATCGCGGCGAGGCCCCCGGAGACGACGGCGCGCACCGAGAAGCGGCGGGCCACGACGCCCGCGACGAGCCCGGCCGCCACCGCGCCGACGGCGGAGGGCAGTTCGGCGAGCCCCGCCTCGAACGGCGGTCTGCCCTGCACGAGCTGGAGGAACTGGGAGAGGAAGAACACCAGCCCGGACAGGCCGAGGATGGTGAGCAGGTCGGCGAGGACGGCGGCGCTGAAACCCCGGTTGCGGAAGAGCCGCATGTCGAGCAGAGGTGCCTTCAGTGTCTGCTGGCGCCGCACGAACCACACGAGCAGCGCGACCCCGAGGACGCCGGTGACCGCGGCCTGAGCGTGGAAGCCGTGCGCGGCGGCCTCCTTGACGGCGTAGACGACGCCGATCATCCCGACCAGGGAGAGCGCCACGCTCGGCAGGTCCCAGGGTCCGGGCGCGGGGTTCTTCGACTCCGGCAGGAGCTTGAGGCCCACCACGACGAGGACCGCCATGACGGGCAGGTTGATGAGGAACACCGAGCCCCACCAGAAGTGCTCCAGCAGGAAGCCGCCGACGATCGGGCCGACCGCCATACCGGCCGAGGAGGCCGCGCCCCACACGCCGATCGCGAAGCTGCGTTCGCGCGGGTCGTGGAAGATGTTGCGGATCAGGGCCAGCGTCGAGGGCATGAGGGTGGCTCCCGCGACCCCGAGCAGCGCGCGGGCCACGATCAGCACCTCGGGGGTGTGCGCGTAGGCGGTGAGCACCGAGACCCCACCGAAGGCGACGGCGCCGAGCAGGAGGAGTTTCTTGCGGCCGATGCGGTCGCCGAGGCTGCCCATGGAGACGAGGAGCCCGGCGATGACGAAGGAGTAGACGTCGCCGATCCACAGCAGCTGGGTGCCCGAGGGGTGCAGGTCCTCGCTGATGAACGGCGTGGCCAGGCCCAGGACCGTGGCGTCCACCGCGACCAGCAGGACCGCGAGGACCAGCACCGCGAGGGCCAGCCAGCGGCCGAGCCTGCGCTCGGCGAGCGGGGCGGTGGTCGTCATGGCGTGTTCCTCCGGGCTCCGCCGAGCATCAGCTCGGTGACCATGTGCGGGTAGTCCTGCGCGGCGACCCGGCCGTCCACGACGCACCAGCCGCACGAGCCGATCAGCGCGTACAGGGCTTCGGTGAGCCAGACCGGGGTCAGGTCGATGCGGAACTCCCCGGCGAGCTGCCCGCGGGTGAACAGTTCGCCGAAGCGCCGGTCCAGCCGGGCCCAGCCCTCGTTTACCTGGTCGCCCTGGAAGAGCTGGTTCTCGGTGATGAGGAAGGACAGCAGCGGGGCGGCCGACTGGAGTTCGGCGACCACCCGGCGTACGGCCTCCTCGGCGGACCCCTCGGTGACCCGGGCCGCCTCGACGGCCGCCTCGCACTCGCGCAGCCCCAGCTCCTCCAGGGCGCGGACGAGCGCGTCGCGCCCCGCGAAGTGCCGGTGCAGGGTGGCCCGGCTGATGCCGGCGGCTCTGGCCACCTCGTCCATGGTCGCGCCCGAGGACCGCACCAGCAGGGTGGCGGCGGCGCGCAGGACCTGTTCCCGATCGACTGACATGACACGAGGCTACTTCAAATGAGACGTGAACGTCTCATTCGGCATGTCCATGTCTCGCTGAGGGTGATACGGCGGCGACGCCTGCCCTCAGCCACCCCGGAGTTCCGGGCGCCGCACGTGGGCCTAGGTGATGCTGGCAGCGTGCCTCCGTCCTCCACCGGGCACGTCCGCCGGGAGCCACCGCTGCTGTTCCTCGACGTCGACGGCCCGCTCAATCCGTTCGCGGCGCCCGGCCGCCGCCCGCCGCGCGGCTACACGGCGTACGCGATGCGCCCGGCGGGCTGGGCCTATCCGGAGCCGCTGCGGGTCCTGCTGAACGCCGAGCACGGCGAGCGGCTGCGGGCCCTGTCGCACCGCTACGCGCTCGTGTGGGCGACGACGTGGAGGGCGGCGGCGAACGAGTGGATCGGTCCGCGTCTGGGCCTGCCGCCGCTGCCGTACGTCGACTGGCCGCCGCTTTCACCGGGTGCGGCGGGGACCTTCTGGAAGACGCGCACCGTTCTGGAGTACGCGGGGCACCGGCCCTTCGCGTGGGTGGACGACGAGATCGGCGCGGCGGACCGGGAGTGGACCGGGCGCCACCACCGCGCGCCCGCGAACCTGATGCGGATCGACCCGGCGCGCGGGCTGGTGGACGACGACTTCACGGCCCTGGAGGAGTGGGCGGAGAGTCTGTGAGGGCCCGGCGCCGGGCTGCCGCGTCTACTGCCAGGGCAGTTCCGCGCGGCGCCGCCAGTACGCGCGCGGGTCCTCGACCAGGCGGGAGAGGCGTTCGACGCGGTCCTCGTCCAGGTCGGCGAGCGGGGCGTGCAGATGGGAGGCGAGCTGACCGGTGGTCGCCGCCCCGGACAGGACGACCGAGACCCAGGGCGCGCGCAGGACGAAGGCGAGGGCGACCGCGTCCGCGCCGAGGCCCAGTTCCTCCGCGACGGTGCGCAGCGCCTCGGGGGCGGCGTCCCCGGCCAGCCGCCCGTTGGCGAGCGCCTCCTTGACGATCACGGTGCGCCCGGCGGCGTGCGCCTCGGCGAGAGCGGGTCCCGCCGCGTGGTCCAGGGCGTTGTAGGTGGCCTGGACGGTGCCGAACAGGGGCTGGCCGGCGACCTCCACGGCGAGCGCGGCGCGGATCGCCTCGGCCTGCTCCGGGCCGCTCACGGACAGGCCGACCGTGACACCCTCGGCGCCGAGCGCGGCGAGGCGTTCGTGCAGGTCCTTGTCGGTCAGGGCCGGGCTGTCGGGGGTGACGGAGTGGATCTGGTAGAGGTCCAGCCGCCCGTCGAGCAGTTCGCGGCTCTCGGCGCGCTGGCGCTCGAAGGTGGCCGCCGTGTGGTCCTTCGTCTCGTGCGAGGGCGCGTCGGTGCGCCACCCGGCGGTGTAGGTGTATCCCCATTTGCTGCCGACGACGACGTCCGTGGCCTGCGGCCGGGCGGTGAGCCAGTCCGCGAGGAACTCCTCGGCGCGCCCGTAGGACCGCGCCACGTCGACGTAGCGCACGCCCTGCGCGTAGGCGGCGTCGAGCAGTTCGTGGGTGCGGGTCCGCAACTCCTCGACGGTGCGGCCCTCCGGCAGGTCGCGGTCCCGGCCGAGGTTGATGTAGCCGGGGCGGCCGACGGCGGCCAGGCCCAGTCCGATACGGGCGGTCGGGGTGGTGACGGCGGCCAGGCGGGCGAAGGACATGCGGCTCCCTCGGCGGTACGGGACGGGCGGCTCTGCCCCGGTCGGGGCGGGGACCGGCCGGTCGGTCGACCGGCCCCCGCTCCAACCTAACGGCTCGCGCCGCCCCCTGAACGTACCCCCTGCGGGGGCCGCGCCGCGCGGGGCGGCTCAGGCCACGCGGTCCTTGGCGTGCGCCCACTCCTGCTGGCGGGCCAGGCCGGCCTTGACCTCGGCGAGCTGGACGGCCACGGCGGAGGGCGCGGTTCCGCCGCGACCGTCGCGGGCGGCGAGGGCGCCGGGGACATTGAGGACGCCGCGCACCTCGGGGGTCAGGTGCGGGGAGATCTTCGCGAACTGCTCGTCGCTGAGCTGGTCGAGTTCGATGCCCTGGGCCTCGCACTCCTTGACGCACTCGCCGGCCACCTCGTGGGCGACGCGGAAGGGCACGCCCTGCTTGACGAGCCACTCGGCGATGTCGGTGGCCAGCGAGAAGCCGGCCGGGGCCAGCTCCTCCAGGCGCTCGCGGTGCACGGTGAGCGTCGCCATCATGCCGGTGAAGGCGGGGAGCAGGACCTCCAGCTGGTCGCAGGAGTCGAAGACCGGCTCCTTGTCCTCCTGGAGGTCGCGGTTGTACGCGAGCGGGAGGGCCTTGAGGGTCGCGAGCAGCCCGGTGAGGTTGCCGATGAGGCGGCCGGACTTCCCGCGCGCCAGCTCGGCGATGTCCGGGTTCTTCTTCTGCGGCATGATCGAGGAGCCGGTCGAGAAGGCGTCGTGCAGGGTGACGAAGGAGAACTCCTTCGTGTTCCAGAGAATGACCTCCTCCGCGATGCGCGACAGGTTGACGCCGATCATCGCGGTGATGAACGCGAACTCGGCGACGAAGTCCCGCGAGGCGGTGCCGTCGATGGAGTTGGCGACCGATCCGTGCTCGAAGCCGAGGTCGGCGGCGACGGCCTGCGGGTCCAGGCCGAGCGAGGAGCCGGCCAGCGCGCCCGAGCCGTACGGGGAGACGGCGGTGCGCTCGTCCCACTGGCGCAGCCGCTCGGCGTCCCGGGACAGCGACTGGACGTGCGCGAGGACGTGGTGGGCGAACAGCACGGGCTGGGCGTGCTGGAGATGGGTGCGGCCGGGCATCGCGACGTCCGGGTGGGCCTCGGCGAGGCCGACGAGGGCCTCCTGGAGCTCGGCGATCAGGCCGCCGATGATCCGGGCGTGGTCGCGCAGGTACATCCGGAACAGCGTGGCGACCTGGTCGTTGCGGGAGCGCCCGGCGCGCAGTTTGCCGCCGAGGTCGGCGCCGAGGCGTTCCAGCAGGCCACGCTCCAGGGCGGTGTGCACGTCCTCGTCGGCGATGGTTCCGGTGAAGGAGCCGTCCGCGACATCCGCCTCCAGGCGGTCGAGCCCGTCGAGCATCCGCCCGAGTTCCTCCGCGGTGAGCAGTCCGGCGGAGTGCAGGACGCGGGCGTGCGCGCGGGACCCGGCGATGTCGTAGGGGGCCAGCCGCCAGTCGAAGTGCACGGAGGCGGACAGCTTGGCCAGCGCCTCGGCCGGTCCATCCGCGAACCGGCCGCCCCAGAGCCGGACGTCACCGTTGTTGCTGCTCACTGCTTCTCCTCGGGAGGGTGGATGTGCGAGCGCCCCTTCACACTGGGTGAGGGGGCGGCCCTCAGGCTATGCCGCCGGTGGCCCAGCGCGGCCGGGGCCAGGTGCTTCTCCCCACGGTGCAGAACCCTGTTCCTGCATGAGTATGCAGTCCACCGCATGTTTCGTCAATCGTGGGGTGGGCGCCGCCTCAGCCCTCGCGCACCACGTCGGCGAGCACCCCGGCGTGGGAGTGCTCGACGTCCTTCGTGCCGGTGAGCAGGGTGAGCGGGCCTTGGGCGGCAAGAATCCTGAGGCGCCCCACGACTTCGGCACGCTCGGGTTCGGCGAGTTCCATGCGGTAGCGCTCGGCGAAGGCCTCGTACCGCTCGGATTCGTGGCCGTACCACTTGCGCAGTGCGGTGGAGGGCGCGGCGGCCTTGACCCATTCGTCGAAGTGCGCGCGCCGCTTCGACAGACCACGTGGCCACAGCCGGTCGACGAGGACCCGCGCACCGTCCCGCGCACCGGGTTCCTCGTAGGCCCGCCGGACGCGGATCTCGTGCGCCGGGTGCTTCTTCGCCGTCATGAGGGGTCCCTTCCGTCCGCCCCGCTCGCGATGCGGCGAGGAGCCCCCTCACTCATGGTGCGGCGGGCGGCGCGCCCGCGCCTCGCCGGGCGGCGCGTGCAGACTCTGCATTTATTGCGGACACTGCATATAATGCGTAGCCTGCAAACAAGGAAGGTAAGGGACATGGATGTGGACCGACGAGCGCGCAAGCTCGCAGCCAAACGCCGCGCGGTGAAGGGCGTCGCCGTGCGGCTGGCCCTGGAGAGAGGTCTGGAGGGGCTGACCGTCGAAGCGATCAGCGAGGCGGCCGACATCTCGCCTCGCACCTTCCACAACTACTTCGCGACCAAGGAGGACGCGCTGACCATGGAGTTGTCGTGGTCGCCCGAGGAACTCCTCGCTCTCTTCGGGGCCCGGCCGGCCGGGGAACCCGTACTGGAGTCGCTGCACGCGACTTTCCTGCACGTGGCCTCGGAACTGCACGGACAGCGGGAGGAGGCGGCCGCCTTCCAGGAGCTGTACCGCCGCCATCCCGAGCTGATCGCCGAGCGACGCCCCCGTCAGGCGGACGAACTGGTACGAACACTGGCCGGCGCGGTGGCCGCTCGCACCGGGCAGGACCCGGCGACCGACTTCGGCCCGACGCTCCTGGTGAACGCGGCACTCGCCGTCATGCAGGCCGCGGTCCGTTTCCAGTGGACCGCCGAGCAGGACAGGAGCGTCGAGGAACTGCTCTCCGAGGGGTTCGACGTTCTCCGCGAAGGGCTCCGGCGCTGACCCTCACCGCAGTGCACGCACCACCGGCCCGGGCACCGCCCCGTCCGGTGCCGCCCCCTACCCGAGTGACGGGAGATCCACCATGACCGAAGTGACACCAGCGCGGGCCCGGGAAGACGTCGATCCGCCGGAGGGCACAGGCCCCCGGCTGGTCCTGTACTCGCTGGTACTGACGTTGTTCCTCAGCGCACTGGACCAGACCGTCGTGGCGACCGCCCTGCCGACCGTCGCGGGTCGGCTGCACGGCCTGGACCACCTCGCCTGGGTGGTCACGGCCTACACGCTGACCGCCGGCGTCTCGATGCCGCTGTACGGCAAGCTCGGCGACATGTACGGGCGCAAGCCCCTGTTCGTCCTCGCCACGGTGCTGTTCGTCCTGGGCTCCGCGCTGTCCGGTCTCGCGCAGTCGATGGGGCAGCTCATCGCCTTCCGCGGCGTTCAGGGGCTGGGCGCGGGCGGCCTGATGGTGCTGGCCATGGCGATCGTCGCGGACGTCACCACCCCGCGCGAACGGGGGCGCTACATGGGCTTCTTCGGGGCCGTCTTCGGTGTCGCCTCCCTCGCGGGCCCGTTCGTCGGCGGTTTCCTCACCGACCACCTGAGCTGGCGGTGGGCCTTCTACGTCAATGTGCCGCTCGGTGCGATCGCCCTGCTGATCAGCGTCACCAGGCTGAAGCTGCCGAGGAGGAAGTCGCCGCACCGCGTCGACTATGCCGGAGCGCTCCTGCTCGCCGGGGCGATCGCCTGCGTCACCCTGGGCACCACCTGGGGCGGCCGGGAACAACCGTGGTCCTCCCCCACGATCCTCGGGCTCGGGGCCGGGTTCGTGGGGCTGCTGACCCTGTTCCTCGTGGTGGAGAGCCGGGCCGCTGAACCGCTCGTCCCACTGCGGCTGTTGCGTGATCCGACGTTCACCGTCGCCTCGGTGGCGACCGTGCTGGTGGGCACCGCGCTACTGGCCGGTGCGACGTACCTGCCGCTCTTCCTCCAGTTCACCGCCGGCGCCGACGCCACCTCCTCGGGTCTGCTGCTCTTCCCGATGATGGCCGGCATGATCTTCTCCTCCACCGTGGGCGGACGGCTGATCTCGCACTTCGCCCGGTACAAGTGGGCGCCGGTGCTGGGCTCGGCGCTCGCGGCGCTCGGAACCTTCCTGCTGAGCACCATGGACCTGCACACCGGCCGCTTACTGTCCGGCTCGTACATGGCGCTGCTCGGCCTCGGCATCGGCCTGGTCAGCCAGCCGCTGATGCTCGCGATCCAGACCAACGCACCCCGGGCCGACCTGGGGGCGGCGACCTCCACGGCCACCTTCGCCCAGCGGATCGGCGGGGCCGTCGGACTGTCCGTTCTCGGGGCCGTCTTCAACGGCCGGTTGGCCGGGGAGCTGGCCACCGAGGTCCCGGCCCGGCTGTCCTCGCAGGTGCCGGACACCGGGTCTCTCTCACCGAAGCTCGTCAACGCCCTGCCGGGGCCGCTGCGTGAAGGGGTGCGGACCGCGTTCTCCGACACGCTCACCGAGGTCTTCCTCTGGATGACGCCGCTGCTGATCGCGGGGTTCCTGCTCTCACTGACCCTCAGGAACGTCCGGCTCGGCGACGACGAGCCGGACGCCTGAGAACGCACGCCCGGACGAGCGGTGCGCCGCCACACGGCCCCCGCCGGCACGCGGGGGCCTTCCCGCCGGGGGAAAGGAGGGGAAGAATGGCCGGACATGGGAAAGACCTACGCACGCGTCGACGGCAGGCTCCGCACCTTCATCGAGGAACAACCGGTCTTCTTCACCGCGACCGCGCCCCTGTCCGGCGAGGGCACGGTCAACCTCTCCCCCAAGGGCCTGCGTGGTTCCTTCGCGGTGCTCGACCCGTACACCCTCGCCTACCTGGACTTCGCCGGGAGCAACGCCGAGACCATCGCCCATCTGCGGGAGAACGGCCGCATCACCCTCATGTGGTGCGCCTTCCAGGGGCCGCCGAACATCGTGCGGGTGCACGGCAGGGGGGAGCCGGTCTTCCGTGACGACCCGCGCTTCTCCGCGCTGCTGGACCACTTCCCGGACATCGACCCGCGGCTCCACGGGCTGCGCGCGGTGATCCTCGTCCACGCCGAGCTGATCAGGGACACCTGCGGGTACGCGGTCCCCTTCATGACGTACGACGAGGACCGAGACCTGCACGCCGGGCGCTTCGCCCGCGAGGACGACGACTCGCTGGACGCGTACTTCACCAAGAAGGAGCACGTCGCCAAGAGCATCGACGGGCTTCCCGGGCTGCCGCTCCCGCTGCCTCCCGCTACGTTCTGAAGGGTGACGAAAGCCCTGCGCGCCTGCGGCGCCCCGCTCGCCGCCGCCCTCGCCCTGACCGTCCTGGCCCCGCTGCCCGCCCACGCGAGTACTCCCCGCCCCCTGCCGTACCGGATGGCGGACACGGGCGGGGCCCGGCAGCTGATCACCGCCGTCGCGGGCCGCACCGCCTCGACGACGGGCACGCTCACCTGGTGGCAACGCGACCGCTCGGGCCGGTGGCGCGAGCGGGGCACGGCGCCCGCCCGCTTCGGCTCCGGCGGCCTCGCCGAGGGCCGCACCCGCATGCAGGGCACGAACACCACTCCGACGGGCCTGTACGGCCTGCCCTACGCCTTCGGCACCGAGCACGCCCCGCCCGGCACCCGGATCACGTACCGCCCGGTCACCGACGGCTCGTGGTGGTGCCAGGACAACCGCTCGCGCGCCTACAACCGCTGGAGCGAGCCACGCGCCGCCGACTGCCGCGCGAGCGAGGCGGAACACCTCGCCGACTACGCACAGCAGTACGCCCACGCCCTCGTGACCGGCTTCAACTACCGCCGCCCGGTGCGCGGCCGGGGCGCGGGCATCTTCCTGCACGTCAACGGGGCCGGGGCGACAGCCGGTTGCGTGTCGGTCCCCCAGGACACGATGCGCCGCCTGCTGCGCTGGGTACGGCCCGGGGCGCGGATCGCGGTGGGAACGGAAGGCGGCCGGACGGGGATCGAGCGGTACTGAGGCGGCCTTCGCCGCGCACCGGACGACCTTCCGTTCACGGCCTGACCAGGGGGGACACGGAGCGGCGGACCGACGCGAGAAGGTCGATGTAATGACCACATAATGAGACGCGCTTGCGTGAATATGAGACGGCGGCGTTCATTTGTGGCCATGCAGTCCGAATCCGCGCCCCCCTCCCCACAGCCCACGCCCGACTCCTCAGGAGCACGCGACAAGGCGGCCAGGCGCGCCGTCACCGTGTTCCCGGTCCTGGTCCTGCTCGCGGGTGCGGCCGGGCTCGTGGTGCCGGGCGCCTTCGACGGGTGGTCGGCGAACGTGCCGTACCTGCTGGGCGTGGTCATGTTCTGCATGGGGCTGACGATGACGCCGCTGGACTTCCAGGGTGTCGTGCGGCGTCCGTGGGCGGTGGCGATCGGGCTGGTCGCGCATTACGTGATCATGCCGGGGCTCGGCTGGATCATCGCCCATGTCCTCGGGCTGTCACCGCAGTTGGCGGCCGGGGTGATTCTCGTGGGCTGCGCGCCGAGCGGGACGGCCTCCAATGTGGTGACCTTCCTCGCGCGGGGCGACGTGGCCCTGTCGGTGTCGGTGGCCACGGTCTCGACCGTGCTCGCGCCGCTCGTGACGCCCCCGCTGACACTGCTGCTGGCGGGCGAGTACCTCTCGGTGGACGCCGGGTCGATGATGGGCGACATCCTCAAGACGGTGCTGCTGCCGGTGCTCGGCGGGCTGCTCGTACGGCTCGTGGCGGGCCGGCTGGTGGAGCGGGTGCTGGGTGCCATGCCGTGGCTGTCCTCGGTGGCGATCGCCGCGATCGTGGCGGCCGTGGTCTCCGCGAGCGCCGCGTCGATCAAGTCCGCGGCCGTCACCGTCCTGATCGCCGTCGTCCTGCACAACGGCCTCGGGCTCGCGCTGGGTTACGGCGCCGGCAAGGCCACCGGCCTGGGCGCTCCCGCGAGTCGCGCGATGGCCTTCGAGGTCGGTATGCAGAACTCGGGCCTCGCCGCCTCTCTCGCCACCGCCCACTTCAGCCCGCTCGCCGCGCTGCCGGCCGCCGTGTTCTCGGTCTGGCACAACATCTCCGGCGCCGTGGTGGCGGCGTTCATGGCCCGCCGGTCCCGGCGCCGCGAGGAGGGCACCGAAGGTGCGACGGAGGGCGGCGTGAGTGACGTGGCGATCGCGGGGGAATCCGTCTGAGGGGCCAGGAGGCGCCCGGGGCCCCGGGGCAAGCCCCCTCGAAGCGAGGAGACCGCTCATGAAGACCGCCGTCCCGCACGAGGTGCTGCTCGTCGGAGGCCGCTGCGGTGTCGGCAAGACCACGGTGGGCTACGAGGTGTCGGCCCAGCTCCGGGCGGCCCGGATCGCGCACTGCCTGATCGAGGGCGACAACCTGGACCAGGCCTTCCCCGCCCCGGCCGGTGATCCCGTCCGGACGAGGATGACGGAGACGAACCTCGCGGCGCTCTGGGGCAACTACGCCGCCCTGGGCTATCGCAGGCTGATCTACACCAACACCGTCTCGGTCCTGGAGCCCGACATGATCGCCCGCGCCGTGGGGGGCGGTCCCCGGATCGTCGCGGTACTGCTGACCGCCGGGGAGGCGACGGCACGACAGCGGCTCGGCGCCCGTGAGATCGGCAGCGGGCTCGACGTCCACGTGTCCCGCAGCACGGCGATGGCCGAACACCTGGAGGCGGCGGCACCGTCGTCGGTGGTGCGGGTGGCGACCGACGGCCGTTCCGTCGAGGACATCGCCCGCGAGGTCCTCGACACCACCGGCTGGACGGCTCGCCCGGGGCCGGCCGTGGAGGCCGGCCCCGGGCCGTGGCGGTAGCGGCTACACCAGGGCCACGGCGAAGGACGCGAAGGCGAGCACGATGACGCCGACGCGAAGGTAGTGGTAGCGGTCCCAGCGGCCCAGCTGCTCCCGCCAGTCCTCCGGCGGGCCCTCGACCGACCACCGCGCGGAACGCGTGTTGGTCGGCACGAGCAGCAGGACCGACAGCACGATGCTCGCCACGAGCAGCGCGGCACCGGCGACGACGTACGGGGCCCCGTCCTCGCCCCAGGCCAGAGCGGCCCACACGGCGCCGAGCACGAGCGAGGAGAAGTACCAGACCGGCATGGCGCGGCCGAGGATCCGCGCCCCGTCGCTGCGGGCGTTCAGTCCGCCGTTGTCCGGGAGCCGGTCGAGGATCGGGTTGACGAACACCGCCACCGCGAACTCCACGCCCACCATCACGCCGACGACGACGATCGTGACGACGGCAAGTATGTCCTGCATGTCCCCTCCCAAGGGCGTTATCTAGCGGCGCTAGACAGTGATGCGATGCTAGACATGCCAGCGCTCCTTTGTCTAGCGGTGCTAGAATCTCTGCATGTCCGTACATGAACGCAAGGAACGCGAGCGGGCCGACCGCCATCGGCTGATCGTCCGCACAGCCCGCGAACTCGCCGAGTCCCAGGGCTGGGGCGCCGTGACCACGCGCCGGCTCGCCGAGCAGATCGAGTACAGCCAGCCCGTGCTGTACAGCCATTTCCGGGGCAAGAGGGAGATCGTCGGCGCGGTCGCCGTGGAGGGCTCGGCCGAACTGGCGGCCGCCCTGCGCGCCGCGGTGGCGGGAGGGCTCACCGGCCACGCGGCGGTCGGCGCGGTGGCCCGCGCCTACGTCGACTTCGCCGAACGCAACCCGGCCCTGTACGACGCGCTCTTCCTCCTCGACAACGGCCTCCGTTACGCCGAGGAGGACACCCCGGCCGCGTTGCGCGAGGCCTTCGCGGCCCTCGGGGAACCGTTCACCGGCTACCCGGGGTCCGACGGGACCGGGCTGGTGGTCGAGACGTTCTGGGCCGCGCTGCACGGACTGGTGACCCTCACCCGGGCCGGGCGGCTGCCCGCCGAAGCGGCCGCCGACCGCCTGACCCTGCTGGCCGACCGCTTCGCGCCACGACCACAGGAGCCTGCCGTGGACGCCGAGGAGGGTACCGACTGAGCAGGACTCATCCGCCGTCGCGCACAGCGGAGTTGACTCTCTCCATGCGCACGCGTGGCGGACTGGTGAGCGTCGGCCCTACTGTGGCGCGGTGAGCCAGGATGCCCTTCGCGGTCGCACGGTCCGTCTCGTACCGCTGTCCACCGAGCACGCCGAAGCCCTCTTCCCCTCCGCCTCCGACCCGGAGGTGTGGCGCTGGATGCCACGGCCGCGCCCCGAGACCGTGGCGCAGACCCGCACGATGCTGAGCGGGCTGCTCGCGGACCCGGCCCGGCGGTCCTTCGCGGTGCGGCGCCTGTCCGACGACGCGGTGATCGGCGCGACCGGCCTGTACGACCTCGACCTCGACGAGGGCCGCACGGAGGCGGGCACGACCTGGTTCGACCGGTCCTGCTGGGGCGGCCCCTACAACGTCGAGTCCAAGCTGCTGCTGTTCGGCCACGCCTTCGACGCGTTGCGGCTCGCCCGGCTCGCGCTGCGCACCGACGAGCTCAACGTGCGCTCGCAGCGCGCTCTGAGCGCGCTCGGCCTCGTGTACGAGGGGTTGCGCAGCCATATGAAGCGCCGGGACGGCACGCGCCGCGACTCCCTGTACTACAGCGTGCTCGCGGACGAGTGGCCCGCCCTCCGGGAGCGACTGCGGGCCAGGGTCGCCGCCAAGTCAGCGCTCTGACGAGGAGATCAGGAGCCGGCCGCGGGCGCCGCGGTGGCCGGGTGCCCGGTCCGGCCGGGGGGCGTCGACGGCCGGCGGCGGAACACGGCGTCGACGATGTCCCCTCTGTCCCGCGCGTGGCCGGCCAGCCAGAGTCCGAGCTGGTGGCCGGCGCCCGTGAGCCGGAGGACGGAGAGGTCCGCCCGGGTGGCCAGCGCGGAGTGCAGCAGTTCGGTCACACCCTCGGGGATGACGGCGTCCCGCTCGGGCACGACGAGCAGCGCGCGGCCGCCGAAGCGCGCGTAGGCGGCGAGCGCGGGACTGTCGCGCCAGCTCTCCGGGCGCCGGATCAGCTCGGTGAACCCGTCACCGAAGGGGACGTCCTGGGCGGCCGCCCCGTAGATGCCCGGCGCGCACAGGACGAGGGCGGTGACCCGGCTGCCGTACCGTTCCAGCAGATCGGCGACGGTCTGGCCGCTCATGCTGAACCCGACCAGGATCAGGGGGCGTTCGGCGTCGAAGACCTCGTCGATGACGGCCGCCGCCTGGTCGCGTCGCCGTCTCAGGCTGAGGTGGCGCAGCTCCCCCGTGCTCCCTCCGTGGCCGGAGAAGTCCGGGGCGAGGGCGGGGTGGCCGTGCGCCGCGAAGTCCTCGGCGAGCGGCAGGACCCGTTCCTTGTCCCCGTGGCCGGCGCCGTGCAGGAGCACGACACCGCGGGCCCCCTCGGTCTCGTCCCGCGGTGTCACGGTGAGCAGGCTGAGCTGTTCGCCGTCGGCGAGGTGTGTGGTTCTGCGGACGACGGTGTTCATCGCGGCTCCCGGCTCAGTGGACGCGTGGGCGTGGTGGGCGTGGTGGCAGTGGGCACAGCAGTAGTGCAGCACAGGAGCTGGTGACGGCCGCTGCGGCCCCCGTGGGCAGCGAGGCCGCACTGGCCCTCTCGTCACCGGCCTCTCGTTGACCCGCCGGTGCCGTCGCTGGGATAGTGCGGTGGTGCATCCGCAGCCGTGCCTGACCCGCCGTCGCCATGTCGACCTGTGCCGGCAGTCCGCCGGGCTGTGTCGTCGGCCCGCGTCCCGCTGACGTCCGCGGCGCCGTCCTGCCGGTGCGGCCCCTCGTCCGTACGCGCGGACGACACCCTCCGCGCAACCACCCCGAAGCCTCATCTGCGTGCCACCGGTCCGTCGGCGCGTGAACCGTCCGGAGCCCCCATGCCCCCGTCGTACTCCCCCGCAGAAACCGAAGCGACCGAGGAGCCGCGCTCCTGCTGTGCTCCCGGGCGGCCGCACCCGCACACGGGCCACGAGGACGGGGAAGGCGCGGGCGGCGGGCCGGTGTTCGTTCCGCTGGGCGGCTCGCCCGGAGCGGCGGCGCGGCCCGCGCCGCACACCATGGCGAAGCTCGACGGCGGCACCTTCCTGATGGGGGACGCCTTCGGGGAGGGGTACTGGTCGGACCGCGAGGGGATGGCACGGCCCGTGACGGTGGCGCCGTTCGCGATCGACACGACGGCTGTCACCAACGCGCGCTTCGCCGCCTTCGTGGAGGCGACCGGCTACCGCACGGACGCCGAACGGATCGGCGACTCCTTCGTGTTCCACCTGCTCGTCCCGGCGGGCGCCGAGGCCCACGTCCTCGGGTCGGTGCCCGCCGCCCCGTGGTGGCTCGGGGTGGAGGGCGCCTGCTGGCAGCGTCCCGAGGGGCCGGGGTCCGATCTGGTGGGGCGTGCGGAGCATCCCGTGGTGCACGTCTCGCACCGGGACGCCCTCGCGTACTGCGCGTGGGCGGGGCTGCGGCTGCCGTCCGAGGCGGAGTGGGAGTACGCGGCGCGCGGCGGCCTGGTGGGGGCGCGGTACCCGTGGGGGGACGAGCTGACGCCGGGCGGCGAGGAGCGCTGCAACATCTGGCGGGGCGAGTTCCCGCACCGGTCGGCGCGGCCGGGCGGCCGTACCGGCACCGTCCCGGTCACCGACTACCCGCCCAACGGGTACGGGCTGTTCAACATGTCGGGCAACGTGTGGGAGTGGTGCGCCGACCTCTTCGCGCCCGGGCAGCCGGTGATCCGGGGTGGTTCGTACCTGTGCCACGCCTCGTACTGCAACCGCTACCGGGTCGCGGCCCGGTCCCACAACACGGCGGACTCCTCCACCGGCCACGGCGGCTTCCGCTGTGCGCGGGACCTGCCGGGACCGGTGGAGGAGTCCAGGGGTGAACCGGGGCGCCGTCCTCAGCCGGCGCCGTAGGTGCGTACGTAGTCGAAACGGGCCGTCGCTCCCGACCGGTTGAGGGAGACGAGGCCGATCTTCAGGTCCCCCTTCACCGGCAGGGTCCAGGTGCCGGACGGCGACCAGTGGACGCCGTCCCGGCTCGACGAGGCGGTCACCTCGTGCTCGTGGTGCGCGGTGTCGAGGTGGTGGGCCAGGCGCAGCCACAGCGTGTCCGCGGTCGGGCCGCCGAACATGGGGGCGTTGGCGACCGGGGTGGGCGGGGTCGTGGTGGGCCGCTCCCCCTCCTTGCCGAACTCGGTGACGTGCAGGAGCTGTCCGTCGCCACCGGCCAGCGGCAGGACGGAGTGCACGAGTTTGAACCAGCGGTCGTCGTTCTCGTAGAGGACGAGTCCCGCCTGCTGGGAGGCCTGTCCCGGTGCGAAGCCGAGTCTGGTCTCGACGGTGTAGTCCCCGGCCGGGGCGGGCCGGGTGAGGACGGAGGCGGTGTTGTCGCCGAGGTACAGCTCGGCGTCCTGCGTGGGCCAGGTCAGGGCCGTGCCGTCGGCGCGCACCCCGGGCGCGGCGCCGCGCACCCACTGCCAGGGGGAGCCGGCGGCGGTGCCCGGTACGGTCGTGGAGCCGAACTCGTCGCTGTAGGCGGGCAGCAGGGGCCCGGTCTTCGGCTGGTCCACGCGCCGGGTGACCGGCTGGTACAGGGCGGTGGCGCCCACGTTGTCGGCCTCGGCGCCGGGGCCGCGCGCGAGCACTCCGACGGCTCCTTCGCGTACGGCGGCGGCCGGCAGGGTGCGGGTCTGGCGGCCCACCGGGTCGCCGAGCCGGTCGCTGGTGACCTCGACGGTCAGCCGGGTGCCGCGCACCTCGGCGGCGACGTTGTGCCAGGTGTCCCACGAGAAGCCGGAGGGCAGCGCGGAGACCTGCTCGCCGCTGCTGGTGCCGCGTACCCGTACGTCGGTGACGAGGGCGCCGCGGGCCCGGTCGAGCCGTACGGTGACCTGGTTGTCCGGGTTCTGGTGGGCGAGGGTCAGCCCGGCCGCCCCGCCGGGCGCGCGCACCCGCAGTTCGGCCTCGGCGCGCAGCGCGGCGGGGGCCTTCGCGGTGGTGACGAGGTAGGCGGGCGCGGTACCGGAGCCGGTGTGGGTGACGTATCCCCCGGCGTCCTGTTCGGTGGCGCGGGACCAGCCGCCGGTGCCCGCGCCCTGCGCGCTCCAGCCGTCCAGCCCGTCCGCGGTGAAGGCGCCCCCGGCCGTCCAGGTGGTCACCGGGGCCTGTTGCGGGGTGTCGGAGGGGCCGGCGCCCGCGCGGACGACGGGCCAGCCGTCGATCCAGTCGAGCCGGTCGACGAGCATGGGCCTGCGGGTGAGTTTCAGGCTGCCCCCGGAGGCGGGCGCGAGGTCGGGGGCCTCAGCGGGGATGCCGTGGTAGACGAGCCAGTCCTGGCCGGACAGGTCGGTCTGGACGGCGTTGTGCCCGGGGCCGATCCAGCGGTCGCCGTTCGCGCCGACCACCCGGCCGGCCTTGCTGGTGAGGGCCATCAGGTCGGTGCCCTCGTCGTCGGTGAAGGGTCCGGTGGGGCGGGTGGAGCGGCCGGCCTTGACCTGGTAGCCGCTGTAGGCGCCGTCGCAGCAGCCCGCGTCGGAGTAGAACAGGTAGTAGTAGTCCTCGTGCCGTACGACGAAGCCGCCCTCCATGCGGCGGCCGCGCGCGATCTGGGTGACGGTGCCCTCGGTGCGGGTGCGGTCGGCGTTCAGCCGGGCCACGCACAGCGTGTCGTAGCTGCCCCAGTAGAGGTAGGGGGTGCCGTCGGAGTCGGTGAACTGGGCCTGGTCGATGGAGCCGGAGGGGCAGCCGCTGTTCGCGGGCAGGACGGGGCCCCGGTCGGTCCACGGCCCGGTCGGGGTGGGCGCCGTGACCAGCCCGATGTTCCCCGCGCCGGGCACGGAGTAGTACAGGTAGTACTGGCCGAAGGCGTAGCGGATGTCGGGGGCCCACAGCCGTGAGCCCTTGTTCCATGCGGGGCGGGTCTGCGGGGTGAACACCTCACCCGCGTACGTCCAGTGGGTCAGGTCAAAGGAGCGCAGGATGGGCAGGATGCGTTCCCCGTCCTCGCCCGCGGACTGGAAGACGGGGTTCTGGGTGCCGTAGGCGTACCAGTAGCCGTCCTTGGCGCGGATGGTGGTGGGGTCGGGGAAGGTGTCGACGGTGCCGGCCGTGACGGGATTGGTGTACGTGGCGGCGGCCTGACCGGGCCGGGCGCCGGGCGCGGGGGCGGCGAACGCCTGTGGTGGTCCGGCCGTCAACAGGCAGAGCAGGGCGGTGAGCACGGTGGTCCAGCGGGCGGTGCGCCCGGCGGTCGTACGTCTCATGGGCTCTCCCGGTTCGCGGGTTCCTTCTCGAAACTGCTGAGGGTCAGATCGAGATCGAGGTCCCCGATGTCGTACATCGAGGCCATCCAGTGGTGGAAGTTGTCGCCGCGTTCGCGCAGCAGCGTGTACAGGCGGGTGGTGAGCCTGCGCCGGGTCTCGGCGAACTCCGGGTGTTCGTAGCGGTTGTGAAGTTCGTCGGGGTCGGCGAGGAGGTCGTACAGCTCGTTGACCGACTCGGGGTTGACGACGAGTTTGTGGCGTTCGTCGCGGATCATGCGCTGCGGGTACGGGAAGTGGTGCCCGTGGTACTCGGCGAGGATCTCCGTGGGCCAGTCGGGCTGTTCGCCGCGTACGAGGCCGAGCAGGCTGCGGCTGTCGACGGCCGGGGAGGGGTCGCAGCCGGCGAGTTCCAGCAGGGTCGCCGTGCAGTCGGTGAGGTTGACGAGTTCCTCGCGCACCTGCGGCGGGGCGCCGGGGACGCGGATGATGCCGGGGATGCGGTAGATGTCCTCGTACATCGCGGGGCCCTTGTCGTGCAGCCGGTGGGCGCCGGTGAACTCGCCGTGGTCGGCGGTGAAGAAGACGGAGGTGGTGTCCTGAAGGCCGAGTTCGTCGAGCCGGGTGAGGATGCGGCCGATCTGCTCGTCGATGAGGGTGACGTACCCCCAGTACACGGCGATGAGCTTGCGGGAGACCTCGGCGGGCATCGTGTCGTACGCCCAGTGCGCGCTGTAGTTGTGCTGCACGGGCGGTTTGCCGGCGAAGGTCTCGGCGGTCGAGGCGGGCAGTTCGACGAGCGCCGGGTCGTACAGGTCGTAGTACTCCTCGGGCAGCAGGTAGGGCAGGTGCGGGCCGAAGAAGTGGGTGGCGAGGAAGAAGGGCCGCCCGTCGGCCGCGTACCGCTCCAGGTGTTCGATGGCGCGCGTGGCGAGGTAGTACTCGAAGGTGGCCTCGACGGGCTGGTGCAGCCGGGCCGCCATCAGGTTGCCCGGGTTGCCGTTGGGCAGGGTGCCGCGCACGGGCTCCGAGATGCGGTACGGGGGCAGCCCGTTGTCCTCCAGGTAGGCGAGGTAGTCGGGGTGGTCGACGGGGTTGTGCCAGCCCGGCAGGTCGGGCCCCTCGAAGCCGTAGGAGGCCGCGTTGCGGTGGGTGCCGCCGTGCCATTTGCCGATCAGGCCGAGCTGGTAGTCGCGGGCGGCGAGGGCCGAGGAGAAGGTGAAGGCGTCGTCGCGCAGGTCCTCCAGGTAGCCGACGTTGCGCTCGTAGTTGGCGAGCAGGCGGTGGCGGAAGGGGGCCTGGCCGGTGAGCAGGCTCGCGCGGGCCGGGGTGCAGATCGCGGTGGGGGTGTAGAAGCGCTCGAAGCGGGTGCCGGTGGCGGCCAGCCGGTCGAGGTGCGGGGTCGCGACGTGCGGGTTGCCGTAGGCGCCCAGGGTGTCGACGCGGTGCTGGTCGGTCATGAGGAACAGGAGGTTCACCGGGGGCGTGCCTGCGGCCTTCGTGTCGGGGTTCTGCCCGGTCAGCGGGCCCGGGCCGGGGGGAGGCGGGGTCACCGGGTGTGGGCCTTGGTGTAGAGGTCGCCGTCGTAGAACTCCTCGGGGTCCTTCGCGGCGGGGAGCTGGCCGGTGGAGACGAAGAAGTCCTCCAGTCCCTTGAACCAGCCCGCGACGGTGCCGTCCCCGGTCTTGGCGACGAGGTCCTTGGTGGACAGCGTCTTGACGTGCGAGGCGTCCTTCTCGACCTGGGAGGCGTCGACCTTGAGCAGCTTCGCGGCCGAGGCGACGGACTCCTCGGGGTGCGTGAAGCGGTAGTCGTTGGCCTCCTGGAGTACCTTGACGACCTTCTCGCGCAGTGCGGGCTTGACGGAGGTGCCGGCGACGAAGGCCGTGGGGAAGGCCCGGTCGGTGAACTGCTCGGTGCTCGCGAGTTCCCTGGTGTCGGGCTTCTTCGCCTTGATGGTGTCGATGGCCGGGTACCAGAAGCCGGCGGCGTCGATCTTCCCGGCGACGAAGGCCGAGACGAGGGCCGTCGCGTCGAGCGGCACCTTCTGGATGTCCTTCTCGCTCAGTCCGGCCTTCTGGAGCGCGAGGTTGAGCACCATCTCGCCGGAGGTGCCCTCGGGGACGCCGACCTTCTTGCCCTTGAGGTCCTTGACGGAGTCGATGCCGGGACGGGCGATGACGCGGTCGGCGTAGGTCAGGGTGTCCACGGCGACGATGCGGGCCTTGCCCGAGGCCGGGAGCCAGACGGCGCCGGGGCCGATGTACCCGAAGTCGAGATCGTGGGTGCCCAGGGCCTGGATCTGCACGGGGCCGTTGGTGAAGTTCTTGTAGTCGGCGGACAGGCCCTGCTTCTTCCACAGCCCGCGTTCGTCGGCGATGGCGAGGAGGCTCGCGCCGTTGTAGTCGCCGATGTAGCCGAAGCGGACCTTCTGCGTGCCCTTGCCGTCCCCTCCTCCGGAGCCGGAGCCGGAGTCGCCGGAGCACGCGCTCAGGCCGAGGGTCAGCGCGAGCACGGGGGCGAGGGCGAGGGCCTTCAGGGCAGGCCGGGATGAACGCATGGCGGTCCTTCGTGACGGGGAGGGGCTGGTGCGGATGCGGTGCGGTGGGTTCAGGCGGGGGTGGTGGCCGTCGGCTGGTGGTACACGGCGTGCCACACCTCGTTGCGGATCCGGGCGAACTCCGGTGAGAGCCGGATCTCCTCGGTGCGCGGGTAGGGCAGGTCGACGTCGACGATCCGGTCGACGCGGCCGGGCCGCGCGGCCATCACGACGACGCGCCGGGCGAGGTAGACGGCCTCGTCGACGTCGTGGGTGATGAACAGGACGGTGCGGCGCTGTTCGCTCCAGGTGGCGAGCAGCCGGTCCTGGAGCTGGACCCGGGTGAGGGCGTCGAGCGCCCCGAACGGCTCGTCCATGAGCAGGACCTGGGGGTCGACGGCGTAGGCGCGGGCGATGGCGCAGCGCTGCTTCATCCCGCCGGAGAGGGTCTTGGGCAGGGCGTCCGCGAAGTCGCCGAGGCCCACGAGCGCGATGGCCCGTTCGGCGCGTTCGTGGCGTTCGCGGGCCGGTACGGAGGCGAGTTTGAGCCCGAACTCGACGTTGCCGCGCACGGTGAGCCAGGGGAAGAGGGCGTACTGCTGGAAGATCACGCCGCGTTCGGGCCCCGGTCCGGTCACCGGTCGTCCGTCCACCAGCACCTCGCCCGAGGTGGGCCGGGTGAGCCCGGCCGCGAGGTTGAGCAGGGTGGACTTCCCGCAGCCGGAGGGGCCGACGACGGTGACGAACTCCTCGTCGGCGATGTCCAGCGACACGCGGTCGAGTGCGGTGAGGACGCCGTCCTTGAGGGGGAAGGTCCGGCCGGCCTCGCGGAAGGAGATCTTGGCGGTCATCGGCGCTCCTGCCAGCGGGTGACGCGTCGTTCGGCGATCAGCAGCAGCCGGTCCATGAGCAGACCGAGCACACCGATGCTGATGAGCCCGACGAAGATGGAGGGGAGGTCGTAGAAGAGCTGCGCGTGCTGCATCAGGTAGCCGAGCCCGGCCGGCGCGTTGAGGAGTTCGGCGGCCACGAGGGTCGACCAGGACGCCCCGAGCCCGATGCGCATGCCGACCATGAGGAAGGGCGCGGAGGCGGGCACCACGACGCGCAGGAAGATCTGCCGGTCGCGGGCGCCCAGGACCCGCGCCGCGTCGAGCAGGGTCCGTTCCACCGAGACCACGCCCTGGAAGGCGGCGAGGACGCTCGACAGGAAGGCGGCCAGGAAGATCACGAAGACCTTCGGGACCTCGCCGATGCCGAACACCACGATGACCAGCGGCAGCAGCGCGAGCGGCGGGATCGTGCGGAAGAACTGCACGTACGGTTCCAGCAGCCCGCGCGCCACCGGGTACCAGCCCATCAGGAAACCGACGGGTACGGCGGCGACGGTGCCGAGGGCGAAGCCGAGCACCACCCGGCGCAGGCTCGCGAGGACGTCGTCGGCGAGGGTCCCGTCCGCCGCCAGCTCCCCGCCCTTGCGGGCGACGGAGACGGGCCCGGGCAGCCCCTGGACGTCGAGGGCCGCCGCCAGCGCCCACAGGCCGAGGCCGAGGGCCAGGGCGAGGAGGTTGAGGACGGGACCGGGTATCCGGGGGCCGCGCCGCCCGGGCGCGGGGGCTTGTTCCGCCGCGCGCTCGGGAGGCGCGGGTACGGGAGGGGGCGGGGAGGAGGCGTCCTGCGGCGCCTTGGAGAGGCTCATGCGTCCACCGGTGGTCTCAGAAGGGGGCTGCCGGTGCGGGTGGCGGACTCGCGGTCCGGCGGGACGGGTACGGGGGCGGGCGCTGCCGGAGCCCGCGGCGGGAGGGGGGCGGCGGGCGAGGGCGCGGAGTGCAGGGCGAGGGCGATCCCGCCGAGGGCCCCGCCGCGCTCCCCGAGTGCCGCGCCGACCACCCGCACCCGGCTGCGGGCGGCGGGCAGCAGGTGCCGGTCCAGGGCGCTTCGCAGCGGTCCGGTCAACGCCTCCTCGGCCGCGAGGAGTTCACCGCCGAGGACGACGGTTCCCGGTCCGACGGCGTTGCACACGGAGGCGAGGACCTGCCCGGTGAGCCGCCCGGCGCGTTCGAGCACGGCCAGGGCCCGGGGATCGCCGCGGCGCACGGCCGCGATCAGCTCACCGAGCCCTTCGGCCGTCCCGCCGTGTTCCCGGTACGCGTCCAGGACGGCGCCGACCGAGGCGACCGTCTCCAGGCAGCCGGCGCCTCCGCAGCCGCAGGGCCGCCCGTCCTCCTCGACGGTGATGTGCCCGAACTCGCCCGAGAGGCCGCCGAGACCGCGGTGCAGGGCCCCGCCCAGCAGCAGGCCGCCGCCGACCCCGTGCGACAGCCGCAGGTACAGCGTGTCGGCGCTGCCCACCGCCGCGCCCCAGGTGGCCTCCGCGAGCGCGGCCAGCCGCGTGTTGTTGTCGGCCAGGACGGGGGCGCCGAAGCGTTCGGCGAGCAGGCGTACGGGTTCCTCGTGCTCGCGGAACCGGGGCTCGGCGGCGGACACGTCCGGGTCGGGGTCCGCGACGGGGACGGGGCCGACCAGGCCCACGCCGATGGCACCGACCACCCCCAGGGCGGACAGCCGCAGCGATCCGGCGTCGATCGAGCCGACGAGCCGCTCGGCCAGCGCCACCCGCCGAGGCCAGGGCAGTCGGGGGGCGTGCTCGGCCCCCGCCGTCCCGATGATCTCGTGGGCGACGTTGGCGACCGCCACGTGGACCGCGCGCCGCGCGAAGTCGATGCCCACGGCCTGTCCGGTGGCCGGGTTGAGCCGCAGCCGCTCCACGGGACGGCCCCGTTTGCGCGGGGCCGGGCTGGCGGGCTCCCCCACCACGGCGCCGCTGGAGACGAGGGTGGCCACGATGTCGTGCAGGGTGGTGCGCGACAGCCCGGCCCGGTGGCCGAGTTCGGCGCGGCTCTGCGGTCCGTGCCGGCGCAGCAGGCCGAGGACCAGTTCCTCGTGCCCGCGCCGCAGCCGGGTCAGGGGGCCGTCTTGGAGGTGCATGGGAGCCAGCATGAGGACTGACAGATTTTTTAGTCAACGTCCCGGAAAAATGTTCTTGTTGCCGCAACACGGCGCCACAAAGCCGCCATGCGGCACCCCGCGGAGGCAGGTTATCGCTGCTCCGGCACCCTCGCCGGGCCCCACGGGGCGGGCCCCGAGCCCTCGGCCCACGCGGCCAGCGCCGTGCCGTCCACGCACCGTATGCCGCAGGACTCGGCGTACTCCTCGGCCGGGGCGGTGAACTCACTGGTCGTCACGACGGCGGCGAGCTGCGCGCCGTGGACGCTCCAGCAGGTGCCGCCGAAGCGCTGGAGGTCCTGGGAGCCGACCTTGTTCCCCTCGCCGTAGTACTTGCACTGGACGACGACGCGGCGTCCGTCCGGGGCGGTGGCGAGGACGTCGGCGCCGAGGTCGCCCGCGCCGCCCACGACCTCGACGTCGCGGCAGCCGTCCCGTTCGCACAGCGCCGCCACGGCCGCCTCGAAGGTGTCGGGGTCGAGGGCGGTGAAGTCGGGGGCGGGCGGCGGGAGTACGGCGGTCAGGCCGTCCTGGGCGGCGTCCTCGGGGGGCGGCGGGACGGTCGCGGTGTCGCGCGCCCCCGGGACCTTTCGCCCGGGTGCGGCCGGTGCCCGTACCGCCAGGGCGCGTTCGGCCTCGGCCTGTTCGGCGTCCGCCAGGGCCATTCCGGCGCGCGCCGCCCTGCGCAGTTCCCGGGCCCTGGGCATCGCGCGCAGCAGGACGTAGAGGACGGGCAGGGCCAGTACCGCGAGGAGTACGGCCGGTACGGGGTGGGCTCCGGCCCAGTGCGCGAAACGGACGAAGAGCAGGGCCAGGGCGCAGCCGAAGGCGCCGATCAGGCCGAGGGCCACGAGCAGGCCGCGCAGCGGTCCCGCCGGCCGGACGTCACCCGTCGTCTCCCGCATCACCACTGGACCTCCCCGAGAACGCCACGAACCCCGTCACAGGACGTGTGCCCCGAAGGGCGCGCATCATGATCAACGGGGTCCGGGTCCGTGGCGACGGGGCGCGGGGCGGCGGTACGGGAGGCTGCGCCTGCCGGCCACCGCTCGCCCGGGGCTCAGTGCACCTTCTGCGCGAGCCTCAGCAGGTGGTCGGCGAGCGCCTGCCCGCCGGCCGGTTCGCGGCTGATGAGCAGCAGCGTGTCGTCCCCGGCGATGGTGCCGAGGATGTCCTGCAACTCCGCCTGGTCGATGGCGGAGGCCAGGAACTGGGCGGCGCCGGGAGGGGTGCGCAGGACGACGAGGTTGGCGCTGGCCTCGGCGGAGATCAGCAGCTCCGAGGAGAGTCTGCGCATCCGCTCCTCCTTGGCCGACTCGCCGAGCGGGGCGCGCGGGGTGCGGAAGCCGCCCTCGCTGGGCACCGCGTAGATGAGGTCTCCCTCGGCGTTGCGGATCTTCACCGCGTTCAGCTCGTCGAGGTCGCGGGAGAGGGTCGCCTGGGTGACCGTCAGGCCGTCGTCGGCGAGCAGTTTCGCCAGCATGCTCTGGGAGCGCACCGGCTGCCGGTTGAGGATGTCCACGATCCTGCGGTGGCGGGCGGTGCGGGTCTGCGGCACGGCGGGCCCGGCCACCTGCTCGTTGTCCTGCGCCTGACTCATCGTCGTCGCCCCATTCTCCGGCTCATCGCTGCGCGTTCGTCCCTTCTGCCGCGGCCGCCTGCCCGGCCCCGGTGCCGGCCGCCCCGTGCGCCTCGTACACCTCGTCGAGGACGGCGGGCAGCGCGGCCAGGAAGGCGTCGGCCTGCGCCTCGCCGAAGACCAGCGGCGGCATGAGCCGGACGACGCCGGGGGCGGGTGCGTTGACCAGCAGTCCGGCGTCCTGGGCGGCCTGCTGCACCTGGGGGGCGAGCGGCTGTGTGAGCACGATACCCAGCAGCAGGCCCGCACCGCGGACGTGGCCGATCAAGGGGTGTCCGAGTGCCTCGATTCCCTCGCGCAGCCGCTCGCCGACGCTCTTGACCTGGTCGAGCAGGCCGTCGGCCTCGATGGTGTCGAGGACGGCGAGCCCGGCGGCGCAGGCGACGGGGTTGCCCGCGAAGGTCGACCCGTGCCGGCCGGGGCTGAGCAGTTCGGCGGTGGGGCCGAAGGCGAGGACCGCGCCGATGGGCAGTCCGCCGCCGAGGGCCTTGGCGAGGGTGACGACGTCGGGGTCGACGCCCTCCTCGGCCTGGTGGGCGAACCAGTGGCCGGTGCGGCCGATGCCGGTCTGCACCTCGTCGAGGACGAGCAGGGTGCCGGTGGCCCGGGTGATCTCGCGGGCGGCCCTCAGGTAGCCGGCGGGCGGGACGACGACGCCGTTCTCACCCTGGACCGGCTCGATGATGACGAAGGCGGTGTCGGTGGTGACGGCGGCCCGCAGCGCCTCGACGTCTCCGTAGGGCACGTGGGTGACGTCCCCGGGCAGCGGTCCGAAGCCGTCCTGCTTGCCGGGCTGTCCGGTGAGGGACAGGGCGCCCATGGTGCGGCCGTGGAAGGCGCCGGTGGTGGCGACCATGTGGGTGCGGCCGGTGAGCCGGCCGATCTTGAAGGCGGCCTCGTTGGCCTCGGCGCCGGAGTTGCAGAACATGACGCGGGCGGGGCGGCCCGCGTACTGGACGAGCCGTTCGGCGAGGGCCACGGTGGGCTCGGCGACGAAGAAGTTGGAGACGTGCCCCAGCGCGCCGATCTGCCGGGTGACGGCCTCGACGACGGCGGGGTGCGCGTGCCCGAGGGCGTTGACCGCGATCCCGCCGACGAGGTCGAGGTAGGCGGTGCCCTCGGCGTCCCACACGGTGCTGCCCTCTCCCCGTACGAGGGGCAGGCGGGGGGTGCCGTAGTTGTTCATCAGGGCGCCCTGCCAGCGCTGGACGAGTTCCTGGTTGCCGGTCACTGTCCTTGCTCTCCCTCGTGGTCGTGGTGCGCGGGCGGCGGGGCGTCGTCGGGGACGACCATGGTGCCGATGCCCTCGTCGGTGAAGATCTCCAGCAGGATCGAGTGCTGGACCCGGCCGTCGATGACGCGGGCGGTGTGCACCCCGTTGCGTACGGCGTGCAGGCAGCCCTGCATCTTGGGGACCATGCCGCTGGCCAGTTCCGGCAGCAGCTTCTCCAGTTCGGAGGCGGTGAGCCGGCTGATGACGTCGTCGCTGTTCGGCCAGTCCTCGTAGAGGCCCTCGACGTCGGTGAGGACCATGAGCGTCTCGGCGTCGAGTGCGGCGGCCAGGGCGGCTGCGGCGGTGTCGGCGTTGACGTTGTAGACGTGGTCGTCGTCGGCGCTGCGCGCGATGGAGGACACGACGGGGATGCGGCCGTCGTCGAGCAGGGTCTCGATGGCGCCGGTGTCGATGCCGGTGATCTGGCCGACCCGGCCGATGTCGACGAGTTCGCCCTCTATGCGCGGCTGGTGCTTGGTCGCGGTGATGGTGTGCGCGTCCTCGCCGGTGATGCCGACGGCGAGCGGCCCGTGCTGGTTGAGCAGGCCGACCAGTTCGCGCTGGACCTGCCCGGCGAGCACCATGCGGACGACGTCCATGGCCTCGGGGGTGGTGACGCGCAGCCCCGCCTTGAACTCACTGACCAGGCCCTGCTTGTCGAGCTGGGCGCTGATCTGGGGGCCGCCGCCGTGCACGACGACGGGGCGCAGCCCGGCGTGGCGCAGGAAGACGACGTCCTGGGCGAAGGCGGCCTTGAGGTCCTCGTCGACCATGGCGTTGCCGCCGAACTTGATGACGACGGTCTTGCCCTGGTGCCGGGTGATCCAGGGCAGCGCCTCGATGAGGATCTGCGCCTTGGGCAGCGCGGTGTGGCGGCGGGCCGTCGTCTTCGCGGCCGGGGTGCCGGGCGTGGCCGGGGCCGTGGTGTCGTCGTTCATGAGGAGTACGCGCTGTTCTCGTGGACGTAGTCGGCGGTGAGGTCGTTGGAGCGGATGACGGCGGACGCGGAGCCCGCGGCGAGGTCGGCGGTCACGGTCACCTCGCGGTAGCGCATGTCGACCTTGGTGCGGTCCTCGCCCACGGAGCCGTTCTTGCAGACCCAGACGCCGTTGATGGCGACGTTCAGGTCGTCGGGCTCGAAGCGCGCCGCGGTCGTGCCGATCGCGGAGAGCACCCGGCCCCAGTTGGGGTCCTCGCCGTGGATCGCGCACTTGAGGAGGTTGTTGCGGGCGATGGTGCGGCCCACGTCCACGGCCTCCTCCTCGGTGGCCGCGTTGATCACCTCGATGCGGATGTCCTTGCTGGCGCCCTCGGCGTCCCGGATCAGCTGCTCGGCGAGGTCGTCGCACACGGCGCGCACGGCCTCGGCGAACTCCTCGTACGCGGGGGTGGTGCCGCTCGCGCCGGAGGCGAGCAGGAGCACGGTGTCGTTGGTGGACATGCAGCCGTCGGAGTCGACCCGGTCGAAGGTGGTGCGGGTCGCGGCGCGCAGCGCCCGGTCGAGGTCCTCGGCGCCGAGGTCGGCGTCGGTGGTGAGGACGACGAGCATGGTGGCGAGGCCGGGGGCGAGCATGCCCGCGCCCTTGGCCATGCCGCCCACGCTCCAGCCGCCTTGCTGCGCGACGGCCGTCTTGTGCACGGTGTCGGTGGTCTTGATGGCGAGCGCGGCCTTCTCCCCGCCGTGCTCGCTGAGGGCCTTCGCGGCGCTCTCGACGCCGGGCAGCAGCTTGTCCATGGGCAGCAGTTCACCGATGAGCCCGGTGGAGGCGACCGCGATGTCGCCCGAGTTGAGGCCGAGGACCTCGGCGGCCCTCTCGGCGGTGGCGTGCGTGTCCTGGAAGCCCTTGGGGCCGGTGCAGGCGTTGGCGCCACCGGAGTTGAGGACGACGGCGGAGACCTGGCCGTCCTTGAGGACCTGCTGCGACCACAGGACGGGGGCGGCCTTGACGCGGTTGGAGGTGAAGACGCCGGCCGCCGCCAGCCGGGGCCCCTGGTTGACCACGAGGGCCAGGTCGGGGTTGCCGTTGCTCTTGATCCCGGCGGCGATGCCCGCCGCCGTGAATCCCTTGGGTGCGGTGACGCTCACGCTGTCTCCTTGGCTCTGGCCCGCGCCCGGTGGGACAGCAGGGCGGCGCGCAGCCGGTTCGTCAGTAGGGTGCGGAAGGGGGTTCCCGGTCCGGGTCCCGGGTGGTGCCGTGCGCTGGTCACGGCGCGAGTCCGGTCGTGGGCAGCCCGGTGGCCTCCGGCAGTCCGAGCGCGAGGTTCATGGACTGCACGGCGCCGCCGGCGGTGCCCTTGGTGAGGTTGTCGATGGCGCTGACGACGATCACGCGGCCCGCGCTCTCGTCGTACGCGACCTGGAGCAGCGCGTTGTTCGACCCGTACACGGCACCGGTCGCGGGCCACTGTCCCTCGGGCAGCAGGTGGACGAAGGGCTCGTCGGCGTAGGCCTTCTCGTAGGCGGCCCGCAGGGCCCCGGCGTCGACGCCGGGACGTGCCTTGGCGCTGGAGGTCGCGAGGATGCCGCGCGGCATGGGGGCGAGGGTCGGCGTGAAGGACACCGAGACACGCTCGCCGGCCGCCGCGCTGAGGTTCTGGATCATCTCGGGGGTGTGCCGGTGCCCGCCGCCCACGCCGTACGGGGACATGGAGCCCATGACCTCGCTGCCGAGCAGGTGCGGTTTGGGCGCCTTGCCCGCGCCCGAGGTGCCGGAGGCGGCGACGATCACCGCCTCGTTCTCCACGAGCCCGGCCGCGTAGGCGGGGACGAGGGCGAGGGAGACGGCCGTCGGGTAGCAGCCGGGTACCGCGATCCGCCGGGAACCGGCGAGAGCGGACCGGCCGCCCGGCAGTTCGGGCAGGCCGTAGGGCCAGGTCCCGGCGTGCGGCGAGCCGTAGAACTTCTCCCAGTCGGCGGGGTCGGCGAGCCGGAAGTCGGCGCCCATGTCGATCACGAGGACCTCCTCGCCGAGTTGCTCGGCGACGGCAGCGGACTGCCCGTGCGGCAGCCCGAGGAAGACCACGTCGTGCCCGGCCAGCGCCTCGGCGGTGGTCTCGGCCAGCACGCGGTCGGCGAGCGGCGCCAGATGCGGCTGCAGGGCACCGAGCCGCTGCCCCGCGTTCGAGTTCCCGGTCAGCGCGCCGACCTCGACCCCCGGGTGCCCGAGCAGAATCCGCAGCACCTCCCCGCCCGCGTATCCGCTCGCCCCTGCGACTGCCGCACGTACCACCATGGAATCCTCCAGCTCGATGGCATGACTATACGTGGCGATGCAGACCTATGCAAAGAATATGCGGAGGGACGACCGCCCCGCCGCAACTGAGCGGCGTAGTCGGCGCCGCTCGCCGGCGGAGTGCGCGAAGCGCGCCTCCGGCTCAGGGGCCCGGGGGCACGGGCGGTCGCCCGATGGTGAACGCGCGGGTGACCGGATTGACCCGGGCCGGCAGCACCGTCCCCTGCGTGGCGCCGCCGAACCGGTACTTCGGGACTTCGCTGCCGCACTCGAAGGGCTCGAAACCGGGGCCGCTGACCCGCATCAGGAGCCGGACCTGCTGGTGCTCGTCGTTGGTCGGCGGGGCGGAGGCGACCGCCAGAACCAGGGCGGTCGCGTCGACGCCGAGGGCGGCGAGCTGGAGCGTGGCCCGCCGTTCCGCGTGGGCGGAGAGGAGGGTGAACAACCCGACGCAGGCGACGAACGCCGCGGCCAGGGCGAGGCCGGCGCCGACCCACGCCCACCCGCTGCCGGTCTCACCGAGGTCGGCGACGGTGCGGACGGCGACATAGCCGAAGGCCCCGCCCGCACCCAGGAACAGGAGCGCGCCCACGGTGCACGCGAGGGCCGTGATCACCGGGCCCTTGGGGTCCAGCAGGACGGGTTCGTGGGCGCGGGTGGCCATGTCCGCACCCTAGCCAAGGAGACGTGGCGTGCGCAGAGGTACGGCCCGGTCACGGGGATCACCCGCGCTCGGAAAGCAGGGCCGGTCACGGGTGGACGAAGCCGGCCCGAGGGCCCCCGGAGGCCGGACCGTCGCCGGGCAGCGCCACTGCCGGCGGGCCGGTTCAGGTCGCTGCGGGACGACGGCGTCGACCGCCGCGAGCCGCGGAACAGCTGTGCCGCACCTACGGGCTCAGGCGATGGAGCACCGCACACGAAAGGGGCCGACACCGTCGATCCTGTCGCTCCGTCACGCCCGCTCATCCCGTGCCGGTGCGTGCCCGTCCGTCCCCGCGCCCGTGTCCTCCTCCTCGTCGGAGCGTCTCGTGAGGGCCAGCAGGCTGCCGGCGACGCCGATCACGAGGAGGGCGAGCGCGATGCTGATGCCTCCTTCGTCGTCCCAGTAGACGTCCTCCAGGCTCAGCAGCAGGGCCGCCTCGTCGATGACGAGCGCCGCCCCGACGCCGTACGCGAGGCCGAGCCAGAGGCGTACGCGCGCGGACCGTTCCACCAGGCCGATCCCTCCGACGAGGAGGAGCAGCAGAATGCCCCACACGTAGTGGTGGAGGTGGACGCCACCGGCGCTGACGTCGCCGATCCCGCCGACGTCGATGTGGATCAGCCAGGTCAGCAGCCGCATGGCGCCGAAGGTGGCGGTGAAGCCGAACCAGGCGAGCACCAGGCCACGGCGGCCCGGTGTCACCTCGCGGAGGCGGCGGGGGCGGGCGGCGCGGGAACTTCCGGAGGTGCTGCTCGCAGGGCACATCGGCCCATCATTGGTCATCGGCTCCGTCCGCCCGGCGCGGGACGCATGTCGCGCGGCAGATCGCCGGGAACGCCGGTGACGCGTGCCGTGACGCGCGATCCCGGAGTGGCGGGACGGGTCGGCCGGGCCTCGCGTCGCACCCCGGGCGGGGCCGGGAGATCCTGTACGAATAACGCATGGCCTTTCCGGACCATGTCCCCCGCCCCCGTGCCTCCCTGTACACCGCCGGGGGCCTCGTGGCGCTGGTCGCGTGCATCGTACTGGTCGACGTGCTGGTCCCCCGGTCCGTCCACCTCGGTCCGCTCCTGGTGATCGCCCCGGCCCTCACCGCGGCGGTGGCGACGCCGGGCGTGACCGCCGCGGCGGGGTTACTGGCCGTCGTCTGCCAGCTGGTTCTCGGAGCGCTGCGCGAGGAGACCGGCACCTCCAACACCGTGGTCCAGGCGGGTGCCCTGGCGTTGCTCACGGTCGTTCTGGCGTTCTACAGCCGGAGCAGGCGTCGTCGTGAGGCCAAGCTGGGGCGGGTGCAGTCGATGGCCGAGGCGGCCGGCCGGGCGCTGCTGAGGGAGCCGCCGGAGCGCCTGGGTCCGTTGTGTCTGGCGACGGAGTACCGGGCGGCGGGCGAGGAGGCGCAGGTCGGCGGGGACTTCTACGGAGTCGTGCGGGTGCGGGGAGGCACCCGCCTCCTCATCGGCGACGTCCGGGGCAAGGGGCTGCAGGCCCTGGACGACACCGCCCTGGTCCTGGGCGCCTTCCGGGCCGCGGCCCACCTCGACCTGGGACTGCCCGACCTCGCGGCCCATCTCGACGCAGCGCTGGCCTGGAGCAACGAGGAGAAGGGGACCGAGGAGGAGTTCGCCACCGCGCTCCTCGTGGACATCCCGGACACCGGGGACACCCTCACCGCTCTCTGCTGCGGGCACCCGGCCCCCTATGTCCTGCGCGACGGCGGACCGCAGGCCCTCGAATCGACGCGGCCGGCCCCGCCGCTGGGTCTGGGCAGCCTCACGCCGGGCGCCTGGACGGCGGAACGGCACCCTTTCCTCGCGGGCGAGACGCTGCTGCTGTACACCGACGGAGTCATCGAGGCCCGCGACCGCTCCGGCGCCTTCTACCCGCTGTCCGAGCGGCTCCCCCGCCTCGGCCTGGCCCGCGCCACGGCCGACCAGGTGGTACGCACCGTGGTCGACGACCTGCTCCGCCACACGGGCGGACAGCTGCACGACGACGCGGCGCTGCTCACCGCACAGCGCGAGAGCGCGCGCTGACGCACCGCGTGGACCGGGCCCGCGCCGCGGTGGTGCCGGGTGGTGACGACACGACAGGCGGCGGCTCAGCCCGGCGTGACGGCGGGGCTCCGTCCGAATCAGGTCAGATGCAGTCCCCCGTCGAGGACGATGACCTCGCCGGTGAGGTAGGTACTGGCGATCACCGAGGCCACCAGGTCGGCCACGTCGGCGGGGCGGGCCGGACGGCGCATCGGCGCGCGGTCCCGCCACAGCTCGTGCGCGTGCGTCCAGTCCTTCGTCATCGGTGTGTCCACGAGTCCCGGTGCCACCGCGTTGACCCGTACGTCGGGCCCGAGCGCCGCGGCGAGCAGTCGCGTCACGTGGTTCAGCGCGGCCTTGCTCGCCGCGTACGGCACCGACGCGCCTTTGGGGCGTACCCCGGCGTGGCTGGTGATGTTCACGATGCTGCCGCCCTGCGGCGACCGGCGCAGGGACGGGAGGGCGGCCGTGCACAGCACCCAGGGGGCGATCAGGTTGACCTCCAGGAGCCGGCGCCACTCCGCCGGGGTCGCCGCGGCCAGGTCCTCGTGCGGGATGGGCCGGCTGACGCCCGCGTTGTTCACCAGCACGTCGAGCCGTCCGAGACGGCCGTGAGCCGCCTCGACCAGGCCCCGGGCCTCCTCCTCGTCCGCCAGGTCCGCGCGCAGGTACACCCCGCCGAGCTCCGCCGCCAGGGCTTCCCCGGCCGCCGCGCTGGTGCGCGAGTGCACGACGACCCGCATGTCCTGCGCCGCCAGCCGCCGCGCGACGGCCTCGCCGATTCCGGAGGTGGACCCGGTGACCAGGGCGACGGGGCGGTCCGTTCGTTCGCTGCTCATGTCGCAGGATCCTGCCACTGCCCCCGGCCGGCGTGGCCGCCCCGGTGGCCCGGTGCGCTGTCCGGCCGGCTCAGCGCGACGCGCCGCCGCTCAGGACCGGGTGGCTCTCCTGCACCTGGTGTCCGAGGCGTCCTTCATGCGCTCGTCCATCGTCGTGCTGCGTTCGTACGGGTCGACCGAGGGTCCCGGATCGGTGGCCGTGCGACGGGTCCCGAACTCGGGCGCGAAGTAGCCGGTGAAGGTGTCGCAGCCGCCGTTGGTGCTGTCCAGCCGGTAGGAGACGAGGGAGAACGTGCCCGGCTTGATGTACACCTTCGCCGGATCGTCCCAGCTCATGACGGTCTCGCGGCGCGCGATGGTGCGTACGACCTCGTCGCTTCCCACTGCCGCGCGGACGACCGGATAGACGTACGTGACATCGGCGGTCACTTCGACCGCGCCCCGCTTCCCCTCCCGGTAGGTGAGGCGTCCGCGTGTCTTGACCACGTCCCCGACGAGCCGTATATCGGTCGCGTCGAACCGGCTGAACAGCGTCAAGGGGTTGTTCTCCCGGCTGGGGCTGCGGAAGGCGGTCGTCAAGTAGTCCCGCATGTCCCGCTGTTGCGGGTTGATCAGCGCGATCGCCTTCTCCGGCCGCTCCCCGCGCAGCACGTCGCGGTCCAGGCTGGAGGCGGCGAGGAAGTCCAGGCTCCGGTCGAGCGTCCGGGCGACCTGCTCCTCGCTCATCCAGCCGGTGGCCCGCGGCTCGGGCACGTGAATCCCCGCGGTCCCGTCCCTCCAGCGGACGGCGGGCGAGCCCCGGAACGGCTCGTCCAGGGTGGGCCGCAGGGCAGCGGCCTCGGTGGGTGGCGGCCCGTCCGGTCGTACCGACTCGGCGGCGAGCGGCGTGCTGTCGCCGCCTCCACCGCCGAACCAGCCGGACACCCGCCCCGGCGCGAGCGCCACGACGAGCAGCGCCGCCGCGACCAGGAGGCCGACCACGTACCAGCCCTTGCCGCGCCGCCGCCGGACGGGCTGGTGCGTCCGCCACCCCACCGGCTCCCCGGACTGCTCCCGCAGGCGCCGCGCGACCGCCCGGGCCCGCGCCGACGGCTCCTTCGGTGCGTCCGGGGCCGCGACCCCGGAGTCCCTCAGGAAGCGCTCCCACTCCTCGTCCGGGATGGACACCCCGTCCTTGTCCACGTCCTGGCCCCGCCCCTTCTGCACACCCAAGCCCCTCCCCCGGGGCCTTTGTTGCCGTGCATCATCACACGAACGGGTGTCCCGGTGTGCTCGCCCACCCCGCTCACCGTCCCGGTGCGTGTCCACCGGGACGGGCGCCGAGCGGGCGGGCCCTCAGGTCCCGCTCCCGGCCGGGGCGCCCTGCTCCGCCTCTTCCGGCTCCCCCCGCGCGGGCTCGCCCGGCTTCCTCGGCGCCGGCGGCCGGCCCCGCAGCGGGACCTCCTTGACGCACAGGGCGGCGAGCAGGGCCAGGGCGCACAGCGCGGCCGCGAGGGCGAAGATGTGCTGCGTGCCGGTGGCCACCGCGTGCAGGTAGGTGTCCCTGGCGTGGGCGGGCAGGGCGGCGAGGGCAGTGGCGTCGATGCCGCCCGGCTCCCCCGTCCCGGAGCCCGCTCCCGCGGCCGGGGGCAGACGGGTTTGCGTCGCGCGGGCGAAGAGAGAGCCGAAGACGGCGACGCCGAGGGAGCCGCCGATCGTGCGGAAGAGCTGGATCCCGGAGGAGGCGACGCCCATGTCGCGCATCTGTGCGCTGTTCGCGCGATGGTCGTGGTCATCTGGAGCATCAGCCCGAGCCCGGTCCCGACGAGGGCCATGTAGACCCCGGCGAGGGTGCGGGAGGTGTCGGTGCCCATCGTCGCGAGCAGCGCCGTGCCGAGCGTCAGGAAGCCCGCGCCGAGCACCGGGAAGGCCTTGTAGCGGCCGGTACGCGACATGATCTTGCCGGCGATGTTCGAGACCACGGCGATCGGGACCATCATCGGGAGCAGCAGCAGACCCGAGTTGGTCGCGGAGGCGCCCTGGACGCTCTGCTGGAACAGCGGCAGATAGAGCGTCGCCCCGAACATGACCGCGCCGCCGGCGAGCATCATGACGCAGGCGAGCCGGACGTTGGCGGGCCCGAACACCCGGAGCGGCAGGACCGGTTCGGGGGCCCGGCGCTGCGACACGAGGAAGAGGACGAGACCGGCGAGCGCCGCCGTGAACAGCCCGAGGACCTGCCGGGACGCCCAGGCGTACTCGGTCCCGGCCCAGGTCGCGGCCAGCACGACCGCGCTGACGGTGAGCGTCAGGAGGGCGATGCCCGTCCAGTCGATCCTGGCGCGGCCGCGCACGGCGGGCACCTTCAGCATGATCGCGCACCACACCAGGGCGAGCAGTCCGAGCGGGATGTTCAGGTAGAAGGCCCAGCGCCAGCCGAGGTGCCCGGCGACCACTCCGCCGACGAGGGGGCCGCCCACGGTCCTTTCGCACGCCGTGGGGCGGCGTGTCAGGGCAAGAGGGGCAGGGCAGGGCGGCACCTCCGCCAGAAAAGCACACCATTTCAAAAGTGCAATCAATCAACTTTCACACTTGGGCAACCTTGTCTGTAGACTTACCGGCATGGGTGACAGCCAGGAGACGAGAACCGGACCAAGAGCCGCGGCCACCGGCGCGGCCACCGCTGACGGGGGCGCCGAGTCCGGCGCGCCGGGATCGGGCGGTGCCCCTGGAGAGGGCGCGGCGCCGGTGATGGGGCGCCGGGAGCGGAAGAAGGCGGCCACCCGCCAGGCGCTCGCCGACGCGGCCCTGCGGCTGTTCCTGGAACACGGCTACGACCACGTGAGCGTCAAGGACGTCGCGGAGGCCGCCGACGTCTCCACGACGACCCTGTTCAAGCACTTTCCCGGCAAGGAGGCGCTGGTCTTCGACCGGGACTCGGAGGTCGAGGCCGTCCTGGTCTCCGCGGTCCGCGACCGGGCGCCGGGGCAGAGCGTGCTGGACGCGCTGCGCGCCCAGATGGTCACGATGTCGGGCCCCTCCCCGGAGAAGGGGGTCGACGCCGTCCGCTTCCTGGAACTGGTGGAGAACACCCCCGCGCTGCGCGAGTACGGGCGCCGGATGTGGATGCGGCACGAGACGGCCCTGGCGGGCGCCGTGGCCGAGGAGTCGGGTCTACCCATGGACGATCCGCTCTGCGCGGCCCTCGCCCGGTTCGCCCTGCAGAGCCGGGACCTGGGCCGGGACACGGGCGGCGGTCCGGCGCCGGCCGTGGAGGCGGCCTTCGACCTCCTCGCGCACGGCTGGGACGCGGCCCGCGACGGGGCCCGCGACCAGAAGGGATAGCCGCGCGCCCGCCCTTCACCCCTCGGGAGCCCCCGCCGGGGGTTCACCGAGGAGCGCCTCGCGCAGTCGCCGCGCGAGCCGCGGGTCGTCCCCGGGGACGCGTTCGAGTTCGGCCAGGAACAGTTCGGTGCCCTCGCGCGCGGCCCGCAGGAGTTCCTCCGCGCTCAACTCCCGTACGAGCGTGCTCTCCAGGGCGGACTGTTCCCCGGCCGGCAGCAGGTGGGCCCCCTTGGCGTGCGCGGCCGGCAGGTCCAGGCGCAGGCAGGCCAGGGTGATGACGACCTGCCGCAGGGAGTCCGTCCAGTACGCCGCCTGCCACAGACGCCCCCGGGCCACGCACGAGCGGACGTGCAGGACGTGGTGCCAGCCGAGACCGGTGAGGACCGGCGGGACGGGGACGAGAAGGGGACAGGGCCCGGGGAGTCACCCCCCGGGCCGGTAAGCGGTCCCCCCGTCCCGCCGCGTTCGTCGAACAGCGCGCGCCACTGCGGGCCCCGGGGGCCGTACGCCTCCTCGGGGGCGAAGTTCAGGTCGAGTTCGAGGGTTCCGGGCAGCAGGAAGGCCCGCCACGAGCGTGGGTTCCGGGCCGGCCAGGTCCCAGTGGTGCAGGGCGCCGTGGGCGCTGTAGAGGCGTTCGGTCCAGTCGTCCCGTACGGTCGCCGGGTCGCCGCGCACCGCGAGCACGAGGTCCAGATCGGACCAGCGGTCGGTCCTGCCGCTCGCGTACGAGCCGGTGAGGGCGGCTCCACTGACACCGGGTCCCTCCGGGCCTCCTCCCGCAGACGGGCGAGCAGCCTCTCCCGGTCCTCGACGGTGAACATGTCCGCTCCCCTCTCCGGTCCGGCGAGCGTCCCTCCGCCGGCGGTCCTCGCTGAACCCCTCATCAGCCACCGGCCGGCAGCCGAGCCGCACGACCGCTCCGGCACGGTGCACCGGGAACCGGCAGGCGGTTGCCGCGCGGTGTCCTCCACGGTGCCACGGTGTCCGGACCCCTCTTCGGGACCTCAGCCCCGCGTGGTGCGCCGTTCCGCTGCGGGCGGCCCGGCGCCCGGGGACGGGGAGGGTGCCGGTTCGATGCCGGGGGCGCGGACGTGCTCGTAGACCAGGGTGGTCTGTACGTCGGCGACCTCGCGCCGCTCGGTGAGACGGTCGATGACGAAGGCGTACACGCCGTTCACGTCGGGGACCGCGATGTGCAGCAGGAAGTCGTGCGCGCCGGACACCACGAAGAGCGCGATGGTCTCGGGCAGGCCGGCCGCCCACTCGCGGAAGCCCTCGATGACGGGGCGGGCCGGTGGACGGATGCGGACCGAGATGAGCGCCTGGACCGGGCGGCCCACCGCTTCCAGGTCGACTTCGGCGCGGTAGCCGGTGACGACCCCGCGCTCGCGCAGGCTCCGTACCCGCTCCAGGGAGGTGGAGGGCGAGACTCCGGTCCGGGCGGCGAGGTCCCGGTTGGTCCGCCGTGCATCGTTCTGCAGTTCCCGCAGCAAAGCCCGGTCCAGTGCATCAAGTTCCATGAATCGGCCGTCTCTCCGTACGAAGTTCAGCAGGCGTCGCGCACACCCTGACTTCTGCCTAACGTACCGGCCCATGGATACACAGAACGACGCAGGGACGATGACAGGTGCGGTGACCGGCACGGTGGCCGGTCCCCCACGGGTGGCGGACGGGACGCCGCACGGAGACGTCCGGACGGATCTCTCGACGCGGCAGGCGCCCTCGAAGTGGGTGATCGTCGTGGACCGCGACCTGCCCGCGGGACGGCAGGTCAACGCGGCGGCCTGCATGGCGGCGGCCGTGGGCCGGGCCCTGCCGCATCTGATCGGGCCGGACGCGGTGGACGCCTCGGGTGAGACGCATCCCGGTCTTCCGTGGGCGGGCTGTTCGGTGCTGGCGGCGGAGGCGGGCACGCTCGCGGCCCTGCGGGCGAAGGCGGCGGCCCGGCCGGACGTCCTCGTGGTGGACATGCCGGAGGCGGCCCAGCGGGCACGCGTCTACGACACGTACCGCGAGCAGGTCGCGCAGGAGGAGAGCAGCGCTCTCGGTTACTGCGCGATCAGCCTCGTGGGTGCGCGCAACCGCGTCGACCGCCTGGTGGGCCGCCTCCCGCTGCTGTGAGGTGTGCCCCGCACGCGGTGCCCGTCGCACCCTTGGGGTAGGAAGGGAGTCATGTCCTGCCCCGAGCCCCGGACCGGTGCCGCTGCCGCCGCCCGGCCACCCCTCGACCCGCCGGCCGATCTGTTCGCATACCTGGCCGGGCCCTGGCACGTCGAGCGGAGCGCCGAGGACCGCGCCTTCGCGATGACGGGACGGTTTCGCGGGGCGGCCGTCTTCGGCCCGCTCGGCGACGGGGTGCCGGGCCTGCTGTACGAGGAGTCGGGGACGTTCGAGTGGGGCGGCGTGGAGCGTGCCGCGCGCCGGGTGCACCGCTGGCTGCCGGGCGAGCGGCCCGGCACCGCGCGCGTCGAGTTCGAGGACGGCCGCTTCTTCCACGACCTGGACCTGCGCACCGGGCACGACACCGTGGACCACCCCTGCTCCCTGGACCTGTACCGGGGCGAGTTCACCGTGGTGGACGCCCGGCACTGGTCCACGGTGTGGCGGGTCGCGGGCCCGGCGAAGGACCTCGTACTGCGGACCTCGTACCGCAGGGACGGGGAGGGCGGGGCGGTGACGTGACCGCCCCGGGACCTCCGGAGGTCCCGGGGCACCACCGGGTGCCGGGGCACCACCGGAGGTGCCCGCCACCGCGTCGAGGCCGATGCCGCGACGACCGTGGCGGGCCGCTCTCCGTCAGCGAGCCGGGACCGGTGACCTACGCGGGGGTCTCCTCCTGCTCGTCGTCGCGGCGGTCCGCCCCGGAGGTGACCTGGTACGACAGGAGTTGCTTGAACATGCCTTCCTGGGCGGCGAGTTCCTGGTAGGTGCCCTCCTGCACGATCCGGCCCTCGTCGAGGACCACGATCCGGTCGGCGACCGCGACGTTGGTGATGCGGTGGGTCACGAGCAGCACCACCCGGTCCTGCGCCAGGTCCCGCAGTCGCTGGAAGATCCGGTACTCGGCGCGGGGGTCGAGGTTGGCGGTCGGCTCGTCCAGGATCAGCAGGCCCGCCTCGCGGAAGAAGGCCCTGGCGAGGGCGACGCGCTGCCACTGGCCACCGCTCAGCTCCTCCCCGTTGAGCCATTCCCGGGCGAGGAGGGTGTCCAGACCGGCGCCGAGTTCGTCGACCACCTCGTCGGCGCCCGCGGCGGCGCAGGCCTCACGCACCGCGGCGTCGCCGCGCGGCGAGGGCTGCCCCAGGTGGACGTTCTCCCGCACCGTCAGCGGCCACTGCGCGTAGTCCTGCGGCACCAGCGCCACCTGTCGCCACAGCGCCTGAGGATCGGCCTCGCGGGTGGGCACGCCGTCCCACAGCACCTGCCCCCGCGTGGGCAGGTACAGGCCTCCCACCAGCTTCGACAGCGTCGACTTCCCCGAGCCGTTGAAGCCGACCAGGGCGGTGACCTCGCCCCGGCGCAGCGTGAGCGACACCTCGGACAGCGCGGGCCGTTCCTTGCCGTCGTAGTGGTGGGTCAGGCCCTCGATCCCGATGGTCCGCGGCGGGCCCGGCCGGTACTCGCCGCGGCGCATGCGGAAACCGCCCGCCTTGTCGAGGAACGCGGTCCAGTCGTCCATGTAGAGCCCGGTGCGGACCGCCCGCGCGCCGATGGCCACCAGGCCGCGCACCGACTGCCCCGCCGTCTGCAGGGCGAAGACGGCCGTGCCCGCGTGGCCCACGCTGATCCGGCCGTTGCCGAGCAGCACCACGACCGCGCCCCACACCACGGCGGAGCCCACACCTCCGCACAGCGCGCCCGCCAGGGACATGCGCGCGCCCTTGTCGGCGGCGGCGCGGTCCTCGCGGTTGATGCGGGCGACGGTCCGGCCGTAGCGGCCGGAGAGGAAGCCGGCCATCGTGCCGGCCCGGATCTGGTCGGCGGCGTCCCTGGTGTAGATGTGCCAGCGCAATACCGCCAGCATGTTCAGGTCGCCGTTGCTGCGCACGTTCGCCAGGTAACGCACCCGCGCGGCGCTGACCTGGGCCAGGGCCTGCGGAAGACTCGCCGCCACCAGCAGCGGAAGCAACACCCAGTGCACTCCGGCCAGTACGACGGCTCCGGCGGCGAAGGAGGCCGCGGAGGCGATCAGGTCCTGTCCTTCGTTGATCAGGTCCCCGGTGACCTGCGCTCCCCGGTCGGCGGCCTCGCGGTCGCGGTTGAACCCGGGGTCGTCGTAGGCGGACAGCTCCACCTCCGTGCAGCTCTTCAGCAGCAGTTGCTCGGCCTCGCGCGACATGAGTGGCCCGAGGCGGGTGGAGAGCCAGTTGACGGTGATCCCCAGCAGCGCGCGTACCCCGGCCGCGCCGGCCAGCAGGGCCACGGACGGCCAGGCGTCCCGGAGGCGCTGGTAGACGTCGTCGTCCCCGCCGTTCAGGAGCGCGGTGAGGGTGCCGCTGATCGCGACCAGGCCCAGGGCCTGCATCACTCCGGACAGCACCTGGCAGACCAGCAGGCCGATGGTCGCCGGACGGTCGACCTGCCAGGCGAGGGCGAGGGAGCGGCGCACCAGTCGCGGCAGCCGTCTGGCCATGTCGGCCAGCCGGATGGAGCGGCCCGCGGCTTCCCGGCTGCCGGTCACGTCGACGAACCGCATCTCGGACGCGGCAGCGGTCCCCGCCACCTCCGATGCCTCGTCCGCGGGCGGCGGGGCGGTGCGCGGCTTCGGGACGGTGTCGGCCGAGGCGTCGGTGGGCTCGTCGCTCATGCCGTCCCCCTCACGTCGGATCGTGCGGGTCGGGTGGTGCGGTGGAGCGCGTGCGGGCTCGCGCCGAGCCGCCGTCCGGTGCGGGAGAGTATGTACGTGGGAGCTGGATGCAAGGCGTCCTCCATCAGGGCCGCTGAGGGGCACTGGTGCTCAACGCGCTTGACCGCCTTCCGTCACGGCCCGCGCCCTGCATTCTTCGTGAACAAGGCGTTACGGCAGGGGGGTTGGGTGGGCCCGCACGGCGAAGGCCCGGCGGCCGGCCCCGTCCCGCCGTCCTGTCGCCTCAGCCGGTGGTGAGCACCATCCACTTGTGGGCGTCCGGCAGTTCGGTGAAGCCGACGCGCCGGTACACCTCGTGTGCGTCGTTCGTGGCGAGGGTGATCCTGCGGACCCCGAACCGGGAGACGTGATCGCGTACGGCGCCGACGAAGGCGGTGCCCAAACCTTTTCCGCGTACGCCCGGGTCGACGTAGACGTCGCACAGCCACGCGAAGGTGGCCCGGTCCGTGACGACCCGGGCGTACGCCACCTGCTCCCCCGAGACGCCGTCGTACGCACCGAAGTTGAGGGACCCCTCGACCGCCAGCCGCTGTTTCTCCGGGCTGCGGCCGAGCGCCCAGTAGGCGTCGGTGGACAGCCAGTGGTGCACCAGGCCGAGATCCAGGCGTGCCGGATCGGTGGACACGAGGTGGCCCGAGGGCAGGGTCACGGGGGCGGGCTGCGCCGCCTGGTACGGGTTCATGGAGGGGAGATTCGCAGGTGACCGGCCGCGCCGTCGAGGCGTTTTCTCGCGGCACGGGCCGTACGGCACGGCGCCGCCGTCATCCGCGTACCGCAGCGAAGGCCCGTGCCGTGCGCCGGACGCCCTCGGCGATCTCGGCCGGGTCGGCGACCCCCGCGAAGCTGATCCTGACATGGCCGGCCCCGGGTTCGGCCGGGTGGTACGGGCGGCCCGGGGCGAGCGCCACGCCCTCGCGCAGGGCGGCGGCGTGGAGGGCTGTCTCGGGTACGTCCTCGGGGAGGGTGAGCCAGGCGTGGTAGCCGCCGCGCGGCAGGGTGGCCGGCGCGATGCCGGGCAGCAGGCGTTCCAGTGCTCCGGCGAGCGCGCCGCGGCGTTCCCGCAGCCGCGCGGAGAGGGCCCGCAGGTGGCGCGGCCAGGCCGGGGAGCCGACGAGTTCGAGTGCCGCCTCCTGGAGCGGCCGGGACACGAAGAAGTGGTCCACCACCTGGACGGCGCGCAGTCGTTCGAGGACGGGGCCGCGCGCCACGAGGGCACCGACCCGCAGGCTTGAGGAGGTGGCCTTGGTGAGGGAGCTGACATGGACGACGACTCCGTCGGGGTCGTCCGCGACGAGCGGGGCGGGCAGTTCCCCCGCGTCCTCGTGGGGGAGCCTGCGGGCGAAGTCGTCCTCGACGACGAAGGCCCCGGCGGCCCGCGCGACGGCGATCACCTCGCGGCGTCGTCCGGCGCCGAGCACCGCACCGGTGGGGTTGTGGAACAGCGGCTGGCACACGAACACCCGGGCGCCGCTGCCCCGGAGGGCCGCTTCGAGCAGTTCGGGCCGCACCCCGTCGCCGTCGGTGGGCACCGGGACGGGGCGCTGCCCGGCGGCGCGGGCCACCGCGAGCAGCCCCGGGTAGGTGGGGGTCTCGACCAGGACGGGGGCGCCGGGCGGGGCGAGGGCGCGCAGGGCGGTGGTGAGCGCGGACTGCCCGCCGGCGGTGACGAGCACCTCGGCCGCCGTGATGCCGCTGCCTTCGCCGGCCGCGCCGATGTCCCGGGCGAACCAGTCCCGCAGTTCGGGCAGGCCCTCCACGGGCGGGCGGCCCCACGCGCCAGGACGCCTGCCCGCGCGGGCCAGTGCGGCGGACAGCGGTTGCAGGGGCTGGAGCGAGGGGTGCGGGTATCCGCCGTTGAACTCGATGACGCCGAGAGGTGGTTCGGCGAGCGTGGCGAGCACCCCGCCCGCGTCCACCGAACGGGGCAGCCCCTGGGCGGCCTCGGCGCTCAGCGCGATCTGCTGCCACGAGGTGTCCCCGGCGCGCGGTGGAGTCGCGGCGGGGGCCGCCCGGTAGGCGCCGGCCCCGGGCCGGGTGACGACGAGTCCCTGCGCGGTGAGCCTCGCGAGGGCGCGGGAGACGGTGACGGGACTGACACGGTACCGCTCGACCAGCGCCCGGCTCGACGGCAGCTTTCCACCTGGAGAGTAGCGCTCGAACTCTCTGCGCAGCTCCTCCGCCAACTCACCCGCACTGCTACGCTGTTGCATGACAGACGAGAATAGCGCTACTGGAGCGGGATCGATAGCGGTCGGCGCGGATGCGTGCGGGTCCGGCCTTCCCAGGACCGGCCGGCGGGCCGGGCGACGCGGCGGATCGGTGCTCGCGGTCCTCGGCGTCCTGTGCTTCTCCCTCACCTTCCCCGGGACGGCGTGGGGGCTGGAGAGTTTCGGGCCGTGGTCGCTGGTCGCGGCGCGTTCGTTGCTGGCGACGGTGATCGCGGGCGGTTTCCTGCTGGCCCGGCGGGTCCCGGTCCCCGACCGGGCGCACTGGCCGGGGCTCGCGGTGGTCGCGGGCGGGGTGGTGATCGGCTTTCCGCTGCTGACGACCCTGGCCCTCGGGACCTCGACCACCGCGCACGCCGCCGTCGTGGTGGGCCTGCTGCCGCTGACCACGGCCGTACTGTCGGCGCTGCGTTCCGGGACGTGGCCGCCCCGCGTGTTCTGGTGCGCGGCGCTCGCGGGCGCTGCGGTGGTCGGCGCGTTCACGGTGGCGCAGGGCGGCGGGTCGCTGTCGGCCGGGGACCTCTACCTGTTCGGGGCGCTGCTGGTGTGCGCGGCCGGGTACACCGAGGGCGGGCGGCTGACGGCGCTGCTTCCGGGCTGGCAGGTGACGGGCTGGGCGCTGGTGCTGTGCCTGCCCTTGTCCCTCGCGGGCGTGGTGGTCGCGCCGTTCTTCGAGCCGGTGCGGTGGAGCGCGCAGGGCCTGGCCGGGCTCGTGTGGGTCGCGGCCGGTTCGACCTTCTTCGGGCTGTACGTCTGGTACCGGGGCATGGCGGCGATCGGGGTGCCCCGCGCCAGTCAGCTCCAGCTCGCGCAGCCGCTGCTGACGCTGGTGTGGTCGGTGACACTGCTCGGCGAGGACCTGCCCGCCGCCGCCCCGGTGGCCGCCGTGGCGGTCCTCGGCTGCATCGCGGTGACGCAGCGGGCGGGAGGAGGCCCCGGCGTTGAGCACCGGGCTTCCCGCTTGTCGGGGGCCACGCCACAGCCGCACAGCGAGACCCGCCCCGGTCGGTGAGGTCCGTGACGCATGCCACCCGTGTTCCGGGCGTCGGTGAGTCGCGGACGGGCAGGGTAAGGAGTGTCCCGGGACTTCCGCGCCGGGGACGCTCCGGCCGGTCCCGCGTACGAAGCGCCCTGTCCGGTTCCGGTCGCGGGCCCTCACGGGCCCCGGGCGGGGCCGGTGCGCGCCGGACCGCTCGGCTGCCCCGGCGGGCCCCGCTCCCGCTCACCGGAGGTAACGTTCTGGCCGGGGTGGTGGCGTCGGGGGCGCCGAGAGCTGCCCCGCGAGGGGTTCTTCGGATCTGCGAGAGGCACGAGGTGACGGACTTCAAGGCCGATGTGGCACGCGTCGGAGTGGTGGGCTGCGGCCAGATGGGAGCGGGTATCGCGGAGGTCTGCGCCCGCGCCGGTCTCGACGTCAAGGTGGCCGAGACCACCGGCGAGGCCTTGGAACTGGGCCGCACCCGGCTGCACAACTCCCTCGCGAAGGCCGCCGAGCGCGGCAAGATCAGCGCCGACGAGCTGGCCGCGGCGCAGTCCCGGCTGACCTTCACGACCGATCTCGGCGAGTTCGCCGACCGCGATCTGGTGATCGAGGCGGTCGTGGAGAACGAGCAGGTCAAGACCGAGATCTTCCAGGTCCTCGACCAGGTCGTGACCCGTCAGGACGCGATCCTCGCCTCCAACACCTCCTCGATCCCGCTGGTGAAGCTGGCCGTGGCGACGTCCCGGCCCGACCACGTCATCGGCATCCACTTCTTCAACCCGGCGCCCGTGCAGAGGCTCGTGGAGCTGATCCCGGCGCTCACCACCTCGGAGGGCACCATCAGCCGCGCCCACGTGTGGGTCGAGAAGGTCCTCGGCAAGCACGCGATCCGGGCCCAGGACCGCTCGGGCTTCGTGGTGAACGCGCTGCTCGTCCCCTACCTGCTGTCGGCGGTGCGGATGTTCGAGTCGGGCATCGCGAGCCGTGAGGACATCGACAACGGCATGGAACTGGGCTGTGCCCACCCGATGGGCCCGCTCAAGCTGTCGGACCTCATCGGCCTGGACACGATCGTCTCCATCGCGGAGGGGATGTACGCGGAGTACAAGGAGCCCCTGTACGCGGCCCCGCCGCTGCTCCAGCGCATGGTCGAGGCGGGGCGCCTGGGCCGCAAGTCAGGCTCGGGCTTCTACGCCTACTGAGCGCTCCCCCGGTGGGCCCGCGCTTACGCCGCCGGGCCCACCAGGGCACGTTTCCCGAGGTCAGGGCCGCGTGTGACCCCGGGGCCTGCGTGGCGACGGCTCGCGACTGTTTCCTCACAGGCCGCAACCGCCGGAGACCCGCAGGACAACGAGCCAGAAGTCAGGCAGTCACATGATCGGGTGGGCAGGCTCTATCGGTTCAGCCCCCGCAGCCTTCGCCGTAGTGGACCTCGATGCTGGTCACCGTATTGTCGAAGGAGAACAGGAGTTCCTGCGTCTTACCCGGCCCGATGCCCCAATAGTCGCCGCGGAAGTTCTCATCGGTCCAGACGCACACAAAGCGGTCGGTGCGGTTCCACAGTGAGCCGGCCCGGTCGTTCCACGCCGGGCCGATGTTGCGGTTGTCCGCCGCACCGAGCTGCAGGACGTCCCCAGTGTTGTTGTGGCCGTCGTAGAGGCAGACATTGCCTGCCATACAGAGGCTGCCCATGGGTGCGTCGGCCGATGCGGTTCCCGGACCCGCCAGTACGGCGGTGGCTGCGAGGACCGTTCCCACTGCCGCGGTTTTGACTGTCAGTTTCATCAGTGTCCTTTGCCGTTGTTGTCCGTGGAAGCGCGGTCATGGTCGCCGCGTCCAGATATCACTACGTCGGAAGACGTGGGGCCCGGGCGTGAGTGGGAGCAGGCCGAGGTGGTGGATCGGCACGTATCTCGTAGTCGGCCCGCCGAGGTGTGCCGATGATCGCTGCGGGGACGGCGGTACTGCTGCCCCCGGGGCCTGTCGGGTATCAGCGGCGCGTTTCGAGCTTCATGTCGCCACGGGTCACCGCGCGCATTCTGTCGCTGGCGAGCATGTCGTGCGGGAAGCCGAGTCCGATCGCGCCGGCCTCATTGAGGCGGTCGAGTTGAGGGGCTGTGAAGTCGACCTCCAGGGCGCCCAGATTGTCCTCCAGTTGCGCGAGAGTGCGGGCGCCGATGAGAGACGCCGTCACATCCGGGTTCTGCAAGGTCCAGGCCAGCCCGACCTGGGCGGTTGTGCGGCCCAGCTCGGTGGCGACCTCCTTCACGACATCGGCGATGTCCAGGTTGCGTTCGGTGAGCCCGCCGTTGGTGATGGTGAAGTTCTTACGGGTGCCGTCGTCGACCGCGGCGTTCGTCGCGGTCAGGTCGTCACGGCTGTACTTACCGGTGAGCACCCCGCCGGCCAGGGGCGAGTACGGCACTACGCCCAACCCCATCTCACGCGCCATGGGGATCAGGTCACGTTCCCCGGTACGCTCGATCAGGTTGTACTCGATCTGCAGGCCGACCAGCGGCGACCAGCCGCGCAGATCGGCGATCGCCTGCATGCGCGACACCTGCCAGGCCGGAGCGTTGGAGATGGCGACATACAGGATCTTGCCCTGCCGGACCAGATCGTCCAGGCCGCGCAGGATCTCCTCGACCGGTGTCGTGAAATCCCAGACGTGCAGGTAGAGCAGGTCGATGTAGTCCGTGTTCAGCTGTCGCAGACTGGCTTCCACCGACGCGAACAGGCTCTTGCGGTGAGGGCCCCCGGAATTCGGGTCTCCGGGCCGGCGCAGCGTGCTGTATTTCGTTGCCAGCACCAGGCGTTCGCGGTTGTCGCGGGTGAATTCGCCCAGCAGGCGCTCGGAGCTGCCATTGGTGTAGGTGTTGGCGGTGTCGATGAAGTTGCCGCCACGCTCGACGTAATGGTCGAACAGCTTGCGCGCCTCGTCCTGCTCGGCGCCCCAGCCCCACTCGGTGCCGAAGGTCGCCGCGCCCAGCGCCAGCGGCGAGACCCGCAGCCCGGAGCGGCCCAGCAGCCGGTAGGTGTCCAGGGTGAGCGACATCGTGTCCTCCTGTGCTTGTGAACCGTTGTCGGGAACAACTCTGTGATCACCGCGAGCCGGTAATAAGGGAGAACAGTTCCTGGGAACACCAGTCCTACCCAGGCTGTTGAATCGAGCATGACGACCCGCACCGTGGACACGACACAGGAGCTGGCCGCGTTCCTGCGGACCCGGCGCGAACGCCTGGACCCGCTCGATTTCGACCTGCCGTCGCGTCAGCAGGCCCGACGCACCCCGGGACTGCGCCGCGAAGAGGTCGCCGAACTGGCCGGAGTCAGCATCGACTACATCGTGCGGCTGGAACAGGCCCGCGGGCTGCGGCCCTCAGCAAACGTGGTGGAGGCGCTGTCCCGGGCGCTGCGCCTGACCGCCGGCGAACGCGCCTACCTCTTCAACCTGACCCAGCAGCGCCCCCGCGACGCCGATACGCCCGCCACCGCCGCAGCGCCGCCGCTGGCCCTGCTGGTCGCCGACTTGTCACCGCTGCCGGCCATGCTGATGAACCACCGCTACGACATCCTCGCCTGGAACAGTGAGATGGCGAAGCTGCTGCTGGATTTCGACAGCCTTCCGCCGTCGCAGCGCAATGCGATGTGGCTGTGCCTGGTGCACCCGGAAACACGCGCGCTCTATGTCGACCGCGAACGCGTCGTGCGGGAGGGAATCGCCCACCTGCGCGCAGCGTGGGCCGCGCACCCGAAGGATCAGGCATTGACCGACCTCATCACTGAATGCACCACCCACAATGAGGACTTCGCGCGGTTGTGGGCCGAGCAGGACATCAGGATCAGCGGCCGCGGACAGAAGGTGATGCGGCATCCGGGGGCCGGTGTGATCGCCGTGCACTTCGAAGTCCTCGTGCCCCTCCAGAATCCGGATCAGCGGTTGATGATCTGCCGCGCCGCGGACGATGAGAGCCAGTCGGCGCTGGACCGGTTGTGAGCACGTCGACGCCGAACCGTCCCTTCGCGCCCGGCAGCTGGAACACGTGAGGCGGCAGGTCGGCCGAAGGCTCAGGGCACGAAGACCAGGCGCTCGCTGGTCCTCTCGGACCACGCCCGCGCGACCCGGGCCAGCGGCACGGCACGGGCCTGGACACCGATGGCGTCCTCGGTCACCGCTTTCACCAGCTCGGGCAGTTCGGCGATGAAGTCGCGGGGAGAGACCGAGCCGATGCCGCTGCCCACGATCTGCAGCCGGGCCGCACGCAGCGCCGAGGAAGGGATGGGGGCGGACTCGCCCGCCATGGAGCCGATCTGGACCCAGGTGAGCGGGGCGGAGCGGTCGGCACGGGCGGTGAGCATCGGAAGCATGGCGCCGGCGGCGGGGGCGCCCCACACGAAGTCGAGGACGACGTCGACGTCGGCTGCGGCGGCGACTTCGTCGAAGGTGAGCGCCTGGTCCGCGCCGAGGCCGGGCAGTTCCATCAGGCGGGTGGTGTCCCGGCCGGCGGCGAAGACTTGAGCGGCGCCGAACCGCCTGGCGATCTGGATGGCCATGCGTCCGGCGCTGCCAGTGGCGCCGAGGATGAGAACGCGCTGCCCCTCACGGAAGGTGATGCGGCGGCGCAGCGCGACCCAGGAGGACATGCCCGGGTTCATCGCGGCGGCGATCCGGACGGGATCCACGTCGTCGGGCAGGACGACGCTTCGGCGTGTGTCGATCACGGTGCGCTCGGCGAAGGTGCCGAGGTTCGTGTCGTCCAGGACTGCGTAACGCAGGCGGCCCGAGGGGTCGCGCACGACGCCGTCCACGCCGGGCACCAGCGGGAAGACGCCTGCGGCGGAGTAGTGGGTGCCGTCCGCCTTGGCCCTGCTCAGGTGGTGCAGGCCCGCCGCGAGGACGTCCACGACGATCTCGTGCTCGCCCTGGGCCATGGGTTCGGGCTGTTCGCCGTAGACGGGCGGCGCGTCGTATCCCGTGATGACCGCAGCATGCATGTGGAACTCCCATGATTGATTTGCATTCCCAATCACCATGAGAGTCATTGGTGATGCAAACAATGTCAAGTAGGGTGGCGGGCATGGCGGTTCCCGACGACTCCACGGACGACCTGACCGACGGCCTGGTCCGCAGCGCCTTCCAGGTCATGGGCGTGCTCACCCGCATCGGCGCCGAGCACGACCTGTCCCTCACCCAGCTGCGCGTTCTCGGCATCCTGCGCGACCGATGCCCCCGCATGAGCGACCTCGCGGCCTTCCTGGGCCTGGACAAGTCGACCCTGTCCGGCCTTATCGCCCGCGCCGAACGGCGGGGGCTGCTGACACGCGCCACCAGCCCCGAGGACAAGCGCGCCGTCATCGTCGTGATCACCGACGCCGGACGCGACCTCGCCCAGCGCCTGTACGAGGAGTGCCGGGACGCCCTCGCGCCGGCCACCGGCCGGCTCGCCCCGGAACAGCGCGAGCAACTCGCCCAGCTGCTCGATCCGCTCCTCACTCCGCCTCTGTCGGCGCCTCCGCGTCCCGAGCGCCCGGCGCGGGGCAGGCCCTGAGCCTGGGCCCGCCCAACGACGCCCGCCCGGCGTGGAGGACCGGGGGCCGGTCGCGGCTACGACTTCGACAAGTGGCGCCATGTCCACCGGCCCTGCGGCATCACACCCAAGATCACCCGCCGCAGAGGTGACGGCCACTGTTCCGGAGCCGGGCACGGTGCGAGGCTGCGGCGGTGTCGGGATTCTCCACTTCGCCCTCAGGTATCGACGGGCGGTCAGAGGGTGGCCGCGCGCGATGTGATGAGGACGAGGGCGACGATCGTGAGGACGGCTGCCGGGGGTGCGCCCTTGTAGTCGCCAGCCCGTAGGTGTGCGGCGACGGCGCCGGTGAAGTAAAGCGTCAGGCCGACGGCGGCGGCGATTCCGAGAGGGCTCCGCCAGAGTCCGATGATGAGGCCGCCCGCGCCGGCGATCTGAGCGACGCCCAGGAACGGCAACATCCCGTAGGGCAGGCCAAGGGTGGACATCTGGTCGACGAGCCTCTTCGGCCGGGTGAATTTGGCACCGGCCGAGGCCAGAAGCACCACCGACATGAGTGCGGCGACGATGGCATAGGTGATGAACATGGTGAGACCTCAACTGTTCGACGGCGTGGAGTAGTTGCACATCGGATGACCTGGTCGTGCTCCGCTTCGCGGGTCAGGTCCTTCCGGGCTGCACGGCGACGCGGTCCCAGGACCGTCCGTCGTGTCGGGCAAGGACATCGGCGGTCGGATTGGACATGGATGCTTCCTCAGCGTGAGCGTGGGTCTACTGGCAGGTGAAGTCGCACGCACGCGCACGTCCGGGCGTGCCTGCGGGTGCGGGGTGGTGGACAGCCCCCGCCACGTTCCGGCTGAGCTGACGGTTCACCCGGAACCGCTCCGCAAACCGGGGTTGCGGCGTCGGACGCGAACTTCTCCATGGACTCCAGAGCGCCAGAGCGCTCGTGCGGCAGACCGCCGAGATCGACGTGTCCGACGAACCGGTTGGCGTCGGGGCCGGCCATCGCCTCGACGGCCGAACGGTCGAGGTGGGCACCTCGGCCCTGCGCGACATGCACGCGGCAGTAGGGATGGGCTCGCGGGCTCCCTGCGAGGTCTCACCGACGAGGAGGCGGCCGGCCACACCGTGCTCCATGTCGACGCCGAAGACGTCGAACGGCTCGGTGTAGGCGCTGCGGACGGCCGTGATCTCGGTACGCCCGTCCGAGACCGGGCCGAGCTGCGCGAAGTCCTGGTAGAGACGGACGGGGTCGAGCACGCCGAGGACCGAGACGGAGCCGGTCAGGGCGCGGGAGGAGGTTCTGGCGGCGAGGACGACTGCGGGCGAGGGCGCAGCGAACCGGGGTGTGTGGTGTTCGCCGGCACCGAACACGTCGGGCCCTGGCCGGTCCGCGAGGACGCCGCCGTCCACGATGTCGCGGACGCGTTGCGAGCCGGCGTCACCCGGGACTGTGCCGGCGAGAGAGAAGATGCCGAGTCCGGCCCCGGCGCCCATCGGGGTGGTGCGCTGCATGTCTTCGGCGTTAGGCAGCCGACAGGTACCTGAAGGTATCCTTCAGGCCGTGAGCCTCCGTCCCGGATCGGTCTTCCTCGCCGACTGCCCCGCCCGCCTGGCCATCGAGATCATTGCCAGCAAATGGGCCGTGGTGACGCTCTTCGCGCTGAGCGACGGCCCCCTGCGGCACGGCGAGCTGGTCGAGCTGATCGGAGGCGTCTCGCGCAAGGTACTGACGCAGACGTTGCGCCGGCTCCAGGACAACGGGCTGGTCGAGCGGCGCGTGTACGCCGAAGCGCCACCACGTGTGGAATACAGCTTGACCGAGCTGGGACGCACGCTTGAGGAGCCCATCACGAAGCTGACCGAATGGGCGAGATCCAACGGTGAAGCGATCGTCACCTTTCATGAGGCGGCTGAGGCGAAAGATGCCTAGGCTGCGCCCTTCGGCCAATCTGGGCGTTTGTCTGATGTGGCGTCAACTGGCGTGTGGGAGAGCCGGTTTGAGCCCGTGCCGCCGGTCCCGGCACTACACCGCTGCCACTCGTCCAGAGGATCGCTCCACCGCTGTCACCCCTCCGCGCCGTCCTCCTTGTCGTCGAACCCGGCCGCGTCCAGGTCCCGCAGCGGGTGCGGTGTGCCACCGGCCGGCTGGGCGCGCCTACGCCTGATATCTGCCGTCAAAGCGTGAGGAGTTCGCCAGGGGCGGCCGCAAGGGCGTGCAGCTGTGGCACTTCTTCGCGGTGCCGGCGCGGGCGGGAGCGCCGGTTTCGACGCCGAGTTCCTCCGTCAGCGGCTGGAGCAGGAGATCAAGGCGAGGGCTCCGGAGCGTTCCCTGATGGGGCTCGTGGCCCGGACCGCGTACTGGGTGGAGTGACGGTGCCGTTTCGGCCCGCCGTCCGCCAACGAACCGAAGCTCACCGAACCCCAAGCTCACCGGCGCCCGGGACCATGGCCGCCGGCCTCGGCCAGGCCGCTTAACCGCCACGGAGGCTTCTTCCTCGTGTGCACCGGCCATACAGGCGAGGCAGTGCCGAAGTCAGTACCGGCCCCGTCCCACGGTGCACGACGAGAAGGACACCCGCACGGATGGGGAGCACGGAGGCTACGGTGTCAGAACGATCCTGCCGAAGACCTCGCCCGCGTCCATCTTCTGGTGCGCCAGCACCGCTCCGTCCAGTGGCAGCAGCTCGTGCACCACCGTTTCGATCTCGCCGCGACCGGCTGCGGCGAACTGCTCGCTGCGCACGGCATGTCGGTCGGCCCGGGTGACGGTGGCTGAGCTGAAAGTGGCGAAGGACATCGACTTCTGGAACGCCGCCATGAGCTTCGTGCCGAAATCTGCGGGCGGTTGACCTGCGACAGCGCCCACGGCCACCATGCGGCCGTTCGGGTTGAGCCTGTCGAAGAACGACGGCATGTCCTCACCGGCCACCACGTCGATGATGACGTCATAGCCTGCGGGAGCCTCCTCCCCTCCGTCGCCGGAGCGCCCCAGCACGTGGGTCGCGCCGAGGCGGCGCAGCCGCTCGCCGCGCTCGGCCGACGATGTCGTGACCGCCACCGCGGCGGCACCACCGCGAGCGGCGAGCTGCACGGTCATGATCCCGATACTGCCGGCCGCACCACGCACCAAAACCGTCTCCCCGGGAGCGAAATGGGCGTGGCGAAGCCCGAAATGGGCCACAACACCGGAACTGCCGAGCGTCACCGCGTCGACGGCGGACAGGCCACTGGGCAGGGGAAGGATCTCCTCGACCGGCGCGAGGGCCTGTTCCACGTAGCCTCCGCCGGTGCCGGTGAAGCCCCACACCCGCCGGCCGATCCACGAGGCGTCGACGCCGTCGCCGACTGCGGTCACGGTGCCCGCCACCTCGCCACCCGGGATGTGGCCCTCCTTGAAGCCGTAGGCGGCCAGAGCCCCGCTCCGGATCACGGTGTCGACACCACCGACGCCCACCGCCTCGGTGCCGATCAGCACCTGCCCGGCAGCAGGCGCGGGTACCGGCAGGTCGACCACAGCCAGGCCTTCAGGACCTCCGTACGTCTGGATCGCGATGGCCTTCAACGTCGTCTCCCATGTTCTCGGACCGCTCAAGCACGATCCAGCTCCATGCCCGCCACCCATCGCCGCTTGGCCGGGGGGCTTCACAACGCGACCGAGGATCGGTCCCACCGCTGCGCGCCCCGATGGTCTTGGCGAGCTTCTACGTTCCGGACGCTAACGGACGCCACCGTCCGTTTAGGTAAAGTGAGAGTGGTGACCGACCGTTTGCCTCATACCCTGCGTTCCGACGCGCTGGACAATCGGGAACGCATCCTCGACGCGGCCCGAGCGCTCTTCTCCGCTGACGGCCTGGACGTGCCGATGCGGGTGATCGCGCGGCGTGCCGGGGTGGGACCTGCCACCTTGTACCGTCACTTCCCGACCAAGCAGACGCTGGTCGCTGATGCCTTCGCGGACCAGCTGCACGCCTGCCGCGCCATTGTCGACGAAGGGTGCGCAGATCCTGATCCGTGGCGTGGCCTGTGCCTGGTGATCGAGAAGATCTGTGAGCTGCACGCCCGCGATCGGGGCTTCACCGAAGCCTTCCTGTCGGCCTTCACGGGGGTGACGGATGTCGCAGCAGGCCGTGAGTACACGTTGAAAGCAGTCGCCGGACTGGCCCGGCGAGCCAAGGACGCAGGGCATCTGCGGTCCGACTTCGTCCTGGACGACCTGATTCTCGTACTCATGGCCAACAAGGGGATCCACGCCACATCCACCGCCACCCGGGTCATGGCCTCCCGACGCTTCGCAGGGTTGGTGATCCAGGCGTTCGAAGCCTGCCCCCAGCACGCGCCACTGCCGCCGGCGGCTCGGCTGGCATCGGCAGCACCGCACGGCTTGCCGCGGTAAACGCCGGTTCTACTGCGGCAGAGTCCCTGCGCTGATCATCGCGACCTGCGGCGGGGCTTCCGGCCTCTGGTCCGGGGGTGTACTCGTCTACTGCGGAAACACCGGACGGATGGGACGGCGTGGCGAGCGAACCGATGACCGAACTCGGGAGGGGCGCGCTTCGGTTGCCCCGCGTTCGGGCCGTGCTTCTGGCCGTCCGTCCGCGTCGTGCATCGCGGCCGTCGATCGCTACCTCGCCGGCGCGGGCATCGCGAAGTCCTCCGCGCGGATCTACCGGATCTCGCTGACGACGCGGTGATGGATGCTCGCCGGCGAACCGGCCCCGACCGGCCCCGACCGCCGGGGCGCGAAGCTGCCGGTCGTCCCCGTCACGGTGATCGACGATCCGGTGCTGCCGCACGTCGCCGCACCTGGATCCGAGGAGATCAGGGCTGCAAGATCATCCCGCGTGCGCGGCATCGGCGTACCGCGCGGCGTAGCCGCGCATCAGCCGGTTCAGGGCGGACTTGCCGGCGCTCCGCCGCCGCCCGGCTGGGCCTCGGAGCCTCAGCGTGGAGACGGAAGCCGTCCCCAATCCCCTTCTCGCTCACCGGCTCCGCGCTGCCTCTCTCTCGGCCTCGAATCCGCACTGGTAAAGCACCGCAAGCTCCCTGTCAGCCGCCCAGCCCGACCGCACGGTGCACGTCGTCGGCGTAAGGCTCGGGCTGTTCCCAGGCCGCGAAGTGGCCGCCGGCGCGGTGTTCCACGTAGTCACAAACGTTCAGGAACGCCTCGGCGTAGCTTCGCGGTTCCGGTTTGATGTCGCGCGGGAACACAGAGAGCACGGTCGGCGTGTCGATCCGGTCGGGAAGGGTGGCCGGTTCGACGTAGGTGGTGAAGGAAGTGCCGATCGTGCCGGTGACCCAGTAGGCGGTGACCCAGGTGAGCAGCTCGTCCGCAGTGAAGGCCGACTCGTCGGACCAGGACTCCAGTTTCTCGATGATCCATGCCGCGAGGCCTGCGGGTGAGTCGCCGAGGGCGACGGCGAGGGTGTTCGGCCGTGTCGACTGCTCCGCGATGTACCCGCCTTCGGTTCGGAACCACTGGGTTGTTCGGCGGAGGTAGGCCGCCGCGTCGGGTGCAAGCTCGGCCGGGTCCGCCGTGAGCGCCCGCTGCGGGGCAATGTTCGTGAGGTGCAGGGCAGCCACCCGGTCCGGGTGTTCGGCCGCGAGGAGTTCCGCGACCGTGCCACCAACGTCCCCGCCGGACACTGTGTAACGCGAGTAACCGAGCTCGTCCAGAGCGTCCGCGACGATCGCAGCGATCCGGTGGACCGACATCCCGGGAGCGGTGAGCGGGGCCGCAAAGGGGAAGCCCGGCAGCGCGGGAACCACCACGTGCAGGTCCGCGAGCAGGGGCAAGACACGCTCGAACCGCAGCACCGAGTCCGGCCAGCCATGCAGCAGCACGACAACCGGGGCGCCCGGGTCCGCGGACCGCTGGTGGATCACGCGCAGGTCGGTGCCATCGGCGGCCTGCACCGTCTCCCAAGGGAACTCGCTGATGCGACGCTCGTGCACAGCCCAGTCGTACCCGTTCGCCCAGCGTTCGAGGAGTGCGTCGAGGTGGGAGCCGCTGATGCCGCGCGTTCCGTCATCACTCCACGGGGTCGTGACACGCCGCGTCCGCTGGAGCCGTTCCCGTATCTCGTTGTCCATGTGTATCAGCGTACACATGATGTGTATGCTCGTACACATGACTTCGCGCAATGCGGCCGCCACCAGGCAGCGGATTCTGGAGCACGCACAACGCCAGTTCGCGCAGCACGGGTACACGGCGATCACGGTCAAAGGCGTGGCCGACGCCGCCGGCGTGTCCCCCAATCTCATCACGCGCTATTTCGGCGGCAAGGACGGACTTTTCCTGGCGGCAACCCAGGTGGAGATTCCGGTCTCCCACTCCTTCGAGGGCGACCGTTCCGCGCTGGGTTCGCGCCTCGCGGCGAGCATCGTCCAGCGCTGGTTCGGTGCACCGGGGGAGGATCCGCTGCTCGTCCTGCAACGGGCGTCCGGCGAACGCCCGCAGGCGGCGGAGGCGCTGGCCTCCTTCCTCGACACGAACTCGCTGGAGCCGCTTCACCGCTACCTTCGCGACAGCGGCCTGGACGACGCGGACGCCCGCAGCCGAGCCGCAGCGATCGACGCCTTCGTGCTCGGCGTCTCGACCCGTCGCCGGGTCCTGCGTTCCGCACTCGGCGACCCCGCTGAACTCCAGGCATGGCTGAGCGCCAGCATCCAACGCCTCGCCGACGGGTGATGCACGACAGCAAGCAGTACTGAACCTCCGCTTCCGGTCGGCACCGCACCGCGTCCCGTCATCGTCATCTGCCCGACCATCGCGGTCACCGCACTGGCGCCGTGACCAACCGCCACAAGCACCGCGGGGCCGCGCAGACTTCGCGATGAGGGTGGAGTCCTCACCCGCCCATACCGCCTCAGCCTGGACCCGCAGATCTGCGACGGGACGGTGCCGGGCCCTCGACCTCGGCCACGCGTCGCAGAGTTGGCCCAGAGCGGATCGCCGGCTACCGGCGACGGTCCACACCACGCCCAGCACCATCAGGCGCATGCCCTCTCGCAAAGCCCGGGCTACGGCGTGAGAGGCCCTGCGGACAGGCGTAGCAGGCGTCGTCCCGGCAGCAAGACAGGCACAGGCCCTGGCGATCATGGAGTTGCGACGCCCTGCGACCACCTGGGAGACCTGTGCCCGTACTGCCCCGAGGGCTGACCGAACCCCTCTGGAACCAGTTCGCGGCACTCCTGCCCGACCGACCCGTCCACGTACCGAGCCGTCCACGGGGCTGCCACCAGCCAAGCATCAGCGACCGGGATCGTCTTCGACAAGATGATGCGGCCCCTGCGATTCGGCTGCTCCCGCCAGCGATCCCCGACACGATCCACAGCCGCCGCGACGAACGGATCCGGTTCGACATCTTCACCCGGCTCAACCAGACGCACTGCACTCCTACAGCCGGATCGTCGGCCTCGCCCTCGATCAGATCACTACCGACGACTCCCCTCACCAAGGCACCCGGCGGCGAGGGCGGCAGACGCTCACCGGCGGGCCGCGCGGGAAACGGGGTCTGCGCGCTCGGGCACGACGGACGGCAGCGGCACCCGCTGGGCCACGCCCGAGCGAATCGGCGCAACCCACCCTGCTCGCCCCGGCCCTGGACCGTGTGGAAGACCTGGTGCCGCTGCCCGAGGACGCTACGGACACCTGGACGCCGGCCATGCCCGCGCTCGAATCCACTTGTCCTTTTGCAGACTCCAACCCGGTGGATCATGGAAGATGTCCAACAGGGAACGATTTCGAGCGCGCGTCGCGAGGGTTCAAGGTAATACACCGGCGGAAAACACGATGTTGATTCCGGCAGCCCGACGGTTAGTCGTCCGCGGCATTTTCCAGAAAGTTTCGGTTTACGTCGATCAGGCGATCAAGTGCTGCCCTGGCGGCGGCCAGGCTGTCCATTGCGGACGAAAGCCTATTTCGCTCCTGATTCATCACGGTCAAGGCTTCCCTAGCTCTGTCCATGGTGGGATCCGTCATGCAGGGGACCATCTGAGCGATGGTTCTGCTGGACATTCCGGCGGCCAGGAATCCCTGGACCAGCGCCACCCGCTGGACGTGATCATCGTCGTACCACCGCTGGCCGCTGGGGGATCTTGCGCTGACCAACAAGCCCTGCTCCTCGTAATAGCGCAGTGATCGACGGCTCACTCCTGTCCGGGCGGACAGTTCACCGATCCGCATCTCAACCCCTCGTGTGCACTGGGTCACAGCCACTTGCCCTTGACGTCGATGTGAGCGTTTAGGTTAACCATGGCTCGCGACCCGCCGCCAGGACATCTTATTGCCGACCTCTCGCGTCCGCGAGTACGAAAGGGAGTAGTCCGTGATCAAGTTCGCTTTCATGATCAACCGTGTCGATGGAATGTCCTTCGAGGAATTCGTTGAGTATCACCGAAACCGCCATGCCCCGTTGTTCACCTCCATCCCGGAAGCGCGGCAGTACGTGAAGAAGTACACCGTCTCCCACGCGGTACCCGCCGAGGGGTATCCGAGTCCCGCCTACGACGGACTCACTGAAATCTGGTTTGAAAGCTGGGCGGATCACAACGCCTTCTTCGCGTCCAAGAATTACGAAGAGTGCGTGCACCCGGACGAGAGCAGGTTCATTGACATGAATTCGGTGGCAGTAATGGTTACCGAGGAAAGGGTGGTGGTCTGACCCCCTTGGGCGCTCTATGCCGCAGGCGATGCGGCGGGTCATCGACGGGACGGAGGCCAGGCGATCAGGGTTCCGGAGTGCTGGACGAGCCGTTTGTGGTGTTCAGCCGAGCCGGGAGGCGCTGGTCTGCCCGCGCCCGCGGAAGTGGACGTGGGCAGACCACGACGGCGAGACCAAGGCGGCCCGAGCGTCTCGTCACGCGGGCCCACTGGGCCACCGGGGTCCGCGGTTGTCCTCCCCCGACAGGCGGCGTCCGCCGCCTCTCAGGGAGCCCGGCCGGCTGGCCCTGACGCCGATACGTGCCAGGACACGGCGTCCTTGACCCATTGGAGGATCGCCGCGTTGGTCTGAGTCGCGTTCTTGTGCAGCTGCACGTCGTGGCCACTGCCAGGAACGACGACGGCCTCGCTGGAGTAGAAGGGCCGTTCCTCGTGCAGCATCGACTTGGGGGGTGCGGGTGCCGGTGGTGCAGTACTGGTCCTTGTCACCGACGACGAGGAGGGCCGGTACCTTGAGGTTCGATGGAGATCGGATCGGTCCTTCACCTGCGCTCTCTCGCCAGGTGGGCTCAAAGGCAATCGGCAAGGCCCCTGGGGTCCTGACTTCACGCCGATCAGCGTTCGGCGTGAACGCCCGGCGCTCCGGCTTCCGCCGTGGACGGCCTCTCCGGTGCTCTGCCCTCCGTGACACTCAGCTCCTGGGTCCCTACGACGGACAGCAGTTCCAGCTGCTCCGCTCCTGGGCTTCCGGGTGGGGCGGTGAACCACAGCAGGCGTTGCCTTCCGTCCTCGCTCAGGAGGTTGTAACAGTCGAGTTCGATGACGCCGAGCATGGGATGGATGATCCTCTTGCGGTCCATGCGGCGCACCGCGACGTCGTGGGTGTCCCAGAGGGCTGCGAACTCCTGGCTGCGGCGGCGTAGCACGGCGATCATCTTCGTGATCTCCGCGTCCCGGCCGCGCCGGGAGGCCGCTGCCTGGAGGTCGGCGACGAACACCCGGGAGTGGCGCGGGTGGTCCTCGGGCGGGTACATCTCGCGCGCCTGCGGGTCGGTGAACCAGCGGTACACGAAGCTCGCGGCCGGGCCGCGGTGTGCCGGGGACGTTCCGAGCAGGGTCCGGGCCAAGTCGTTTTCCACCAGGGTTTCGTGCAGGTCGGTGATAACGCGTGCGGGGGTGTTGGACAGGCGGTCCAGGAGTCCGAGGAGCGCGGGCTGCACGTGTGCCGATGGCCCGTGTGCCGACGGGGGGACCGGCCGTTCGGCCAGGTGGAACAGGTGGTCGCGCTCGTCGCCGTTCAGGCGCAGCGCCCGGGCGAGGGCGGCCAGGGTCTGGGCCGAGGGCTGCACGCCGTTGTGTGCGCTGCCGCGTTCCAGCTCGGTGTAGTAGTCGGCTGACAGCCCTGCCAGCTGCGCGACTTCCTCGCGGCGCAGCCCGGGCACGCGCCGGCGCGGGCCTTGGGGGAGACCGACCTCGGCGGGGCGGATGCGGTCGCGGCGTGTCCTGAGGAAAGCACCGAGTTCGGGAAGGTTCACCCCTCCATGGTCGCTCGCACGTTGGGGCGCAGCCAGGGGGTGGCGTCCCCTGGGTAGACGCAGCCCTGGCTGGGGACGGCGGACCGGCCGATTGTGGAGGACGCGGTAGGGCGACGGCGAGGCCGCGGCCCGACCCTCATCCACCACAGGAGTCAGCTATGCCCACCCCCACTTCTCTCGACGGGACCGATGCCCCGGCCCGGCCCTGCGCCTCACCCCGTGTCGCGATCGTCACCGGCGGCTCGCGCGGCATCGGCCGCCGGACCGTAGGCCGGCTGGCCACCGACGGGTACGCCGTCGTGGTCGGCTACGCCGGCCACCAGGACGAGGCCGAAGCCGCCGTGAAGGAGGTCGTCGCCGGCGGTGGCCGGGCCATCGCCGTGCGCGCGGACGTCGCCGACGAACGCGCGGTCGCGGCCTTGTTCGACGCGGCCGAAGCAGAGTTCGGCGGCGTCGACGTCGTCGTGCACGCGGCCGGGCGGATGCACCTGGCGCCGGTCGCCGAGCTGGACCTGGCCGTCCTGGACGACCTGCACCGCACCAACATCCGCGGCACGTTCGTCGTCGTCCAGCAGGCCGCCCGTCGCGTGCGGCCCGGCGGCGCGATCGTGACGTTCTCCACGTCCGTGGTGGGGCTGGCCTTCCCGGGCTACGGCGCCTACGCCGCCAGCAAGGGCGCGGTCGAGGCGCTGACGCTGATCCTGGCCCGGGAGGTGCGGGGCCGGGACGTCACCGCCAACACCGTCGCGCCCGGCCCCACGGCCACCGACCTGTTCCTGGACGGCAAGGACGAGGAGACCATCGCCCGCCTGGCCGCCCAGCCCCCGCTGGAGCGCCTCGGTACCCCTGCCGACATCGCCGAGGTCGTCGCCTTCCTGGCCTCCCCGGCCGGCCACTGGATCAACGGACAGGTCGTCCGCGCCAACGGCGGAATCATCTGAACCGCCCGCAGCCACCCCCTCGATCAACGAATCGGTCAACGGATCGGTCAACGGAAGGGCCCTGTCATGAGGGACGACGGAACAGCGAAGGTCATCCTGGTCACCGGCGCCTCCAGCGGTATCGGGGCCCTGCCCGTAGACGTGCACGCCGTCGAGTTGGACGTCACCTCCCAGGACTCCGACGACACCGCGGTCGACCGGATCCTCGCCGAGCGCAGCCGGCTGGACGTGGTCGTGCACAACGCCGGGCACATGGTCCTCGGCGCCGCCGAGGCGTTCACCCCCGAGCAGTTCGCGGACCGGCCTGTACGACGTGAGCGTTCCGGGCACCCGACGCGTCAACCGCGCCGCCCTGCCGACGTTGCGTGAGCAGGGCCCGGGGACACTGGTGTGGATCGGCAGCTCCAGCACCCGCGGCGGCTGCCCCCCGTTCCCGGCCCCGTACTTCGCCGCCAAGGCCGCGATGGACGCCCTGGCCGTCAGCTACGCGCCCAGGTGCTCCCGTTCGGCATCGACACCACGATCGTGGTACCCGGCGCGTCCACCACCGGCACCCACCACTGCGCCAACGCGGGCGCCCCCGCCGACGTCGACTGCGCGGAAGCCTACGACCAGCGTCACCGGCCCCATGTGGGCGATCTGGGCAAACGCCTGGCCGCGCTCATCCCTTCCGACGCCGAGGTGACCGAGGTCGCTCAAGCCGTCGCACGACTGGTCGCGATGGAACACGGCACTCGGCCGCTGCGCACCCCCATGGACCCCGGCCGGGACGGCAGCGAAGTCGTCTCCGCGGTCGCCGACCGCCTCCGCGCCGACTTCTTCCGCCGCATCGGACGGGACAGCCTGCTCACCGCAGGCAGCTCCCTGCAACGCCCCACTGAGAAAAGGAACAACAAGCCATGCCGTTCGCGAACTTCAAGGTTCCCGAGAAGACCCTCACCCCGAAGCAGAAGGAGGAGATCGTCACCCGCACCACCGAGCTGTACGTCGAGATCTACGGTGAGCGCGCCCGCAACAACACCATGGTTCTGGTCGAGGAGGTCGCCGACGGCGGCTGGGGCATCTCCGGCAACGTGCTGACCCTCGCCATGCTCGGCAAGGCGGCACCGACCGACACCAGCGACGCCTGACCACACCGGCCCTTCATCGTGTCCCCGCACCCGATCGGTCGGCGGCGTCCGCCGGGGTGCGGGGACGGGGCACGGAAGCGGCCGTCCCCAAGCCGATCCGTCAATGTCCAGGGGTTCCGCGATGTTGCCGGCACCTCGGGTGGGCGTTTCTGTCCTACCGCGCCCCGCTCATGCCCGCCCAGCGGGGAGTGGAGGTGCGCGGCGTCGCCCGCGAACAGCACGCGCCCGTTGCCGTACGTCGTCGCCCGCATCGCACGGCCCGTGAAGCTCGACGCACGGAGGACACCGGTGAGTGCCACGTCGCTACCAGTGATGCGGCGCAGCACCTTGCGAAGATGTTCGCGGGTCAGCGGCTGGGAACGGTCGAACGTGCCGCCGTCGAAGTCCGTCATGCCCAGATGCCTATCGAAGGGCGTGCGCAGGTACCTGCCGCTCGCCGTCAGGTTGCCTCCGAACGGCAGCTTCGCCGGGTCGGGGCCGTCGAACTCGACCGTGCGACACAGCCGGTGAGCAGCGGTTCGGTACCCACGAAGTCGACACCGGTGAGAGCACGCGCCGCGCTGCGTCCGCCGTCGCAACCCACAACAAGCCGGCACGTCACGGCCGGCGCGCTCCGTGGCCCCCGCCCCCTCGCCCTGCGCGGCATGTGACCCCCTGCCGCTTCTGAGCCGGCCGCCGCAGCGAGCAGTTACTCGTAAAGACGGTCGCCGGGCGGCTCTCAGCAGAGCGGCCAGTTGCGCAATGCGGCGTCGGCCATCTCCTGGAGTTCATCACGGCCGACACCGCTCGCGGCCTGCACGGCGATGCCGAATGCCAAGGTGGTGACGTAGCGGGCCAGCAGCCCCGGATCGGCTTCCGGAGGCAGGTCGCCGTCGTCCACGGCTCGCTGGAACCGCTGCCGGACGCAGGAGCAGCCATCGTTGCGCCAGGCGACGAGAAGGTCACGGACACCGCGCCCGGAGTCACTGGCGACCAAGGCGCCCTGGACGCCCAGGCACCCGTGGGGATGTGCCGGGCGGGTGGTGGTGCGCACGGTGCCGGCCAGAATCGCGGTGGCCACACCGAGAGCGGTCGTCTCCTCCAGTGCGCGGGTCAGGTAGGCGCCCGGGCCTTCGGTGTAGCGCTCCAGAGCCTTGCGGAACAGCTCCTCCTTGTTGCCGAAGGCTGCGTACATGCTGGTGGTGGAGATACCCATCGCGTCCGTCAGGTTGGCCAGGCTGGCCCCTTCGTAGCCCTGCTCCCAGAAGACCAGCACGGCGCGCTCGAGAGCTTCGTCGGCGTCGAACCCTCGCGGCCGGCCGACCGGGCCGCTCTTTTTCGTCTCCACCCCCCAAGCCTACCTCTTCCGCATCGATCGCTGCGGAAGTGCTACCGTTCGACTTCAGTAGCGATCGATGCGGAAATTGAAAGAGGGCAGACACATGGGACTGCTTGAGGGAAATACCGCTCTCGTGACCGGGGGCGGCACCGGGATCGGCTTGGCCAGTGCCATACGACTGGCGGCCGAGGGCGCACACGTGTTCATCACCGGCCGACGCAGGACCGAACTCGACTCGGCCGTCGAGGCAATCGGGTCCTCGGCAACCGCGGTGACCGGCGACATAGCGAACCTGGCCGACCTGGACCGGCTCTACGAGACGATCCGCAGCCGGGGGCAGGGCCTGGACGTACTGTTCGCCAATGCCTCCGTCGCCGAGTTCGCGACGCTGGAACAGACCACCGCACAGCACGTCGACACCCTCTTCGGCATCAATGTCCGGGGCACCATGTTCACCGTCCAGAAGGCACTGCCCCTGCTCAATGACGGCGCCTCGGTGATCTTGAACGGCTCCACCAACGTGGACATCGGCGCGGAGGCGTTCGGCGCGTACGCGGCGTCCAAGGCCGCCACCCGGTCGCTCGCCCGCACCTGGGCCAACGAACTCAAGGGACGCGGCATCCGGGTCAACACCGTCACGCCCGGCCCGACCGACACCCCTGGTCTGTCCGGGCTCGCTCCCGACCCGGAGCAGGCCGCCGGCCTCAGGCAGCACCTGGCCGCGCAAGTACCGCTCGGCCGGCTCGGGCGCCCGGAGGAGATCGCCGCCGCCGTGGCCTTCCTCGCCTCCGGGCAGAGCAGCTTCATCACTGGTACGAGCCTGTATGTCGACGGCGGCCTGAACCAGCTCTGAGTTCCATGGCCGCGCACCCGGGGAGCTTGTCGGCATCCCGCCGACCGGCACCGCTCGGGTGCGCGGGCCCGGCAGCCTCGCCCGGCGATCCGGCCGGGCGCACAGAAGCCAGCCCTGCCGCAGCGCAAAGGGTGACGCAGGGCCCCAGCGGTTCCCTGCGTCGCCCGGCTCCCTACGGCATGCGAGCCAGGCCACGTCGGCTGGCGACGCGACAGACCCACCAGACGCTGAGGTAAAGGACCCATGACAGTAATCGGCATCATCGGCGCGGGCGAGGTCGGCAGCCAGATCGCGCGTGCGGCGATCGCGAGCGGCTACGACGTCGTGATCGCCAATTCCCGAGGCCCCGAGACTTTGCAGGACCTCGTCGACGAGCTCGGCCCGTCAGCGCGTGCCGCAATCGCCGCAGACGCGGCTGCCGCCGGTGAGGTGGCTGTCGTGGCGGTCCCGCTCAAAGTGGTCAACGACATGCCGGCGCGGGAGCTGGCAGGCAAGATCGTGCTGGACACGAACAACTACATGGTCTGGCGCGACGGCCATATCCCGGTCATCGACTCGGGTGCGAAGACCGTTCACGAGCTGCGCCAGGAGCAGCTTCCGCACTCCAAGGTCGTCAAGGCTTTCACGCACATCCAAGCTCCCCGCATCACCACCGCGGGGAAGGCGGCGGGCACCCCCGGCCGTCTGGCGCTGTCGGCCTCAAGCGACTTCCCCGAAGCCGTGGAACTGGTGACGCGGCTGTACGACCAGTTCGGGTTCGACACCGTGGACAACAGCCCGCTCAGCGAGTCCTGGCGCAGCGGCCCAGGTCAACCCGCATGGATCGCGCACGAACACCAGACCCGTGCCGACCTGGTCGCCCACCTCGCCAGGGCGCAACGGCCCATCGTGCGGTGAGACTGTCCCTGGAGCCACTTGCCGTCACGACTCGTAGGCAGTCAGGCCGTCCGGGGCGGGTGTCCTGTTCGAGCTGTGGACGGGTCACTGTGCGGTGACGGTCCGGTCCAGATCCTGTTCGGTCTCGCGCTCACTCCCGAACACCGTGGTGGTGAAGGCGCGTTGCCCTCTCAACCGGGGTTGGCCGGACACGTCCCGGCTGTGGTGGCACTCGCGGCGAGGCCGCCGCGCGAAGGCCGACAAGGGCGCGCTTGGGTCCGCGTCGCCTGCCAGGACGCGGCGATCGAGGCCCGACCGCGTTCAGGATCCTCGCTCTGTCCGCGTCGCCACCGGGCCGAGCGCACGGGCCGGGGTTCTTCTCAGCCCGGGGGAAGCGGCTCGGTCGACGGATCCCTGCTCCGGGTTCCGTTCTCGGCGCAGGTGAGGTGGAAGGCGGACTGCCTCACGGGTTACTCGTGGACCGGGCGTCCTGTTCCTGTCCGGTCGTGGCGGACCAGCTCGCGAGCAGCTTCAGGGCGTCCGCGGCGGCGGTGCCGGGGGGCGCGCTGTAGACGACCACGCTCAGGCCGCTTTCGTCCGGCAGGGCCATGGTCTCCTGATCGAGTTCCAGGTCGCCGACGAGCGGATGGTTGAGGCGTTTGGTGCTCGTGCGGAAGACATGCACATCCTGGGACCCCCACATCACACGGAAAGCGTCGCTGCGGGTGGACAGTTCACCTATCAGATTCGACAGCTCCCGGTCGTAAGGTCTTCTCCCCGCCTCGACGCGCAGCGCGCCCACCGCGAAGCGGGCCATGCGCTCCCAGTCGGCGTAGAACCGCCTGGCCGCCGGATTGAAGAACGCGAACCGGGCGACGTTCGCCCCGCAGGTCGCGTCGGCAGACATCTCCGAGTACAGGGCCCGGCCCAGCGGGTTGGCGGCCAGCACATCGAGGCGGTTGTTCATCACGTACGCCGCCATCCCCGGCATGCCCTCGACGATGCGCGCCACACTCGGCCGCACCGTCGGCACGACCTCCCGCTGCCGTGACCGCGCCCCCGGCACCGGTCCGGCAGCGCGGGCGAGGTCGTACAGGTACATGCGCTCCGTGGCATCCAGCCGGAGGGCCTGGACGAGGGCGTCCAGCACGCTGTCGGAGACACCTCGCAGGCTGCCGCGTTCCAGGCGTGTGTAGTACTCGACGCTCACTCCCGCGAGCGCGGCGACCTCGCCCCTGCGCAGTCCGGGCACCCGCCGCTGACCGTACGTCGGCAAGCCCGCCTGCTCGGGGGTGATCCTCTCGCGTCGGGAGCGGAGGAATGCGCTGGCTGCGTCCCGGTTGTCCATAGGGACAGGGTAGGCAGACCGCGCGAGGGGTGGGGGGCCCTGCCAGTACCCCTCACAGCGAAGACTCCCCCGTCACGGCCGTCTGCCGTTGCATGGTGCTTGCCCCGGTCTGCCGGGGCCCGGCGCAGCGGCGTACGCGCCCCGGTCGGCAAGCACCTGAACCCTGACAGGACACAAGATGAGCAACCAGACCGAGACGGTGACGGAAAGCCCCGCGGATGTCGTGCGAGGGCTGTACGCCGCGTTGAGCAAGGGCGATGTGCCGGGTGTCCTGGCCAGGCTCGCCCCCGACGTGGTCGTCGACGAGCCGAACCAGCTTCCTTACGGCGGGGTGCACCAGGGCCGCGAGGTGTTCGTGCAGTCGATCCTGGGCGCGATGATGGGCTACGCCAATGTCGCCATCACCGATGCCGAGGTGTTCGAAGGCCCGGCCGGCGTCATCGGAACCCTCGCCGGGACGCTCACGGCCCACACCACCGGTGAGCAGTTCCCGCTGACCATGGTCGAGATCCACCACGTCGACGACGGCACCGTACGCAAGATCGACGTCTACACCAAGAACCCCCACGAGCTCGCCGCGTTCTACGCACGCGCCGAGGCCGGCACCCGCTGACGCCGGCGCCCCTCGGGTGCATACGGCGGAAGCCGGACGGTGGTGAGCCAGTCGTGTCCGGCCTCGTACCGCTTCAACCCTGCTGCGGCCAGAGGGGTGTTGAGACTGTCCCGGGCCCACCACGATCGGTCCGTCGAGCTGGATGTGTGCCCGCACCAGGAGGCCGCGGCAGTCCTGCCAGGAGAAGCTCGTGCGGGCGCCCTTGGGCAGGAGGTGCGTGCGGGGCCGGTGGATGAGACAGCTCTTCTCGCCGGCCTTGTAGCAGCACAGCGCGGCAACCGAGGTCCGGCGGCGGGACCTGCCCCGCACGCGGATGACCGGGGTAGGCCCGCGCCGGCCCCAGGTGCTGGCGCGGGCGGCGTCTTCGAGAAGCCGGCCTCGTTCTCGAAGACGGCGAGGGCCCGCTCAGACGAGCGCGGCGACGCCGAAGACGATCAGGCACAGCAGCACGATCCCGAGGATGACCACGAGGGGGCCTCTGGCCCACCACACGGAGGGGATCGGCTGGTCCACGGGGCCGCCCCACAGGGTGCTCCCCTCGGCCGGTGGGGTCTCGCCGGGGGGCACGCCGCCCCCGGGCTCCAGGCCAGTGGTGTCGCGCGGATCGGGGTCCGGGCTCGCGTTGTCCATGACCGGGTTTCCTTTCTGCGCAGCCGCTCGGCGCGCCCGGAGTCCGCGCGCGTCCGCGGTTTTCGCCGGGGTTGCCTGCCGCCCGAGGCACGATGCCCTCTCCCCATGGTCCGGTTTCCGCCCGCTCCCGCATCTTGTGGGGCGCGGGCGGGGCCGTTCCCGGGCGTCTCACCCGGCGCGGGGCCGGTGGCCGACGGTGAGGAGGTGGTCGCTCACGCCGAGGAGGGCGGGCTCCGACGCGGTACGGCGCAGGGTGGCGACCCGGTCGGCGCGCAGGCCGAGGTGGTGGAGCGGTCCGGGCAGCAGGACCGGGTCCGCCGAGCCGTCCTCGACCGGGAGTCCCCGTGCGTCCCCCACGCGGGCGCGGACACCCGGCAGGGCGTCGGCCTTCGCGACGTGCCGGGCGACAAGGTCGAACAGCTCCACCTCGTACCCCCTCGCGGCAAGCGGACCCGCGCGCACCCCGGTGGCGCCGCCCACGTCCAGGAACCGGGCCGGGCCCAGGGCAGAACGCGACGCAGCACCTCCCGCGTGCGGAGCAGTTCGAGGCGACCGGCCGGACGGTCGCGCAGCCGCCCGCCCTCCCTCCCCCGCCGGTAGTGGGTGAGGACCTCGGGCACCACGGACGGGGCGTCCCGGTCGGCGGCGCCCCTCTCGGGCCGGTCGTCGAAGGCACCGGCACCGGCACCTGGCATGCACGTGAGCTTCGCCCGACGGCGCACAGCGGGCAACGGGGTTTCCGGCCCCACGCCGAAGGGGGCAGCCCGGGTGGGCCACCCCTCAACGGCGGGAGAACGTCAGGGCCGGTGGGACGTCAGTGGCTCGGGCCCTTGCGGCCCCTGCCGCCCTCGACGTCGCCCATGCCGTCGTCGTACTCGACCTGTTCCTTGCGGACGGTCTCGCTGACCTCCTCCTGTTCGGTGACCTTCTCCGACTCCAGGCGGACGCGTTCGACGGCGACGGCCTCCTTGCGGACCACCGGGCGTTCCGCGTGCAGGGTCACCTCGGCCACGGCGTCGCCGAAGTCCGGGCGCACGGTGTCGCCCTCCCGGATGGGTTCCCGCACGAGGCGGGCCTCCTCGTGGCTCACGGGAACCGTCGTGGTGACGTTCTCGGTGACCACGACCTTGTGCAGCCGGGCCCGGCCGGACTCCTCCTCCTGGGTGCCGACGTGCAGCCGCTCCTCGGAGCGGATCAGCTCGTCGCGGTGGTCGCCGCCGTACCCGGAGTCGGTGATCCTGGCGTCGGCGGGACGGTCGTCGTCGGTGATCTCCGCGTCCACCGGCCGGGCGTCCGCCATGCCGCCCGGGGCCGCGGCCCCACCGGCGGCGGCCGCCGACTCCTCTCCGGCGGACGGCTGTCCCATGCCGGTTCCCTCGTCGGCCGAGGTGCGGGTCTTGCCGTAGTGCGCGTACAGCTCCCGCTCCCCGTCCGCGTCGAGGTGCTGGTCCGCGTCCATGTGCGGCGCGTCCTTGATGGTGTTCTTGTCGTGCGCCAGGTGCAGGCCCTGGGCGTCGGAGCGCGCGCCGTCCAGCGGGACGAACGTCTCCTTCATTCCGAAGAGCCCGGTCTTGACGGTCACCCATTCCGGTCGGCCGGACGCGTCGTCGCGATACACCTGCTCGACGCTGCCGACCTTGGACCCGTCCTGGTCGTAGGCGGTGAGGCCGACGAGCTGGTCGACGCTCAGGAAGCCCTCGTCTGAAGTCATGGATGCTCTCTCCCTGCGAGGGCGCGTGGCAGAGGGATCGGTCTGCCGCCTCCGCTCGGGACACGCGCCACGTCACCCATGCGGCGCCTGTTCCGGGCCGCGCGCAACCGGGGAGCGTGGACCGGGCCCGTCCGCCCCGCCCACGCAGGGGCCGGGGGGCCGTGTGCCGCCTGCCCGACCGGGGGTCTCACCCACCCGGCGGTACTCGTCGGGGCATGCGGAATTACTCCATTCGGGTGATGCGGGGAGGGGGCGCAGCGGCGGCTGCGGAACGGGTGCGCGGTCTCCGCCGCGCCCCGGGACGGGCCTCGGCTCCCGTGGCCGGCGAGTAAGCCGTCCAGGTACCGCAGCGGGGTGTCCTGAGCGGGCGGTGCGATCTGGTCGGCCCCGCCTCGGGGAACGGTCCCCGGTCCGCCGCGGCCGGGCCGGGGACCGTGACGAGGGCCCCTCGGCGGGGCGACCACGGAGTCGGCCAGGACCCGCGGATCGGCCCGGCCGGCCCCCGACCGCTCCAGCGCGGTGGCCGGCCGCGCGGGGCCGGGCTTCTCCAGGAGATCCGTGAGCGCCCGCGGGTACTCCGGTTTGCGGAACGAACCGAATCGTGCCGTTGAGGGCGGCCCCTCGGCACAGTGACCGGTCGAGGCGCGCGCGCCGGGCAGGGCGGCGGGGTGTGGCCGCCCAGCCGGAAGCCGGCCGTCCCGACCGGGCCGAGGGGCCGTTCCCGGCCCGGGGACGTCGAGCGGGAAACCAGATCGCGCGGACGCTCCCAGCAGGACGGGCAGCTCTCCGGCTCGTGCCCGTCGGCGTGGTCGTTGCCGTGACGGTCCGGGACGGCGACGGGGAAACCGGCCCGCCGCGAGCGGCCGGGCCGTGCCGTGCGGGACGAGGGCCGTTCCGCACGGGTGGGGCCGGAACAGGTCGGGCTGCGACCGCACCTCGTGCCGCAGGCCGGCCGCGGTGCTCGGGCGCCCTGGAGCGCAGTCCCGTTCGGCGGAGCGTCCCGACCGGCAGGGCGTCCCGACCGGCAGGGCGTCCCGACCGGCGGGGCGTCCCGACCGGCGCTCCCGCACGGGGTTCGGGCACGGGGTTCGGGCACGGGGTTCGGGCACGGGCATGGCGGTCGGTCCGCAGACCGGCCCCGGCGACCGGGCGGCTCCGGAGCGCGGCGGCGCCCCGGACCGCACCGGTACGGGCCGGCGCCCCGGAAGAGCGACCGGAGGACAGGATCCCTCCGGGTCGCCCCCCGGGACCGGACTCCGGTCAGGCGGTGCGCTGGTGGTGCAGGAGCAGCAGCGCGGCGGCCATGCCCGCGCCCGGGACCTCTCCGCGGCTCACCATCTCCGGGACGAGCTTCAGCGGCACCCAGTCGCGGCGCTCGGACTCGAAGCCGTCCACGGGTTCACCGGTCCACCGCGCCCGGTCGCTCCAGTAGACGTGATGGCGCGCGTCGCTGAGCCCGTTGGAGGGCTCGACGCTCAGCAGATGACGCAGCGGCCCCGGGCGCCAGCCGGTCTCCTCCTCCAACTCCCGGGCGGCCGCCCGCTCCACGTCCTCGCCGTCCTCGACGACCCCCGCGGGCAGTTCCCAGCCCCAGCTGTCCGTGATGAAGCGGTGCCGCCACAGGAGCAGGACCTCGTCGGCGTCGTTGACCACGGTGGCCACGGCGACCGGGCGCTGCCGTATGAGGTAGTGGTCGAGGTGCCGGCCGTCGGGGAGTTCCACGTCGGCGAGGTTGACGTGGAACCAGGGGTTCTCGTACACGGCATGCTCGCTTTGTTTCGTCCACTGCATGTTTCTGTCACCTTTCCCGTGAGAGGTGACAACTTTCCTGGGGAGGCGACCAAGGCGCAGCAGGCCGCCCACGGAGCGGACGCCCCGGTGGGCGCCGGTGGGCATGCCGGTCGGACCGGCCGCCGGAGCGGACGGGCCGTCAGAGCGGCACGCGCAGCGCCCCGTCGATGGCCTCGCAGGCGCTCGCCGTGCCGGGGCTCTTACGCAGGGCCAACTGCTCGCGGACGGCGCGCAGTCGGTCCCGCAGCCGCTGGGACTCCATGCCCTCGGCCCGCTGCGCCATCTCGACGGCGGTGGCGGCCGCCGCCTCCGTCTCGCCCTGCCGCAGCTCGATGTGGGTGAGCATCGCCAGCCGGTGCACGCGACCCCGGTCGTGCGCCGGAGTACCCACGGCCGCGGCCGCGTGCTCCCGGGCGGCCCGCAGGTCCCCGAGGCTCAGCAGGGCCTCCGCCACCTGCACGTTGACCAGCCCGGGCTGGACGTAGCCGGTCTCGTCCGGTTCGTCGCCCGGGCGGATGTGCCCGGCGGCGGTCTCGGCCCGGCGGATGCAGTCCAGGGCGGCCGGCCGGTCGCCGAGGTGGGCGTACGCCTTGGCCTGCATGGCGTGCAGATCGCAGGCGAGCGCCGGGGTGATGCTGCGTCCGGCCGTGCGCAGCGCCGCCCCGGCGAAGGCGACCGCCTGACGGTGGTCCCCGAGGTGCAGGCACTGGTTGACCAGGAGGGCGATGGCGTACGCCCCGAGTCCCTGGTCGCCGCTGGCCTTGGCGAGCCGCAGCGCCTGGTGGAAGTAACGCTGCGCGAGGCCGTGCGCGTCGGCGTCGTAGGCGCAGATACCGGCGATGGCCACGAGGGCGCCGGTGGCCCGGTGCAGCTGCCGCCCGGTGGCGTCGGGGTAGCTGCCGCGCAGCAGCGGCGCGGCCTCGGCGTTGAGGAAGCCGACGACGCGGGGGCGGATCACGATGCCGCCCGCTCTGCGGTACATCTGCTCGTAGTGCCCGCGCGCCGCGCGCAGCATCTCGATGTCCGCCCTGCCGACCCGCCGGCTGCCGCGCCGCGACACGTCGGCGTCCCCCGGCGGGTTCTCCCACTCCCACACCGGCAGGACGGCGGAGGTGCCGGTGACGGCGGCCGCCGCGAGGACGTGCGGGCGCCGCTGCTGGTCCGAACGCCACAGGGCGGTGGCCCGGTCGACGAATCCGCAGAGCGTGCCGGGCCGCGGTTCGGCCGGGCCGACGGGGCCGAGCCCGACGTCGTCCAGGGTGACGGGGCGGCGCAGCCGCTCGGAGAGCACCTCGCAGATCAGGTCGGGGGCCTGTCCGCGGGGGCGCTGCCCCTTGAGCCACCGGGCCACGGCGGTGTGTTCGTAGCGCAGCGCGAGCCCGCGGGCGCCGCCGGCCCGGTTGACGCGGGCGGCGAGGCCCGCGTGCGACATACCTGCCTCGTCGAGGACCGCGTCGAGCAAGGTGTTGGGCTGCATCGCTGCCTCCGGGTGATCAACCGGTAACCGGTTGTGGCACAGCGTAGTCGAGGCGGCTTCACACGGGGTGTGAACCCAGTACCCGGACCAGCGCCTCGCGCACGCTGCCAGACACAGGGTGATCGGCTGTTCACTGAAGGCCCTCGAAAGAGGCCGGCCGGGTCGCCGGGCTCCCCCCTCGACAAGTGCGGCGACCCCGCCACAGCGCCGCCCGCCCGTCACAGCCGTTCGCCCCGGCGGACGGGCGGCGCACGCACGACCGGGCCGTACCGGTCCAGGAAAAAAGGCGGCGGCGCCCGGGAAACCTCCTCCCGGGCGCCGCCGCCCCTGTACTCGGGCTTCGCGCCCTCAGGCGCCGCGCAGGACCGCGCCGAAGCGTTCGGCAGCCTTGGCGACCGCGAGGTCCCGGGCCGCGGTGACCTCCTCGGCCGTCAGGGTCCGGTCCGGGGCGCGGAAACGCAGCGCGTAGGCGAGGGACTTGCTGCCCTCGTCCACCTGGTCGCCGGTGTAGACGTCGAACAGCCGCAGGGACTCCAGCAGTTCGCCCGCGCCCTCGCGCAGCACCGACTCGACCTCGGCGGCGGGCACCCCGGCCGGGACGACGAGCGCCACGTCCTGGGTGGCCACCGGGTAGGTGGAGATGCGCGGGGCCCGCACGGGTCCGGCCCCGGCCTGCTCCAGCGCGTCGAGGTCGAGCTCCATGGCGCTGGTGCGGGCGGGCAGTCCGAGCGCCTTGAGGACGCGCGGGTGCAGTTCCCCGGCGTGACCGATGACGCGCTCGGCGCCGTCCACGAAGGCGAGGAGCTCGGCGCAGCGGCCGGGGTGCCACGGCCCGTACACGCCCTGGCGTACGACGAGTTCGGCGCCGGCCTCGGCGGCGGCGGTGCGGGCCGCCTCGACGGCGTCGGCCCAGCCCGCCGGGCGCCCCCCGCCCCACCAGCCGGCCCGCTCGCGGGCACCGGTGAGGACGACGGCGAGGTGGCGGGGCTGGACGGGCAGCGCCTCGTTCAGGCTCGCGAGCTGCTCCGCGGTGGGCCGGTGGTCGACCGGGAGGCGCACGGACCTGGTGGCGTTCTCGCGCGGCAGGAAGACGAGGCCGGCCTCGAAGAGCGCGAGATCGTGGCCGCCGCGTCCGTCGTTGCGGCGCAGCGCGCCGAGCAGGCCCGGCAGCAGCGTCGTACGGAGCGCGGGCTCCTCGTCGGACAGCGGGTTGACCAGACGCACGACGCGGCGGGCCGGGTCCCCGGCCTCCAGGCCGAGCTCGTCGAACACCTTCGGGTCGAGGAAGGGGTAGTTGAGCGCCTCGACGTATCCGGCCCCGGCGAGCGCGCGGCCCACCCGGCGGTGCAGGCGCTGACGCTCGGTGAGCCCACGGCCGGCGGGCGGCTTCGGCAGGGTCGAGGGCAGGTTCTCGTAGCCCTCCAGCCTGATGACCTCCTCGGCCAGGTCGTTCGGGTCGACGAGGTCGGGGCGCCACGAGGGCACCGTCACGATCAGCTCGTCCTGCCCGCCCGTCTCCCGGCCACCGCCCCCCGCGGACGCGTTCCACGCGGCTGAGTTTCCGTAGACGTCGCAGCCGACCTGCTGGAGGCGGCGTACGACGGTCTCCCGGCCGTAGGCCATGCCGGCCACCCGGTCGGGGTGGTCGGCGGGGATGGTGAGGGTGCGCGGCGCGGAGGGCGCGATGACCTCGGTGACCCCGGGCTCGGCGGTGCCACCGGCGAGCAGGACCAGGAGGTCCACGGTGCGCTGGGCGGCGGCGGAGGCGGCGAGCGGGTCGACGCCCCGTTCGAAGCGCCTGGACGCCTCGGAGGACAGCTTGTGCCGGCGCGAGGTGCGGGCGATCGCGAGCGCGTCGAAGTGCGCGGCCTCGACGAGGACCTCGGTGGTGCCGAGGGCCTGACCGGTCTCCGCGTCCGCGGACAGGTCCGCGATCTCGGTCTCGGCGCCGCCCATGACGCCGGCGAGGCCGATGGGGCCGCGCTCGTCGGTGATGACGAGGTCCTCGGCGTCCAGGACCCGCTTGGCGCCGTCGAGGGTGGTCAGGGTCTCGCCGGCCTCGGCGCGGCGCACCCCGATCGCGCCCCGGACCTGGGAGCGGTCGTAGGCGTGCAGCGGCTGGCCGATCTCCAGCATCACGTAGTTGGTGATGTCGACGGTCAGCGAGAGGGGGCGCATGCCGGCCTTCTGGAGGCGGCGGCGCATCCAGATCGGGGACTGCGCCTCGGGGTCGAGGCCGGTGACGGTGCGGGCCGTGAAACGGTCGCAGCCCATCGGGTCGGCGATCGACACGGGGTGGCCGTGCGCGTTGGGCCCGGGCACGTCGAGCAGCGCCGGATCGCGCAGCGGCAGGCCGTAGGCGGTCGCGGTCTCGCGGGCGATGCCGCGCATCGACAGGCAGTAGCCCCGGTCGGGGGTCACCGCGATGTCGAGGACCTCGTCGACGAGTTCGAGCAGCTCGATCGCGTCGGTGCCGACCTCGGTGTGCGGGGGCAGCACGATGATGCCGTGCGTCTTGTCATCGCCCATGCCGAGTTCGTCGGCGGAGCAGATCATGCCGTGCGAGACCTTGCCGTAGGTCTTGCGGGCGGCGATCGCGAAGTCGCCGGGCAGGACGGCGCCGGGCAGGACGACGACGACCTTGTCGCCGACCTGGAAGTTGCGGGCGCCGCAGACGATCTCCTGCAGCTCGCCCGTGCCTCCCCCAGAGGGGGTGCCCCCAGCCCCGCCGACATCGACGTGGCAGAAGCGGATGGGCTTCTTGAAGCCCTCCAGCTCCTCGATGGCGCGGACCTGGCCGACGACCAGGGGGCCCTTGAGGTCGTGGCCGAGGCGTTCGACGGTCTCGACCTCCAGGCCGGCCGACACCAGCTTGGCCTGCACGTCACGACCGGTCTCGGTGGCGGGGAGATCGACGTACTCCCGCAGCCAGGAAAGCGGGACCCGCATCAGATCTCCATCCCGAACGGCCGGGTGAACCGGATGTCACCCTCGACCATGTCTCGCATGTCTTCGACGTTGTGGCGGAACATCAGCATCCGTTCGATGCCGAACCCGAAGGCGAATCCGCTGTACTTCTCGGGGTCCACCCCGCACGCGGTGAGCACCCGCGGGTTGACCATGCCGCAGCCGCCCAGCTCGATCCAGCCCTCGCTGGAGCAGGTGCGGCAGGGCCGGTCCGGGTTGCCCACGGACTCGCCCCTGCACACGTAGCAGAGCATGTCCATCTCGGCGGACGGCTCGGTGAAGGGGAAGTAGTTGGGCCGCAGCCGGGTCTTCATGTCCGGGCCGAACAGGGACTGCACCATGTGGTCGAGGGTGCCCTTGAGGTCGGCCATGGTCAGGCCCTCGTCGACGGCGAGCAGCTCGATCTGGTGGAAGACCGGGGTGTGCGTGGCGTCCAGCTCGTCGGTGCGGTAGACGCGGCCGGGGCACACGACGTACACGGGGGCGCCGCGCTCCAGGAGCGAGCGGGCCTGCACCGGGGAGGTGTGGGTGCGCAGCACGATGCCGGACTCGTCGCCTTCCTCGCCGTGGCTCCCCTCGACGAAGAAGGTGTCCTGCATCTGCCGGGCGGGGTGGTCCGGCTTGAAGTTCAGGGCGTCGAAGTTGAACCACTCGGCCTCGGCCTCGGGGCCCTCGGCGACCTCGTAGCCCATCGCGACGAAGACGTCGGCGACGCGCTCCATGAAGGTCGTCAGGGGGTGGCGGGCGCCCGCGGCGAAGCGGTCGTACGGGAGGGTGACGTCCACGGCCTCCTCGACCAGGACGCGGGCGTCCCGCTCGGCCTCCAGCTCGCTCTGGCGGGCGGCGAGGGCCTTGTTCACCGCTCCCCTGGCCTGGCCCACCCGCTTGCCCGCCTCGGCCTTGGCCTGCGGGGGCAGGGCGCCGATCTCGCGGTTGGCGAGGGCGAGCGGGGAGGTGCCGCCGGTGTGGGCGGTCCTGGCCTGGGCGAGCGCTTCGAGATCCGCGGCGGCGGCGAAGGCCCCGAGGGCCTCCTCGCGCATCCGGTCGATCTCTTCCGGTTTCAGCGCCTCGACCTCTACTGGGTCGTACGACTTGTTCGGTGCCGACATTTCTTCCCGTGCTTCCGACGTGGCTGGCTGGTGGTCCCGTCTCGGTCCTTGGACGCGTCGTCCACGAAAGGGGACGCAGACGTGCCAAAGGTCGAGTCTACCGGGGGGTGGGGCGGCGGAGGTGCCCGTGGTTACTGGCTCAGATACGCCGGAGCGGCCACGGGCAGCATAAATCGGAACTCCGCGCCGCCCGCCGGGGCCCGGCCCACCGTGATGCGCCCGCCGTGCACCTCGACGATGCCCTTGACGATGTAGAGGCCCAGACCGGTGCCGCCGCGCGTGCTGCCGCGCCAGAAGCGGGTGAAGACGCGGTTCACCGATTCCTCGGGGATACCGGGGCCTTCGTCGCTCACCGTGATCACGGTCCCTTCGGGCTGTCCGTCCGCGTGCTCCGCCCGGCGCTGCGGGGCGCTGTCCTGCGGGGTGCTGTCCTGCGCGGTCCGTTCCTTCGCCGGGGCGGGCGCGATCTCGATGGTGACAGTTCCCGCGCCGTGCCGCACGGCGTTTTCCAGCAGGTTGCTGAGCACCTGGTCGATCTTGTCGGGGTCGGCCCACAGGCCGGGCAGCGGCCGGTGCACCTTGACGACGAAGCGGTCGGGGGCGCGGCCGGCCGCGATGTGCGCCTGGATGTGGCGGGCGGCGGCGGCGGCGATGTCCACGGGCTGGCGGCGCAGCTCCATGCGGCCCGCGTCGATGCGGGAGATGTCGAGCAGTTCCGTGATGAGGCGGGTCACCCGGTTCGCGTCGGCGTCGACGGTCTCCAGCATGAGCCGCTTCTGGTCGTCGGTGAACCTCTCCCACTTCGCGAGCAGGGTCGCGGTGAAGCCCTTCACGGAGGTGAGCGGGGAGCGCAGTTCGTGGGCGACGGTCGCGATGAGTTCGGCGTGGCTGCGTTCGGTACGGCGCCGGGCCTGGGTGTCGCGCAGGCACACCACGACCCGGTCCACGGGTCCCAGCGGGCGGGCGCGCACGTAGCGCGCGGAGACCAGGACCTCACGGCCCCCGGGGAGCAGGAGGTTGCGCTCGGGCTGCGCGGTGCGGATCGCCAGACCGCCGTAGGGGTCGGTGAGCGGCCACCAGCGGCGGCCGTCGAGGTCCTCGAGCGGCAGCGCCGTCTCCAGCGGGCTGCCGAGCGCTCCGTCCGCCCGGATCGCGGTGATGCGGGCGGCGGCGCGGTTGAAGCACACGACGCGGCCGTGCGCGTCGGCGACGACGAGGCCGTCGGGCAGTTCGTCGGGGTCGAGCGCGGGGGGCGGCGGGTGAGCGGCGCGGGCGGCGGCGCCGGTGGGCGCGGGGGGCTCGGCGCTCGCGGCGTCCGGCGGCTGCGCGCCTTCTGCCGACGGCGCCCTGCTCGTACCGACAGCCATCCCCGTACCCCACCTCTCAAGCCGGTGCAGTGGGTCCCCGAGAGCGTCACCCTACTAGCCCTGGGTGAACGAGGGACAGCCCGGTGTGAACAAGGGTGCCGAGGGCGCCTCGCCGGACGGCGACCGGCGCTCGCCGCGCGGCGCCGCGGCGGGACAGCTCAGCGGCGGCGCTGTTCACGGGCCGAGGCGTACAGGCACACGGCGGCGGCGGTCGCGAGGTTGAGGGACTCGGCCCTGCCGTGGATCGGGACGCGGACGACGGCGTCGGCGAGCGCCCGGGTCTCCTCGGGCAGGCCCCATGCCTCGTTGCCGAAGACCCACGCGGTCGCCGCCCCCATCGAGCCGCGGTCCAGTTCCGTGTCCAGATCGTCCTGCCCGGCCCCGTCGGCGGCCAGGATCCGCACTCCGGCGCCGCGCAGTCCGGACACCGCGCGTTCGACGGGGACGCCCACGACCACCGGCAGGTGGAAGAGCGAACCGACCGAGGCGCGTACGCACTTGGGGTTGTAGACGTCGACGGAGGCGTCGGTGAGCACCACGGCGTCGGCGCCGGCCGCGTCGGCGCAGCGCAGCACGGTGCCCGCGTTGCCGGGGTCGCGGACGTGCGCGAGGACGGCCACCAGCCGGGGCCGTGTCTCCAGGACCCGCTCGAAGGGGGTGTCGAGGAAGCGGCACAGGCCGACGAGCCCCTGCGGGGTGACCGTGTCGGACATCGCGGCCACCACCTCCTCGCTCGCGCTCAGCACCGGGACGCCGGCGGCGCGCACCGTCTCCAGGAGGTCCGCGTGGCGTTCGGCGGCGTCCTCGGTGACGTACACCTCGATCAGGTGCGCCACGGCCTCCCGTACGGCTTGCGGGCCCTCGGCGAGGAAGCGGCGCTCCTTGCCGCGGAAGCTGCGCTTGGCCAGTCGCCGGGCGGCGACGACGCGCGGCGAACGCAGGGAGGACAGCTCGGGGGCCGGCATGGGCTCACTCTCAGGGGGAGGCGGGGCGGCGGGGTTGCGCGGAGGGAGCGCACACACAGGACCCGCAGACCGGCGGTGCGGTCTGCGGGTCTGGTGGAGCGGTCCGGTCAGGCAGGGGGCTGGGCCACCGCCTGACTCGGCTCGAAGGGCCGAGCGCCTGGATCAGGCGGCCTTCGGGGCGTTGACGTCGCTCGGCAGAGCCTTCTGCGCGACCTCGACGAGCGTGGCGAACGCGCCGGCGTCGTTCACGGCCAGCTCGGCCAGGATCTTGCGGTCCACCTCGATGTTGGCGGCCTTCAGACCCTGGATGAAGCGGTTGTAGGTGATGCCGTTGGCGCGGGCAGCGGCGTTGATGCGCTGGATCCACAGCTGACGGAAGTCGCCCTTGCGCTTCTTGCGGTCGTTGTAGTTGTAGACGAGGGAGTGGGTGACCTGCTCCTTCGCCTTGCGGTACAGGCGCGAGCGCTGGCCGCGGTAGCCGCTGGCCTGCTCCAGGATCGCCCGGCGCTTCTTGTGGGCGTTGACTGACCGCTTGACGCGTGCCACGTGATAACTCCTTGTAGCGGGGCCGCGGGATGGTCACGCGGCCCGGATTCGATTGGGTCCCGGTCTCAGACGTGGGGCCCCCGGGTGCCCGGGGACCGTGACGTCACTTGCCGAGAAGCTTCTTGATCTTCTTGGCGTCGCCCGGGGCCATCTCGGCGTTGCCGGTCAGGCGCCGCGTCACGCGGGACGACTTGTGCTCCAGCAGGTGGCGCTTGCCGGCGCGCTCGCGCAGCACCTTGCCGGAGCCGGTGATCTTGAAGCGCTTGCTGGCACCGCTGTGCGACTTGTTCTTCGGCATGGCGCCGTTATCTCCTCGTCGGTGACGCCCCCACCCGGTCCTGGAACCGGGCGCGCGGGGGCGTCAGTTGTGTCCGTTGTCATCCGGGACGAGAGTCCCGGACCGCGACCTAGGCGTGCTGCTCGTGCTGCTCGGCGGAGGAGTTCTCCTCCGCCTCCACCGCGACGTCCTCGGCCTCGGCCTCGGCCTCGTCCGCCTCGTCGACGGGGCGGCCCAGACGTTCGGCCTTGCGGGCGGCCTGCGCCTCGCGGGCCTCGGCCATCGCCTCGGTCTTCTTCTTGTGCGGGCCGAGAACCATGATCATGTTCCGGCCGTCCTGCTTCGGGTTCGACTCGATGAAGCCGAGGTCCTCCACGTCGTTCGCGAGGCGCTGCAGCAGCCGGAAGCCGAGTTCCGGCCGGGACTGCTCGCGACCACGGAACATGATCGTGATCTTGACCTTGTCGCCCTGCTTGAGGAACCGGACGACGTGACCCTTCTTGGTGTCATAGTCGTGCGGGTCGATCTTCGGCCGGAGCTTCATCTCCTTGATGACCGTGTGCGCCTGGTTCTTGCGCGCCTCACGGGCCTTCATGGCCGACTCGTACTTGAACTTCCCGTAGTCCATGAGCTTGCACACGGGCGGACGGGCGTTCGCCGCGACCTCGACCAGGTCCAGGTCGTACTCCTGCGCGAGCTCCAGGGCCTTGGCAAGCGGCACAATGCCGACCTGCTCGCCGCTGGGGCCGACAAGTCGCACCTCGGGAACGCGAATCCGGTCGTTGATGCGGGGCTCGGCGCTGATGGATCCTCCTCGGTAGCACCACACGGCCATCTGGCAGACAGCCGCGCAACGTCTGTTCACTGAGACCAACCGCGCCGGTACATGAAAAATGCCCCGGACGATCACGAGCGGGGCTCCTGGGGGTGAACCGGAGCACCGCCACGGTGGCCGCGGGGCGCATCATCGGACGGGACCGCCTCGGGTGCGGACCGTCTGACCGGTGACCCGCCGCCCGTGAGGGCGATCGGGTGGGAGTTCGGAGCCTCCACTTGTGGCCGGAATCCTGCGGGTGTCCCCCTCTTGCGAGCGTGGAACACCACGGCGCACTCCGGCCGGTCGTCCTGCCAGCATACCAGGGCCCCGGCGGGGTGCGCCCCCACGTGCGCCGAGGGGGACGCCGGAGGGAGGGCCTAGGCTGAGGCGCGTTTCCCGCCCACGGTCCCGCGCGGTCCGTGCACGCCCATGAAAGTAGAGCACCCAGCGATGAGCGAAGCGACGCACTCCGGCGAGCCCACCGGCTTCGACGACATGACCCGCGACATCGCGGAGGTCCCGGCCGTCGAGGTCATCACCACCGTCGGGGTTCACCTGATGAGCGCCGCCGCCGTCAACCTGGGCCTGGCCGAGGGCGGGGAGGCCCACAAGGACCTCGACGAGGCCCGCAAGCTGATCCACGCCCTGGCCGGTCTGCTCGACGCGGGCGCGACCGAGATCAGCTCCTTCCACGCGGCCCCGCTGCGCGACGGCCTGAAGTCCCTCCAGCTCGCCTTCCGCGAGGCCAGCCTGGTCCCGGACGAGCCGGGCCAGGGGCCGGGCGAGAAGTACACGGGCCCCGTCTTCGGCTGAGCCCCGCTCCCCCGCCGCCTCTCCGGCCCCGCACGCTCCGGCGGCGGGGCCGGAGCCGTTCCGGGCCCCGTCCAGTGGATCGAAGGAGCCGTTCAGCGGATGAACAGCGGCTGCCCGGGTGGGTTGCCGTCCGGCGGCAGCAGCGCGATGTCGAGTCCGCGCTCCAGCCGCTCGCGCAGCACCGGGTGCTCAGCGAGCACCTCGGCGATCCGTCGCGCGACGGGCTCGGCGGCGTTCCCCATGCCCTCCTCCAGGACGAGGACGAGCGTGCCGTCGGCGCTGGGGCTCGGCCCGAGGTGGGCGCGCAGCACGTCGGGCTCGGCGGCGACCGTGTCCCGGACGGCCTCGGTGACGTGCGGGTCGGCGAGCGGGTCACTGCTCGTGCGCCCTTCGGCCAGGGCCCGCAGCGCCGGCCCGGTGACCTCGTAGGGCACGGGTCCCGCGAGGTCGAGGACGAGGGTGTCGGCCTGTTCGTGCGCGACGGCCTGCAACGCCTGGTGCAGGGGAACGGCAACGGGGCGCGCGGCCGGGTCCCAGCGCGCGAGGCTCTCCGTCGAGGTGAAGGCGGGCAGCGCCTTGCGGTGGCCGGCCTTGAGGGTGGGGACCGCCATGTCGCTGGTCTTCTCGCGCCTGAGCCCGTGCTCGTCCTCCTCGGCCTCGCCGAGGACGGCGACGACGGGTACGAGCAGGCGGGCACCGCGCAGCGCGCCGAGGACGGCCGCGTGCGCGGTGTGGTCCTCGGCCCACGCGGAGAGCGCGGCGCTCAGCGCGGGGTCGGCACGGCCGTCGTCGTCGGGGAATCCGGAGTCCGGGATGTTCTTGTTGGCCACGGCGTCGAGCCTAAGGGCTGTCCCGCAATTCCTGGTGGATCAGCGCACGGCGTCAGATGCGGTGCATCGCAAGGCGGAGAAAAGCCCGCATACCGGATGCATTCGGGCGTTTCGACAACGCGGCGAGGTGCCGTAGCTGTCGTCGTGCGCCCGCCAGGAATCGCGGGACAGCCCTTAG
>NZ_JBFALS010000011.1:0-228026 GCF_040656295.1 Streptomyces sp. NPDC049954
GTTGATAGGCCGGATATGGAAGCCCTGTGAGGGGTGGAGTTGACCGGTACTAATAGGCCGAGGGCTTGTCCTCAGTTGCTCGCGTCCACTGTGTTTGTTCTCAGGTAACGAACAGCCTGTGTCGGCTGGAACAGTTTCACTTAACTAAAAAGTGTGCTTGTTCGCTGACCCTGTTCGTACTCTGCCCCAGGGCGGAGTGTCTGAAGGGGTTTCGGTGGCCATAGCGTGAGGGAAACGCCCGGTTACATTTCGAACCCGGAAGCTAAGCCTCATAGCGCCGATGGTACTGCAAGGGGGACCTTGTGGGAGAGTAGGTCGTCGCCGAACAATCTTTGAAGGACCTCTGGTCCCGGCGTTCACGCTGGGACCAGAGGTCCTTTTTTGTTTTCCCCGCACACCCTGAAGCACGATTCGAATACTTGGCCCGAGCGCGGCGCAACGCCGGCCGCGCGAGAATGGCCGCAGTACCTGAGACGAGGAGTCACCGATGTCCCCCAACCCTTCCGACGAGCGACCGGACCGCGGGCCTCGCGGCCGCGAGGGCGGCGACCGGGGCGGATATCGCAGCGCCCCTCGTCGTGACAACGAGCGACGCGACAGCGACCGTGGAAGCCACGGCCGCCGCGACGACCGCCCCCCGTTCCGTCGTGACGACCGAGGCAGCGAGCGCCGTGACGACCGCGGTGGGGACCGTGGTGGCTTCCGTGGCCGTGACGACCGTGGCGGCGACCGCCCCCCGTTCCGCCGTGACGACCGAGGCAATGACCGCCCGGCACCCCGCCGCGACGACCGAGGCGGAGACCGCCCCTCGTTCCGCCGTGACGACCGGGGAAGCGACCGCCCGGCACCCCGCCGCGACGACCGTGGTGGCTTCCGTGGCCGCGATGACCGTGGCGGCGACCGCCCCCCGTTCCGCCGTGACGACCGAGGCAATGACCGCCCGGCACCCCGCCGCGACGACCGTGGTGGCGATCGCCCCTCATTCCGTCGTGACGACCGGGGTGGCGAGCGCCGTGACGACCGCGGTGGGGACCGTGGTGGCTTCCGTGGCCGTGACGACCGTGGCGGCGACCGCCCTCCGTTCCGCCGTGACGACCGAGGCAATGACCGCCCGGCACCCCGCCGCGACGACCGAGGCGGAGACCGCCCCTCCTTCCGCCGTGACGACCGGGGAAGCGACCGCCCGGCACCCCGCCGCGACGACCGTGGTGGCTTCCGTGGCCGCGACGACCGTGGCGGCGACCGCCCCTCCTTCCGTCGTGACGACCGCGGACGCGATGACCGACGTGACGGAGGCCGGCCGCCGGTCCGTCGTGATGACCGGGGACGTGACGACCGTGGTGGGGACCGCCCGGCCTTCCGCCGTGACGACCGCCGTGACGACCGTGGGGGTGACCGTCCCCCGTTCCGTCGTGACGACCGTGGCGGAGACCGCCCGGCCTTCCGCCGCGACGAGCGCCGTGACGACCGTGGTGGTGAGCGCGGTGGGGACCGGGGCGGCTTCCGTGGGCGCGACGACCGTGGTGGCGACCGCCCCTCGTTCCGCCGTGACGACCGAGGACGCGACGACCGAGGCGGAGACCGTCCCCCGTTCCGCCGTGACGACCGCGGTGGTGAACGCCGCGACGATCGAGGTGGCTTCCGCGGGCGCGACGACCGTGGTGGGCCGCGTCGGGACGACCGGCGTGGCGGGCCCGCAGCAGGCCGTTCCGGCGGCTTCCGTGACCGCGACGACCGGGGTGGGCCGCGCCGCGACGACCGCCGGGACGACCGTGGTGGCTACCGGGGCGATCGCGATCGCGAGCCCATCAAGCGGCTCCCGATCCCCGACGAGGTCACCGGCTTCGAGATCGACCCGTCCGTGCGTCAGGAGCTGATGAGCCTGCCGAAGACGCTCGCCGACGATGTCGCGCGCAACCTCGTCATGGTCGCCCAGCTCATCGACGAGGACCCCGAGAAGGCCTACGCCTACTCGCGGATCGCGCTGCGCCTCGCCTCGCGCGTCGCCGCCGTCCGCGAGGCCGCCGGCTTCGCCGCGTACGCCGTGCAGAAGTTCAACGAGGCGCTCGCCGAGTTCCGTGCCGCCCGGCGGATGACCGGCGGGGTCGACCTGTGGCCGATCATGGCCGACTGCGAACGCGGACTCGGACGCCCCGAGAAGGCCCTCGACATGGCGGGAGCCCCCGAGGTCCACAAGCTGGACAAGGCCGGACAGGTCGAGATGCGGCTCGTCGCCGCCGGAGCCCGCCGCGACCTCGGCCAGCTCGACGCGGCCATCGTCACGCTGCAGAGCCCCGAACTGGCCTCGCACGCCGTCCACCCGTGGACCGCGCGACTGCGCTACGCCTACGCCGACGCGCTGCTCGCCGCCGAACGCACCGACGAGGCCCGCGAGTGGTTCGCCAAGGCCGTCGAGTCCGACAAGGACGGCAGCACCGACGCCTCCGACCGGCTCGCCGAGCTCGACGGCATCGAGTTCGTCGACGCGCTGGCCGAGGACGAGGCCGACGACGCGGAGGACGTGAACGAGGCCGAGGCCACCGAGCCCGCAGCCACGATCGCCCCCACGGCGCCGGAAGCCGAAGAGGCGGAAGAGGCCGAAGAGCCAGACGAGTTGCACGAGAAGACGGACGAGAAGACGGACGAGGAGGCAGACGCCGCGCCGGTCGCCGCCGACGCCAGCCGTGAGGACGTCGCCGACGAGGGCAACGCCGACGAGGACGCTCCCGGCGGGGCACCGGCCCCGTCCACCCGGCCGTTCGAGTCTCCCGCCGAGTAGTCGCTCCGGAGGCCGAGGCGCTCGCGCCGGCACGTGACACGACAGGAGGCGGTGGTCCATCCCCACGGGGACGGGCCACCGCCTCCTTCGTCATGTCCGGCCCCCGGACGGGGACGCGCTCAGAGATCCAGGTCGCGCAGGACCAGGCCCGTCGCCGGCTTCGGGCCGAAGGACGTGGACTTGCGTGGCATCCGTACACCGGCACCCGCCAGGTCACGGACCACGGACTCCGCGACCGGGTGCATCAGCACCGCCGTACTGTCCGTGCGGACGGCCTGTTCCACGGCCGCGTCCGCCTCGTGCAGGTAGGCGATCCGCTCGGAACTGTCCGGCAGGGACCACACCTCGGCGATCAGGGCCGAGTGCAGCACCGTCGCGTCCAGCGAACGCCAGGCCGGCGGACGGTCGGAGGGCACCGTCCGGGCCAGCAGCGCCGGGGCCGGACGGTCCACGAGGTGGAACCGGCCGTCGCCCGCCAGCAGGAACGCGTTGCCCCCGGCCGCGGCCCCGGCCAGTGCCCGCTCGGCCTCCGCCAAGGGGCCCGGCACCTCGCGCACCCGGAAGGTGTCGCCCAGCAGCCGCAGCGCCCGGCCCACCGGCAGTCCGCGCAGCAGCCGGTGGATCGCCCGCACCCGCAGGGGATGCCGCACCGTGTCGACGAGCAGGACCAGGCCGTAGTCCCACGGGCTCGGCGAGGGACGGCCTTCGCGCAGCCGCAGGTACGTCGCCCAGCGGTGGTGGCCGTCCGCGATGAGCGCCTGCCGGTGGGAGAGGTCCGCGCGGACCTCCGCGATGTCCTCCGGGTCGCGCACCGCCCACAGACGATGGGCGAAACCGTCCTCCGTGACCGTGGCCAGCAGCGGCGGCGTGGCCGCCACCGACTCCACGACGGCCGCCGTGCCCGCAGCGGGCACTTCCTCCGCACCCGGCTCGTCACCCCGGTACGTGAGCAGCAGGGGCTCCAGGTTGGCCGCGGTCGCGCGCATCAGGTCGGCGCGGTCCGCCACGACGTCCTGTATGACGTCCTCGTGCGGCAGGACGACACCCTCGGACGGCTCCGACAGGCGCAGCGCCCCGATCACCCCGCGCTGCAGCAGATCGCCCCGCCGCTGCTCGTAGACGTACAGCGCCGGCGTCCCGTCCGCGGCCAGGACCCCCTCGGCGAGCCAGCCGCGCAAGGTGTCCGCGGCGTGCCGGTGACGCAGCTCCGCACTCTCGCCCTGCGGCAGGATCACCCGGACGATGTTGTGCGGATCGGCGCTCTCCAGGTGCAGCAGCCCGTCCGGGCGCACCACCACGTCGTACGGCGGCGACGTCACCGCCGCCAGGCTGCCGACCCGCTCGGGGACGTACCGCACGCCCCGGAACGGGACCAGGTCCAGCCCGCTCTTCCCGGGACCCGCAGAGTTCATCCGTGCATCGTATGTGGGAATCCGACATGAGCGATGATCGGGGGAGACCCACCCAACGAGGAGCGATGCGGCATGACCCAGTCCGTGCGGACCACGACCGGAACGAGCGAGAAGCCGCTCAGCGAGGCCTACGACACAGCGCTGCTCGACCTGGACGGAGTGGTCTACGCCGGCGGGGAGGCCATCGACCACGCCGTCGACTCCCTCACCGCCGCCCGCGACGGCGGTATGCACCTCGCCTACGTCACCAACAACGCGCTGCGGCCCCCCGAGGCCGTCGCCGCCCACCTCACCGAACTCGGGGTGCCCGCGCACCCCGCCGACGTCATCACGTCCGCGCAGGCCGTCGCCCGGATCATCGCCGAGGAACTGCCCGACGGGGCGAAGGTCCTGCTCATCGGTGGGGAGGGGCTGCGGCTCGCACTGGAGGAACGCGGGCTCGTACCGGTGGAGTCCGCCGACGACGCGCCCCTCGCCGTCGCCCAGGGCTACGGCGGTCCCGACCTGCCCTGGTCCCGGCTGGCCGAGGCCGGGTACGCCGTCGCCCGCGGGGTGCCGTGGTTCGCGTCCAACACCGACCTCACCATCCCCAGCGGACGCGGCATCGCCCCCGGCAACGGGGCGGCCGTCGAGGTGGTCCGCATCGCGACCGGCGGCGCCGAACCCCGCGTCGCCGGCAAGCCGAAGCCCCCCATGCACCGCGAGACGATCCTGCGCACCGGCGCCAGGCGGCCCCTCGTCGTAGGAGACCGGCTCGACACCGACATCGAGGGGGCCCACGAGGGCGGCGTCGACTCGCTCCTCGTCCTCACCGGGGTCGCGGGCGTGGAGGAACTGCTGCGCGCCGTGCCCGAGCACCGGCCCACGTACGTCGGCCAGGACCTGCGGGACCTGCTGACCGCCCAGCCCGAGGTCCACGCCGAGGGGGAACGCTTCTCCTGCGGAGGCTGGACGGCCTCCCGCACGTCCTCCGGGGCCCTCGCGCTCGACGGCGCGGGCGCGCGCACCGACGGGGTGCGCGCCCTGTGCGCGGCCGCCTGGACGGCCGCGGGCCGGCACGCCTTCGAGGGGGAGACGGACGCGGCACGCCGCGCCCTGGGGCGGTAGGCGGGCCGCGGCCTCAGCGCCTCACAGCAGGGAGCGCAGGCGCAGCAGGTCGCGGAACGGGGCCTCCAGCCGGACCCGGCCCGAGGCCCAGGCGCGGGCGAAGTCCAGCTCGCCGGCGACCAGGGCGAGGAGGTCCTCGCCCGACAGGGTGAAGCGGATCGCGGCCCGCTGCTCGGGCCGGCCGCGCACCGTGTCGTGGACGGTGAGCGTGCCGCCGGACAGCCGGCCCAGGAACGTCGTGTCCAGGTCCGTGATCCGGCAGCTGAGCGAGCGGTCCGGGGCGGCGGCGTTCTTCGCCGCGCCCTCGGCGGCCGCGAGTCTCTCCGCGAGCCGGTCGAGTGCGGCGCGGCACTCCTCGACGGTGGCCATGGTGACCGACGTTACACCGGCCTTCCGCGATAGCGTCGCGCCATGGACGACTCGACGCGGCCCCGCCCGGCCGAAGCCACGGCGCCCCCCGGGGAGGCCCGGCGGCCGGGCGCCGCCCCGCTCGGCCTCGACCGCGGCCCCACCGGGGACACCGCGGTGGACGCCGCGCTCGACCGGCTCGGCGCCGTGGACCACCTCGCCACCGACGGGCACATGGAGGTGTACGAGGATGTACACCGGGGACTGCGGGAGGCGCTGAGCGCGCTCGACGCCACCCAGGGGCCGCCGGCCCCCGCACCGCCCGGCCGGGGCCCCGTTCCCGGCTGATCTTCCGTACGAGCACAGGAGCTGAACCGACCGTGGCAGGAGTGGCCCGCAACCGCCTCGACGCGGAGCTGGTACGCCGCAAACTCGCGCGTTCCCGGGAACACGCGAGCCAGCTGATCGCGGCCGGACGCGTGAGCGTCGGCGGAGCGCTCGCCGTGAAACCCGCGACCCAGGTGGAGAAGAGCGCCCCCGTCGTGGTCAAGGCCGACGACGACGATCCCGACTACGTCTCCCGCGGCGGGCACAAGCTCGCCGGGGCGCTCGCCGCCTTCGGGCCGCGCGGGCTGCGCGTCGAAGGGCGCCGCGCCCTCGACGCGGGCGCCTCCACCGGCGGGTTCACCGACGTCCTGCTGCGGGCCGGGGCCGCGCAGGTCGTCGCCGTCGACGTCGGCTACGGACAGCTCGCCTGGTCCCTGCAGAGCGACGAACGGGTCGTGGTCAAGGACCGCACCAACGTGCGTGAACTCAGCCTCGACGCGATCGACGGCCGGCCCGTCGACCTCGTCGTCGGCGACCTGTCCTTCATCCCGCTCGGACTGGTCCTGCCCGCCCTGGTGCGCTGCGCCGCCCCCGACGCCGACCTCGTCCTCATGGTGAAACCCCAGTTCGAGGTGGGCCGGGAACGCCTCGGCAGCGGCGGCGTCGTGCGCAGCACCCAGCTGCGGGCCGAGGCCGTGCGCACCGTCGCCGGGCAGGCCGCCGCACTCGGCCTCGGGGTCCTCGGCGTCACCGCGAGCCCCCTGCCCGGGCCCTCGGGCAACGTCGAGTACTTTCTGTGGCTGCGCGCCGGGGCACCCCCGCTCGACCCGGCGGACGTCGACCGAGCGGTAGCGGAGGGACCCCGATGAAGCACACCAGCCCGGGTACGGAGGGCACAGCCTCCGGCCGGCGCACCGTCTTCCTGCTCGCCCACACCGGGCGGCCCGCCGCCATCCGCAGCGCCGAACTCGTCGTCCAGGGCCTCCTGCGCTGCGACCTCGCCGTCCGCGTGCTGGAGGAGGAGGCGGCCGATCTGCCGCTGCCCGCCAAACCCCACGTCGAACTCGTCCAGGAGGCGACCCCGGACGCCCTCGTCGGCTGCGAACTGCTCATCGTCCTCGGCGGCGACGGGACCCTGCTGCGCGGGGCGGAACTCTCCCGCGCCTCCGGGGTGCCGATGCTCGGCGTCAACCTCGGCCGGGTCGGCTTCCTCGCCGAAGCCGAACGCGACGACCTCGACAAGGTCGTGGACCGCGTCGTACGCCGCTCCTACGACGTCGAGGAACGCATGACCCTCGATGTGCTCGTGCACAGCGACGGGGACGTCGTGCACACCGACTGGGCGCTCAACGAGGCCGCCGTGCAGAAGATCTCCCCCGAGAGGATGCTGGAGGTCGTCCTGGAGATCGACGGGCGGCCCGTGACCGGATTCGGCTGCGACGGCATCGTGTGCGCGACCCCGACCGGCTCCACCGCGTACGCCTTCTCGGCCGGCGGGCCCGTCGTCTGGCCCGAGGTCGAGGCGCTGCTCATGGTGCCGATCAGCGCCCACGCCCTGTTCGCGAAACCCCTCGTGACCTCGCCCTCCTCAGTGCTCGCCGTCGAGATCCAGCCCGGTACGCCCAGCGGCGTCCTGTGGTGCGACGGGCGCCGCACCGTGCCGCTGCCCTCGGGCGCGCGCGTCGAGGTGCGCCGGGGCGCCGTACCCGTGCGGCTGGCCCGCCTCCACCACGCCTCGTTCACCGACCGGCTGGTCGCGAAATTCGCCCTGCCGGTGGCCGGCTGGCGGGGCGCCCCGGGCTGAGCCGTCAACTCCGGACGGGGTGACGTCGCGGACGGGCCGGGAAACCTCGTATGGTCATGTGCGTGTTGGAGGAGATGCGGATACGGTCGCTCGGCGTCATCGAGGACGCGGTGGTGGAGCTGTCACCCGGCTTCACGGCCGTCACCGGTGAGACGGGCGCCGGCAAGACGATGGTGGTCACGAGCCTCGGGCTGCTGCTCGGCGGGCGCGCCGACGCCGCCCTGGTGCGGATCGGCGCGAAGTCGGCGGTGGTCGAGGGGCGCATCACGGTGCGCCCCGACGCCCCCGTCGCCCGGCGCGCCGAGGAGGCGGGCGCCGAGCTGGACGAGGGCGCCCTCCTCATCAGCCGGACCGTGTCCGCCGAGGGCCGCTCCCGCGCCCACCTCGGCGGACGCTCGGTGCCCGTCGGGCTGCTCGGTGAACTCGCCGAGGACCTCGTCGCCGTGCACGGCCAGACCGACCAGCAGGGCCTGCTCAAAGCGGCGCGGCAGCGCCAGGCCCTCGACCGGTACGCGGGCGACGCGGTCTCCGCGCCGCTCGACAAGTACCGCGCCGCCTACCGCAGGCTGCGGGCCGTCGTCGCCCAGCTCGACGAGCTGACCACCCGCGCGAGGGAACGCGCCCAGGAGGCCGACCTGCTGCGGTTCGGGCTGGAGGAGATCGCCGCCGTCGAACCCCTCGCCGGGGAGGACGCCGAACTGTCCGCCGAGGCCGAACGGCTCGGCAACGCCGAAGCCCTCGCCTCGGCCGCCGCCGCCGGGCACGCCGCGCTCGCCGGGAACCCCGAGGATCCCGAGGGCGTCGACGCCACCACTCTCGTCGGCGGCGCCCAGCGCGCCCTGGAATCGGCCGGCGCCCACGATCCGGCGCTCGCCGCCCTCGCGGGGCGCCTGGGCGAGGTCGGCATCCTGCTGTCCGACGTCGCCGGGGAACTCGCCGGATACGCCGACGACCTCGACGCCGACCCGCTGCGGCTGGCCGCCGTCGAGGAACGCCGGGCCGCGCTCGCCGCGCTCACCCGCAAGTACGGGGCCGACGTCGACGCCGTACTGGAGTGGGCGCGCGAGGGCGCCGAACGCCTCGGCGAACTGGAGGGGGACGACGAGCGGATCGGGGAACTCGCCGCGGAACGCGAGACCCTCGGCTCCGAACTCGCCTTCCTGGCCGCCGAACTGACCGCCGCGCGCACCGAGGCGGCCTCCCGTTTCGCCGAGGCCGTCACCGCCGAACTCGCCTCCCTCGCCATGCCGCACGCCCGCGTCACCATCGCGGTCGGCGCCACCGAGGTCGCCGAGGACGCCGAGGGCGTCGAGGTCGGCGGACGGCGCGTCGCCTACGGCCCTTACGGGGTGGACGAGGTGGAACTCCTGCTCGCCCCGCACCCCGGTGCCCCGCCCCGGCCCATCGCCAAGGGCGCCTCCGGCGGTGAACTCTCCCGCGTCATGCTCGCCGTCGAGGTCGTGTTCGCCGGCACCGACCCCGTACCGACCTACCTGTTCGACGAGGTCGACGCGGGCGTCGGTGGCAAGGCCGCCGTGGAGATCGGGCGCCGCCTCGCCCGCCTCGCCCGGTCCGCCCAGGTCGTCGTCGTCACCCACCTCCCCCAGGTCGCGGCCTTCGCCGACCGGCAGTTGCTCGTCGAGAAGACCAACGACGGCTCCGTCACCAGCTCCGGGGTCAAGGTGCTGGAGGGCGAGGACCGCATCCGCGAACTCTCCCGGATGCTCGCGGGACAGGAGGACTCGCAGACCGCGCGGGCACACGCCGAGGAACTGCTCGCCGCCGCGCGGGGGGACGCGGAATAGGCGGTCCGGGCGAACGTCCGGGCCGCCCGGCCCCACGGCGTCGCGGCGAACGCCCGTGCGCGGGAGGCGGGTTGACCCGTAGGCTCGCGTCGGCCCCGGTTCGCCCCGCCGTGCGGCGCGCTCCCCGCGACCTCGCGGGTTCCTGGCATCCTGGGGTGGCCCGGTCCCGCCCGCCCCAGCAGCACCGCACGTGCCCGCACCGCCGACCCAGGAGCGCCAGCAACCGTGACCAGCCAGTCGACCCCGCCGGGTCAGTCCCTGCGTACGGTGCAGGTGCTCGGCGGAGGCAGCGCGGGCAGCAGCAGCCACGTACGGTCGCTGACCGCGGGCCTCGTCGCCCGCGGCGTGCGGGTGAGCGTGTGCGCGCCCCGGGAACTCGGCCACGCCTACGACTTCGCCGGGGCCGGCGCGACACATGTCCCCGTCCCCCGCAGCAGCGACCCCGCCTCCCTCGCCGCGCTGCGCGGCGTGTGCGCGGGCGCCGACCTCGTCCACGCCCACGGACTGCACGCCGCACTGCGCGCCTCCCTGGCGCTCGGCGCCCGCCCCGTCCCGCTCGTCGTCACGTGGCACACCCGCGCCCACGCCGAAGGGGCGCGCGCCCACGTGCTGCGCCTGATGGAGCGCCGCGTCTCGCGCGCCGCGACCGTCCTGCTCGCCACCACCTCCGACCTCGTGGAGCGGGCCAGACGCCGAGGCGCCAGGGACGCCCGGCTCGCGCCGGTCGCACTTCCCGCGCCCCGCGTGCCCGGCGCGGAACCCGGGCGGCCGCCGCACAAGGCCCGTGCCGAACTCGGCGCCGTCGAGAGGCCGTTGATCATGGCGGCCGGTTCGCTCGTACGGCACCGGGGCTACGGGGTCCTGCTGGACGCCGCCCGGCACTGGCGCCTCCTCGACCCGGCGCCGCTGCTCGTCGTCGCGGGGGAGGGGCCGCTGCGCCCGGAACTCCAGTCCAGGATCGACGCGGAGGGCCTGCCCGTCCTGCTGCCCGGCAGCCGGGAGGACCTGCCCGACCTGCTCGCCGCCGCCGACGTCGCCGTGCTGCCCAGCCGCTGGGAGGCCCGCTCCCTGCTCGCTCAGGAAGCCCTGGCCCGGGGCGTCCCCCTGGTCGCCACCGCGGTCGGCGGCACCCCCGAACTCGTGGGCGAGGCGGCCGAACTGGTGCCGTACGGCGATCCCGAGGCGCTCGCCGGCCGGGTCGGCGCCCTGCTCGCCGACCCGGACCGCCGCGCCGAACTCTCCCGCCTGGGCCCCGAACGGGCGGCCGGGTGGCCGAGCGAGGACGCCACGGTCGCCCAAGTGCTCAGCGTCTACGACGAACTGACCCGGCCCCTGTCCTCGCCCTGACTCGGGCCGGTGGGTCCGGGTAGTCGGCGGGAGCGTCCGGGAGGGTCGCGAGACGACGGGCCTCGGCCAGGACCTCGGCATCGACCTGCGCCGCCGTACTGTCGCCGTATTCGAGGATGTCGTACGCGTCGTCGAGCTCGGCGAGCCGCTCGGTCAGCGGCAGCTCGTGACCGTCGCGCCGGTGCAGTCGGCGGGTGAACTCGCGCGCCGTCAGCCCGCCCGCGAGCAGGCGCCGTGCGAGCGCCCGGGTCGCCGCCTCCCGGCCCGCCGGGCTCGCGACCGGGTAGAACACGAGGCCGAGTTCGGCGAGCGCCACAGGCGGCAACTCGGGCACCTCGTAGTCCGCCTCCGAGGCCGTGCGGGCGGCCAGGACGCGCAGTCCGGGGCTGTCGAGTCCGGCGACGAGCGCGGAACAGGCGGCCGCGACGACACCGGCCGAGCGGATCTCCCCGACGCTCCACAGGGCCGCGCACTCCTGAAGCGCGGCCGCCGCCCCGGCCGTCGTCCGGTCCTCCTCACACATGCCGACGCGCCCGCAGTGCGAGGCTCAGGGTCAGGACAGTCTGCGGGTCGTCCAGGTCGGCGCCCAGCAACTCGCCCGCCCGCGCGAGCCTGTTGTAGAGGGTCTGCCGGTTCAGGTGCAGTGCGCGCGCCGTCTCCGCCTTGCGGCCCGCGTGCTCCAGGTAGGTCGTGAGCGTCGGCAGCAGCGCGGGCCGCGCCGTGCGGTCGTGCTCGATCAGCGGGCCGAGTGACCGCTCCACGAAGGCCGCGAGATCCGGCTCCTCGCGCAGGCGCCACAGCAACAGGTCGATGTCCAGGCGCCCCGCGTCGAACCACGGCCGGGGCGCGAGCCCCTGAGCGGCCCGGGCCGCCTCGGCCGCGTGCCGCAGGCCCGAGGCCGCCGCCGCCCAGTCCCCGGCCGCCCCGATCACCACGACCGGCTGCACCCCCTCGGCGCGCGGCAGACCGGCCCGCTCCACGCCCGCCCGCAGCGCGCGGGCCGCCCGCTCGGCGACCGTCCCGCGCTCCTCACGCGTCCGCAGCCCGAGCAGCAGCGGCACCCGGCCCTCCACCGGCCGCACTCCCAGCAGCGCGGGCACCCCCACCGCGCCCAGCTCCTCCAGTACCGCGCGCACCAGAACCGCCCAGCCCCCTCCCGGGGACAGGTCCCCGGCCCCGTCGGGCAGCCGCATCACGACGGGCAGCAACGGCCGGGCACCGGGCCGGAACCCCAGCACCGCCGCCTGCGCGGGCGCCTCCTCGGGGACGATCCGGCCCAGCGCGAGATCGTTGAGGAAGTCGCCCCGGCCCCGCGCCGCCAGCTCCTCGTCCTGCCTGGCCTGCATGAGCACCACCGCGAGAATGCCCGCGACCCGCTCGACCGCCAGCCGGTGCACCTCCCGCACCGCCCCCGCCACCGGAAGCAGGACGAGCCGCGCCCGCACCTCGCCCCGGGGGCCCGTGCCCGCCCCCGCCACGTCCACCAGCACCGAACCGGCGGGCGGCCCCTGCGCCCGCGCGGCCCTGCTGCCGCGCAGCTTCTCCCACACCTGCAGCGGATCGGCGCCGCGCGCCCCCTTCGCCGCCGCGTACAGCAACTGGCCCTCGGCGGTCTCCAGGAACACCGGATTGCCGCCGAAGTCCGTGAGGATCTCCAGGACCTGCGGGACCCCGCCACCGCCCAGCACCGCCGCCGTGCACCGCCGGTGCACCTCCTCGGCCTGGCGCAGCACCGCGTAGTGGCCGTTGACGATCTCGGTGTGGATCTCCTCCGTCACCGTCACGAAGGGCACCTCGCGGTGCAGTTGCACGAGCGGCAGACCGGCCGCCCGCGCCGTCTCGACGAGCACCGAGGGCAGCCGCGTGAACCGGGGCCCCAGCTCCACGACCAGCGCCGCGATCCCGCGCTCCGCGAGCCGCCGCACGAAGGCCCGCTGGTCCGCCGGGCGGCTGCCGAGCCCGAGCCCGGTCGTCAGCAGCAGCTCACCGCCCTTGAGCAGCGAGGCGATGTTCGGCACCTCGCCGGCGTGCACCCAGCGCACCGTACGGCCCAGCCGGTCCCCGCAGGCCACGACCTCCGGCAGGCCCCCGCGCAGCCCCGGCAACTCCAGCGCGCGCCGCACCGTGATGCCGCCCCGCGCCCGCGCGCCCGGCGCCCCGGCCTCGTCCGCGCCGCTTTCGCCGTCCTCGCCGTTCCCCATCACGCCGTTCACGCACGGAAGCTACCGCGCGGCCGTACCGCGCGTCACCTGCGAAGAGGGCGGCACCCGCACCGGGTGCCGCCCTCCTGACCACGCTGCGGGAACTGTAGGTTCCGGCGAGCCGTGTCCTCTGGAGCTGCAGTGACCTGCACTTTCAGGCCGGATTCCGCGGTCGTGCCAGTGACACAGTCCCGCTTTCGTGTCATTTTCCTCAGCGAACGGAAGAGCCAACGGCCGCTCACTGATGGCGGCTCCAGTCGGCGGACCTCGGCCCGTGACGCCGCAGCCGCTGGTCATTGACCTGAACCTCTAGATGAGGCCACTGTGGCCAGGCGCGAAAGATCGGCATCCTCCGGCAGGGGCACCGAACCCAGCGACTCGTCCGGCTTGAAATGGGCCGGCGTCCCGGTCGTGCCATCGACCTCGACGGGTTCAAGGTCACTGACGGGAACGCCGTGTTCGTAGCGCTGGGTCCAGGCCCCATTGAGGCGACGGTTGGTGTGGACTAGGGCGTGTCCTGTAGGTCGGCACGCAGCCATAACACGATGGCGGCGATGATGATTTCTGAGCGGTAGTAGGTGACGCGTTTGGCGTGGCGGGTGGCGATCGCGCGGAACTGTTTGAGTCGATTGAAGCAGCGCTCGACGACGTTGCGGCCGGTGTAGCGCTCGGGATCGAAGGCGGGTGGGCGTCCGCCGCGGGAGCCCTTGGCGTTGCGGCGGGCGATCTGGTCGCTGCGTTCCGGGCTGGTGAGCGCGATCCCGCGAGCTCAACAATCGACCGGCTCCGCTGATCGACATCCACGCCGTTTGAACAGAGTCCCGATTTCACCCACCTCGCCAGACCGCGCGGGGTTACACCGAGTGACCGGCCTCGAACGTCGAAACGATGCCGCCGACCGCAGATCGGCAGGTCCGATCTGTCCGAGCGTCGGTGCCGTTCCCATTCCCGGCTTCCCGGCGTCGTGCGCGCATAACGCTGGGCTGACCGGCAAAAGAGACACTCATTCATGCGATCACGAAAACCACGCGCGATCCTCGCTGCCGCGTTCTTTGCGGCGGTGACTGCGGTGGTGCTCACCAGACGTTACCGGCCGGCGCTCAAGATGACGGGGCTTCGCAACCGGTACCCGGCCGGCGGTTATGGGTGTCGGCAGGCCGGCCGTCACAGCCGCGTCCACCAGCGGACTCCAGTTGACCGCCAACGAGCGTGAACACATCTCGAAGTCCATCGCGGCGGTTACCACCGATTCCGATATCGGAGCTGCGCTCACCGTTCGGCCGTCGGTCGCCGGCGCGACTGATCCGTCCACCGCGTGCACCAGAGCCTGGTAGAGCAGATGCGGGCCGGCGCCGCTGTAACCCCCCGCCGAACACCGTGCCTGAGCAGAAGTGTCGCCGTTATCATTGACCGGTGACCGGCAACCTTGAGTCGTTCCAGGACGAGCTGGCCGCCAGCGGGTTTCCGCCGCTGGTCAACAAGCTGGCCGGGGCCGGCTTCCGGGGCGGGATCGCCACCCGTGACCTCGGGCCGCTGCGGCTGGTCTCCCTCGACACGCCCGAGAGCGCCTGCATCGGGCGGGAGCGCGACGCCTCCGACGGCGAGAACCTGGCGGTCAAGGTGATGACCCGGGGCCGGACGCGGATCGAGCAAGGGCGCGGCGACGCCGAACTCGGGCCGACCGACCTGGTACTGCTCGATCCCACGCGTACGCTCCGGTTCGAGAGCACCGCCTCGGCGCACGTCACCATCCTGGTTCCGCGCCGGGAGCTTCGGATCCGGCCCGCGCAGATCGACCGGCTCATCGGCGTACGCATCGACGGCAGCCATGGCCCGGGCGCTCTCGTCTCCGTGCTGGCCCGGCAGTCGGCGTGGTCGGCGACCGAGTTCCGCGAGGCGGAGGCGCTGCGGTCGGCGGCGGCCGTCGTCGAGCTGATCGCGGTCGCACTGGAGGCCCGGCTCGGCGACGAACAACCGGCCGCGGACGAGTGGCTGCGGAGCCGGATCGCCGGCTACATCGAGACCCGGCTGGCCGATCCCGATCTGTCCCCGCCTGGCATCGCCGCCACCCACAACATATCCGTACGCCGGCTGCACAAGCTGTTCGAGGACCAGCCGCTCACCGTCGCGGCCCTGATCCGCCGTCGCCGCCTGGAGCGCTGCCGGGCCGAGCTGACCGGAAGCGGACGTACGGTCACCGCCGTGGCCGCCCGGTGGGGATTCTCCGATCCCACCCATTTCAGCAAGCTCTTCAAGGCGACGTACGGCTACAACGCCCGTGCACTGGTAACCAGCAACCGTGCACAGACGACCAAGACGCGCACAGCCGGCCCGGACAAGGATGGTGGTGACCAAGACAGGCAATAGCAAGAGGAGAAGTCGTGGCGAAGGTAAACATCGTCCGCCCCGGTGAGGGCGAGATCCTCGGCAGCGGGGCGCAGCAGATCCGCATCCTGGAGAACGGCGAGCACACCGACCACCGGCTGGGGTTCGCCGAGGTCACCATTCCGCCGGGCACCCCGAGCCCGTTGCAGCATCGCCACGCCCAGCATGACGAGGGCTTCTACGTGCTGGCGGGAACTTTCCGGTTCACCGTCGGCGAGGACCAATACGACGCAGGGCCGGGCACCTGGGTCATCGTGCCGACCGGGGCGCCGCACACGTTCGCCAACGTCGGCGACGAGAACGCGGTCATGCTGAACACCTTCACGCCGGACCTGTATGTGCAGTACTTCCGCGACTTCAAGGCCATGATCGATTCCGGGCAGCCGGTCAACGCCGAGACCATGCAACCGCTCTGGAAGAACTACGCCACCGAGATCTCGAACGAATACGCCTCGTGAAGCGCCTTCAATACGACCGCTACGGCGGCCCGGAGGTGATGCGGCTCGCTGAGTTCGAGCCACCACGCCCGGGTCCGGATGAGGTTCTCGTCCGCGTCCGAGCGGCGGCTTCCAACGCGCTGGACTGGAAGATGCGCAACGGCGAGATGAAGCTGATGACCGGCCGCGCCTTTCCCCGGGCGATGGGGCACGACTTCGCCGGAGTCGTCGAGGCGGTCGGCGCCGGCGTCACCCGCCTGAAGGCCGGCGACGCGGTACTCGGCCGGGCTCGGTTCCGGCAGGCGGGGGCGTTCGCCGAGATGGTGACGGCTCCGGAGAAGGCGGTCGTGCTCAAACCGGTGGACCTTTCGTACGAGCAGGCAGCCGCCCTGCCGACCGTGGGCGTGACCGCCTACCAGGCCACGGCGGAAATCCGGCCCGGGCAGGCGGTCTTCGTCAACGGGTACCTGGGCGGGGTGGGCCGGGCCGCCGCCCAGTTCGCCCAGGCGCGGGGAGCCTCGGTCGCCGGCAGCTGCCGCAACCCTGCGGCCGACGAGGCCCACGAGCTCGGCGTCGAGCCGGTCGTGGGTTTCGGCTTCGACCCGGCCGCCCTCGCGGAACGGTTCGATCTCGTCCTCGACACGCCCGGCATGCTTCCCTTCGCCGCGGCCCGAACGCTGCTGAAGCCCGGCGGAACCATCGTCGACATTGTCCCAACCCCGGCCAAAACGATCAGAAGCGCACTGCCCGGTCCGTTCCGGGCGATGATGGGCCGACCGGTGACCGCCGACCTGGAGGAGGTGGCCCGGACCCTGCGCCTGCCCATCGCCCGTACGGTCCCGTTGGCCGAGGCGATTCCCGCCCTGACGGAGCTGGAGCGCGAGCAGCGCCCGAAGGGCGGCAAACTGGTCATCGCCATGGCCGGAAGCTGAGCCGGGCCGAGCTAGGGCGTGTCCTGTAGGTCGGCACGCAGCCATCCTTGGTTCCGTGGCCCCGTGGCGTGGATCGCAGCGGCTACGGCTTCACCGATCTGGGTCAGTTTCATCGGTGATGCCGTGGTTGTACGAGTGAGAAGTGGGTGTCCGATCTCGCGACGCAGTCTTCCAACTCTCGTGATCAGGGCCGTGTGGTGGGTTCCGAGTGCTTCGGCGGCTTCCTTGAGCGTCCGATAGCGGGACACTGCGGCAAACTCGCGGAGGCGGTCCCATGCGCCGGGCCCCGTGAAGGCAGGACGGAGGATTTCCGGTGCCTCTCTGGCCTGAGCGGCCAACTGCGCAAGTTCGGGGCGGGTGTGTCCGTTCACCTTGGTCACGGGGATGCCGTGCAGCTTGGCCCTTCGGGTCATGGTCGTGGGGCAGACGGCATTTTCTCACGCCCGCTTCGGAAGTCATGATGGCCGGGCAGTGATCCGCTGACGAGCTGAGTCCCAGACCTCCTCGAACTCCTCGGAAGTCAGCTGCTCCGGATCATGGCCTTCCCACTCCGAGACGGGCAGTTCTGCTGTGATCCCGAACCTGCTGTCGTACTCGTCGAGGCGGCCTGCGTCGTAGGCCCGCTGCCATTCCGCGAGGGAGGCTGCTGCGACCGGGGTCAGCGCAGGCCCTTCGAGCTCGATCTGCCGGGTCACCCAGCCTTCGGTGCCGACCTCGAAGTAGAACCAGATGTCTTCCTCGTCCCCATGGCAGCGCATCCATGTCGTCACCAGCCCATGATGGCGGAGCCCTCTGGCTACTCGTCGAGTCGATGTCAGAGCCGTGTTGGAGGATCACGCCATGCTGATTGCAACTGACGAGGCGGGGTGCGTGGTGAAGAAGCCCACGAAACCGGCGATAGGCAGGATGCTGGCCAACCTCCAGCGCGGGAACGCGCACCTGGTCCTGGAACGCGTGGAGGAGGGTATGGAGGGTAGCTGGTATGTCCAGGTACTGCTGCGCGACGACAACACGTACCAACTCGAATTCCGGGACGGCTGGCGGCCGAGCACTATCAGACTCGGACCATCTTCCAGGAGAAGGTGCAGACCGCCATGCTCGGCTGGGCAGCCAACAAGGCGGACTGGAAGAACGGCTTCATGTGGAACAACATCGGCTCGCAGTTCTGCGGACAGGACGGAATCAAGCGCGCGGTAGCCGAAGTCGGCGGCGGTCCCGCGGAAGCGTCCTGGGTGGCCGTAGTACTCAAGAATGGACCGGTTGAAGTCCCGCATTCCTGTATTGCTGGTCAGTCCGACACGGCAGACGGGCCACCGCTCATGTCCCTCGTCGGTGTACTTGCCTTCTTCCTGGAGGATGCGACGGTGGAGTTTCCGGGCGAAAGCGAGCACGGCTGTGGTCTTGCCCAGCCCGGGAAAGGCGTCGAGTGCGATACCGCCCTTGACCTTGTCGCTGTCCTGGTCGTTGCTGTCGAAGATGTCCGAGAGATCTTCGTGCAGCTCTTCCATCTGCGGTGTCACCAGCGGGCCGAGATTCGCATGCCACTTTCGGCGCCCGCGGTTGTATTCGGCAAGGGCCGCCTCTCCCAGCGACTTCAACTGCCGACGGGACAGAGGTTCCGGACGTGGCCGGGCGGTGCGTCTGCCAGGCGTCCGAAGCCCTCCTTGCGGGACAGCGTGAGGTGGTCCAGTCGCGAGCGCAGATCGGCTTCCTCGCCCTGGGCCCGGGGCCGCTTACTCGTCGTCATCGATGTCCTTCAGGGCGGTGGCGTAGAAGTCGAGTTCCTCTTCCAGTTCCTCCAGGCCGTCGGCGTCGTCATCGCCCGCCTCCGGCTCCCGGTCCTGGACGGTCTCGATCGGCGGAGGGGCCAGTTGCTCGGGTAGGGACAGCACGAGGGCGACCGACGGCAGCGACCGCACGTCGTCGGCCGGCGTTCCTGGGAGGTCCAGGGCCGTCTGTTCACGGGAGAGCCGCAGCGCCATCCGCCGTTCGACCAGGGATGTTCCCAGGCCGAGGTTCCATCGCTTCAGCAGCAGGGCGATGGCGAGCCGGTCGTCGGGGTAGGTGTGTTCCTTCGCGGCCAGGCGCCGGGCGAACTGCAGAGCCTCCTCGCTCAGCGGCATGTTCAGGCTGGGGGCGTGCTCCCACTGCAGGGTGTGCCAGACGCGTTCGTGGTCACGGAAGTGGATCCGGGTGACGTCGTCGGGGTCGGCGAAGAACGGCAGCCGCCGCTTGTCCAGATCGATGTCGGAACCGGCCATGTCCCGCAGCCCATCGAGGCAGCCGCCGTTGTAGCGGCGGCCGTTGATCTCGACGCCGTAGTGCTGGACGGTCCGCATCGTGACGTCGAGGAACTCGTAGGCCAGATGCGGGTCGCGAGGCACCTCGATGTAGCCCGCCCGCGCGAGGCCGTGCTCGAACATCGCCGCCGGCGACAACTCCACCTTCGGCAGATGCGGGTCGAGCAGGCCCTCGTGTGGCCTGCGGTGATACGTCACTGCGGTCCACTCGCGGATGATCGCCTCCAACTCGTGGTGAAAGAAGAAGGCGTCCTTCTCCGGGTTCAGCCCACGCGAGTGGATGTCCGGTCCCTTGTAGCCGGGCAGCCGCTGCAGCAGGTCTTCCCGCAGGGTGCGGAAGAACCGCTCCACCGGCCCCTTGTCCCGGCCCGTCCGCAGCCTCGCTGGTTGCACCGAGATCCCCATCCGGCGGCAGACGCTGGTCAGATGCGCCGACACGTAGATCTTTCCGTGGTCGACGATCAGCGTCTCCGGCGTCACCTTCGGCCCCCATACCCCGGTGACGGGCCCGTGGACGGCCTCGGCCTCCACCAGAACCCCGCGCGGAATCCCGTGCTCGGGCCAGGCGGCCTCTCTCGGCCAGCTCTCCGGAACCAACTGGGGACGGTACGCCTTAGAGAACGGCCGCGGCATCGATCGCCTTCGTCGACACCGGTGTCACCCGCAGGCCGATGATGCAGCGGGTGTACTAGTCCATCGCAACGGTCAGCCCCGCTTGCATCCACCGCAACGTCACAGGGTCGAGGGCGAACACATCGAGCCGGGTGGTGTCCATCAGCACGTACTCGCCCGGCCGCGTGGGCCGCAGCTTGCCGTAGACCTTCCGCGGGCGGTCGGCGATGTCCCGGTTGCGCTGGGTACTCAGCCGGAAGGTCGGATGGCGCCGTTCCAGCTCCTGCATCCACCGATATGCCGTCGTCCGCGGTGGCACCGGCACCTTCACCAGCTTGAACGTGGATTTGACGCGGGCCTCGACCTCTTCCAGCACCACCTTCACCGAGGGCCGCGACTCCCGCTCGTACTCCTTCAGCACCTCTACCGCGGCCTCAACCCAGCGCGGGTCGGCGTTGCCCAGCCCGCCGTCCGACTGCGCGGTCTTCGGCACCAGCCCCGCCTCGCCGAATTCGCGGAAGGCGCGGGCCCACCGGCGCACCGTGCGCTCGGTTACTCCCATCTCCACCGCCTTGGCCTCATACCGGGCCTTCAGCGGCAACCCGGCGGCGTACTGAGGGCGCGGTTCATTAGGCTGCGGAAGGTCCTCGCTGCCAGAGCGGTAGCCCGTCAGCATTTCCCGGACGTGCGCGGTCCGCTTCAGGACGTCCTTCTGCTCGTCCTTGGTCAGCCGGCTCAGCACCACCGCGGCGACGTCCTCGTCATCGGCGGCAGACGGGCCCGACCTGTCGTGGATCAGCTCGACGCGATCGGAGGTCAGCAGTTCGCGCAGCGACATCCGGGCCAGTCGGTTGCGTCCGTCCTTGAGGACGACCTCCATGCCCGTGGCCAGGCTGCGAACTCCACAACCTCGACCGTCTCGCCGTCCAGCCGGAAGTGCGTGCCGACCCCCAGCTTCGTCGCCGCCCCGCTCATGCGGCCCTCCGCAACACGTGCGCAGCGCTCAGCGGCCGGTCCAGTGCGGTCGTCACATGCCCGGACCACAACAGGTGCAGCACCGCGGACTTCACCAGCGGCTGGGGACACTCCGGCAGCAGCCGGAAGGCATCGCCCAGCGGCATCCCGTCCAGATCAGCGGTCCGCAGCGCGGCCACCAGATCAGGGTCGAACAGCCAGTCGCGGCGGTAGCCGGCCAGAAACCGGATGTTCTCCAGCACGTGAGGATCCGGCTCGCTCCACACCTCGTACTGCCACCCGCGCGACGCGACCGCCTCGCGCGTCCAGGCGAAGGTGAAGGCGACCTCCGGCTTCTGAAGCCAGCGGCGCGGCTTGACGTCCACGACCACCGGACCGTCGTCTGTCAGCAGCAGGTAGTCCGGGATGTGCTTGCGGATCTTGCCGTCAACATCGGTCTTGAGCAGGAACGGCTGGGCGACGATGTGCCGCACCTCTGGGGCGAAGTCAGCGAACAGCAGCCGCCCCAGCTCCAGCCGCGACTCGTAGATCACGTGGTCGCCCATGGTGGCCGACCAGTACGTGCCCGAATAGTGCTGCTGTCCCCTGAACCAGCGGAACGTCCGCCAGGGCCGAGCCTCCCGCAGCAGCCCGAGCGGCACCGACGACCACTCCAGGTCATCCACCACGGCCACGTCATCACGCCGGACACTCAGCCGTACCGGTGCGGCCACCGCTGTACCCATCAGACCATCAACCCCGTGCGTTCCGAGGCGACCCCACTGGCCGCCGGACGCCGAAGTCCTGCCCCTGCCGCGTACGCAGACGACGACCGGGGAGGTCCTGTACACAAAGAGGGGAACTACTCGCACACTGGGCATGAGTCCCATCCCCCTGTCCTATTGGCCACGCGGTGGACACCACCGCTGGGACGAGGACAGGGGATCTGGGATCCCACAGGGAACTCAGCCCCCGTACGCCCCGCTCGCCGTCAGCCGCAGCGCCGTGTCGATGAGCGGCACGTGGCTGAAGGCCTGCGGGAAGTTGCCGACCTGGCGCTGGTGCACCGGGTCCCACTCCTCCGCGAGCAGACCGAGGTCGTTGCGCAGCGACAGCAGCCGCTCGAACAGCTTGCGGGCCTCCTCGACCCGGCCGATCATCGCGAGATCGTCGGCCATCCAGAACGAACACGCGAGGAACGCGCCCTCGTCGCCCGCGAGTCCGTCCACGCCCGCGTCGCCGCCCGTCGTCGGGTAGCGCAGGATGAACCCGTCCGGCGTGGACAGCTCCCGCTGGATCGCCTCGATCGTGCCGATCACCCGCTTGTCGTCCGGCGGCAGGAAGCCCATCTGCGGGATCAGCAGCAGCGAGGCGTCCAGCTCCTTGGAGCCGTAGGACTGCGTGAAGGTGTTGCGCTCCGGGTCGTAGCCCTTCTCGCACACGTCCCGGTGGATGTCCTCGCGCAGCTCGCGCCAGCGCTCCAGCGGGCCGTCCGCGTCACCCGACTCGATGAGCTTGATCGTGCGGTCCACCGCGACCCAGGCCATGACCTTGGAGTGCACGAAGTGACGGCGCGGGCCGCGCACCTCCCAGATGCCCTCGTCCGGCTCCGACCAGTGCTGCTCCAGGTACTGGATCAGCTTGAGCTGGAGCAGCGCCGCGTAGTCGTTGCGTGCCAGACCCGTCATGTGCGCGAGGTGCAGGGCCTCGGTGACCTCGCCGTACACGTCGAGCTGGAGCTGTCCGGCCGCCCCGTTGCCCACGCGCACCGGGGAGGAGTTCTCGTAGCCCGGCAGCCAGTCCAGTTCGCTCTCGCCGAGTTCCCGCTCCCCGGCGATGCCGTACATGATCTGGAGGTTCTCCGGGTCCCCGCCGACCGCGCGCAGCAGCCACTCGCGCCAGGCGCGGGCCTCGTCCCGGTATCCGGTGCGCAGCAGCGAGGACAGGGTGATCGCCGCGTCCCGCAGCCAGGTGAAGCGGTAGTCCCAGTTGCGGACCCCGCCGATCTCCTCGGGCAGCGAGGTGGTCGGCGCCGCGACGATTCCGCCGGTCGGCGCGTACGTCAGCGCCTTGAGCGTGATCAGCGAGCGGATCACGGCCTCCCGGTAGGGGCCGTGGTACGTGCACTGCTCGACCCACTCCTGCCAGAACTCCTCGGTCGCCTCCAGCGCCGCGTACGGCGTGGGCACGGCCGGCGGCTGGAGGTGGCTGGCCTGCCAGGAGATGACGAAGGCCACCTTGTCGCCCGGGCCGACGGTGAAGTCGGAGTACGTCGTCAGGTCCTTGCCGTACGTCTCGGCGTCCGTGTCCAGCCACACCGAGTCGGGGCCCGACACGGCGACGGTGCGCTCGTCGACCCGGTGCACCCACGGCGTGATCCGGCCATAGCTGAACCGCATCCGCAGGCTGGACCGCATCGGGACCCGGCCGCTGAGGCCCTCCACGATCCGGATGAGCTGCGGGGCCTGCTCGCGCGGCCCCATGAAATCCGTCACGCGGACACTGCCGCGCGGGGTGTCCCACTCCGATTCGAGGATGAGCGAATCCCCGCGATAGCTCCGGCGGTCCGCGGTGGGCGGCTCGGTACCGGGGGCGAACGCCGGTCCAAGCCGCCAGAATCCGTGCTCCTCGGTCCCGAGAAGTCCCGCGAAGATCGCCTGCGAGTCGAAGCGGGGCAGGCACAGCCAGTCGACCGTGCCGTCCCGGCAGACCAGGGCTGCGGTCTGCAGGTCTCCGATGAGTGCGTAATCCTCGATGCGCCCGGCCACGTGCGTCTCCAGTCGAACGGCCACGTCGCCCCCGAGGGGGCGCTCGCGCTGCGGTCATGAAACCGCCGCCAAGCTCTTGTTCCAGGGTGGGCGGGGGGAGGTCTGGTGCCCTCCCCCCGTCGCCCACCACCACCCTTGTGAGGAAGCGCTTTCGCGTCCAGTTCTTCGAGCTCGGCGGCGAGTGTCCGTGCAGGATACGACGCGCCCAGGTGATCCGCGCGACCGTCACCTCGACTCGGTTACGCCAAACGGGTGAGCCTTGTGTTGAGGGGCGGTAAACCCCGGGCGTGCCGGGTGTGCAGGGTGGCAGACCGTACGCGCAGCGTGGCCGGAAGCAGCCTGCCGTCGGCGCTGATACCCTGGTAGCCCGTGGACCGGTGGGCCCTTTACAGACCGTGAGACCCCCGACCGCAGCGACGGCCCTCCCCTCCGGCACTCCGGTGCGGGGCGCCGGTACGCACTCCAGACCGCGACCACGGGAGCCCCCTCTTGGCCATGCCGAACCGCACCTCGACGTCCACGACGACCAAGCACATCTTCGTCACCGGAGGCGTCGCCTCCTCCCTCGGCAAGGGCCTCACCGCCTCCAGCCTCGGCGCCCTGCTCAAGGCGCGTGGTCTGCGGGTGACGATGCAGAAGCTCGACCCCTACCTGAACGTCGACCCGGGCACGATGAACCCCTTCCAGCACGGTGAGGTGTTCGTCACCAACGACGGCGCCGAGACCGACCTGGACATCGGTCACTACGAGCGTTTCCTCGACGTCGACCTCGACGGCTCCGCCAACGTCACCACCGGCCAGGTCTACTCCCAGGTCATCGCCAAGGAGCGGCGGGGCGAGTACCTCGGCGACACCGTCCAGGTCATCCCGCACATCACCAACGAGATCAAGGGCCGCATCCGGCGGCTGGCCGCCGAGGACGTCGACGTCGTCATCACCGAGGTCGGCGGCACGGTCGGCGACATCGAGTCGCTGCCCTTCCTGGAGACGGTCCGCCAGGTCCGCCACGAGGTCGGCCGCGACAACGTCTTCGTCGTGCACATCTCGCTGCTGCCCTACATCGGCCCCTCCGGCGAGCTGAAGACCAAGCCGACCCAGCACTCCGTCGCGGCCCTGCGCAACATCGGCGTGCAGCCCGACGCGATCGTGCTGCGCGCGGACCGCGAGGTCCCGCTCTCCATCAAGCGCAAGATCTCCCTCATGTGCGACGTGGACGAGGCCGCCGTCGTGGCCTGCCCCGACGCCAAGTCGATCTACGACATCCCGAAGGTCCTGCACGGCGAGGGCCTCGACGCCTACGTCGTGCGCAAGCTCGACCTGCCCTTCCGCGACGTCGACTGGACGACCTGGGAGGACCTGCTCGACCGCGTTCACAACCCGGACCACGAGGTCACGGTCGCGCTGGTCGGCAAGTACATCGACCTGCCCGACGCCTACCTCTCGGTGACCGAGGCGCTGCGCGCCGGCGGCTTCGCCAACCGCGCCCGGGTCAAGGTCAAGTGGGTCACCTCCGACGACTGCAAGACCCCCGCCGGAGCCGCCGCCCAGCTCGCCGACGTCGACGCCATCTGCATCCCCGGCGGCTTCGGGGACCGCGGTGTCGACGGCAAGGTCGGCGCCATCACCTACGCCCGCGAGAACCGCGTGCCGCTGCTCGGCCTGTGCCTGGGCCTGCAGTGCATCGTCATCGAGGCGGCCCGCAACCTGGCCGGCATCGCCGACGCCAACTCGACCGAGTTCGACCCGGCGACCGGTCACCCGGTGATCTCGACCATGGCCGAGCAGCTCGACATCGTCGCCGGTGAGGGCGACATGGGCGGCACGATGCGGCTGGGCATGTACCCCGCCAAGCTCGCCGAGGAGTCGATCGTGCGCGAGGTGTACGCCGGCAAGGAGTACGTCGAGGAGCGCCACCGCCACCGCTACGAGGTCAACAACGCCTACCGCGGCGAGCTGGAGAAGAAGGCGGGCCTGCAGTTCTCCGGCACCTCCCCGGACGGCAAGCTCGTCGAGTACGTCGAGTACCCGCGCGAGACGCACCCCTACCTCGTCGCCACCCAGGCCCACCCGGAGCTGCGTTCGCGCCCCACGCGCCCGCACCCGCTCTTCGCGGGCCTGGTCAAGGCCGCGGTGGAGCGGCAGAAGGGCTGAAACACCTCCGTGAGCCGGGCCGGCGCCCCGTGCGCCGTCCCGGCCGGGACGTGAGATATACGGTTGCCGGGGTACGGGCCTTTCACGGCCCCACCCCGGCTTTTTCCGTTGTCCGGCCCGCCCGTCGCGGGCCGTCGTCCGTACGCCCGCCCCAGGAGGACCTCCCGCAATGACGATCAAGGACACCGCCGAACACTGGCAGGTCACCGGCGGCGCGACCCCGTTCCAGGGGGCGAAGACCAGCGTCCGCACCGACAAGGTGGTCATGCCCGACGGGTCGGTGGCCAAGCGCGACTACCAGGTGCACCCCGGCTCGGTCGCCGTCCTCGCCCTCGACGAGGAACAGCGGGTCGTGGTGATCAACCAGTACCGCCACCCCGTCCGCCGGCGGCTGTGGGAGCTGCCCGCCGGACTCCTCGACGTCCCCGGCGAGAACCCGCTGCACGCCGCCTCCCGCGAGCTCTACGAGGAGGTCCACCTCAAGGCCGGTCAGTGGCGCGTGCTGATCGACGTCTACCCGACGCCCGGCGGCAGCGACGAGGCCCTGCGGGTCTTCCTCGCCACCGAACTCACCGACGCGGGCAGTGAGCGCTTCGCCGTGGAGGACGAGGAGGCGGACATGCGGCACGACCGGATCGCGCTGCCCGAACTGGTCCGCGGCGCCCTCTCCGGAGCGCTGCACAACGCGGGGCTCGTGACCGGAGTGCTGGCCCTCTCCGCCGTACTCGCCGCAGACGGTCCGCAGTCGCTGCGCCCGGCCGACGCGCCCTGGCCGGCCCGCCCCTTCGACGCATGAGGGCGGCGGCCCCTCAGGCGCCCGACCCGCTCACCCACTGTGATCTCCGGCGTCCTGTGTGGGCCACTCGTGTCACTCGTCCGATGAACACCTGATCCGATGGGGTGATCTTCGGGGCGTGCTGTCCGCAGCCGGGCACACCGGGTGAACTAGGCTCGGAGCGGTCCCGTCCAAGTGGCGGGACCGGGGCGGTTGGCTCGTGGAGCGTGCGGCTGGACGGGAGCGTGGCCCGTGACGGATCAGGTGGTGGACACCAGCGGTCCCGCCGCGCGAGCGCGTCCGGGCGAGGCCCCGCCCCCGGAGCCCGGCCCCCCTCTCCTCCTTGGCAGGGAACGGGAGTTGAAGGAACTGCGGGAGGACATCGGCCGCACCGGGCTGGACACCCTCACCGGGCACAAGGCGCCGCGCGCCCGCGTCCTGCTCATCGCCGGCCGGCCCGGCTCCGGGCGCACCGCTCTCGCCCGGGAACTGGCCGGACAGCTCACGGAGCGTTATCCCGACGGGCTGCTGTACGCGCGCCTCACCGATCCCGACGGCAGCCCCGTACCGGCGGCCCGCACCGCCCGGCGCCTGCTCGGTGAACTCGGTGTCGTGGCCCCCGCCGGAACCCCCGAGGACGACCTCCTCGCCGATCTGCGCGCCGCCTTCACCGGCCGCAGGGCCCTGCTGGTCCTCGACGACGCGGCCGAAGCGGGGCAGGTGGACCTGCTGCTGCCCGACACCCCCGCCTGTCTCGTCGTCGCCGTCGCCGCGGGACCGCTCACCGGCATCCCCGACGTACGGCCCTGCGCCCTGGGCGGGATCGGCGTCCGGGCCGGGGTGACCCTGCTGGAGCGCCGCGCGGGACGGGTACGCGTCACCGTCGACCCGCAGTCCGCCGAGCGGCTCGTCGAGGAGTGCGGCGGACAGCCCGCCGCCCTCGTGCTCGCCGGGGGCTGGCTCGCCGCCCGGCCGATGGCCTCGATCGCCGACCTCGTCTCCCGGCTGCGCGGGTCCCGGGAGGAGGCGGCCGAGACCGCCGAACGCGGGAGCGGCCCGCTGGAACGGATGCTGCGGCACAGCTACGAAGGGCTGTCCGCGAGCGACCGGCGGATACTGCGACTGCTGCATCTCGCACCCGAGGGCCTGGCCGACCCGCACACCGCCTCGGCCCTCGCCGGCTGTTCGGTCGCCAGTGCTGCCGGGAGCCTCGAAGGGCTCGCCGCGTACGGCCTGCTGCGCACCCTGCCCGGTGCCTGGCCCGCGTACCAGGTGCCCGGTTGCCTGCAGCCGGTCCTCCGCGCGTTCGCCGAGGAGACCGACCGCCCCGGGGAACTCCAGCTCGCCCGGGCCCGGATGCTGGAGCGGACCGTACGGCTCCTGCAGTCCTGCCGCGCGGCGGCCGAACCGGGCGGTGCCCCGGCCGGGAGCCGGCCCTCCGGACTACCGGGTGCGCCGCGCTTCCCGGACGGCCCGGCCGCCGCCGGATGGCTCGCCGCCCGGGCGGGAGCGCTCCACGCCGCCGCCCGACTGGCCGTGGCCGAGGGCGAGTTCGACACCCTGGCCCGGCGACTGGTGGCCGCTCTGGTCCGCGCGCTGGTCGCGCACCGGGGCGCCGAGGGCGCCGCCGCCGAACTGTACGACCTGCACGGACTCGTCCTCGACGTGGCCGAACGCCGCGGTCTGCACCGGGAGCGGGCCGCCGCCCTGCTCAACCTCGCCGACCTCGACGCCGGGACCGGGCGCACCGGGAAGGCGCTCGCACGCTACCGGGCCGCGCTGGAGGCGGCGCGCGAGGGACGTGACCCCCAGGCGGTCGGGCGCGCGATGGAATCCGTGGCCGGGGCGCACCAGGAACTCGGGGACCCGCACCGGGCGGCCGACTGGTACGGCAGGGCCCTCGCGCACCGTCTCACCCGGGACGAACACGCCGACGTGGCCAGGCTGTACGGCAGGATCGCCGCCGTGCACGCGCACACCGGGCAGTACGGACCGGCCCTGCGCAACTGGCGTTCCGCCGTGGCCGCGCACCGCAGGACCGGTGACCTCCCGGCCCAGGCGCGGGCCCTCGCGGAACTCGCCCGGACCCAGGAGTGCGCGGGGCGGACCGAGGAGTACGCGGGCCGCGCGGAGGAGTGCCTGCGCACGTGGAGCGAGGCCCTCGGCCGCGCCCGGGAGGCCGGGGAGGATCGCCTCGAAGCGGCGCTGCGCACCAGCCTCGCCGATACCCTCGACCGCCTCGGTGACCCGGCCGCCGCCCGCCTGCACCGGGACAGCGCGCGGGACCTGCTGGGGGAGGAGGCGCCGGCCGCGGACGAGACGGATCGGGAGCAGGCCGCGCCGGAGTCGGCGCCGGTGGCGGAGCAGCCCGCGCCGTCCGGGGAGCGGGCGGCACCGGCCGGGACGGAGGTCGCCGGTCCCGGGGCGGATGCCGCCGCTTCCCGGGCGGAGACCGCCTCGCCGGGGGAGGGGCAGGAGCCGTCCGGGGAGCGGCCGGAGTCGTCCGGACCGTCCGGGGAGGGGCCCGACGCATCGGCGGACGAGGGGGCAGACGAGCACGAGCGGCCCACCTTCTCCGCGCAAGCCCCGGCCCGACCGCGCTCCCCGATTCAGGGAACTCAGGAACCCACGGGCGTTCACCTACGAAATCCGTAGTCACCCGGTGAAAGATTGATGCTTTGGAAGGCTGGACAGCGGGAACTCCTTCATTAGACTGAGTCTGCCGCTGTATCCGCGGCCTCTCTCTTCGCGCTCTCCCGCGGAGGGGTATGCGGTGCATCGCCTGGAATATCCCCCTGAGTCAAGGACCGTGATCGACGTGCAGGTCGGCATCCCCCGCGAGGTCAAGAACAACGAGTTCCGGGTGGCGATCACCCCGGCCGGAGTCCACGAGCTGCGGCGCCACGGACACGAGGTGCTGGTCGAGCACACCGCGGGGGAGGGGTCCTCGATCACGGACGCCGAGTACGTCGCGGCCGGCGCCCGGATCGTGCCGACGGCCGACGAGGTGTGGGCCGGGGCCGACCTGCTGCTCAAGGTCAAGGAGCCCATCGCCGAGGAGTACCACCGGCTGCGCAAGGACCAGACGCTCTTCACCTACCTGCATCTCGCGGCCTCCCGCGAGTGCACCGACGCCCTGCTCGCCTCCGGCACCACCGCCATCGCCTACGAGACGGTCGAGACCGCGGCCCGGCAGCTTCCGCTGCTCGCCCCGATGTCCGAGGTCGCGGGCCGGCTCGCCCCGCAGGTCGGCGCCTACCACCTGATGCGGCCGACGGGCGGGCGCGGGGTGCTGCCCGGCGGGGTCCCCGGGGTCGTGGCCGGAAAGGCCGTCGTCATCGGCGGCGGCGTCTCCGGCTGGAACGCCGCGCAGATCGCCATTGGCATGGGCTTCCACGTGACCCTGCTGGACAAGGACATCGCGAAGCTCAAGGAGGCCGACAAACTGTTCGGCACCCGCATCCAGACGGTCGTCTCGACCGCCTTCGAACTGGAGCGCGCCTGCCTGGAGGCGGACCTCGTCATCGGGGCCGTTCTCATCCCCGGCGCGAAGGCCCCGAAGCTCGTCACCAACGAGCTGGTGGCCCGGATGAAGCCGGGAAGTGTACTTGTCGACATCGCGATCGATCAGGGTGGCTGCTTCGAGGACTCGCGCCCCACGACGCACGCGGAACCGACCTTCCCCGTGCACCAGTCGGTCTTCTACTGCGTCGCCAACATGCCCGGCGCCGTGCCGCACACCTCGACGCACGCGCTGACCAACGCGACCCTGCCGTACGTGGTGGAGCTGGCCGGCCGCGGCTGGGCCGAGGCGCTGCGCCGTGACGCCGCACTCGCCAAAGGGCTCAACGTCCATGACGGACAGGTGGTGTACCGCGAGGTCGCGGAGGCACACGGCCTGGAGCACACCGAACTCGGCACGCTCCTCGGCTGAGCGTTCACGCCCCCCTCGGCGCCCCCGCCGGGGCACGGGGGCGCGTCAACCCGTGTCGCTTTTCTCACGCCAACGGCCGGACCTTGCCCAGCAGGTCCGGCCGTAAGTGTGAGGGCATTTGACGGTTATTGACATGGAATCGCCGAGATGGCACGACAGGTCACGCTTCCACACCTTTTGGCGAGCGATTCCACGGGTGGAACAGGGTACGCCGTGCGGTCGTGCACCCTTGACATCGCTCGCGCCGGGCGCCGACACATCGCGCCGAGTGCGGCGGATTGTGTTGCTGCGGAGTGGTGACACGCCATAGAGTCGCCAACCGTCGGCATGGTGCCACGCTGACCTATCAAGAAGTTTCCTGGTCGCCAAGGAGGTAAGACGACTTGTGAATGAGTCGACATTTTCTCCCGGGGGTGGCCAACAGGACGTGGCCGCGCGGGGCCAGGCCCCAACGGGTCGGCCGGCGCGCGGTTCCGTCGCCGTGCGGACCTTCGCGGCCCACCAGAGTCTCCAGCCGACTCAGACCGCACACCAGAGCATGGATGGCCATATCGTGAACGCCATGGCCGGCGACCGAAGCGGCGGGGAAACCGGCCCCTTCGCCGACTACGAGGAACTGCCCGAAGGGCACTTCTACGACCCGGACGCCGAGTACGAGCCGGACCCCGAGTACGCCGCCACGCTGGCGCCGGACGCCGCGCGGCAGCGCCGCGAGCGGGTCGGCCCGACCGGACGGCCGCTTCCCTACTTCCCCATTCCCGGGCCGCTGACCGACCACGGCCCGGCCAAGGTCATCGCGATGTGCAACCAGAAGGGCGGGGTCGGCAAGACGACCTCGACCATCAACCTGGGTGCCGCGCTCGCCGAGTACGGCCGTCGGGTCCTGCTCGTCGACTTCGACCCGCAGGGCGCCCTCTCGGTCGGACTGGGCGTCAACCCCATGGAGCTCGACCTCACGGTCTACAACCTGCTCCTGGAGCGGGGCATGGCGGCCGACGAGGTGCTGCTCAAGACGGCGGTGCCCAACATGGACCTGCTGCCGAGCAACATCGACCTGTCGGCGGCCGAGGTCCAGCTCGTCTCCGAGGTCGCGCGGGAGTCCACGCTCCAGCGCGCCCTCAAGCCGCTCATGGCCGACTACGACTACATCGTGATCGACTGTCAGCCCTCGCTCGGCCTGCTCACGGTCAACGCGCTCACCGCGGCGCACAAGGTGATCGTCCCGCTGGAGTGCGAGTTCTTCGCGCTGCGCGGGGTCGCACTGCTCACCGAGACCATCGAGAAGGTCCAGGAGCGGCTCAACCCGGAACTCGAACTCGACGGCATCCTCGCCACGATGTACGACTCCCGCACCGTGCACAGCCGCGAGGTGCTGGCCCGGGTCGTCGAGGCCTTCGACGAGCACGTCTACCACACCGTCATCGGCCGTACCGTGCGCTTCCCGGAGACCACGGTGGCTGGGGAACCCATCACCACCTACGCCTCCAACTCCGTGGGCGCGGCCGCCTATCGTCAGCTCGCCAGGGAGGTGCTCGCCCGGTGTCACGCCGAGTGAGTCTGCCGGGGGCCGACGAACTGTTCCGTACGACCGGTGGGATGGCCCTCCAGCCGTCCTCACCGCGGCGCGAGGCGAAGGTGCCGGGACCGGCCGGCGAGAGCGGCACGGCGGCCGCCGCGCACGACACGAAGGACGGCGGGGAACGCACCGGAGAGGGCCCCGAGCACGGGGCGGGCGGCGCGGAGAGCGCCGCGCGTGAACACCGGCCCCGGGGCCGCGAGGAGGAACCGGGGCGGGACGTCGCGGGCGGCACCCGCCGCTCCACCGAGGCGGCCTCCGCCTCGGTGCCGCAGGCCCGGCAGCCGGGAGCCGGCGGCCGGCCCGCTCCGCAGGGGCAGGCCGGACGGCGTTCCCGTGCGGCGGCCCGCAGGCCCAGCGGACGCGAACGGCACGACGAGAAGATCACCGTCTACGTGTCCGCCGAGGAACTCATGGACCTCGAACACGCGCGGCTCGTGCTGCGCGGCGAGCACGGGCTCGCCGTCGACCGGGGCCGGATCGTGCGCGAGGCCGTCGCGGTCGTCCTCGCGGACCTTGAGTCCCGGGGAGACGCGAGCATCCTCGTCAGGCGGCTGCGCGGCCGCTGAGGCCCCGTTCCTCTTCCCGGTGTCATTCCGGGGCCCTGGGACCGTGTGCGGCCGCCACCGCCGCGTCCTGAGCCGTCCGAGGGCCCGGGACGGGTAGCGTGCCCGCTCGGAGCCCGCGTACCGCGTCGGGCGCCGCCGCCCCCGCTTCCGTCGCCCAGGACCCCCGCTGACGCCCATGTGCCCCGCCGACCCGCCCACCGGACCGCCCCCGCCCCGCCGACGCCGTGTCCTCGGCGGGGGCGGTGCGGCCGGATGGCCACGGCTCGGACAGGGCGCCGACTGCGGCGCGCGCGAGCCGCGCCCGCAGGCCCCCGACGCGCGCTGCGCCCCGGCCGAGGACACCGAGCCGGCCGCGGGGCCCGCCGCGACCGGCGAGGCCACCGCACCGCAGACGCTTTCCGAGCCCGTCACGCAGGAGGCGACGACCCCCGCGCCCGTCGCGGGGGAGGTGCCCCCCGTGCCCCGGGGCGGCACTCCGCAGGACAGGGCGCCCGCCTCCGACGGACGGTTCACGCTGCGGCTCGCGAACTTCGAGGGGCCCTTCGACCTGCTCCTCCAGCTCATCTCGCGGCACAAGCTGGACGTCACGGAGGTCGCGCTGTCCCAGGTCACCGACGAGTTCATGGCGCACATCCGCGCCATGGGCAGCGACTGGGACCTCGACCAGACCACCGAGTTCCTCGTGGTCGCGGCGACCCTGCTCGATCTCAAGGCGGCCCGGCTGCTGCCCGCCGCCGAGATCGAGGACGAGGCGGACCTCGCCCTGCTGGAGGCCCGTGACCTGCTGTTCGCCCGGCTGCTGCAGTACCGCGCCTACAAAAGGGTCGCGGACATCTTCAGCGAACGCCTGGACCGGGAGGCGCGCCGCTACCCCCGCACGGTGAGCCTGGAGCCGCACCACGCGGCGCTGCTGCCCGAGGTGGTCATCCGGATCGGTGCCGAGGGCTTCGCGCGGCTCGCGGTCAAGGCGATGCAGCCGAGGCCCGAACCGGCCGTGTACGTCGAGCACATCCACGCCCCGCTGGTGTCCGTGCGCGAACAGGCCGAGGTCGTCGTCGCGCGCCTCAAAGACGTGGGGGAGGCGGACTTCGCCGAGCTGGTCGCCGACGCCGGGGACACCCTCACCGTCGTCGCGCGGTTCCTGGCCCTCCTGGAGCTGTACCGCGAGAAGGCCGTGGCCCTCGACCAGGAGGACGCCCTCGGGCCGCTCACGGTGCGCTGGACGGGCGCCGAGGACGGGGCGGCGCCCACGGTGACCGACGAGTTCGACCGGGAGCACCGGCCGCAGGACCGGGACCAAGAGCAGGAGCACGAGCAGGAGGAGGAGACGGGATGACGGGCGCCGAGCACACCGGCACGGAGCGCCTCGACGAGGGCCGGCCGCACCCGTACGCGGCACTCGACGAGGGCCCGCACGCCGTGGGCGAGCTGGAACTGCGGCCCGCGCTCGAAGCCGTCCTGATGGTCGTGGACGAGCCCGCGACCGAGGAACACCTCGCGAAGGTCCTCCAGCGGCCCGTACGGCAGATCGCCGACGCCCTGCGCGCGCTCGCCGACGAGTACACCGTGCAGGGCCGCGGTTTCGAGCTGCGGCTCGTCGCGGGCGGCTGGCGCTTCTACTCCCGGCCCCGGTACGCGGCGGCCGTCGAGGGCTTCGTCCTGGACGGCCAGCAGGCCCGGCTGACCCAGGCCGCGCTGGAGACCCTCGCGGTCGTTGCCTACCGCCAGCCGGTCAGCCGTTCCCGGGTCTCCGCGGTGCGCGGGGTCAACTGTGACGGGGTCATGCGCACCCTCCTGCAGCGCGGCCTGGTCGAGGAGGCGGGAACGGAACGCGAAACAGGTGCGATCCTGTACAGGACGACGCACTACTTCCTGGAGCGAATGGGCCTGCGCGGCCTGGACGAGCTCCCCGAGCTCGCGCCCTTCCTGCCGGAAGCGGACGCGATCGAGGCTGACACACTGGAGGGCGTGCCGTCGTTCGACCCGGACGCCGACGACACCGACCACCACGGCGATGCCGTCTCCGGGACCGAAGACAGCCACCTCGATCCGACGGAACATTGATGCGAAGCAACGGCAGGGACAGCGGACGTGGCAACTACCGGGGCGCCGGTAACAGCCGCGACGACAAGCAGAAGGCGGCGGGACGCCCCCGTCCCGAGGAGCGCCGTTACGACGTAGGGGGCGCGCAGGGCGGCAAGGACGAACGCGGCGGCAAGTCCGGCGGGGGCCGCCCGGCCTCCGGCGGGGGCCGTCCCGGCTCGGGCGGCGGTCGTCCGGCCTCGGGCGGGGGCCGTCCCGGCTCCGGCGGGGGCTCCTCGGCCGGTGGCCGGGGCTCCGCCGCGCGCGGTGGCGCCAAGGGCGGGCCCAAGCGTCCCGCCAAGGACACCCAGCGCTCCGGGCGCGGCGGCGCCGCCAGGCCCCGTGAGCTGGACGCGAAGGTCGAGGAGCGCAACCGCCAGCGCTACGCCGACAAGCCGAAGGTCTCGACGCCGAAGACCTTCCCCGGCGCCGAGCAGGAGGGCGAGCGCCTCCAGAAGGTGCTGGCCCGCGCGGGCTACGGCTCCCGGCGCGCCTGCGAGGAGCTGGTCGAGCAGGCCCGCGTCGAGGTCAACGGCGAGATCGTCCTCGAACAGGGCCTGCGCGTGCTGCCCAAGGACGAGATCAAGGTCGACGGGCTCACCGTCGCGACGCAGTCGTACCAGTTCTTCTCGCTCAACAAGCCCGCCGGGGTCGTCGCCACGATGGAGGACCCCGAGGGCCGGCAGAACCTGGGCGACTACGTCAACAACCGGGAGACGCGCCTCTTCCACGTCGGCCGGCTCGACACCGAGACCGAGGGCGTCATCCTGCTCACCAACCACGGAGAGCTGGCCCACCGGCTGACCCACCCGCGCTACGGCGTCAAGAAGACCTACCTCGCGCACATCGTCGGCCCGATCCCGCGCGACCTCGGCAAGCGCCTCAAGGACGGCATCGAACTGGAGGACGGCTACGCCCGCGCCGACCACTTCCGGGTCGTCGAGCAGACCGGCAAGAACTACATGGTCGAGGTGACCCTCCACGAGGGCCGCAAGCACATCGTGCGCCGCATGCTCGCCGAGGCGGGCTTCCCGGTCGACAAGCTCGTGCGCACGGCCTTCGGGCCGATCACCCTCGGCGACCAGAAGTCGGGCTGGCTGCGCCGGCTGAGCAACACCGAGGTCGGGATGCTGATGCAGGAGGTCGACCTCTAGGCCGCAGCCCCTTCCCTCACCGCGCACGGCGGCCGTTCCCTCTCGGAGGGGGCGGCCGCCGTGCGCGTGGAACGCCTTCGTGCAAAGCGCTTGTCCGGGTGCCTCCACGCCCTTATCGTCATTCTGACGCAGCAGCGTGCCGACGTCGAGGACAAGGACTGGTGTGACGAAGAACCCCGCGACCGGAGCCCTGATCGGGCTCGCCCTGGGCGACGCGCTCGGTTTCCCGACCGAGTTCGACGACGTGCCCTCGATCCTCGCCAAGTGCGGCCCCTGGCGGGAGATGGATTTGATCACTCCCGCCGTCGTCTCCGACGACACCCAGATGACCCTGGCCCTCGGGCGGGGGCTGCGGACGGCGGGGGAGCGCGGCGCGCTCGGGCCACTGCGCTGCGAGCGGCCGGTGCGCGAGGAGTTCGTCGAGTGGTCGCGCTCCCCGGAGAACAACCGGGCGCCGGGCCACACCTGCATGGTCGCCTGCGGACTGCTCGCGCGGGAGGACCGGCCCTGGCAGGCGGCGAGCCAGACGCACTCCAAGGGCTGCGGCGCCAATATGCGGGTCGCGCCCGTCGCCCTGATCCCGGGACTCTCCGAGGACGAACGCTCCGCGCTCGCGCAGTGGCAGTCGGCCCTCACCCACGGCCACCCGACCGCCCTCGCGGCGAGCGACCTGACCGCGCGCGCCGTGCGCCTGCTCGCCGACGGCACCCGGCCGGAGCGCCTGACCGCCGAACTGCGGGCCTACGCGCTGGGGCGGCGCACCACGTACGAGGGCCGCTGGCTCGGCGATCTGTGGCAGCGCGCCGGGGACCCGGCTCCGCAGACCTTCGCGGCCTGCGGCTGGGACGAGTGCCTCGCGATGCTCGACCGGCTCGACGCGGCGCCCCGCGACCCGGAGCGCGACCCGTGCGAACTGACCGGCGACGGCTGGATCGCCGAGGAAGCCCTGGCGACCGCGCTGCTGTGCTTCCTGCTCTTCCCCGAGGACCCGGTGCGGGTCCTGCGCCGGGCCGCCTGCACGCGAGGGGACTCCGACTCCATCGCCTGCCTGGCCGGAGCGTTCGCGGGCGCCCATCTCGGCGCGGACGCCTGGCCCGCGACGTGGGCGGAGCGGATCGAGTACCGGAGCGAACTGCTCGCGCTGGGCGAGCTGTGGGACAGGGGCTGAGGGGCTCCTGACCCGTGGCCGCCACGAAGGGCTCCTCGCCCCGCCCGGACCGCCGCCACGCGGCAGCCGGCTCCCTGGACCACCGCAGGGCCCCCGCCACCGCGCGGACCCGCTCGCGCGGCGACGAGGACCTCTTCTCGTGGCCGTTCGCGCTCCCCGTCCTGGGCGTGGCCCTGGTCGGCATGGGAGGCGACCCCGTGTGGAGCGCCGGCGGCGACCTCTTCCCCGGCGGGGCGTTCGTACTCGCGGTGCTGCTCGGCGCGGCCTGGCCGTTCCTGCTGCTCGCGCTGGTCCGCTGCGTGCCGCACGGGCGGCGGCTGCCGGGCACCGTCCTGAGCGCCGCCGGACTTTTCCTGGTCACCGGCCTGGCGGGCACCATTCGGGCACCCGCGGGCCGCCACCCCGGCCCGCCGACGGACACGTACCAGGACTTCCCGTGGCTCTGGCCGACCGGCGGCGGGGCCACCGCGACCGCCGTGGCGGCCATGGTGGCGGTGGCGCCCCGCCGGGACGGCGGGGAGAAGCGGGCACAGGGCTGACCGGCCGCGATCGGTTATGTGCCGGGGATCGCGGCCAGTTCCTCGTGCCCTGCGCCGTCGAGCAGGGCCAGGCGTTCGGCGCTCTCGCTGCCCGGGGCCGCCGTGTACACCACGACCCGCAGGTCGCTCCCCGGGGCGAGCAGCACGTCGCAGTCGAGACGCAGGGTGCCGACGCGTGGGTGGCGTACGGTCTTCTGCGCCGACTCGTGGGGGCCCACGACCGCCGAGTCCCACAGCGAAGTGAAGGCAGCACTGGTGGCGCGCAGTTCGGCCACCAGGGAGCGCAGCCCCTCGTCGGCCGGATAGCGTGCCGTCGCCTCCCGCAGATCGCCCACCACGGCCTCCTCGAAGCGGCGCTCCTGCTCCGGGGTGTGCACGACCCGGCCCGGCCGGCCCGCGAAGTGCCGCCAGGCGATGTTGCGCTCGCGCCCCTCCAGGGCGGAGGCGTCGCCCATCAGCGCCGCCCACAACGGGTTCCACAACAGCAGGTTCCACGCGGCGTCCAGGACGCTCAGCGGGGCCCCGGCCCACTGGTCGACCAGCCGGCGCACCCCGGGCGGAACGCGGCCGGACAACTGCTCCGGGGCCGGTGGGCGCCGGCCGGCGAGCAGGTACAGGTGCGCCCGCTCGGCCTCGGTCAGCCGCAGCGCCCGTGCGAGCGCCGACAGCACCTGCGGGGAGGGCGCGGTCGACCGGCCCTGTTCGAGCCGGGTGAGGTAGTCCGCGGACAGCCCCGCGAGAGCGGCCAGCTCCTCGCGGCGCAGGCCCGCCGCCCGGCGACCCCGCCCGGCCGTGAGCCCCACCTCGGCGGGGAGCGTCCGGTCCCGCCAGCCGCGCAGCACCGTACCGAGATCGCTGGACGAGGATTCACTCATCCGGCCATTGTCCCCCGCTCGCGGTCGCCGGTCGGTGTCGCTGTCCTCGGTGGCCAGGCCGAACGCGCGCGAGCCCGTCACGCACGCGTAGACGGTGTGGTCGCGGACCAGTTCCTCGGGGTGCACGCCGGGAGCGTACCGACGGCGAGGGGTGGGCGGCGCGCGGGATACGCCGGGCGCGCGCCCCGGACGGTGTCTCGGTGGGCGGGCGCCCGGCCCGGCCCGGCCACCGGCTTGACTACCCTGGTCAGGTACGGGACACGGCAAGACGAGGAGCGGCACAGTGGCGGTACGAGCGGTTCGGGGCGCCGTGCGGCAGGAGCCGGACGAGGCCCAGCGCGCGCAGGAACGGGCCGGCCGGCTCCATGGGGCCGTCACGCGGCGCGAGGACGTCGCCCTGTGAGGACCGCGCTCGTCATCGGCACCGGACTGATCGGTACGTCCGCCGCCCTCGCCCTCGCCTCCCGCGGGATCACCGTGCACCTGCGCGATCACGACCCCGACCGGGCCCGGACCGCCGCCGCCCTCGGCGCCGGCACCGAGGAGCCGCCCGAGGGGCCCGTCGACCTCGCCGTCGTCGCCGTACCGCCCGCACACGTCGCGCACACCCTCGCCGAGCTGATCCGGGACGGGGCCGCCCACGGCTACCTCGACGTCGCCAGCGTCAAGGGCGGACCGCGCCGCGAGCTGGAGGCGCTGGGCCTGGAAGAGGCGCAGCTCGCGCGCTACCTGGGCACCCACCCCATGGCGGGCCGGGAACGCTCCGGCCCGCTCGCCGCCACCGGCGACCTCTTCGAGGGCCGGCCCTGGGTGCTCACCCCCACCGCCGGCACCGACACCGAGGTGCTCAACCAGGCGCTCGAACTCGTGGCGCACTGCAAGGCGGTGCCCGTCGTCATGGCCGCCGACGCGCACGACCGGGCCGTGGCGCTCGTCTCCCACATGCCGCAGCTCGTGTCGGGGCTCGTGGCCGCCCGGCTGGAGCACGCCGAGGACGCGGCGGTACGGCTGTGCGGGCAGGGCATCAGGGACGTGACCCGCATCGCCGCCTCCGAACCCGGCATGTGGATCGACATCCTCTCCGCCAACCCCGGACCGGTCGCCGACATCCTGACCGCCGTCGGCCAGGACCTGGAGGAGACCGTACGGGCGCTGCGCCTGCTGGACTCCGCCGACCAGGACGGACGCGCCGAGGGCGTCCGCACCGTCGAACAGGTGCTGCGGCGCGGCAACGCGGGCCAGAGCCGGGTCCCCGGCAAGCACGGCACCGCGCCCGCCCGCTACGAGACCGTGTCCGTGCTCATCAGCGACCAGCCCGGGGAACTCGCCCGGATCTTCGCCGACGCCGGCCGCGCCGGGGTCAACGTCGAGGACGTGCGGATCGAGCACGCCACCGGGCAGCAGGCGGGCCGCGTCCAGGTCTCGGTGGAACCGGCCGCCGCCGCCAGGCTCAGCGCGGCGCTGCGCGAACGCGGCTGGTCCCTGCGGCAGTGAGCCGCGGGAGGAGCGTGGCCGGGCGTCCTCCGGAACGGCTGGGTGACGGCCCCGGGACCCGGCCCCCCGGGTTGCCAGTAACCTAGGGCAATGGCCCGTTCGGCGTAGCGCCCTGCCCGCGGCCGTCCACCCGCCCGGCCCCGCGCCGCCGGCCGCCCGGCGAGTGGTGCCACAGATCCGTACCGCCCAGCACATCCGCACCAGGAAGGTGTCCGCCACCGTGGAATCCGTGATCGTCGCCATCGACGGCCCCTCCGGCACGGGGAAGTCCAGCACGTCCAAGGCGGTGGCCGCCAAGCTCGGTCTGCGCTACCTGGACACCGGCGCCCAGTACCGCGCGATCACGTGGTGGATGGTGCACAACGGCGTGGACGTCACCGACCCGGTCGCCATCGCCTCCGCCGCGGGCAAGCCGGAGATCGTCTCCGGCACCGACCCGTCCGCCCCGACCATCACGGTCGACGGCGTCGACGTGGCCGCGCCGATCCGCACCCAGGAGGTCACCTCCAAGGTCAGCGCGGTCAGCGCGGTGCCCGAGGTGCGCTCGGCGATCACCGCGCTGCAGCGCTCCATCGCGCGGCAGGCGGACGGCGGCATCGTGGTCGAGGGCCGGGACATCGGCACGACCGTCCTGCCCGACGCGGACCTCAAGATCTTCCTCACCGCCTCGCCGGAGGCCCGCGCCGCCCGGCGCAGCGGAGAGCTGAAGGGCAAGGAGGCCACCGACCTGGCCGCCACCCGTGAGGCGCTCATCAAGCGGGACGCCGCCGACTCGGGCCGCAAGACCTCCCCGCTCGCCAAGGCTCCGGACGCCGTCGAGGTCGACACCACCGACCTGAGCCTCCAGCAGGTCATCGAATGCGTCGTGACCCTGGTCGAGGAGAAGCGGACCCGCCGGTGACCGAAGCCACCCCGCCCTCCGAGAGGGGCGCCGCCCTGGGCCGGGGCATCGGCATCGGCCTCATGAACACGCTGTGGAAGCCGCGCGTGCTCGGCGCCTGGCGGATGCCGGCGAGCGGTCCGGTGATCCTCGCCGTCAACCACTCGCACATGATCGACGGCCCGATGCTCATGGGCACGGCGCCCCGGCCCGTGCACTTCCTGATCAAGAAAGAGGCCTTCGTCGGCCCGCTCGACCCCTTCCTGCGCGGCATCGGGCAGCTGAAGGTGGACCGCTCGGGCACCGACCGCGCCGCGATCACCGGCGCCCTCGACGTGCTGCGGACCGGCGGCGTCCTCGGCATATTCCCCGAGGGCACCCGGGGCAGCGGGGACTTCGCCGCCCTGCGCGCGGGCCTCGCCTACTTCGCGCTGCGCGGCGACGCGCCGATCCTGCCGGTGGCCGTACTCGGCTCGAACGACCGGGCCGGGCGCCTGGTCAAGCAGCTCCCCGCGCTGCGCGGCAGGGTCGACCTCGTCTTCGGGGAGCCCTTCCGGGCCGGTGAGGGACGCCGTACCCGCAAGGCCCTCGACGAGGCCACCGTCCGTATCCAGGAGCGCCTGACCGCCCACCTGGACAACGCGAAGCGCCTCACCGGGCGCTGAGCGACACTTGAGTAGCGGCCCCGGACAGGGGTCCGCCGATGACTGATGACAGAGGTACGCACTTCATGAACGACCACTTCCCGTCCGAGGGCGACGCCGAGCCGTCCGCGCACGAGCACGGCGCGCTCGGGGACGCCGAATACGAGCGGTTCATGGAGCTGGCGGCCGAGGAGGGCTTCGAGGCCGAGGACGTCGACGACGCCCTCGGCGAGGCCGGCCACGGCCCGCTGCCGCGCCTCGCCGTCGTCGGCCGCCCCAACGTCGGCAAGTCGACCCTCGTGAACCGCATCATCGGCCGCCGCGAGGCCGTCGTCGAGGACAAGCCGGGCGTCACCCGGGACCGCGTGACCTACGAGGCCGAATGGGCCGGCCGCCGCTTCAAGGTCGTCGACACCGGCGGCTGGGAGCAGGACGTCCTCGGCATCGACGCCTCCGTGGCCGCCCAGGCCGAGTACGCGATCGAGGCGAGCGACGCCGTCGTCTTCGTCGTCGACTCGACGGTCGGCGCGACCGACACCGACGAGGCCGTCGTCCGGCTGCTGCGTAAGTCCGGCAAGCCCGTCGTGCTGTGCGCCAACAAGGTCGACGGCCTCTCCGGGGAGGCCGACGCGGCCGCCCTGTGGTCCCTCGGCCTCGGCGAGCCGCACCCCATCTCGGCGCTGCACGGACGCGGCACGGGCGACATGCTCGACGCCGTGCTCGAAGCGCTGCCCGACGCGCCCCGCGAGACCTTCGGCGGCAGTGGCCTCGGCGGACCGCGCCGCGTCGCGCTCATCGGGCGCCCCAACGTCGGCAAGTCCTCGCTGCTCAACAAGGTCGCCAACGAGGAGCGCGTGGTCGTCAACGAACTGGCCGGCACCACCCGCGACCCGGTCGACGAGCTGATCGAGCTCGGCGGAGTGACCTGGAAGTTCGTGGACACCGCGGGCATCCGCAAGCGCGTCCACCTCCAGCAGGGCGCCGACTACTACGCCTCGCTGCGTACCGCCGCCGCCGTCGAGAAGGCCGAGGTCGCCGTCGTCCTCATCGACGCGAGCGACACCATCTCGGTCCAGGACCAGCGCATCCTCACCATGGCGGTCGACGCGGGCCGCGCCCTCGTCCTCGCCTACAACAAGTGGGACACCCTGGACGAGGAGCGCCGCTACTACCTGGAGCAGGAGATCGAGCGCGAACTCGCGCAGGTCGCCTGGGCGCCCCGCGTCAACATCTCGGCCCGCACCGGCCGCCACATGGAGAAGCTGGTCCCGGCGCTGGAGACGGCGCTCGCGGGCTGGGAGACCCGGGTCCCCACCGGCAGGCTCAACGCCTTCCTCGGCGAACTGGTCTCCGCGCACCCGCACCCCGTGCGCGGCGGCAAGCAGCCCCGCATCCTCTTCGGCACCCAGGCCGGCACCAGGCCCCCGCGCTTCGTGCTGTTCGCCTCGGGGTTCATCGAGGCGGGCTACCGGCGGTTCATCGAGCGCCGGCTGCGCGAGGAGTTCGGCTTCGAGGGCACCCCGATCCAGATCTCGGTCCGGGTCCGCGAGAAGCGCGGCCGCAAGAAGTAGCCACCAGTTCAGCTCCACGGGGCGCGGGCCGGCAACGGTCCGCGCCCCGTGGCGTGTCCGGGGCGCCGCCCCCTCGGCCTGTCTTCAAACGGCCGCCTGACACCGCGCGGCCGCCCTTCGGGCAACGACGCCAGCCTGAAGACAGGCCCTAAGGCGGCGCTCACTCGCTGCCGCGCGGCGCCGGGGGCAGTGCGGCGCGCGGTGGGCCGGGCCGGCGCGGCCGGCCGGGCTGCGGCGCGGGCTGCTGGACCCAGCCGTAGCCGGTGTGCGGGGTGGGCGCGGCCGGGGCGCCGTGGCCGGACTCGGTGTCCGAGGGCCCCCGGTGCGTCCCGGAGGCGCCGCGCGGGGCGGCGCCCGGCCCGCCGGGAACGTACCGGCCGGCCACGCTCGACGAACGGCTCAGCCCCTGGCCCTGCGTCCCGAACAGCGGCAGCCCCAGTTCGTCCTCGCCGCCACGGTCCCCGGGGACCGTGCGGAACAGCTTGCGGTACTCCGCGTAGAGCGCGTCGAAGATCGGCGTCGCGGAGGGGCCGGGCGGCGTCTGCGCGGGGCGCATCGCGGGAATGGGGCGTCGGGGCGGCTCGTAGAGGTGCACGTACCTGCCAACGACCCCGCACCCGGACGGATGCGGTCGAACACAGCAAGTGCCCCGCGCGTGGCGCGCGCCCGCGGCGCACGGCCCACCCGCGCGCCCGCGCGACAGGAGCCGGCCCGCGGGCGGCGCGATCCGAGGGGAGGGGCACCCGACCGCCTGCGACGAGAGCCACAGGCCCTCGTCACCCCGCACAGCTCCCGCCGGCCGTACCCGCCGGCCGTATCCGCCGGGCCCTTGTGCGTGGCCGGAGGACACCCGTACGCGTGGGACCGCGCCCGGCCCGTGAGCCGCCGGGGCGGACGGGCCAGGAGCGCGCTCAGGTGCCGGCGAGGGGCATCGCGGCGGCCACCAGGAGCCCCGCCGCGGCCGCCCGGTCCAGCGCGTCCCGCAGCAGGTCCTCACGGGGCTGACGGCCGACCGTGCCGGCCGGGACGGCGTACACGAGTACCGTCTGGCGCTTGTTCGCCGCGGTGCGCCAGCCCTCCGTGACCTGGAGCGGCTGGTGCGCCTGCCACCACGCGACCGGGGAGCCGCCGGACTGGCCCGGCTGGAGCACCGCGTGCAGCTGGCCCACCGCGAGCAGGACCGACCAGCCGTGCAGGACGTGCGGGACGACGGCGACATCGGGGACCGGGGCGAAACCCTGCTCGTGCAGCAGGGGGAGGAAGGCGTCGTCCGGGCCCGTCGTGCCCGGACGGGCGATCGGCCCGGTGGGCTCGACGACCAGGGCCGGGTGCAGCTCCCCGTCGATCAGGACCAGACCGCTCGTCACCCCCAGGACCGCCTGTTCGGGCGCGGCGCCCAGGGCCTCCTCGCCGGTGATCGAGGCGACGGCCCCCTGGAGCTGGTCCTCCGAGACCCGGACGACCTGGGAGGGCAGGCAGCCGGAGTGGGCGAAGGCGAGCACGGCCGTCTCCTCGCCGACGAACAGGACGGTGCTGGTCCGCTCGCGCTCCGCGTCGCCGGGGGTGCGGCAGGACGTGCAGTCGTAGGCGCCGGGGGCGCTCTCTCCGGCGAGCAGCCGGTCGGCTTCTTCGTCACCGATCTCGGCGCGTACGTCGTCGGCGACGTCCAGAATGCGCGGCACGGGGGCTCCTCGGTTTCGTGTGTCCGCGTGGCCGGCGGGTCCGGCGCACGCACCGGGCGGTCCCCGGCTCATGCACCGTCAACGGGCGACCGGTGCGCGGGTCACGCCGCACCCGGTGCGGAATGGACCCCTCCGGCGTTCTGGTCCCGGACGGGCGCGAGGGGGCCGCCGACGCCCGTGCGCCGGGACGAACAGGCCGGTGAGCGGCGGATACCCGGCCGTGACCGACGTGTGTACCAGGCCTGGGCGCCTCCTTCTCCGGTGGTACAAAACATGCTGTTCCTACGCAAAGTGTTCGTCCTGGACTGGCTGGAAACCGTCGAACGAGCTCGTTCGGGAGTGCGTCGTACGGGTGCCGAGGGGCACTCGTTCTCAAGTTGTTGCCTTCCGCGCGTGACCTGCGGCGATCCCGGACGGTTCCCGTTTGCGGACTGTCGGTGGCGCGGTGGTCCGGGAACGAAACCGAGAAAGCGCCCAACCTTGCGCCCGGCGAAGCCGTCTCACTCAGCAGAAGACGGACCAGAGGGCGCAACTGTCACGAAGAGCGGGATACGGGGACGAATGCAGATCTCATTTCTGATCCACAACGGCTATGGAATCGGGGGCACGATCCGTACGACGTACAACCTCGCCGCGCAGCTCGCCGAGCATCACGACGTCGAGGTCGTCTCCGTCTTCCGGCACCGCGAGGCGCCCGCGCTGCCGCCCGATCCGCGGGTGCGCGTGCGCCATCTCGTGGACCTGCGCAAGGACAGCCCGACCTCCGACCGGGCGCACACCCTGCTGAAGGCGCCGGCCACCGTCTTCCCGGCCGCCGAGGGGCGCCACCACCAGTACAGCGCCCTGACCGACGAGCGGATCGCCGCGTTCCTCGGCTCCGTCGACTCGGACGTCGTGATCGGGACCCGCCCCGGGCTCAACGTCCACCTCGCCCGCCAGACCAGGCCGGGCCCGGTCAGGGTCGGCCAGGAACACCTGACGCTGGACACGCACAGCCCGGAACTGCGGCAGGCGCTCCAGTCCGCCTATCCGCGGCTCGACGCCTTCACCACGACCACCGAGGCGGACGCGCGGGTCTACCGCTCCACGATGCGGATGCCGGGCGTCCCCGTCCAGGCCGTGCCCAACCCGGTGCCCGCGCCGGGCATCGACCCGGTGGACGGCCACGGCAAGTGGGTCGTGGCCGCCGGACGGCTGGCCCCGGTCAAGCGCTACGACCTCCTCGTGCGGGCCTTCGCGCGGGTGCGCGAGGAGCGTCCGGACTGGCGGCTGCGGATCTACGGAGGCGGCGGTCAGCGGGACCGGCTGCGCGGCCTCATCGACGAACTGGGCCTCTACAACCACGTGTTCCTCATGGGGCCCGCACACCCCATCGAGTCGGAATGGGTCAAGGGCTCGGTCGCCGCGGTGACCTCCTCCATGGAGTCCTTCGGCATGACCATCGTCGAGGCGATGCGCTGCGGGCTCCCGGTGGTCTCCACCGACTGCCCGCTGGGCCCCGGCGAGATCATCGAGGACGGCGTGGACGGCCGGCTCGTCCCGGTCGGCGACACCGACGCGGTCGCCGCGGGGCTGCTCCAGCTCATCAACGACGACGAACTGCGCGGCCGGATGTCCCGGGCCGCGCTCAAGTCCTCGCAGCGCTTCGACCCCGCGCGCATCGCCGAACACTACGAAACGCTGTTCACCTCCCGCCTCTCCGCCCGCGGCAAGGGACCCGGCGGGCGGCTGCGCGCCGCCCTGCACCGGGGCCGGGGCAGCCTCGTCGGCGCCCGTGAGGCCGGACGCCAGGCACTGCTCAGAAAGGGACGCACCGCATGAAGACCGTGGCCACGCCGCCCGCACCGCGCCGCCCCGGCCCCGCGACACCTCTGCCCGCCCCCGGACGCAGGTCCGCCCCCGAGGCCGACTGCCTCGCGGACTCCGCCGGCGGCCTGACCTTCGACCTCGCCGACCGGGGCCGACTCCTCGGCGCCCACCTGCTGCTGCGCCGCAGGTCGAGCGAGGAGGAGGTACGACTGCCACTCACCCCCGCCGGAACGGGCCGGCTCCGCGCCGCGCTGCCCAGCAGCATGGACCTGGCCGAGGGGCGCTGGGACGTGTTCGCCGAACCCGCCGGGGGCCGCCCGGTGCGGCTGCTGCCCGGCCTCAACGACCTGCGCGCCCTCGTCGACCGGGACCCCGAGGGCGCCTCCCGGGTGGCCGTGCGGATTCCCTACCCCACGAAGTTCGGGAACCTCTCCGTCCGCAGCTGGCAGCGCTCCCCGCACGCCGAGGCCGGGGAGATCCGCGTGGATCCGGGCCTGAGCACCGTGCACGGCAGGCTCTACGGCGCCGAACTCGGCCCCGGCGCCCGCGTCGAGGCCCGCTCCGAGGGCGGCGAGGGCAGGGGGCGGGTGCACCGCTTCGAGGCGGGCGGCAAGGGGCACGCGTTCGAACTCGCCCTGCCGCACCCGGAACTCGCCTCACAGGGCCCCGGTGACTGGTCGCTGTGGCTGAGGCCGGCCGGCGCCTCGGGCCCCGAGGTGCGGATCGCGCAACTGCTGGACGACCTGCACGACCGGCACGCCATCTGCACGTACCCGGCCGCCGAGAGCGGCGGACTGCGCGTCGGACCGGCCTACACGGAGGACAACGATCTCGCGATGTGCGTCCGGGAGGCCGCCGAGGCGTGATCGCGCGGGAGCGGCGGGCCGGCCGCGGCCACGGCGCGCGTCCGTGTCGTCCGCGCGCCCGGCCGGGGCCGTGCCGTACGCGCACCGACGCGCGGCGTGTCCCACGGCGGGCCCGTCGCCCCCGTCTCCCCGTCGCCCCCGCTGCCGTACTCGCTCCGGGCGCGGTCCCTTCCGTACGCGGACGTCCCGGCGCCTCGCGGACCGGGGCTGTCCGCGAGGGGTGGCAGACTCCCCGCCATGCTGGACACCTCCGCACGTCTCCTGCGTCTGCTCTCCCTGCTCCAGGCCCACCAGGAGTGGGCCGGTTCCGAACTCGCCGAACGCCTCGGCATCACCTCCCGGACCGTGCGCCGTGACGTCGACCGCCTGCGCGCCCTCGGGTACCCGGTCCACGCGAGTCCGGGAACCGGCGGGGGCTACCGGCTGGGCGCCGGCGCCCGGCTGCCCCCACTGCTCCTGGACGACGAGGAGGCGGTGGCCGTCGCGGTCGGTCTGCGCACCGCGGCGGGCCAGGCCGTCGAGGGCATCGCCGACGCCTCGGTCCGCGCGCTGGCCAAGCTGGAGCAGGTGCTGCCGGAGCGTTTGCGCGACCGGGTCGGCACCCTCAACGCCTACACCGTGCCGCTGCCGCGCATGGCGGGGGCCGACGCCGTGGACCCGGGGGTGCTGAGCGAGCTGGCCCGCCTGTGCCGGGACGGCGAACTGCTGCGCTTCACCTACCGGGACCACCACGGGGCCGCCTCGCGCCGTACGGCGGAGCCGCACCGGCTCGTGTGCTCGGACCGGCGCTGGTACCTCGTCGCCTGGGACACCGACCGCGAGGACTGGCGCACCTTCCGGGTGGACCGGCTCGTGCCGAAGCCGCCGCACGGCCCCCGGCGCCCCTCGCGCACCCCGCCGGCGGAGGACCTCGCGGCCTATGTGGGGCGGGGTATCGGCAGCCGTGCCTACGCCGAGCAGGCGGTGCTGCGGCTCCTGGTGCCGAGGCGGGAGGCGGCCGCGGTGCTCTGGCCCGGCGCGGGCGAACTCGTGGCGGAGACGCCCTCGACCTGCCTGCTGCGCACAGGGGCGCCCGGTCTGGACGCCCTGGTCGTCCACGCGGTGCTCCTCGGCTTCGCCTTCGAGGTGCTGGAGCCGGCCGGGCTCAACGACCGGATACGCGTGGCCCGCGACCGGCTCGACGCGGTTCTGGACCGGGCGGACCAGGCAGAAGAAGGCCCGGGACGCGCTCCCGGCGCTCCCGGATAAACCCCGTGTCGCGTCCGTCGGGCCCGGCCGGAAACCGGTGAATTGGGCGCGCATTCTCTTTTCGGCCCGGCCCGTGCCCGCCCTGCGGAGGCGCGCTATTCACCGTGACCGGATCGCGTCGATTTCCGGCCGGTTGCTCACCGGAAATCATGATCATCCGCACGCCCGATGTAATAAATGGATAAATGAATGGGGCGGCCAATCGTGTGACGAACTCCCCCGGAAACGGGCGGCGCACTCCTGTGACCCAAGTGTGACCCGGCCGGTACCGGTCACGCCGGGTACCGGGCCGGGCCGGACGGCGGCGCTCTCCCTCCGGGGCCCGCTCTCCGCCCCCGCGCCGGGCCCGCGGCCGTCCGCTTCCTTACCGGGCGCGGCGGCCCTACGGTGGTCGCATGGCATCCCTCCCCACCCCGCCCGCAGAGCCCGAGGACAGCCCCGACAGCTATGTCGGCACCGAGGCGACCGAAGCCGAACGACTGGCCCGTCAGCGCGGCTGGAGCCGGATCCGCAGCCTCGCCCCCGGCACCGTCATCACTATGGAGTACCTCGCGGGCCGGCTGAACTTCGAGGTCGAGAACGGCACCGTACGGCGCTGCTGGAAGGGCTGACGCCCACCGCCACGCGCAGCCCGGCACCACCGCGACCGAGAACGGCGAAGGCCCTGCCACCCCGCGCCGGGGTGACAGGGCCTTCGCCGTTCGGGTCCGCGAGACCGTTCGGGTCCGCGAGGGGCGCGCGTACCTCCTCGCAGGCTCCGGGCCGGCCGCTGTGGCCGCATCAGCCTCCGGTGACCGGCCTGGCCGGGTTCTGGCCGCGCGGCACGGTGCGGTCCTGCGAGGGCGGTCGCCGTACCCCGCCGGCCGTGCCCGGGGCCCGCTCCGGGCGGACCCGGCCCGCGCGGCCCGGGGCGTGCCCGGGGCCGCCCGGTGACGCCTCCTTGCGCAGCGCCGCGCCCGGTGCGGAGGCCGGCCGGGCGGTGGGGGCGGACGGCTCGACGAGTTGCGGCACCGGGGTGAGGGGGGCTCCGGCGGTGTCCACGACGGTCGAGCGCCGGGCGCGCCACGCGTCCCGCAGGCGGAACAGGAGTACCTCCGCGCGCGCGATCAGCGGCTCGCACCACGGCAGGGCCAGCAGGACCAGGAGCCCGGCCGCCCAGCCCAGGACGACGTCGCTCAGCCAGTGCGTACCGAGGTAGACGGTGGTCAGGCCCACGCTGAGCGAGACGATCGCGGAGCCCGCCGACAGATAGCGGCGAGCGCGCGGCGTGGCCGCCAGATACGCGAGGATCCCCCAGGTCACGACCGCGTTGGCGGTGTGACCCGAGGGAAATATGTCCCCGCCCTTGCCCATCTCGTTCGAACCGATCAGGGTCGCGTAGTGCGGGCCCAGGCGCCCCATGCCGATCTTCGCGGCGCCCACCGTGATGTTCAGCAGCAGCAGCGAGGCGCCCAGGACCAGCAGCGGGCGCAGGGTGTGCTGACGCCACGAGCGCCAGCCCAGCCAGGCCAGCACCATCACCGCGGTGGGCCCGCGCTGCCCCAGGACCACCAGGTAGTCGAGGAAGGCGTGCACCTCGGGCCACTGCTGGTAGGGGCGGAAGAACATGAGCTGCCAGTCGAACCGCACCAGCACCGTGGTGGCCGCCACCGCGACGACGATCGCCACGTAGAAGCCGAGCGTCGCGAGGAGCAGAACAAGCCTGTGCCGGCTCATCACCGGTACGTGCAGACTGGCCGGCCGCTCCGGCTCGCGGTCGAGCCGCGCGAAGAGCCGCGCGAGGCGGCCGGGGGTTGGTTCGGTACGCACCCGATCGACGTTACAGCGAGTGAGTGGGGAAGCCGAACGAAACGACGGCTTCGTGATGACCATGTGATGTGGCTTTCACGGCTACCGGACGTTTATCGCGGATGAATCCTTAAAGGCCCCCACGCGCCTGCCGGGGATTGCCCGTGCGGCGGGGCGGAGGATTCCGGCACGCTTTTCTCGCGCTTCTCCTTTCGTTCACCCCGGGGCCCCGCGAATGGGTGCGCGGGAACCGGGCAACAGCGCCCTCAGGGGTGTGGGCGTCGTCCCACGTGTCACCGGTGGCTCTCGCGTAACCTGGCGCACCACCGGCCCCAGGACCGGACCGGGCGGCGGCGTCCTGCTCCGTCCGCACACACAGGCAGCACACGGGCAGCACGCAGGCAGCAGCACTCGGGAGGTACGCGGATGCCGGGGACGACCACGGCGGCCTCGCGGCGTGCCGGGGGCCTCTCCCGCCTCTCCGGGCTCGCCGGCCGGCCCTTCGCGCCGGGCGGGGCGAACCGGTGGACCGTCCTGGTCGTGCTGTGCGTGAGCCTGCTCCTGGTCGCCGTCGACGCCACCGTCCTGCACGTCGCGGTGCCCGCGGTCACCGAGGACCTGCGGCCGAGCGCCCCGCAGCTGCTGTGGATCGTGGACAGCTACCCGCTGGTGTGCGCCTCGCTGCTCATCCTGTTCGGCACGCTCGGCGACCGGGTGGGGCGCCGCAGGGTCCTGCTGTGCGGCTACGCCCTGTTCGGCGCCGCCTCCGCGCTGGCCGCCCTCGCGCACGGTCCGGTCCTGCTCGTCGCCGCCCGCGCCCTGCTCGGGGCGGGCGGCGCCATGATCATGCCCGCGACGCTTTCCCTGCTGCGTGCCGTCTTCCCCGACCGGCGCGAGCGGGCCTTCGCGATCGGGGTGTGGAGCGCGGTCGCGGCGGTCGGGGCCGCCGTCGGCCCGCTGCTCGGGGGCCTTCTGCTGGAGCACTTCTGGTGGGGCTCGGTCTTCCTCGTCAACGTGCCGCTCATGCTGGCCGCGCTACCGCTCGCCCGGCTGCTGCTGCCCGAGTCCACCGGTGACGGGCGCGGCCCCTGGGACGTGCTCGGCGCCCTCCTGGCCGCCGCCGGACTGTTCGGCGCGGTCTACGGCGTCCAGCGGATCGGTGGCGGCGAAGAGGTGCTGAGCGCCGCCTCCCTTCTCCCGCCCCTGCTCGGCGCCGTCCTGCTGTGGCTCTTCGTGCGGCGCCAGCGCACCCGCGCGCACCCGCTCGTCGATCTGCGGCTGTTCGCCCGGCCGGCCTTCTCGGCCTCGGTGGGCTGCATCGTGCTCGCGATGCTCGCCCTCGTCGGCCTGGAACTGATCGCCGCCCAGTACCTCCAGCTCGTCCTCGGCCTGAGCCCCCTGCGGACGGGGCTGCGCCTGCTGCCACTGACCTTCGCCGCGATGGCGGCGGGGCTCGCCGGGGCCCGGCTGCTGCGCCGCTTCGGTCCCCGCGCCATGGTCGTGACCGGCTTCTGCCTGACCGCCGCCGCCGTGCTGCTGCTCACCGGCATGGGCGAGAGCGACGACGCGTTCCTGCTCGCGGGCGGTTTCGTCCTGCTGGGCCTGGGCCTGGAGACGACGCTGTTCGCCGCCTACGAGTCGATGCTCAGCGAGGCCCCGCGCGATCAGGCCGGCGGGGCGGCCGCGATCGGCGAGACCTCCTACCAACTGGGCGCGGGCCTCGGCATCGCGCTGCTCGGCACCGTCATGAACGCCGCCTACGCCCCTGGCCCGCGCGCGGTGCACGGTGTCCCGGAACCGTTCAGGGACGCCGCCGGCCACTCGCTCGGGGAGGCGTACGACATCGCGGCCCGGCTCGGCGGCGCGCCGGGGGAGGCGCTGCGGACGGCCGCGCGCACCGCCTTCGTGCACGGGCTGCACGTGACCTTGCTGGTCAGCGCCGGTCTGCTGCTGCTCGGCGCGCTCGCCGGGCTGCGGCTGCCGCGCCGGATGGAGTGCGCCGAGGAGTGTGAGCGCCCGTGAGCACGCGACAGGGGAAGTCTCAGTGCCGCCCCCGGGCGGGGGGCCCTGGACGGCGGCCCGCTCGCGTCGTAGCGTCGGAAGCTCTCCATAACTAACAGCGCTAGTTTAATGAGCCGGAGGCGTCATGCCCGCAGCACCCGGGAAAAAGCCCCCCTTCGACCCCGCCGACCCGCTCGGCCTCGACGATCTGCTGGAGCCCGAGGACCTCGCCGTGCGCGACACCGTCCGCTCCTGGGCCCGCGACCGCGTCCTGCCGTACGTCGCCGACTGGTACGAGCGCGGCGAACTGCCCGGCATCAGGGAACTGGCCAAGGAGCTGGGCTCGCTGGGCGCCCTCGGGATGTCCCTCACCGGCTACGGCTGCGCCGGGGCCAGCGCGGTCCAGTACGGGCTGGCCTGTCTGGAGCTGGAGGCGGCCGACTCGGGCATCCGCTCCCTCGTGTCGGTGCAGGGCTCGCTCGCGATGTACGCGATCCACCGGTACGGCTCGCAGGAGCAGAAGCAGCGGTGGCTGCCCGCGATGGCGGCCGGAGAGGCGATCGGCTGCTTCGGGCTGACCGAGCCCGACCACGGCTCCGACCCCGCCGGGATGCGCACCCGCGCCGTCCGGGACGGCGGCGACTGGGTGCTCACCGGCCGCAAGATGTGGATCACCAACGGCTCCGTCGCCTCGGTCGCCGTCGTCTGGGCGGCCACCGAGGAAGGGGTGCGCGGTTTCGTCGTGCCCACCGGCACGCCGGGCTTCAGCGCCCCGGAGATCAAGCACAAGTGGAGCCTGCGCGCCTCGGTCACCAGCGAACTGGTCCTGGACGGGGTGCGGCTGCCCGCCGACGCCGTCCTCCCGGAGGTCACCGGGTTGCGCGGGCCGCTGAGCTGTCTGAGCCACGCGCGGTACGGCATCGTGTGGGGCGCGATGGGCGCGGCGCGGGCCAGTTTCGAGGCGGCGCTCGACTACGCGCGCGAGCGGGAGCAGTTCGGGCGGCCCATCGCCGCCTTCCAGCTGACCCAGGCCAAACTCGCCGACATGGCGGTGGAACTGCACAAGGGCATCCTGCTCGCCCACCATCTCGGCGGCCGGATGGACGCGGGGCGGGTGCGGCCCGAGCAGATCAGCTTCGGGAAGCTCAACAACGTGCGCGAGGCCATCGAGATCTGCCGTACGGCGCGCACGATCCTCGGCGCCAACGGGATCTCCCTGGAGTACCCCGTGATGCGGCACGCGACGAACCTGGAGTCGGTGCTCACCTACGAGGGCACCGTCGAGATGCATCAGCTCATCCTCGGCAAGGCGCTCACCGGGTTCGACGCCTTCCGGTGACGGACGCCCTCCGGGCGGGAGGTGTCCCGGTCGGGGTGGGGGCCCCGGCCGGGATCAGCTCTGGTTGAAGAAGCCGTCGCGCGGCCGCGAGCCCGCGGCCTCCCCGGCCACGATCTCGGTGTCGGCCGGGGTGAGCAGGAAGACCCGGGTGGCCACCCGCTCGATCGAGCCGCGCAGGCCGAAGATCAGCCCGGCGGCGAAGTCGACGACGCGCTTCGCGTCCGAGGGGTCCATCGCCGTCAGGTTGACGATGACCGGGACCCCTTCCCGGAACAGCTCGCCGATGGCGCGGGCGTCCCGGAAGCTGTCCGGGGTCACCGTGCCGATCCGCCGCTCTCTCTCCTCGGCGACCCGCGCCGCGACCCGCACCCGCGGGTCCGTCACCCAGCTCTCGCCGGGCTCGGGCCCCTCGGCCGGTTCGTCGGCGTATCCGTCGTAGTAACGCTCAGCCCCGGTGTCGTTGTCGTCGACGAGGCCAAGCCAGGCACTTGCCTTGCGCACCGATCCCATGGACGCCTCCTCTCACAGCGGTTTCCCTGTTGGCCGCTCCTCCATCGTCGTTCATGAGGGGAAGAGTGCGCCAAGGGGATGGGCGCCGTTCGGTGTTTTCGTGACGGTACTGGTGCAGAGTGCCCCGTGTCCTGCCAAGACGACTGCGGGGCAATTGTGCTGACGGCGAGTGAAAAACGTTTCTTCGCGCCCTTTGGGTGCCTATGGGTGACGCGTGGGGCGTACGGGTGACGGGCGGGAGCCTCCGGAGCGCTCCGGGGCGGCCGGTACGATGCGGCCGATCGTAACGTCAAGGCCGTCTCGCCGGGGGGAATTCTCAGCATGTTCGGAATGGTCAGGCCCTGTGTGCACAGCCTCGGGGAGGGGCTGAAAGGCCAGTGGACGGCGCATTTGTGCGGCTTGTGCCTCGCCCTGCGAGCCGATCACGGCCAGTTCGCCCGTATCGTCACGAACTACGACGGCATCGTCATATCCGTCCTGACGGAGGCTCAGAGCCCGCGCGAGGCGGTGCGGCGCCGCACCGCCGGGCCCTGCGCGTTGCGCGGGATGCGGACGGCCCCGGTCAGCCGCGGGCAGGGGGCGCATCTCGCCGGCGCCGTGTCCCTCGTGCTGGCCGCGAGCAAGATCCGCGACCATGTCGCCGACGCCGACGGGCTGCTGGCGCACCGTCCGGTCGCGGGGGCCGCCCGCCGGATCGCGGCCGGCTGGGCGGGCGCCGCCCGGCGCTCTGGCGAGGGGCTGGGCTTCGACACCGCCGTGCTGGTCGAGGCCGCCGAACGGCAGGGCGGAATCGAGGCACTGGCCGGGCCCGGCACCCCGCTCACCGTCGTGACCGAACCCACCGAGACGGCCACCGCCACCGCCTTCGCCCACACCGCCGTACTCGCCGGCCGCCCCGGCAACGCCGCCGCGCTCGCCGAGGCCGGGCGGCTCTTCGGACGGCTCGCCCATCTCCTCGACGCTGTCGAGGACCAGGCGGCGGACGCGCGGAAGGGGGCCTGGAACCCGCTCACCGCGACCGGGACCCCACGCGCCGAGGCCCGCAGGCTCGCCGACGACGCGCTGCACGGCATCCGGCTGGCGCTGCGCGAGGTCGACTTCACCGACGGGGCCCTCGCCCACCGGCTGCTCGTCCACGAACTCCCGCGCTCCGTGGACCGCGCCTTCGGCACGACGCGCTGCGCGCACCGCGGGCAGGAGCAGCCCCACGCCTCCTTCGGTCCGCCGCCCCAGGGGCCGTACGGAAGCGGGAACCCGTACGCGGACGGGGGCGCCGGGCCGCGCGACTTCGACGGCAACAGGCTGCCCGAGCCCCCGCCCCCGCCCTCGCGCCCGCCGAGCGGGCGCGGGTTCTGGGCCGGATGCGGGGCGTTCCTGGGCGTCTGCTGCACGTGCCGGATGTGCTGCGCCGAGGAGTACGAGGGGCCCTGGTCGAAGAAGTCGCGCACCGGATGCTGCTGCTACTGCGAATGCTGCGAGGCGTGCGAGTGCTGCGAGGTCTGCGAGTGCTGCGGCGCCTGCGGCTGAGCACCGGGCGGGGGAGCGGGGCGCTGTCCGCGCCGCGACGCCGAATACCGCGCTGCTCAGGGGAGGTTGACGGCCGTTGGCGGGAGCGGCGTCACCCGGGGACCGGCGGTGGTGTCCTCGGGTCGGCGTCCGGCCTCGGGCCCGGGCCGACGCAGCTGTCGGCGGCCCGGGCCCACGAGCTGGCCCGCGAGGCCGCCCGGGTCACTTGATCTCGGGCGGCGATATCCGGGAGGTCTTGATCGCGGACTGGGTCACGCCCCACTTCTTGAGGACGCGCGCGTAGGTGCCGTCCGCGATGAGCGCGTCGACCGCCGCCTGGAAGGCGGGTGCGAGCTTCGTGCCCTTCTTGAACGCGAAGCCGACGTCGAGACGGTGGTACTCGTTCAGGAACTTCAGCCCGGGCTGCTGGTCGACCGCGTAGCGCAGTCCGTTGATCGTCGACATGACGACATCGGTACGGCCCTGCTGGAGCGCGCCCCAGATGGCGCCCTGTTCCGCGTACGTCTTGACGCTGTACGGCTTCTTGCCCGCGTCCGTGCACACGTGCTTGTTGTCCTCCAGGGTCACCTCGAAGGTGGTGCCGGCGCCGGTGCCGATCGTCAGCCCGCACAGCTGCTCCAGGTCGGTCACCTTCTTCAGCTTCGAGTCCTCGCGGGCCGCGAAGCCCTGTCCGTCGTTGACGTAGGTCACGAAGTCGATCGTCCTGCGGCGTTCGTCGGTCACGCCGAAGTTGCCGGTCCCGACGTCGTACTTGCCGCTGTCGAGGGCCGGGAGGATCGCCTCGAAGCTCGCCGCCTCCCGCTTCAGGCGCAGGCCGAGCACCTTGGCGACGGCGTTCGAGAGGTCGGTGTCGAGGCCCGCGACGGTCTTTCCGTCCTCCAGGTACGTGGACGAGGGCGGGGCCCCCACCGAGTTGGCGAGGTTCAGCGTTTTGGCCTTCGCGACCTCGGGCGGCAGCAGCTTCGCCGCCTTCGCGACCTTGTGGACGCCCGAGACCACGTCCTCGGTGGGGATCTTCCCTTCGGCCTTGGCGGCGGGCCGGCCCGCCGCCGTACCGCCCCCGTTCCCGCCGGCCGGGTCCGGGTCACCGCAGGCGGAGAGCGCCAGGGCGGCGGCGGTGATCAGGGCGAACGCGGCGGCCCGCCGCCGGGCACCCGGGGTCGTCGTCAGATGAGCGCGCATGGGCGTCGGTGCTCCAGAGGGATCGGGAATCGGGGAAGAGCGAAGGGCAGCGGCGAAGGAGGGGAGGGGATCGCGCGTGAAGGCAGGAAGGACTGAGGACTGAGGACGGAAGAACTGGGGACGGAAGAGCTGGGGCGTGCTGAAGGCGAGGCGTGCGGAAGGAGTCGACGCCGGTCGAAGGCGCGAGGAGGTACCCCACCGGCGGGTGGGGCGGACGGGTGGAAGCAGCCGCGGCAGTGCTCGCGGAAGCGGTCGCGAATCAGCGCGTCAGGCGCGGAGGGCGCGGGCAGCGCGGAGATCGCGGAGAGGAAGGAAAAGGGAGCGCCGGGACCGGCCGCGCCAGAGGCGGCGCGGGTGGATCAACAACAGGCCGCGCGGGCGCCGGGCAGGCGACAGGAGGCCGACCACACGCGACCGAAGTCGATGTGGGACCGCGTGACGAGCCGCTGCCGCAGATGCATGCGGACCAGTGGAGCAGGCGAGCGGGGCTCCGTCAACGTTCTGAGACGGCAGGCTCAGTATGCGGACAGATGGTGGTGAGCTGCTCCGCAGCGCGATGCCCGGCCCGGTACCGGAGTGCGCCGCACCTTGTCATACAGCGTTCACACAACGGCACTTGACCGCGGTGGTGCGCCCGGCCGTACGCTCTTGGGGCGGTACGTGCTGAGGGGCGCGGGCCGCGTGAAGGCGGGACCGTGTCGCTCATCGCATCCACGGAGCCCCCGCATGTCGTCCTCCGACACACTCGTCAAAGCCTCGGCCGCGGCCGAGGAACCGCCCGGGACGCAGCCCCGCGTCGTGCCCGTCCGCAGGACCGGGCAGTGGGCCGCCGCGCTCGTCGTCCTCCTGCTGCTGGCCATGGCGGTCAACTCCGTCGTACGCAACGACGCCTTCCAGTGGGACGTCGTCGCCGACTACTTCACCACCACCGCCGTCCTGCGCGGGCTGGGCCTGACCCTGTGGCTCACCGCCGTGGTGATGGTCCTCGGCTTCGCGCTCGGCACCCTGCTGGCCCTCGGCAGACTCTCGTCCAACCCCGTGCTGTCCTGGGTGAGTTACGGCTACATCTGGTTCTTCCGCTCCACGCCGATCCTCGTGCAGCTGCTGTTCTGGTTCAACATCGGCGCCCTCTACCCCCGGCTCGGCCTCGGCATCCCCTTCGGGCCCGAGTTCCTGACCGTCAGGACCGTCGACCTGCTCGGTCCCGTCACCGTCGCGATCATCGGCCTCACCCTGCACGAGGCCGCCTACGCCGCCGAGGTCGTGCGCGGCGGACTGCTGTCCGTGGACCGGGGCCAGATCGAGGCCGCGCAGTCCCTCGGGCTGAGCCCCGGGCGCAGGCTGCGCCGGATCGTGCTCCCGCAGGCCATGCGCGCCATCGTGCCCCCGGCCGGGAACATGCTGATCGGCGCGCTCAAGGGCACCTCCATCGTCAGCGTCATCGCGGTCCAGGACCTGCTGTACTCCGTGCAGCTCGTCTACCACCGCACCTACCAGGTCATCCCGCTGCTGCTCGTCGCGACCATCTGGTACGCCCTTGTCACGACCGTGCTCAGCATCGGCCAGCACTACGTCGAGAAGCGCTACGCGCGGGGAACGGGGCGCTCGTGAGTCGCCGCAGACGCAGCCTCGTCCTCGTCGGCGCCGGCCCCCGCGCCACCGGCCTGCTGGAGCGGATAGCCGCCAACTCGCCTTCCCCATACGGGTATCCGGGGCTCGACGTGCACCTCGTGGACCCCTATCCGGCCGGTCCCGGGCGGATCTGGCGGCGCGCGCAGTCCCCGCTGCTGTGGATGAACTCCATGGCCGAGGACGTCACCCTGTTCACCGACGACAGCGTGGTGATCGAGGGGCCCGTCGTGCCCGGGCCCACGCTGCACGAATGGGCCGGGATCGAGGGCGCGGACTTCGCCGACCGGCGCACCCAGGGCGGATACCTGCGCTGGGCCTACGAGTCGGCCGTCGAGGCCCTGCCCCCCGGGATCGCCGTCCACGAGCACCGGCGGCGCGCCCTGCGGGTGACGGGACCGCGCCGCGGCGGACCGCAGGAGGTGTGGCTGGAGGGCGTCGCGCAACCGCTGACCGCCGACCTCGTCGTCCTCACCCTCGGCCACCAGGACGCCGAACCGGACGCCGAACAGCGGGCGTTGAGCGCCCACGCCCGGCGCCACGGGCTCACCTACCTGCCGCCCGACTACACCGCCGACAGCGACCTGTCCCCGCTCGCCCCCGGGGAGCCCGTCCTCGTGCGCGGCTTCGGACTCGCCTTCGTCGACCTCATGGTGCTGCTGACCGAGGGGCGCGGCGGCCGCTACGACGAGCACGGCCGCTACCTGCCCTCGGGACGCGAACCCGTCCTGTACGTCGGCTCGCGGCGCGGAGTGCCCTACCACTCGAAGATCGGCTACCAGTGGAGCGGCCAACGCCCGCCGCTGCCCCGGTTCTTCGGACCCGAGCAGACCGAGGAGCTGCGCTCCCGCCCGGTGCCGCCCGACTTCCGGCGTGACGTGTGGCCGCTCGTCGTCAAGGAACTCGGCTTCGCGCACTACCACCGGCTGTTCCGCGCGCGGCCCGGGAGCACCACCATGGACTGGGCGGACTTCGAGGAGCGGTACGCGCGCGCCGAGCCGCTCGGCCGTGAACTCGACGCCCTGGTGGCCGTCGCCGTGCCCGACCCGGCCGACCGGCTCGACCTCGACGCCCTGGACCGGCCGCTCGACGGGGTGCGCCTCGACAGCTTCGACGCGCTCCAGGAACACCTGCGCGGCCACATCGACGCGGACCTCGCGCGCCGCCACGACCCCGGGCACGGCGAGGACCTCGCGGTGTTCCTCGCGCTGCTCTCCGTCTACGGGCAGATCATGCGGCTCGGCGACATCGGCCCCTGGTGGCACGGGTTCTTCAGCTACCTCGCCTCGGGCCCGCCCGGACCGCGACTGCGGCAACTGCGGGCCCTCTCGGAGGCCGGGATCGTGCGCTTCCTCGGCGCGGACACCACCGTGACCGCCGTACCCGAGGGGTTCAGCGCGCGCTCGGCGACCGTACCGGGGCACCCGGTCACCGCCCGCGCCCTCGTCGAGGCCCGGCTGCCGCAGCCCACCGCCGACCGGGTCCGCGACCCGCTGCTGCGCGCCCTGTTCGCGGACGGCGCCGCCGCCACCTCCGACGGGCTGCTCACCGTACGGCCCGAGGACGGACGGGTGCGGTACGCCGACGGGTCAGCGCACCCCCGGCTGTTCGCGCTGGGCCCGCACACCGACGCGCGCGGCGCCGGGGCCTTCGCCCGGCCCCGTACCAACAGCCCGGCCTTCCGGCAGAACGACGCGACGGCCCGCGCCCTGCTCGACGCCTTGCGCGAGAGCGCGCACGAAAGCGGCCCCGGCGGCCCCGGCCGGGCCGCGGACCTGCCGAAAGCGCCCACCACGACCGAGAGGGAGACCACGCGATGAGCGTCACCGCAGCCACCACCGGGAGCGGCCCCGCACCCGCCGACGCGCAGGACGGCGCGGGCCCCGCGCCCCTGGTCGAGATCCGGGGCGTGCACAAGAGCTTCGGCTCCCTGGAGGTGCTGCGCGGCATCGACCTCGCCGTGCGGACCGGGGAGGTCACCGTGATCCTCGGCCCCTCCGGCTCCGGGAAGTCCACGCTGCTGCGCACCATCAACCACCTGGAGAAGGTGGACCGGGGCACCATCACGGTCGGCGGGGCGCTCGTCGGCTACCGGCGCTTTGGCGACAAGCTGTACGAACTGCGCGAGCGGGAGATCCTGCGGCAGCGCACCGCGATCGGCTTCGTGTTCCAGAACTTCCACCTCTTCCCGCACCTCACGGTCGAGGAGAACATCGTCGAGGCGCCGCTCTCCGCGCTGCGCAGGCCGCGCGCCGAGGCACACGCGAGCGCGCGGCGGCTGCTGGAGCGGGTCGGCCTCGCCGACAAGGCCGGCGCCTATCCGCGGCAGCTCTCCGGCGGCCAGCAGCAGCGCGTCGCCATCGCCCGCGCCCTCGCGCTCGAACCCCGGCTGCTGCTGTTCGACGAGCCGACCTCGGCGCTCGACCCCGAACTCGTCGGCGAGGTGCTCGACGTCATCAAGGACGTGGCCCGCCAGGGCACCACCATGATCGTCGTCACCCACGAGATCGGCTTCGCCCGGGAGGTCGCCGACACCGTGGTCTTCATGGACGAGGGCCGCGTCCTCGAACAGGGCCCGCCCGGGCAACTGCTCGACCGGCCGGCCCACGACCGCACCCGCGCGTTCCTCTCCAAGGTCCTGTGAGCCGAGTCCTGTGAGCCCGAGGTTCGCGAGAGCCGGGGCCGGCCCGCGTCGAGCCGGTGTCCCGCCCCGCCCCGAGTCCCGAGCCCGAGTCCCGAGAAAGGCCCCCCACCATGACCGTCGCACACGGCCCCGGGCGATTCCACCTCGCCGCGGCCATCGACCTGCCCGGCGCCACCCGAGCCGAGGACTTCCGGCGCCTGGCCGCCCTCGCCGAGCGGGGCGCCCTGGACTTCGTCACGCTCGGCGACTGTCTCGCCCGGCCCGGACTCGACGCCCTCGCGGTGCTGTCCCGGCTCGCGCCCCTCACCGACCGGGTGGGGCTCGTGCCGACCGTGACCACGACCCACACCGAGCCCTTCCACGTCCAGGCCGCCCTCGCGACCCTCGACTGGGTCAGCCACGGCCGGGCCGGCTGGGGCGTCGACGTGTCCACGACCGTCGCCGAGGCCCGGCTGTTCGGCCGCAGGCCCGCCGCCCCCGCCACCGCGCTGTGGCAGGAGGCGGCAGAGGTCGCCGAGGTGGCGCGACTGCTGTGGGACAGCTGGGAGGACGACGCGGAGATCCGCGACCTGTCCACCGGCCGCTTCGTGGACCGCGGGAAACTGCACTACACCGACTACGAGGGCAGCACCTTCTCGGTCCGCGGCCCCTCCATCGTCCCGCGCCCCCCGCAGGGCCATCCGGTGATCGTCGTGGACGCCACCGAGGAACTGCCCCGGCGGACCGCCGCGCGGTACGCCGACGTCGCCCTCGTCCGCGTCTCCGGGCGGGCCGAGGCCGCCACGCTGCGCCGCGAACTGCGGGAGCGGGCGGCCGAGTCGGGCCGCGACCCCGACACGCTGCGGGTCCTCGCCGCGCTCACCGTGGACCTGTGCGACGGGGAGGGGGCGGCGCGGCCAGGACACGGCGGCGGCGGGCCCCGCCCCGGACCGCGCGGGCCCTTCTACCGGGGCGGCCCCGTCGACCTCGCCGAACTCCTCGTCGACTGGCACGGCTCGGGCGCCGTCGACGGCTTCCACCTCACCCCCGCCGAACCCCTGCCCGACCTCGAACGCCTCGTCAACGGCACGGTCGCCGTGCTCCAGCACCGGGGGTTGTTCCGCACCTTCTACCCGGGCGCGACCCTGCGCGAGCACCTCGGACTCGCCCGCCCCGCCAACCTCCACGCCGGGGAGCACGCATGAGCACCGACGCGTCCGCCGAAGCACCCGCCCCCGCCGGCCGCCCCCGGCAGATCCGTCTCGCCGCGCACTTCCCCGGCGTCAACAGCACGACCGTATGGGCCGATCCGCGTTCCGGCTCACAGATCGACTTCAGCTCCTTCACCCACCTCGCGCGCACCGCGGAGCGCGGGCTGTTCGACTTCTTCTTCCTCGCCGAGGGGCTGCGGCTGCGCGAGCACAACGGCCGCATCCACGATCTCGACGTCGTCGGCCGGCCCGAGTCGATCACCGTGCTGAACGCGCTCGCCGCCGTCACCGAACGGCTCGGCCTGGCCGCGACCGTCAACACGACCTTCAACGAGCCCTACGAACTCGCCCGCCGCCTCGCCTCCCTCGACCACCTCAGCGCGGGCCGCGCCGCGTGGAACGTCGTGACCTCCTCCGACGCCTTCACCGGGGAGAACTTCCGGCGCGGCGGCTACCTCGACCGCGCCGACCGCTACACCCGCGCCGCCGAGTTCCTCGACACCGCCCGCGAACTGTGGGACGCCCCGGGCGAGAACGGCACCGGCCCCTTCGCCCACCACGGGCCGCAGTTCTCGATCGAGGGGGTGTGGCCGGTGCCCCGCTCGCCGCAGGGCCACCCTGTCGTCATCCAGGCCGGGGACTCCCCGCAGGGGCGGGAGTTCGCCGCGAGCGCCGCCGACGTCGTCTTCACCCGGCACGGCACCCTGGAGGCCGGCCGCGCCTTCCACGCCGACGTCAAGGGCCGGCTCGCCCGGTACGGCAGGCGGCCCGAGGACCTCGTGATCATGCCGGGGGTCACCTTCGTGCTCGGCGACACCGACGCCGAGGCCCAGGAGAACGCCGCCGAGATCCGCCGGCAGCAGGTCTCCCCGCAGAACGCCCTGCTCGCCCTCGAACTGGTCTGGGGCGTCGACCTCTCCTCCTACGACCCGGACGGGCCGCTGCCCGACATCGACCCGGTCCCCGACTCCGAACTGGTCCAGGGCCGGGTGCGGCACGGCGACCCCTTCGCGGTCGCCGAGAAGTGGCGCGCCCTCTCCCGCGCCAAGGGCCTGTCCATCCGGCAGACCGTCATCGAGGCATCGAGCCGGCAGTCCTTCGTCGGCACCCCCGCCACCGTCGCCGCCGCGATGCAGCGGTACGTCGACGCGGGGGCCGCCGACGGATTCATCCTCGTCCCGCACCTCACCCCCGGCGGGCTCGACCCCTTCGTGGACCGGGTCGTCCCGCTGCTCCAGGAACGCGGCGTCTTCCGCACCGCGTACACCGGCACCACCCTCCGCTCCCACCTGGGGCTGCGCGAACCCGCCGCGCGCCGCGCCCCGCGAAAGGAACCCGCGTGACCACCGAGACCCCGGCCCCCGCCGGACCGCAGACACCGCAGACATCGAAGGTGCGGGAGGCACAGGACGTCCAAGAGGTGCGGGAGGCACAGGAGGTGCAGGTGTGGCAGGAGTGGCGCGCCCGCAGGTCCGAGGCGCTCACCGCTCCCCTCGGACCGCTCTCCGTGACCGGCACCCACTGGCTCGCCGACCACCCGGACGGCCTGCTTCCGGACATTCCCGGGCGCTGGCGGCCCGCCGGGGAGAGCCTGTCCCTGACCCGCGGCACCGGCCTCACCGTCGACGGCAGGCCGTACGCGGGGGAGGCGCTGCTGAGCCCCGACACCGGGGGGCCCGCCGCCTCCCGGGTCGCCGCGGGCCGCCGCCGGCTGCTCGTCCTGCGGCGCGAGGGGGAGTGGGCGGTACGCGTCCACGACCCGGCCGCGCCCGCCCGTACCGCCTTCCCCGGACTCACCGTCAGCCCCTGGGACGCGCGCTGGAGCGTGGCCGGCCGCTTCACCCCGTACGCGTCCACCCGCACCGAGCGGGTCGCGAACGCCGACGGACGTGAACGCGGGCTCGGCCTCGGCGGTGACCTGGACTTCCGTCTGGAGGGACACGAGCACCGGCTGCGGGTCGCCGTCGAGGCGGACGGCGGGCTGTGGGCCGTGTTCGCGGACGCCACGAGCGGATCGGGCAGCTTCCGGTTCCGCTTCCTGCGCACGCCGGCCCCCGACGCCGAGGGCCGCGTCCGGGCCGACTTCAACCGCGCGGTGCTGCCACCCTGCGCCCTCGCCGATCACTTCCTGTGCCCCTTCCCGCCCGCGGGCAACACCCTTCCGATCGCCGTCGAAGCCGGGGAGCGGAACCTCGTCGAAGGGTGAACTCGCGTGCTGTGCCGGTGGGTTGACCGTTCATACCGACGGCCGAAAGCCGCCCTTGTGCGTTCACAGCGTGGTCACAGAAACTCCCGAACAGCGCTTGTCAGGGCCGCCGCCTTCCGGAACCCGGAAGGCGGCGGCCCCGGCTGCGCCTCACGGGCCCGACCCCACAGACGGGCCCCCGATTCCCCAATTGGGAGGAACCACGTGAGGATCAAGCGCACCACCCCCCGCAGCGGCGTGACGAGACGGACCCGGCTGATCGCCGTGGCCACCGGACTCGTCGCCGCGGCCGGACTCGCGATTCCCGCCGCGCAGGCCGGACAGGAGACCACGTACTCCACCGCGCAGCTCACCTCCGCGAGCGATGCCGTCCTCGCCGCCGACATCGGCGGCACCGCCTGGAACATCGACCCGAAGACCAAGAAGCTCCAGGTCACCGTCGACAGCACCGTCAGCCAGGCCGAGATCCAGAAGATCAAGGACGCGGCCGGGGCCAACGCGGGCGCCCTGACCATCGAGCGCACCCCCGGCACCTTCAGCAAGCTCATCTCCGGCGGCGACGCCATCTACGCCACCTCCTGGCGCTGCTCCCTTGGCTTCAACGTCCGCAGCGGCAGCACCTACTACTTCCTGACCGCCGGTCACTGCACCGACGGCGCGGGCACCTGGTGGTCCAACTCCGGGCACACCACCACCCTCGGCACCACCGCCGGATCCAGCTTCCCCGGCAACGACTACGGACTGGTGCGCTACACCAACAACTCCGTCGCCAAGGACGGGACCGTCGGCAGCGTGGACATCACGAGCGCCGCGAACGCCACCGTCGGGATGAGCGTGACCCGGCGCGGTTCCACCACCGGTATCCACAGCGGCACCGTCTCCGCCCTCAACGCGACGGTGAACTACGGGGCCGACGGCGTCGTCAGCGGGCTCATCCGCACCAACGTGTGCGCCGAGCCCGGCGACTCCGGCGGCCCGCTGTACTCCGGCAACAAGGCGATCGGCCTGACCTCGGGCGGCAGCGGCGACTGCTCCTCGGGCGGTACGACGTACTTCCAGCCGGTCACCGAGGCGCTGAGCGCGTACGGCGTCAGCATCTACTGACACCGGCCCCGCCCGCGCGGGGTGCCGGTGGCTGTCCGCGGCGGCCACCGGCACCCCCGCACCCGAGCCTCAGACGCCCGCGCCGCCGGGCCCCCGGTGCCGCTCCGCCCCCGGGCGGCTGTGCTCGCACATCATCCGCAGCGCCTCCTCCACGCCCATCGACACGGGCCGCCGGTCCTCGCGCGGCCGCAGGCTGACCCCGCCGCTGCGCGCCTCCTGCTCGCCGAGGACCGCGACGTACGGCGCGAGGCGGGCCGCGCGGACCCGGGCGCCGAGGCTGCCCCGGTCGGCGAGGACCGGCTCCGCGCGCAGGCCCGCCGCGCGAGCACGCCGTACGAACTCCCCGGCGAGCGCCTCCTGGGACGCCGACACCGGCAGGACCCGGACCTGGACCGGGGCCAGCCACGCGGGGAACGCGCCCCCGTGCACCTCGACCAGGTGGGCCACCACCCGCTCCAGACTGCCGAGGACGCTGCGGTGGATCATCACCGGCCGCCGCCGTGAACCGTCCGGCGCCACATAGCGCAGACCGAAGCGCGCGGGCTGGTGGAAGTCGGCCTGCACGGTGGAGAGAGTCGACTCCCGGCCCGCCGGGTCCGCGATCTGCACATCGATCTTCGGCCCGTAGAACGCGGCCTCCCCGGCCACCGCCTCGTACAGCAGGCCGGAGCGCTCCAGCGCCTCGGTGAGCACCGCGACCGACCGCTCCCACAACGCCGGCTCGGCCACGTACTTCCCGCCCTCGCCCGGCAGCGACAGCCGGTAGCGGGCCGCCCGCAGGCCCAGCGCCGCGTACGCCTCGCGGATCAGCCCCAGCGCGGCGTCCACCTCCCCGGCGATCTGCTCCGGGGCGCAGAACACGTGCGCGTCGTTGAGCCCGATCGCGCGCACCCGGGTCAGCCCGCCCAGCACCCCCGAGGGCTCGGAGCGGAACATGCCGCCCAACTCGGCGAGGCGCAGCGGCAGTTCGCGGTGGCTGCGGACGCGGGAGCGGTAGATCAGCGCGTGGTGCGGGCACAGGCTCGGGCGCAGCACGAACTGCTCCCCGCCCAGCTCCATGGGCGGGAACATGTCCTCGCTGTAGTGCGCCCAGTGCCCCGAGCACTCGTACAGCTCCCGTTTGCCGAGCACGGGGGAGTACACGTGGCGGTAGCCGGCCCGCACTTCGAGACCGCGTACGTACTCCTCCAGGGTGTGGCGCAGGGTGGCCCCGTCCGGCAGCCAGTACGGCAGACCGGAGCCGAGCAGCGGATCGGTGCCGAACAGCTCCAGCTCACGCCCGAGCCTGCGGTGGTCGGGCAGGGCGGTCGCAGGCGGGGTGTGCAGGGGTGAGGCGTTCACGGGCGGGCTCCTCCGGTTCGGGTGAGGAGCGGGTGACCGCACGGAAAAGCCCCGGGGCACCCGCCCCGGGGCTTCGCTTCAGATCAGCGGTCAGCGCGCCGGGACACTCTCCGGCGTCGTCGTGATCATGGCAGCGCGCTTCATGCCGGGACCGTAGCAAGGGGGGTCGCGGGAGGGCATCCGGTTTTCCGGGCCCGGGAAGCGGTCGGCGCGGGCTCCGGGCCCGCGTCCCCCAGCCGTCCGCAGGTCCTTCACGGGGCCTTTGCTTCTGCTCATGCCGTTGGCACGCCGGTCACGGAGCCCTCGCGGCGCCAGGGGCGAGAACGGGCCAGGTCTGCTCCTCACGTGCGGTCACCCGGCAGGGGCTCAGGGCTCCGTTCCCGCTTTGCTCCGTGAACGGAGCAGGTGTGACCGGCGGCCACGGCCCAGGGCGGAGGCATTCGCTCCGTTCGAAGGCGAGGCCGGATCTCGACCTTGTGTGCGGCTGTGAGCCCTCGCAATAGTGGGCGTCACACGTTGGCATGAACGCGGCTTTTCCTGCGCCATGGCGACGTGTGCGAACGCCTTCCGGTCCCGGCCCCCCACAGCGGCCGGGACCAACCCCCCACAGGAGGACGTGAAATGACGCACCGACGGACCACCGGGCGGCGTGCCGCCATCGCCGGCACGGGAGTGGCCGCACTGCTCGCGGCCGGTTTCACCTTCCAGACCGCGAACGCGACGGAGGCGACCCCCACCGCCGCTCCGCACACCCTCACCGCACCGAAGGCCGAAAAGCTCGCCTCGACCCTCACCGGACACCTCGGCAAGGAAGCGGCGGGAACCTACTACGACGCACGGGCCAAGCAGCTCGTCGTCAACGTCACGAGCGACGAGGCCGCGCAGACGGCCCGCGCCGCCGGGGCCAAGGCGAGAGTCGTCCAGCACACCCTGGCCGAGCTGAAGTCCGCGCGTTCGGCCGTGGCCGAGCAGACCACCGCGATACCCGGCACCGCCTGGGGCGTGGACCCGGTCTCCAACAAGGTCGTCGTCACCGCCGACCGCACCGTCAAGGGCGCGAAGCTCGCCAAGCTGACGGCGGCCGTGGAGAAGCTCGGCTCGAAGGCCACGCTCAAGCAGAGCAAGGGAGCGTTCAAGCCCTTCATCTCCGGCGGGGACGCCATCAACGGCTCCGGCGGACGCTGCTCCCTCGGCTTCAACGTGACGGTCGGCGGCGCGCCCGCCTTCCTCACCGCGGGCCACTGCACCGAGGCCATCGACAACTGGACCGACGCGAACGGCAACGCGCTGGGCAGCAACGCGGTCTCCGAGTTCCCGGGCAACGACTTCGGTCTCGTCAAGTACAGCTCAAGCGTCTCGCACCCGAGCGAGGTGGACCTGTACAACGGCAGCAGCCAGCAGATCACCGGCGCGGCCAACGCCCAGGTCGGCCAGACCGTCACCCGCTCCGGTTCCACCACCGGCGTGCACGACGGCAAGGTCACCGGCCTGAACCAGACCGTGAACTACGGCGGCGGCGACATCGTGGAGGGCCTGATCCAGACCACCGTGTGCGCCGAGCCCGGCGACAGCGGCGGCTCGCTCTTCGCGGGCTCCAGCGCGGTCGGCCTCACCTCCGGCGGCAGCGGTGACTGCTCCTCGGGCGGCGAGACCTTCTTCCAGCCGGTGACCGAGGCGCTCTCCGCCACCGGCGCCCAGATCGGCTGACCCGGCTCCCCGTGCCCCGGAGCTGAACCCGGACGTCCCGGCCCCCGTACCCCGGGGACCGGGACGTTCCGCGTGCGGCGGGGAAGCGGGGGGAGTGGCGGGAAGGGGAGCGGGCTCAGGAGGCCGTGGCCCCGGTGCCGGGCCCCGCCGGGCCCGGCCCTTCCGGCCCCGGCTCTCCCCGTCCCGGCCCCTCCGGCACCGGCCGCCGCACCCCGTAATGGCGTCCCGCCGAAGTGCCCCGGCCGCGGAAGGCGGTGCCGAGGAGGGTGACCAGGGCGCCGCCCGCGGCCCACGCGGACAGCACCAGCAGCGGCCCGGTGAGGGCGTTGCCGCGGAAGTACGCGATCGAGCGGGCCGACCAGGTCCCGGCGCCCGGGGGCAGGGCCGGCCCGATCGCGCGCCAGAAGTCCGGCAGCAGCGGCGCCGGGAAGGCACCGCCCGCGCTCGGGTTGCCCCCGACCACGACGAGCAGGATCGCCAGGCCGATGCCGACGATCCCGAAGACCGTCTGCAGGGCCAGGGTCGTCGCGCCCACCGCGAACACGACGAGGGCGCCCAGCCCCCACAGCCCGAACACGCTCCCGGGCAGCGCGCCGAGGACGGGGCCGACGATCACCGCGCCGACGATCCCCGAGACCACGGCGTACAGGGCCGTCACCGCGAGCCGGATCACGGCCCGCGCGCGGTTGGCGGGCCGGGCGCCCGCGCTGATCGCGAGGATCGCGGCGCACAGGTAGCCGCCCACGCACCAGCCGACCACGAGATAGAACGAGGACAGCCCGTCCGCGTCCCCGGGATCGGCCGGAGCGACGTCCTCGACGGCCATGAGCCGGTCGTGGGAGCGCACCAGTTCCCCGAAGATCTCCTGGATCACCCGGGTCTCGGTGGCCCCCTGCCCGGTCGCGACGAGCAGCCGGTCGCGTTCCCCGCGCGGATCGACCAGCAGGGCCGCGTCGACGTCCCGGTTCAGCATCTGGTGCCGGGCGGCGGACTCGTCGGCGAGGACCCGGGGGGAGAACGGTCTGCCCGGCAGCCGTTCGATCCGGCGGGCGCTCTGCTGCGCGATCCGCTCGTCCTGGGCGACCAGCGCCACCTTGATGTCCGTGGGAACGGGGTGGTGCAGGGCCCCCACGTAGGAGGCGATGAACAGGAGCTGGAGCGCGAGGACGCCGAGAACGAGCAGTGCGGCACGCGGGGTGACCGCACTCCTCACCTCGTCCCGGAAGCGTCCGGACGGCGCGTCGGCGGTCTGCGTCATAGCCACCACGCTCCGTGTTCCGCCCCGTTCCCGCAGGTGGGCGGGGTCCGAATGGCGTAGCGGCGCTCTCGCCGGGCCACGGGCCACCCCCGCACCCGCTAATCGTACGAGCGTTCGAAAGTGGTCTATGGTGGTGGTGAGGGGGTGGGAACGACTGGTCCGAGGAGGTACGGAGATGACGCTTTCTCCGCACCCCGAGGGCGCGGGCGCTTGCGCCGTGGACCCGCCGGGGAACGGGGCCGCACGCCCCCAGCCCTTCACCCACCTGCACACCGTCTCGGGCTACTCGCTGCGCTACGGCGCCTCGCACCCCGAGACGCTCGCCGCCCGCGCCGCGCGGCGCGGCATGGACGCGGTGGCCCTCACCGACCGCGACACCCTCGCCGGCTCCGTACGGTTCGCCAAGGCGTGCGCGAAGGAGGGGGTGCGGCCCCTGTTCGGCGTGGACCTCGCGGTGGCCGAACCGGCGCCCGCTGGGCCGCGCGGACCCGTGGCGGCACGGCGGCGCACCCCCGTGCGCGGCGGAGCCTTCCTCGACGAGTCCGCGCCCCGGGTGACCTTTCTCGCCCGCGACGGGGCGCGCGGCTGGGCCACGCTGTGCCGGCTGATCACCGCCGCCCACGCCGGGGAGGGGACGCCGCTGCTGCCGTGGGAGGAGAACCACGGGGAGGGCGTCACCGTCCTGCTCGGCCCCGCCTCCGACGTGGGCCGCGCCCTCGCCGCGGGCCGCCCCGACCGCGCCGCCCGGCTGCTCGTGCCCTGGCGCGAGCGGTACGGGGACGCCCTGCGCCTCGAAGCCGTCCACCACGGCCGCACCGGGACCGGACCGGGCTCGCTGCGCCTGGCCGCCCGCACCGTGGGCTTCGCCGCCGAGCAGCGGGTACGGCCCGTGCTCACCAACGCCGTGCGCTACGCCGACCCGGGCCAGGGGCAGATCGCCGACGTCCTGGACGCGGCCCGCAGGCTCGTACCGATCGACCCGCGCGGGGAACTCGACAGCGGGGAGCGCTGGCTCAAGGACGGCGACCGGATGCTGCATGAGGCCGGACGGATCGTGACGGCCGCCGGCCTCCCGCCGCACACCGCCCACCAGCTGCTGGAACAGACCCGCCGCACCGCCGCCGAATGCCTCGTCGACCCCGAGGACGACCTCGGCATCGGCTCCGTCCGCTTCCCCGAGGCCCACCTCGTCGGCGCGGGCCGCCGCACCGCCCAGCGCACCCTGGCCTCCCGCGCGGTCGCCGGGATGGTCCGGCGCGGCTACGACCGGGGCCCGAGGGCGGACGAGTACTGGGAGCGCACGCGCCACGAGCTGGACATCATCGCCCACCACGACTTCGCCTCGTACTTCCTCACCGTCGCCCAGGTCGTCGACGACGTGCGGGGCCTGGGCATCCGGGTCGCGGCGCGCGGTTCGGGCGCCGGCTCCCTGGTCAACCACCTCATCGGCATCGCGCACGCCGACCCGCTGGAGCACGGGCTGCTCATGGAGCGCTTCCTGTCCAAGCGGCGCCCGGTGCTGCCCGACATCGACATCGACGTCGAGTCGGCCCGCCGGATCGAGGTCTACCGCGCGATCCTCGACCGCTTCGGCCCCGAACGCGTCGCGACCGTCGCGATGCCCGAGACCTACCGCGTGCGGCACGCGATCCGCGACGTGGGCGCCGCCCTGTCCATGGACCCGGCCGACATCGACCGCATCGCCAAGGCGTTCCCGCACATCCGGGCCAGGGACGCGCGCGCCGCGATGGACGAACTCCCGGAGCTGGCCGAGATCGCCGGGGAGCGCGAGAAGTACGCGAAGTTCTGGGAACTGGTCGAGGGGCTCGACGCGCTGCCGCGCGGGATCGCGATGCACCCGTGCGGGGTCCTGCTCTCGGACGCCTCGCTGCTCTCGCGTACGCCCGTCGTGCCCACGAGCGGCGAGGGGCTGCCGATGGCCCAGTTCGACAAGGAGGACGTCGAGGACCTCGGCCTGCTCAAACTGGACGTGCTGGGCGTGCGGATGCAGTCCGCGATGGCCCACGCGGTCGCCGAGATCGGCCGCGCCACCGGAAGCCCGCCGGACATCGACGCGATCCCGGAGGGCGACCCGAGGACGTACCGGCTCATCCAGTCCACCGAGACGCTGGGCTGTTTCCAGATCGAGTCGCCCGGCCAGCGCGACCTGGTCGGCCGGCTCCAGCCCGCCACCTTCCACGACCTGGTCGTGGACATCTCCCTGTTCCGGCCCGGACCGGTCGCCGCCGACATGGTGCGCCCCTTCATCGAGGCCCGGCACGGCCGCGCCCCGGTCCGCTTCCCGCACCCCGACCTCGAAGGGCCGCTCGCCGACACCTACGGGGTGGTCGTCTTCCACGAGCAGATCATCGACCTCGTGGACATCATGACCGGCTGCGGCCGGGACGAGGCCGACCGGGTGCGGCGCGGGCTGTCCGACCCCGAGTCGCAGGGCCGCATCCGCTTCTGGTTCGCCCAACGGGCCGCCGCGCGCGGCTACGACGCGGACACGGTCACCCGCACCTGGGAGATCGTGGAGGCCTTCGGCTCCTACGGCTTCTGCAAGGCGCACGCCGTCGCGTTCGCGGTGCCCACCTACCAGTCCGCCTGGCTCAAGGCCCACCATCCGGCCGCCTTCTACGCGGGTCTGCTCACCCACGACCCCGGGATGTACCCCAAACGACTGCTGCTCGCGGACGCCCGCAGGCGCGGGGTGCCGATCCTGCCGCTGGACGTGAACCGGTCGGCGGTCGCCCACCGTATCGAACTGGTGTCCGGCCAATCTGGCCGCGCGGGCGGCGAACAGGAGCGGGACGCGCCTGACGGGCGGAACCGGAAAGCGGCCGACGACCGGAAGAGCGCCACCGGCGGCCGGGAACGGTGGGGGGTGCGGCTCGGCCTCGCCGACGTGCACGGAATGAGCGAGGCCGAGGCCGAACGCCTCGTCGCCGCCCAGCCGTTCACCTCGCTGCTCGACTTCTGGCAGCGCGCCCGCCCCTCGAAACCCGTCGCCGAACGCCTCGCCCAGGTCGGCGCGCTCGACGCCTTCGGCGGCAACCGCCGCGATCTGCTGCTGCACCTGACCGAACTGCACCGCATGGGCCGGGGCGCCGCCTCGCACGGCGCCCAGCTCCCGCTGTCCGGCGGCCGCCGCACCGCGCCCGCCGGGCTGCCCGACCTCGACGAGACCGAACGGCTCAGCGCCGAACTCGGCGTCCTCGGCATGGACACCTCCCGCCACCTCATGGGCGACCACCAGAAGTTCCTCGACGAACTCGGCGTGGTCTCCGCGCGCCGCCTGCGCGAGGTCCCGCACGGCACGACGGTCCTGGTCGCGGGCGCGAAGGCGGCCACCCAGACCCCGCCCATCCGCTCCGGCAAACGCGTCGTCTTCACGACGCTGGACGACGGCAGCGGACTCGTCGACATCGCCTTCTTCGACGACAGCCACGAACGCTGCGCGCACACCGTCTTCCACTCCTGGCTGCTGCTCGTGCGCGGCACCGTGCAACGCCGGGGCCCGCGCAGCTTCAGCGTCGTCGGCACCGCCGCCTGGAACCTCGCCGAACTCCTCGAACTGCGCGCCGAGGGCGGGCTCGCCGCGGTCTGCGCCAGACTCGCCGAACCCCTCGCCGAGACACCGGGGGAGCCCCCCTCGGCGGCCCGCCGCATCACCCTGCCCACCGGCTTCGAGCTCAACCCGTGGGCCGACCTCAAACCGGCGGGCGCCGACACCGCCGCGACCGGCCGCACCCTGGCCGGCGGAAAACTGTGGCACCAGAGCCAGGGGAGCGCCGGATGAGGGCCCCCACCAGGGGGTGCCCGCGATGACGGTGATCTGTGTACGGTTCCGGCTCGCCCCCGAGACCGAGGCCGCCCTGCCCGCGCTGCTCGCCACCGTCGAGGGCATCACCCCCCTCGTCCAGGCGCTGCCCCCCGACACCGCGCTCGCCGACGTGCGCGGCGCCCACCGCTACTTCGGCCGGGACGCCGGCGAACTCGCCGCGCTCGTCCGGCTGCGCGCGCTCGCCCTGCACGGCGTGGAATGCGCGATCGGCCTCGGCCCCACCCCGCTGATCGCCCGGATGGCGGCCCGCGAGGCACGGACCGGCGCCACCGTGACCGTCACCGAGGACGGCCTCGCCGCCTACCTCGCCCGCAAACCCGTCGCCGCCCTCCCCGGCGTCGGCGCCGCCACCGCCCGCGCGCTGTGCTCCTACGGCCTCGACTCGGTGGACCGGGTCGCCGCCGCGCCTCTCGGCACCCTCCAGCGCATCCTCGGCGCCCGCGCCGGACGCGAGGTGCGCACCCGCGCCCACGGCATCGACCCCACCCCCGTCACCCCGAACGCCCTCGCCCGCTCGACCGGCGCGCACCGCGCCTTCGACCGCGACGAGACCGACCCCTTCCGGCACCGCCGCGCCCTGCTCTCCCTCACCGGGGAACTCGGCACCCGGCTGCGCGAGGAGGGCCAGGTATGCGCCTGTCTGACCCTCACCGTCCGCTACGCCGACCGCACCACGACCACCCGCTCCCGCAGACTTCCCGAGGCGAGCGCGCACACCGCCGACCTGACCACCGCCGCGTACGCCCTGTACGAGGCGCTCGGCCTGCAACGCGCCCGGGTCCGCGGCCTCGCCCTGCGCGCCGAGGGCCTCGGCCCCGCCGAACGCGCCGCCCACCAGCTCACCTTCGACCCCGCCGACGACAAGGCCCGCCGCATCGAGGCCGCCGCCGACCGGGCCCGCGCCCGCTTCGGCCCCGACGCGATCGTCCCGGGAACCCTCGCGGCCTGAGCGCGCCCGGACCGCGCGAGCCCCGAGAGAACGGGCAGGCCCCGCGTCGCGCGAACACCGGGTAGAACAGAACACATGAGCCCCACCGTCCGCCTCGCCACCCCCGCCGACGTCCCCGCGATCCGCGAGGTCACCGAGGCCGCCTACCGCCGCTACCGCGACCGCGTCCCCGTCGTCCCCGCCCCCGTCGAGGCCGACCACGCGGCCGAGGTGGCGGCGGGCCACGTGTGGCTCACCGGCGAACCGGTCGCCGCGGTCCTCGTCCTCGTCCCGCACCCCGGCCACCTGCTCCTGGAGAGCGTCGCCGTCCACCCCGACCACGCGGGCCGTGGCCTCGGCACCGCCCTGATCACGTACGCCGAGGACCACGCCCGCGCCCTCGGCCTCCCCGAGGTCCGGCTCTACACGAACGCCCTCATGCACGAGAACCAGCGCCTCTACCCCCGGCTCGGCTACGAGGTGACGGAGCGCCGGGTGGACGGCCCCTACGACCGGGTCCACTACCGGAAGGCGGTGTGAGGGACCGTTCCGGTGTGCCGGGGCCGGAGACCGGGCCTCCGGCAGGAGGAACCGGCTCGGGCGCCGGTTTCGCTCGTTGTCCTGGAAGGGCGCACATCTGATTGCCTGTGAACGGAGAGCGTGCCGCTCCGCACCGGAACAGCTCTTCCGTTCAGATGTGCTGTTCACCACCGGTCACCCGAGGTCAGGCCGTGCCCGATCCCCCCGAACCGCGCATTTCCCGGCCCGGCGGCGCGCCGCTCACTTAATCACTAGCGGTCAGCCATGGAAAACACTGCGAATTCAGGGCACCATAAGGGGGTCCGCGCCTTTAGTGACCTGTGTCACGCCCGCCGGGCACAGTGCGCGGGTACTGGCCGGTAGCCTTGTTACGCGCGCGCAGCACGAAGGCCCCACCCTTGCGCCTGGCCAAGGTTTGAGGTGGAGCCTCCGTGTCCCAGCAACACCGCGGTGCGCAGCGATCCCCGACCTGTCAGGTCGGGGATTTCGCGTTACAGGGGCCAGACGCCGCGCACGATCCGGTAGATCGCGTAGGCCGGCCCCAGCCAGCGCGCCCAGCGGTACGGGTCACGCCTGCTGCAACAACGACAGTGCCCCTCCGGCGCATCGGCCATCGGTGACCACCTCCTTCGTCCGGGACCCACGACTGTCGTGGTCCTCCGGAAAGGCGCGAAAGCCTGGGGCCCGAGAGGTGGTGGGTAGAGATTACCGGCACCGCGCGCCGGGGCGGGATGCGTGGCCGGGCTCTCCTCGTTCCCCCGTTCCGGCACTCGGTGCCAGGGGTCAGGTGCGTAGCTTTTGAAGGGACCTTACGTAATCCGGCGGATTCAGCTGATCAGCGAAGATGTCCTGATCGATCATGTGCCTGAGTGCCTGTCCGGCACCCAGGTCCGTGGGTGTGCGTCAACGCCCGTGTGATTCATGGCACTTGTGATGCGGTCACCGAACCATGACGTAGCGCTACCATCCCATGCCGTCAGCATATGCCTTCGGTTTCCCTGCGGCTCGGGGCCCTTGAGGCCGGTCGGCTCTCCCCGCCGCCCCGGCCCCCGCGAGGCTTCTCACCCGGGCTGAAGCACGCTGAGCGCACGCCGTCACGAAGGGGGCGCACGTCCTCCTGTCCTTTCCTCCCGTCACCGAGCCGCGCTCGAAGTCGCGGTGTCAGTGGCGGGTGGCACGATCTCGGGAGAGCACCGGTCCGGCACGAGAAACGACGGAGAGCACCCCGCATGACGGCATGTGAAGCGACGGGCGCCGAGCGCGGCACGGGCACACCGGAAGGCACGCCTCCCGCCACCGCCCCGGCCCCCGGCACCGACTGGGACCACCGCACCGACTGGGACCACCGCACCGACTGGGACGCCGTCGCCGACACCTTCGACGAGGAGGCCGATCACGGGCTGCGTGATCCCGAGGTGCGGGCCGCGTGGGCCGGGCGGATGGGGCGCTGGCTGCCCGAGGCGCCCGGCGACGTGCTCGACCTCGGCTGCGGTACCGGAAGTCTCGCGCTGCTCGCCGCCGAGGCGGGGCACCGGGTGACGGCGGTCGACCGCTCCTCGCGCATGGCCGGGCGGGCCCGCGCCAAACTCACGGAGGGCGGGTATGCCGGGGCCCGCGTCCTGACCGGCGACGCCGAACACCCGCCGTTCGCACCCCGCTCCTTCGACGTCGTCCTCGTCCGGCACCTGCTGTGGGTCCTGCCCGATCCGGCCGCCGCGCTGCGCCGCTGGTGCGCGCTGCTGCGCCCCGGCGGCCGGCTCGTCCTGGTCGAGGGCTTCTGGAACGGCACCGGAATCCCCGCCGCCCGGCTCACCGCCCTGCTCGCCCCGCTCAGCGAACGCGTCCACACCGAATCCCTCAGCGAGGACACCCGGTTGTGGGGCCGCCCGGTGGACGACGAGCGGTACGCGGCACTCGCCGTGCCCGCGCCCGTGCGCCGGCACCAGGAGATCGTCGACGTCCACCTCGTGCTGCGGCGCGGGGACGAGGTCCTGCTCGCCCGCCGCGCGAACACCGGGTACGCGGACGGCCTCCTGCACGCACCCTCCGGTCACGTCGAGGACGGCGAGGACGTCCTGGAGGCGATGGTGCGCGAGGCGGCGGAGGAGGTGGGCCTGCGGCTGTGCCCCGAGGACCTGCGGGTCGCGACCGTCATGCAGCACGCCGCGCCCTCCGGCGCCCCGCGCATCGGCTGGTTCTTCGAAGCGGAGTACGGCGCCGGCGGGGAACCCTTCAACGCGGAGCCGCACAAGTGCTCCCAACTGGACTGGTATCCGCTGTCCGGCCTTCCGCACGATCTGGTCGCCTACTGCAGGGCCGGTCTCCTCGCCTACCGCGAAGGCCACCGCTTCGTCCTCCACCGCCACGAACCGGCCGACCCGATCGCCGCCGACCCGGCGGTGCCGGACCGGGCCAGGGTGCTGCCGGAGACGACTGTCGCGAGGGGTGCGGCCTGGCGGGGCGGGCGGTAGGGTCGGCGCCCGTGGAACGCAAGAGCCGGCGGACCTCCCGCGTCCTCCTGATCGACGAACGCGAGCGCCTTCTCCTGTTGTGCGGACGGGACCCGCGCCGACCGGGTGCGCGATGGTGGTTCACCGTCGGCGGCGGCCTGGAAGGGGCCGAGGACTACCCCCGGGCGGCGGTGCGCGAGATACAGGAGGAGACAGCACTCGGCCTCCCCGTCACGCGGCTGAGCCCGCCCGTCTGGACCCGGCAGACCGTCTTCAGCGTCGACGGCCAGGGGTTCGACCAGTACGAGGAGTACCGCCTCGTCCGCGTCACCCGGGAAGAGGTGGACACCGTCAGGATCGACCCGGCGGAAGCCCGCTACGGCCACCGGTGGTGGACGGTCGGGGAACTGGCCACGACCGCCGAGACCGTCCGCCCCAGACACCTGGCCGCCCACCTGGCCGACCTGCTGGAAACCGGCGGGCCCGGCCCGCGCCCCCTGCACCTGGGCGACTTCGACGAGGACACCGACCCCGACGAGTAGGCCGCGCGCCGGCCGCGTGCCGGCCGCGCCACGCGCCCCGCCAGGCCTCGTGGCTCAGCCCCCCACCAGCCCCCGCAGTCCCGCCGGGCCCCGCTCACGGGCCAGTTCCTCCAGGTGGCCGAGGGCGCGCAGGGCCTCGCCGGCCGCCTCCGGGTCGCGTCCCGGCAGGCCGCTCCCGGCGAACTCGTCCTCGTCCAGGCGCAGTACGCGTGTCCCGTCGGCCGAGACCCACAGGTCGAGTTCCAGGTCCTCGACCACGAGCTCCGGGCCCGTCAGACGGGCGGGGCGCGTCATGTCGCAGTACCAGCCCTTGAGCCGGCCGTCCGCCGCCCGGACCTCCTTCGCCGCGTACCAGGCGGAGCGCCAGTAGTGCTCGGTGAACACGTCGCCCGGCTCGAAGCGGACGAAGCCGAAGTCGCGCACCCCGGGGGAGGACCACGGGGCGCGCACCGTGATGTGCTCCCCGTCGTCCGACAGCCACCGCGCCCGGTACCGCTTCTTGGTGCGGCCCGCCTTGGTGAGCACCACGGTCACCTCGGTGAGGCCGCCGGGCTCAGCCGAGTGCGTGGACATGGCGCACCTCCGTCGCGGCGATCTCGTAGCCGAGCCGGCGGTTGATCGCGAGCATCGGGCCGTTCTCCGTGTCGTTGCCCGTGAACGCCTCCGTCAGCCCCGCCGCCCTCGCCCGGTGCAGCGCCGTGGTCTTCGCGAGCCTCGCGAGGCCCCGGCCCCGGTAGGCGCGCAGCGTTCCCGTCATCGCCGAGGAGTACCGGCTCACCCGGTCGCAGTGCGCGGCGCTGAACGCGGCGGGCACCCCGTCCACGACGGCCACCGTGGTCAGGTCCCGGTCGAACAGCGGATGGTTCCAGGTGTGCTCCAGCCAGTCCGCGTAGTCGTCCAGCTCCGCGCCGACGTCGCTCGGCTCGTCCCCGGTGCACTCGGCGTCCAGCAGGAACAGCGGACGCGGGTCCCCGGCGAAGGCGGCGGCGGGCAACAGGGCGACGTTGTCCGGCACTTCGCCCACCTCCGGCAGCCCCGCCGTCAGGTCCAGGCGCAGGAAGTGCGCGGAACGCGAGGGCGTGTAGCCGAAGGAGGCCGCGAAGGCCCGGTTGCCCGGCCCCTCCAGCACCCAGGAGTAGACGGACCTGCCGCCCACCTCGGCGAGGTGCTTCTCCGCCTCCCGTACGAGCGCCGAGCCCACGCCCCGGCGTACGTGCTCCGGATGGACGTAGACGTTGCAGAAGGCGGCGCCCGGAGTGGGGCTCTCGTGGGCCAGACCCACCTGGGCCCGCCCGAGCACCAGCCCCTCCTCGTCCTGGGCGAGCAGGAGACGGAAGCGCTGCGCCCCGGGGGCACGGGTGACGGACCACCTGATGGCCTCGGGGGTGGTCAGCAGGGGCGGAACGGCGGCCCGCAGGACAGCGGTCACCCCCTCGGCGTCGGTGGGGGAGGCGGGGTCGAGATCACGTACGGAAAAGGAAGGAGTCATCGCCGGGAAAGTACCGGACGTGTGCCGACGGGCGCCCGTTCTTTTTCCTCGCCCTCTCCTGCTCGTCCCGCCCGCGTCGCGCCCCGCGTGCGGGACAATCACCGCGTGAACCTGAAGATCGACATCGACCATGACGCCGCCCTCGCGCCGTACGAGCAGGTGCGGGCCGGGATCTCCGGACAGGCGCTGTCCGGCGCGCTGCCCACGGGCTACAAGCTGCCCACGGTCCGGGGCCTGGCCCAGGAACTCGGTCTGGCCGCCAACACCGTCGCCAAGGCCTACCGGGCGCTGGAGAGCGACGGGGTGATCGAGACACGGGGCCGCAACGGCACCTTCGTCGCCGCGGCCGGGGACGCCGCCCGGCAGGAAGCCGCCCAGGCCGCCGCCGCGTACGCCGAACGGGCCCGGCGCCTCGGCCTCGACGCGGCGGCGGCCCGCACGGCCGTCGAGGACGCGCTACGGGCCGCCTACGGCAACTGAGCCCGACTGGAGGGGACTTGGGGGCTGTGACGCACAGGGCTCACAGGGCTCACAGATAGAGTCCCGCGTCCGCGCCCTCCCGCGCCCCCGGTACGGAGGCCGGGCCGGAGCCGCGGCGCAGGGCGTACAGCTCGGCGAGCGTCGCCCCCTCCCGGCCCACCCGGTGCTCGGTCTCCGGGACCGCGCCGTCCAGCCACTCCAGGGACTCGGAGCGGGTCAGCGGGCCCACCTCGATCCGCGCGAGGCAGCGGCCGGGACGGACCACGGCCGGGTGCAGCCGCTCCAGGTCCTCGTTGGTCGTGACCCCGACCAGGACGTTGCGGCCCTGCCCGAGCAGCCCGTCCGTGAGGTTCAGCAGCCGCGAGAGGGCCTGGCCCGCCGCGTGCTTGGCCTCGCCGCGGATCAGCTCGTCGCAGTCCTCCAGGAGCAGCAGCCGCCACCGGCCGCCCGCCCCGTCGTCCTCCCCGATCGCGATGTCCATGAGATAGCCGATGTCGTTGAACAGCCGCTCCGGGTCGAGGACGCAGTCCACCTGGCACCAGTCCCGCCAGGAACGGGCCAGCGTGCGCAGCGCCGAGGTCTTCCCGGTGCCCGGCGGGCCGTGCAGCAGGAGCAGCCGCCCCGAGATGTCCTCGGGCGTCAGCTTCATCAGCGAGTCCATCGCGTCCGCGACCGGCGCCGTGTAGTTCTCCCGCACCTGCTCCCAGGTGCCCGCCGAGATCTGCCGGGTCGTACGGTGCGGGCCCCGGCGCGGCGACAGGTGCCAGAAGCCCATCGTGACGTTCTCGGGCTTGGGCTCCGGCTCGTCCTCGACGTCCTTGACGGCCGAGGCGACCACCGTCTGAGCGAGTTCGGCGCTGGTCGCGGTGACCGTGACATCGGCGCCCCGGCTCCACCGCGAGGCCAGCAGCGTCCAGCCCGCGCCCTCCGCGAGGACCGCGCTGCGGTCGTCGTCCTTCGCGCTGCGCAGCACTCTCGCCTCCGGAGGCAGCAGACTCGCCTCCCTCTTCACGCGTTCCACGTGGCGGCTCACCGAGAAGGGCTGCTCTCCCGTCGCGAAACGGCCCAGGAACAACGCGTCGACGACGTCCGTCGGGGAATCGCTGTCGTCGACGTGGAGCCGGACCGGGAGGCTGGCGTACGGGTTCTCGGACATGCCGCCATGATCCGGCACGGGATGCTCCCGCGCACCCTTTTTCCACCGTCGCCCCGTTTCGGCGAACACCACGCGCTGATGAGGAGCCCCCCAGAGCGGTCGTCAACTTCGAGGCGCAAAAGGGGTTCCCTGGTTCGGGTGAACATGCGGGTGTGCCTCCACTCGGCCCGCGCTCCACCGCGGCCCGGTGGGCGCCGGCCACCACGGCGTACGGGGGGCCCAGGCCGGCAAGGCGTCGCGCGCGGGCCCCGGTTCAGGTGCAGGTGGGCCGATCGGAGCCGCCCTCGCGGCAGTTGAAACCCGGCTCCGGTGAAACTTTCCGCCCGGTAACTTCTTGGCATGGACACTCCCGCCACCCTCCGGGCGGTGGTACCACAGTCCTGGCAGAAATCCTGCTAAGGGAGGTTCCATGAGATTGTCCCGTTTCACGGCATACATGTCCTCGCTCCTGCTCGCCGCCACCGCCTCGATCGCCGGGGCGGGACTCGCGAACGCCGCCGAACAAGCAGCGCCCACCGGCTATGTGGCTCTCGGCGACTCCTACTCCTCCGGCGTCGGCTCCGGCTCCTACGACAGTGCGAGCGGTGACTGCAAGCGCAGCAGCAAGGCGTACCCCGCCCTCTGGGCCGCCGCGCACTCGCCGTCGAGCTTCAGCTTCACGGCCTGCTCCGGGGCCGTGACCAGTGATGTGCTGGCCAAGCAGCTCGCGCCCCTGTCCGCCTCCACCGGCACCGTCAGCATCAGCATCGGCGGCAACGACGCCGGGTTCGCCGACGTCATGACGACCTGTGTGCTCCAGTCCACGGACACCTGCGTGGCGCGGGTCGACACCGCGCGGAACTACGTCAACTCGACGCTGCCCGCCAACCTCGACAAGGTCTACGACGCGATCCACGCCAAGGCCCCGCAGGCCCGCGTGGTCGTCCTCGGCTACCCGCGCTTCTACCAGCTCGCCGGCAGCTGCATCGCGGGGCTGAGCGAGACCGAGCGCTCCGCGATCAACAACGCCTCCGACCTGATGAACAGCGTCATCGCCAAACGCGCCGCCGACCACGGATTCGCCTTCGGGGACGTGCGCACGACCTTCGCCGGGCACGAGATCTGCTCGGGCGACTCGTGGCTGCACAGCCTCGACCTGCTCAACGTCGGCGAGTCCTACCACCCGAAGCCGGCCGGGCAGTCCGGCGGCTACCTCCCGGTCTTCACCGCCGCCGCCCGCTGACCCCCGCCCGGCCGGCCCGACCGCCTCGGCGGACTTCGGGCCGACCGGGTCCCGCGGTCCCTCCGTGACGCGCGGTGCGCGCGTCACGGGAGGCGGAACGAGACCGCTTGCCCCAAGTTGCCCCACTCGCCCCGTAATGCTCCGCACTTCGTGAGTAGTCGTCAACCTCCTTACGGGGTAGGTAAATCCTGTGATGCGGATGCACGGGTGTCACACGAGGACGATAGGGTTACTCTGCCCGGGGCCGGGTGCCTGTCGTACGGGTGGGGAGTGAAATGGAACAGATAACGGTCCGCAGCAGGCCGCGAGTGCCTGCGATCACCTGCGGAAGCAGTGCGAGCAGTTCGCGTCTCGACCGCCATCTCGCGGTGCTCGGCGGTCCTGCCGTCGCCCAGCGTGACGTGGCCGAGGCGACCTCGCTGATGCGCGAGGTCACCGCACGCGTGCCGGCGCCGCCGGCCAACGCGACGAACAGCAGGGCGCGTCTGCGCAGAGTGTCGCTGTTCGCCCCGTTGAAGCGTCTGCGCAGGACACTCTTCGGCGGTCACTGACCGCGGCGGACCCGGTCCGCCGCGGTCCCTCCCCGCTCCCTCGTCCCTGCCTCCGGTCCGCCCGCGGCCGGGCCCGCGTCCGCCTCCCCACGGACGTCGGTGGCCCCTGCGGGCGTACCGCCGTACCGCGAGCGGTACGCACACCCCGAGCGGCAGCCCCGACCACGCGAGACTCCCCGCCACCGGATGCGCCACCGGCCAGGCCGCGTCCGTCGGCACCGGCGCGTCTCCGCACAGTTCGCGTACAGCTGTCGTCAGCGCCCTCACAGCAGGGCGAACTGCCCCTCCGGCCCCTCCTCCAGGTGGTCCAGGACGGAGGCCGGCCTGCGCGCCGCCGCCGGGGCCGGCAGCACCCCGGCCGCCCGCAACCGCTCCACGCCCAGCGTGGGCCCCTGCTCGGCGGCCAGCGCCGCGCACCCCTCACGGGCCTCGGCCACCAGGGTCAGAACGGTGATCAGCTCCAGTAGTCGCGAGGTCCAGGACTGGGGCCACTCGGCCGGGCCGAGCGCCGCCAGCCCGCCGGTCGCCTCCGAAGTCCCCTGCCCGGTGCCCGCCGGGAGCCGCTGCGCGAACCACCGTTCGATCACCCGCTCCCCGCGGAAGCGGAACTCCCAGGCCGCCCGGGACACCGGGGAGACCACGCCGGTCGCGCCGACCCGCAAGGTCTCGTCCTCCGGGCCGAAGGACAGCGGGGGTACGGGGCCGCGCCCGGTCAGGGGCAGGGCCTGACGCACGTACGGGCGTCTGCCGCCGGGCAGCCGGGGACGCTCCGCCCCGCCCGCCCCGCGCGTGAGCGCCGCGTGCAGCCCACGGCCCAGCGCCACGCCCCGCTCCCACACCCGCGCCCCGTCCGGCAGCGGCACCGCGAGAGAGCTCCGCGCGGGTCGCGCGGCGGCGAGCGCCCAGGCCGCGAAGTCCCGCTCCGTCACCGCCGCCCCGTACTGCTGGGACAGGAACGCCAGCAGCCCGGGCGCGAGGTTCGGTTCCGCGCCGCCCGGCCTGCGGTAGAGGGGACGTACCCGGGCCGGGCGGTCCTCGCCGAAGGGCAGCCGTCCGCTCACCGTCAACGCGGGGAAGTCGCCCTCGGCGGACCGGCCGCGCTCCACCAGGAACCACTGGTGGGCGTCGGCGACCCGCCACAGCTCCGGCCGTGGCGCGTCCAGCAGCCGGTGATCGGGCAGCAGGAACCACTCGTCGAAGGGGCCGTGCGCCACTCGGACCGGCTCGGGGCACGGGCCGTTCTCCCTGGCCAGCCGGGCCGTACCCGCCGGACCGCCGGGCAACTGCGGTACGGCGGTGTGCAGTCCCCGCGCCCGGCTCGGCACCAGCAGCCGCTCGCGCTCCGCGGGCCCGGCCGCCGTGAACGCGGACCACCGCGCGCGCAGGCCGGCCTCGTCGGCCGACAACGGCCAGTCCCGGCCGGCTCGCGGCGCCGCCACCGACCACGGCATCAGCTCGTCGAGGAGGGGACCTGCTTCTTCGCTCACCCCAGCATCGTAGGCAGCGCACGGCGCCGGGCCCAGAGGTCGCGGCGGCGGCGAGCGGCGGCGGGGGAGCGGACGGACGGGGGCGGGCGCCCCCTGGTGCCGGAAAACTAACGCCGCTAGTTTGGTGGTGGGTGACGAGGCCGTTCCCCGGCGGTCCCGCGCCGTCCGTGCCCGGTCCGGGCGGCCGGCGCGCGGTGCGCGTGCGGCGGGCGGCGGCCGGTTCGCCCGCCGTTCACCTCAAGCGACGTCGGGAGTCAGATCGTGGTCCGAGCAGCCGTTCTTTCCGCCGTGGGTGCCCCGCTGGAGATCCGCGACATCGACCTGCCCGCGCCGGGGTCCGGGCGGGTGCGGGTCCGGCTCGCCGCGGCCGGGGTGTGCCACTCGGACCTCTCGCTGTCCAACGGGACCCTGCGCGTCCCGCTGCCCGCCGTACTCGGCCACGAGGGTTCGGGAACGGTCCTCGCGGTCGGCGAGGGCGTCACCCGGGCCGCGCCCGGCGACCAGGTGATCCTCAACTGGGCCCCCTCGTGCGGCCATTGCCACCCCTGTTCGATCGGTGAGGTGTGGCTGTGCGAGCAGGCGCTGACCGGGGCCGCGGCCGTTCACGCGCACGCCGCCGACGGAACGGAACTGCACCCCGGGCTGAACGTCGCCGCCTTCGCCGAGGAGACCGTGGTCGCCGAGAACTGCGTACTGCCCGCCCCGGAGGGCGTCCCCCTCGACCAGGCCGCGCTGCTGGGCTGCGCGGTGCTCACCGGTTACGGCGCGGTGCACCACTCGGCGCGGGTCCGGGCGGGGGAGTCCGTCGCGGTGTTCGGCGCGGGCGGGGTCGGGCTCGCCGCGCTCCAGTCGGCGCGGATCGCCGGCGCGCGGACGGTCGTCGCCGTGGACGCGTCCCCCGCCAAGGAGGAACTGGCCAGGAAGGCCGGCGCCACCGAGTTCGTGCTCGCCTCCGAGACGACCGCGAAGGACGTACGGCGGCTGACCGGTGGCCGGGGCGCGGACGTCGCCGTCGAGTGCGTGGGCCGGGCCGCGACCATCCGCGCCGCCTGGGAGTCGACGCGCCGCGGCGGCCGCACCACGGTCGTCGGCATCGGCCCCGTCACCGAGCGGGTGAGCTTCAACGCGCTGGAGATCTTCCACTGGGGCCGCACCCTGAGCGGCTGCGTCTACGGGAACAGCGACCCGGCGGCGGACGTCCCGGTGCTCGGCGAGCACATTCGGGCCGGCCGCCTCGACCTGGGGACGCTGGTGACCGGCCGGATCGGACTCGACGGCATCCCGGACGCCTTCGAGGAGATGACGGCGGGACGCGGCGGACGCGCCCTGGTGGTCTTTCCCCAGGGGTGACCCGGGGGCGGCCTCCTCCCGGGGCGCGCCAGGTGGCGCCGGGCGGGCCTTCCGCGGCGGCCCCGGGCTCCCTCCCCGGGTGCGCCGGGCCCCGGCCCTCGGCTCGGGCCCCCTCTCGCGGGCCCCGGCCCTCGGCTCGGGCCCCCTCTCGCGTCCGGTCCCGGTCGCGGCACCCGCCCGTCGGGCCGCCGCCCCTTCAGCCCCGTGCCGCCCCGGCCTCGGCCGCGAGGGCCGCGTACTGCTTCTCCAGTCCGTCCAGGAGCGCCCGCAGCCCGGTCTCGAAGGCGCGCTCGTCCACCGCGCTCCCGCGCTCCGCGAGCAGGTGTGCCTGGCCCAGATGCGGATAGTCGGCCGGATCGTAGGCCCGCGCGTCGTCGACGAAGCCGCCCGCGAAGGAACCGAGCGCGGCGCCCAGGACGTACCAGCGCAGGACCGCGCCGATCGAGGTGGCCTGGGCGGGCGGCCAGCCGGCCGTCGTCATCGCGCCGAACACCGCGTCCGCCAGGCGCAGCGCGGCCGGCCGGCGGCCCGGTCCGCGCGCGAGCACCGGGACGATGTGCGGATGCCGGGCGAGGGCCGCGCGGTAGGACAGCGCCCAGTCGTGCAGCGCCCCGCGCCAGTCCCCGGCCCGCTCGGAGCCCTCCTCGAACATCGACAGGTCGACCTGCGCGCTCACCGCGTCCGCGACCGCCTCCAGGATCTCGTCCTTGGTGCGGAAGTGGTTGTAGAGGGAGGGTCCGCTCACCCCGAGTTCGGCCGCGAGCCGGCGCGTCGAGACAGCACCGAGCCCTTCGGCGTCCACGAGCGCGCACGCGGTCTCCACGATGCGGCCGGTGCTCAGCAGGGGCTTGCGCGGTCGGGCCATGCGGCACATAGTAGAGCCGTCCAGTAAAACTAGCACTGCTAATTAACGGGCCGTCCGACCTGAGGGGGCGGGCGGCGCGGGTACCGGGGAGTGTCCCGTCATGAACCTTGAGCTGAGTGAGGAGCAGTCGGCCGTGCGCCGGCTCGCGAAGGACTTCGTGGACCGCGAGATCGTCCCGCACGTGACCGCCTGGGACCGCGCCGAGAGCGTGGACCGCTCGGTCGTCGGAAAACTCGGCGAGCTGGGCTTCCTCGGACTGACCATCGACGAGGAGTACGGCGGCTCGGGCGGCGACCACCTCGCGTACTGCCTGGTGACGGAGGAGCTGGGGCGGGCCGACTCCTCGGTGCGCGGGATCGTCTCGGTCTCCCTCGGACTGGTCGCGAAGACGATCGCCGCGTGGGGGGACGAGGAGCAGAAGCGGCGCTGGCTGCCCGGTCTCACCTCGGGCGGACAGCTCGGCTGCTTCGGGCTCACCGAACCCGGTACCGGCTCCGACGCGGGCAACCTGTCCACCCGCGCGGTGCGGGACGGCGGCGACTGGCTGCTGAGCGGCACCAAGATGTTCATCACCAACGGCACCTGGGCCGACCTCGCCCTCGTGTTCGCCCGCACGGGAGGGGCGCCCGGCCACAAGGGGGTCTCCGCCTTCCTCGTCCCGGCCGACAGCCCCGGCTTCGGCCGCCGGACCCTGCACGGGAAGCTGGGCCTGCGCGGACAGGCCACCGCCGAACTCGTCCTGGAGGACGTCCGGGTGCCCGGCTCGGCGATGCTCGGTCCCGAGGGGAAGGGTTTCTCCGTCGCCATGTCGGCGCTCGCGAAGGGCCGTATGTCGGTCGCGGCCGGCTGCGTGGGGATCGCCCAGGCCGCCCTGGACGCCGCCGTCGGCTACGCGAAGGAGCGCGAGCAGTTCGGCAAGCCGATCGCCCGCCACCAGCTCGTCCAGGAACTCCTCGCCGACATCGACGTGGACGTGGACGCCGCCCGGCTGCTGACCTGGCGCGTCGCCGACCTCATCGACCGGGGTGAACCCTTCGCCGTCGCCTCCTCCAAGGCCAAGCTGTTCGCCTCCGAGGCCGCCGTCCGGGCCGCCAACAACGCGCTCCAGGTCTTCGGCGGCTACGGGTACATCGACGAGTACCCGGTCGGCAAGCTCCTGCGGGACGCCCGTGTCATGACGCTGTACGAGGGCACGAGCCAGATCCAGAAACTCGTCATCGGCCGTGAGCTGACCGGGGTCTCGGCCTTCTGAGAGCAGCCCCCGGCCGAACGGTCCACGCCCGTCGGCCGCGGCCGCCCGTGCTCGGCGGGTGCGGGCCGACGGCGTCCGGCCCGGGCGGCCGGGGCGCGGGGAGTTGTGGAAGCAGGTGCCGAGCGGCGCGGCCACGGTGTCCGGCGCCGCTCGCGGATCGGAGCGGCGGATCTCGACGGTGTGCGGACCGGCCGCTCCGAGCGGTTGGGCGGTGGATCTCGGCGATGGCGCGGGGCCCGGCGTGCTTGGCCTCCCGTGTGGTGACCGACGACGGCCTCGGCCTCGGTGCTGTGCGCTTCCCGGAGGTCACCTCGTCGGCGCGGGTCGCCGCAAGGCCCGGCGTGCCCCGGCCTCCCGTGTGGTCGCCGGATGGTCCGGCGCGCTACGCGGGGTCCCAGGGCGGACGAGTACGGGGAGTGGACGCGTCAGGAGCACGTACTCCTCGCCTGTTTTCGCATCCGCTCCCTCAAGGCGGTGGCCAACTGCTCCTTGCGCTCGAAACGGCGGTGGATCGAAGCGGCCGAAGACACCGGCGCTCCGCGACGCCCGCTCCTCCGCGACGCCCGTGATCGTCATTTCCTCCGGGCCGCCCGAACCAGTGAGTTCCCCGACCGCCCGCAGTACCGAGGCGAGTTCACCGGCGGGACGACGGTGCTGGAGGCGCGGGGCCTGACGGCCGGCGAGTTCCTGGCCTGGATGGAGACCGCCTTCGCCGACGAGGACGTCCTGCTCGCCGCGCACCCCGAGCGCTACGCGATGGTCGACCAGCCCGACGGTTCGGTCCGCGTGGTGGAGAACATCGGCCCCCACGTCTGCTCCTTCCTCATGGGAGGCTGGGGCGCGGGAGAGACGGCCTGGGCGGCGGACGCCGCGGAACTCCTGCCGGAACCGGATGTTCCGCACGAGCGGGCCTCCAACCTCTCGCTGGACGACGGCACGGTCGTCGGCCGGGTCCTGACCCAGTTCGGCGACACCGGCGAGGGCTTCTCCTGCCGCCTGACGGTCTACCTGCCCGCCTCGTGCCCCGACGGGATCCTGGACCACCCCCGCAGGCGCGCGTGCGGGGGATCTGAGTACGGCCTGAGTACGGGGACGGATGGGCGCCGCCCGGTGCGGCGCCCATCCTCTCCCTATGAGTGAGACACCCGTCAAGAGCCGGCCCACCGGGGCGTACTACGGCCAGGCCGTCGCCTCCTTCGCCATCGCCCTCGGGGCCTCCGTGCTCGGCATCGCCCGGCTGGACGCGGACGCCTGGGTCCGGGGCTTCCTGGGCATCGCCGTGCTGTTCCTCGTGACCTCGGCCTTCACCCTGGCCAAGGTGATCCGGGACCGCGAGGAGGCCGGGCAGATCATCAGCCGCGTCGACCAGGCGCGCCTCGACAAGCTGCTCGCCGCCCACGATCCCTACGCCAACGGCCCCGGAACGCTCTGACCTCCTGGCCGGCTCCCGGCCCCCGCGCCTCGTCCCGCACGCCCACGTCTAAGCGCTCGCTCAGTTTTGGGGATAGGGTGTCCGTCCGGTGACACGCGGACGGCGGAAGGGGCGAGCGATGAGCGCGGTGGAGCGGTCTGCGGACGAGGCGGGGAACCCGGGCGGGGGCCCCGGGGCCGATACGGAGGAGCCCTGGGGCGAGGTCGCGCCCGAGGCCGCGCGGCGGCTGCTGGTCGCAGCCGTCGAGGCCTTCGCCGAGCGCGGCTACCACGCGACCACCACCCGTGACATCGCGAGCCGGGCCGGGATGAGCCCGGCCGCGCTCTACATCCACTACCGGACCAAGGAGGAGCTGCTGCACCGCATCAGCCGGGTGGGCCACGACAAGGCCCTGTCCGTGCTGAGCGAGGCCGCCGACTCCCCGGGGGACGTCTCGGCGCGTCTGTCCGCGGCGGTCCGCTCCTTCGTCCGCTGGCACGCCGAGCACCACACGACGGCCCGCGTCGTGCAGTACGAGCTGGACGCGCTCGGCGAGGAACACCGCACGGAGATCGTCGGGCTGCGCCGCCGCACCGAGGCGGTCGTCCGGGACGTCATCGAGGACGGAGTGCGCTCGGGCGACTTCGACGTGCCCGACGTCCCCGGCACGACCCTCGCGGTCCTCTCGCTCTGCATCGACGTGGCCCGCTGGTTCAACGCCTCGGGCCGCCGCACCCCCGACGAGGTCGGCGCACTGTACGCCGGGCTCGTGCTGCGGATGGTGGGGGCGGCGGCGGAAGGCGCCTGAGACCGGCGGCGGGCAGGCGTGACGGTTCGCCGGCGCGGGCGGGCTCGGGCAGGTGCGGGTCCCGGCGTCAGCCGGCGGACAGCGGATGCGGGCGGGAGCCGCTCACGGGCAGCGGGTGCCGATCCGAGCGACTCCGCCGCCCGCAGCCCGGCGGCACAGTCGGTGGGGGTTCACAGATAGAAGCGGCTCACCGACTCCGCGACGCACACCGGCTTCTCGCCGCCCTCGCGCTCCACCGTGAAGGCCATCGCGACCTGCACCCCGCCCGGCACGTCCGTCACCTCGCTGATCCGGGCCGTCGACCGCAGTCGTGAGCCCACCGGGACCGGGGCGGGGAAGCGCACCTTGTTGGTGCCGTAGTTCACGCCCATCTTCACGCCCTCGACGGCCAGGAGCTGCGGGGCGAACAGCGGGAGCAGCGACAGCGTCAGGTAGCCGTGCGCGATCGTCGTCCCGAAGGGGCCCTCCTTCGCCTTCTCCGGGTCCACGTGAATCCACTGGTGGTCCCCGGTGGCCTCCGCGAACAGGTCGATGCGCCGCTGGTCGATCTCGGTCCAGTCGGTGTACCCGAGCTGCTCCCCGACCGCCCCGCGCAGCTCCTCCACCGAGGAGAAGACCTTCGGCTCCGCCATGACAACCGCCTCTCCGGGGACAGGTCCCCGTCTTTCGTCCGGGCATTTCTAAGCGCTTGCTCAGCATTGCCCGCCGGTGTTCCGCTGTCAACGGACGGCCCCGCGAACGAACGGTTAGGGTCGGTCGCGTGCCGCAGATTCCGAACACCGTGCATGAGCTGACCGTCGGGCAGGTGTCGGCCCGCAGTGGGGCCGCCGTGTCCGCCCTGCACTTCTACGAGGCCAAGGGCCTGATCAGCAGCCGCCGCACCTCCGGCAACCAGCGCCGCTACGGCAGGGACGCGCTGCGCCGCGTCGCGTTCATCCGGGCCGCGCAGCGAGTGGGCATCCCGCTGGCCACGATCCGCGAGGCGCTGTCCGAACTGCCCGAGGAGCGCACGCCCACCCGGGAGGACTGGGCCCGGCTCTCCGAGGTGTGGCGCACCGAGCTCGACCAGCGCATCAAGCAGTTGCACCGGCTGCGCGACCACCTGACGGACTGCATCGGCTGCGGCTGCCTGTCGCTGGAGACCTGTGTCCTGTCCAACCCGGACGACGTCTTCGGGGACCGGCTCGTCGGCTCCCGGCTCATGGCCGCCGGGCGCGAGGCCGAGAGCTGACCTCGCCCCCGGCCGGCGAAAGGCGTGGACAACTCCTTTCGCACACCGCAGGGTTGGCGCACAGGCGCGTCCCTGCCCCGAGCGGCGCCCAAGGCGGGGGCCAATGGCGGCCAACCGCACGGCGGACCGAGGACGGACCGGCACGCGGACACGTACCGGGGGAGGAGCAGGGCGCAGCGCCGGCGGGCCCCGCCTCCGCCCGCGCCCGGCGGGCCCCCTCGCGAAAGGGCTGTACCGGACGGCCGAGGCGCCGGCCTTCCTGCTGGAACTCGCCGCGCTCGCCGCCCTGTCCTGGTGGGGAGCGAAGCGGGACCCCGCGGCGCTCGGCGTGCCCCTCGCCCTTCTCCTCCCGCTCCTGGCGGCGACCGTGTCGGGCGCTTTCGCGGCGCCCCGCGCGCGGGGCCCGCTTCCGCTCGCCGGGCTTCTCGCCGTGAAGGCCCTCGCGCACGGCGCCGCGACGCCCGCCCTGGCCCTCGTCGGCCGCCGGTCGCCTGCCGGCGGGACGCGAACGCCCCCTCCCCGCGCCGGCTCGCGGGCGGCGCGGGCGCGGGCACCGGCACCGAGGGGGGGGCGCTGGGCGACGGCTGAAGGGCCGATGCCGGCAAGGCCCGTACGGAGGTGATCGGCCGGGCCGGGGGCACAGGAACCACGAGAACGGGCACAGTGCCCGTGACCGCCCGCGGGGACACGTGGCCCCGGCGCCGACCCACGTCACCGCGCTCACTCACGTATCAGCGCTCACCCACGGTCCCGGCGCCGGCGCACGCCTCGACGACCGGCACGGTGTGAGAACGACCGACGACAGGAGTCACCCATGGCGAACGCCCCGCTCCCGTTCACCCTCTCCGGCGTGGTGCTCGACTGCCCCGACCCCCGGGAACTGGCCGGTTTCTACGAGCGGCTGCTCGGCTGGCCCCGGGTCCAGGACGAGGAGGGCTGGGCGAAGATCGTGCCCCGTCAGGGCGGCACCGGGATCTCCTTCCAGGCCGAGGCGCACTTCACCGCCCCGGTGTGGCCCGCCGCGCCGGGCGCCCAGCAGATGCAGGTGCACCTGGACTTCGAGGTCGCCGACCTGGCCGCCGCCGTCGCGCACGCCGTGGACTGCGGGGCCAGGCTCGCCTCGTACCAGCCCCAGGACGACTGCCAGGTGCTGCTCGACCCGGTCGGCCACCCGTTCTGCGTGTTCCTGCCGGGAGCCTGAGCGGGGGACCGCCCCGGCCCGCGCGCGCCCACCGCGAACGGCCCACCAGGGCGCGGCGGCCCGGAGGGACCGGCCTCTGGGGCTCCGGGTCTCCGGGCCGGGGCGCGGGCCACCGCCGTACCCGCGCGGACTCACACGCCGACGAGTGCCCGGCCGTCGCGCCGGGCCCGCCGTACCGCCTCCTCCGTGAGGACCGGACGCGGTACGGCGATCCCGCAGCGCACGCACAGCGCCGCCGAGGACGGTTCGTGGTCCAGGCCCTCGTGCCACCGCAGCGACTCACCGGCGCACACCGGGCAGCACCTGCCCGGCGCGCGCTCCAGCGCGCGGATGAGGCGGCGCAGCACTTCGGCGAGCGGCATACCGGGATGGACGCCGGGGTCCTCGCACCAGGCCACCCCGAAACCGCCCCAGGTCATCCGGTGCCAGTCGTCCACGGCGGCGGGCCGGCGCAGCCCGTCGTGCTTCTCGCGCCGCCTGCGCTGGGCGAACTCGCTCTCGTAGCGCAGCCAGACCTCCCTGGCCTCCTCCAACTCCTCCAGCGCGCCCAGCAGCCGCCAGGGCTGCGGAGCGCGGTCCTGCGGGCCGAAGCCCCAGCGGGCGCACAAATGGTCCCAGGTCGCCCGGTGCCCGTACGGGGCGAACCTCTCCAGGCACTTGCGCAGCGAGTACCGCCGCAGTGCCAGATCGTTGCGCGGATCGCGCGCCTGTCTCGCGAGACTCCGGAATCCGGCCATCAGCCCTGCACCTCCGTCACCCGTACCCGGCATCGTCCAAGGGACGTCGCCGGATAGACGTATCGGCCCCCGGTTCGGCTCCATCGCCTGCACGGCAGCGGCCCCCGGCAGGGGTACGGCGGAGGCGAAAACCAGGTCCTCCGGGGTCTTCTGCCCGGGCGCTACCGGCGGTAACGTCCCGCTCACCGTCGTCGGGAGGAGCAAGAATGCGAAAGCCGCCACCCCCGTACCGGCCGCCCTGTCCACCGCATGCGCACCACCGTCCGTGCCACCGCCCGCACCACCGCCTTCGTCGCCACAGCCGTCCTCGCGCTCACCGCGGGCCTGATGTCCCCGGGGCGACCCTCGCCGAGATCCTGGCCCACCAGGTTCTCGGCACCCAGCCCCAGCACGCCGAGGACCAGCTCGGTCCCTACGACGCCCTTTCCTCCGGCTACCCCTCCCTCACCGATGCACGGCTCGGAGATTTCTTCGACGACGCCTCCTTCGGAGTGAGTGCGGCGCAGACGGGGTCCGTCACGAAGCCGCGCGGGGACGTCACGATCACCCGGGACAAGCAGTACGGCATCCCGCACATCAAGGGCACCACGCGCTACGGAACCGAGTTCGGCGCCGGTTACGCGGCGGGCCAGGACCGGCTGTGGCTCATCGACCTGTTCCGGCACATCGGACGCGGCGAGCTGACCTCCTTCGCGGGCGGCGCCCTCGCCAACCAGGGCCTGGAACAGGAGTTCTGGCCGCAGGCCCCGTACACCGAGGACGACCTCCAGAAGCAGGTCGAGTACATCCGCTCCCACAACGGGGAGCGCGGCAAACAGGCGATGGACGACGCCCAGGCGTACATCGACGGCCTCAACTCCTACCGGGACAAGGCCAAGAAGGGCCGCTACTTCCCCGGGGAGTACGACCTCACCGGGGAAGATCGACCCCGTCACCAACGCCGGGGACATCGAGCCCTTCGAGGTCACCGACATGATCGCGCCGGCCTCCGTGGGAACTGTGCGACCCCGACGGTGCCGCACCGTCCAAGGACGCCACGTACTACCGCTACCACGGCACCTGCAAGCCGATGGAGAAGCTGGAACGCGTCAACTCCTGGAAGCCGACGCTCGCCGACTCCACGGCCAAGGGCTCCTACCGCATGCAGGTGTACCGCACCGAGTACGGCGTCGTGACCCACCGCGCGACCGTCGAGGGGAAGCCGGTCGCCTACACGGCGCTGCGCTCCACCTACCGCCACGAGGCCGACTCGATCGTCGGCTTCCAGATGCTCAACGACCCCGGCTACGTGAGCGACGCGAAGAGCTTCCAGCAGGCCGCGCAGCACATCAGCTGCGCCTTCAACTGGTTCTACGCGGACTCCAGGGACATCGCCTACTACAACAGCGGCGCCAGCCCGCGGCGTCCCGCCGACGTGGACCCCTCGCTGCCACTCAGGGCCGAGCCCGCCAACGAGTGGCAGGACTTCGACCCCACCGACAACACCTCCGCGCGGACCCCGCCCGAACAGCACCCGCAGTCGGTCGGCCAGGACTACTACGTCTCCTGGAACAACAAGCAGGCCAAGGGCTACACGGCCGCCGACTTCAGCCTCGGCGCCGTGCACCGCGCCGACCTGCTCGACGACCGCGTCAAGAAGCTCGTCGCGCAGGGCGGAGTGACCCGCGCCGCCCTGACCCGGGCCATGGCCGACGCCGCCGTCACCGACCTGCGCGGCGAACAGGTCCTGCCGGAACTGATCGAGGTGCTGCGCAGCGCACCCGTCACCGACCCCGCCCAGGCCGCCGCCCTGCAGCAACTGGAGTCCTGGCAGGCCGACGGAGCCCGGCGCAAGGAGACCTCGAAGGGCTCGAAGACCTACGCGCACTCCGAGGCCGTACGGCTCATGGACGCGTGGTGCCCGCGCCTGGTCGAGGCCGAGTTCCGGCCGGGACTCGGCGACGCGCTGTACTCCTCGCTGACCGCGCAGCTCACTGTCGACGAATCGCCCTCGGCCGGTCACGGGCCGACCGGGGCACACGCCGGCTCCGCCTTCCAGTACGGCTGGTGGGGATATGTCGACAAGGATCTGCGCAAGGTGCTCGGACAGCCCGTCAAGGGCGCCCTCGGCGCGGACTACTGCGGCGCCGGGGACCTGTCCGCCTGCCGCGCCACCCTCCTGAAGACCCTCGGCGAGGCCGCCGCCGTCCCGGCCGACGCGGTCTACCCCGGCGACGACACCTGCCGGGCCGGCGACCAGTGGTGCTCCGACGCGATCGTGCACCGCGCTCTCGGCGGCATCACGCACCAGCCCTTCCAGTGGCAGAACCGCCCCACGTACCAGCAGGTAGTGGAGTTCCCGCAGCACCGGTAGGGGCCAGAGGGCGGGGGCGCGTCGCGGCGGCGCGCCCCCGCGCCTTCACCCCAGTGCGCGTTCCCGGGTCTCCGGAAGCGCCAGGACGCACAGCAGCGAGACGACCGCCATCGCTGACACGTACCAGCCCACCGAGGCCGAGCCGAAGGCGCTCTGCAGGCGGGTGGCGACGAGCGGGGCCACCGCACCGCCGAGGACCCCGCCCAGGTTGTACGCGAACGAGGCCCCCGAGTACCGCACCCGCGCCCCGAACAGCTCCGGCAGATAGGCGCCCATCGGGCCGTACACGACGCCCATGCAGAACAACGCCCCGCCCAGGGCCAGCGCCACGAGCAGCGGCCGGCCGGTGTCCAGCAGCGGGAACAGCACGAGACCCCACACCGCGGCGAGCGCCGAACCCGCCAGCACCAGGCGCCTGCGGCCCGCCCCGTCGGAGCGGGTCGCCGCGATCCAGGTCCCGGCCGCCAGGAACAGGCAGGCCACGAGGGAGGCGACGAGCATCGTGTTGCGCGGGATGCCCAGCGTGCCCGTGCCGTAGGACAGGCAGTACGTCGTCGCCGTGTAGAAGAGGCCGTAGGCGACGACCATGCCGCCCGCGCCCAGCAGGATCTCCCTCGGGTGCCTGCGGAACACCTCCAGGGCGGGGGCGCGGCTCGCCTCCTGGTCCGCCATGACCTTCGCGAACACCGGGGTCTCGCTGATCCGCAGCCGGACGAACAGGCCCACCGCGACCAGCAGGAAGGACAGCAGGAAGGGCACGCGCCAGCCCCAGGCCCTGAACGCCTCGTCGTCGAGCGTCGCCGACAGCGCCCAGAAGATCCCGGTCGCCGCGAAGAAGCCTACGGAAGGCCCGAGTTGGGGGAAAGCGGCGAACAGCCCCCGCCGGCCGCGCGGGGCGTGCTCCACCGCGAGCAGGGCCGCCCCGCCCCACTCCCCGCCCAGGCCCACGCCCTGCAGGAAACGCAGCAGGACCAGCAGCACGGGTGCCCACACGCCGAGCGTGCCGTAGCCGGGCAGCAGCCCCACGCAGGCCGTGGACAGGCCCATCAGCAGCAGCGAGGCCACGAGCACCGACTTGCGGCCCACCCGGTCCCCGAAGTGCCCGAAGACCAGGGAGCCCAGCGGCCGCGCCACGAAGGCCACCGCGTACGTCGAGAACGAGGCGAGCGTCGCGTTGACCGGTGAAAGGGTCGGGAAGAAGGCCGCGTTGAGCGCGAGCGCCGCCGCCGTCCCGTACACGTAGAAGTCGTAGAACTCGATGGCCGTCCCGATGAAGCTCGCGACGGCCACCCGGCGCAGGCTCTCCTGGTGACCCCCGTCCTGCCGCTCCCCGGCGGCCGGGGCCCCGACGGCAGGAGTCCCGGCCGACGGAGCCCCGACGGCAGGAGCCTCGGCGGCGGGGGATGCTGAGGTGATCTCGTCCTTGAACACGTCCGCACTGTCCCGGTGCGTGCACAGGGCAGTCAATCACCGGGACGAGTGATCCCACATCGTGAGCCGCACGATCGGAAGCCGTGTGCGAAAGCCCGACTCACCGGTACAGCAGGTACTTTTCCCGCGTACGGCGGAAGGCGGACAGCTCCGCGCGCCACGCGCCCGTCACCCGGTCCAGGTCCGCGCCCGCGTCGATCAGGGTGCGCACCGAGGTGGAACCGGTCAGTTTGTCGATCCAGTCGTCCTCGCGCCAGGCGAAGCCGCTCCACACCCTCCGCGCCGTCACCAGCAGCCCGATGCCGGTGCGTACCGGGTCGAACGCGGCCCGGTCGTGCACGTGGATCTGCACGCCGCCCACGGTCTTGTCGGCGAACTTCGAGAAGGTCGGTGCGAAGTACGCCTCCCGGAAGTGCACGCCCGGCAGCCCCAGCGCCTCGGCCGCCGCCGCCCACCGGCCGTCGATCCCCTCGGCGCCCAGGAGTTCGAAGGGGCGCGTGGTACCGCGGCCCTCCGAGAGGTTGGTGCCCTCGAACAGACAGGTGCCGGGGTAGACGAGCGCGGTGTCCGGGGTCGGCATGTTCGGGCTCGGCGGCACCCACGGCAGCCCCGAGGCGTCGAAGAAGTCCGCGCGCCGCCAGCCCGACATGAGCACCGTCTCCAGCTCCACGGGCTTCGCCAGGAACTCGCCGTTGAACAGCAGCGCCAGTTCCGCGACCGTCATGCCGTGCTGCTGGGCGATCGGTTTGCGCCCCACGAAGGTCGCGAACTCCTCGTGCAGTACCGGGCCGAGGGCCGCGCGCCCGGTCACCGGGTTCGGCCGGTCCAGCACCACGAACCGCTTCCCGGCCAGCGCCGCCGCCTCCATGCAGTCGTACAGCGTCCAGATGTACGTGTAGAAGCGGGCGCCCGCGTCCTGGATGTCGAAGACGACCGTGTCCACGCCGGAGGCGGTGAAGACGTCCGCGAGCTCCTGACCCGACTTCAGGTACGTGTCGTAGACCGGCAGCCCGGTCGCCGGGTCCTCGCTTCTGCCCTCGGAACCGCCCGCCTGCGCCGTGCCGCGGAAGCCGTGCTCGGGGCCGAACACGGCCTTGAGGTCCACCCGGTCGTCGGCGTGCAGGACGTCGACGATGTGCCGCAACTCCCGCGTCACCCCGGTCGGGTTGGTCACGATCCCGAGCGCGCGCCCCGCGAGCCGGCGGTAGCCCTCGGCGGCCAGCCGCTCGAAACCGGTGCGCAGCGCACCGCGGCCCGGGTCCCCGCCCCCGCCGTGGCCGCTCGCCGAGGCCGGGGCGAGGCTCCCGGCGGCGAGCGCGCCCGCCGCCCCGGTCGCCGCGAGCAGCCCTCTCCTGGACAGGTTCATGTGGTGCCCTCCGTGATCGCGGACGCTGTCATGGCCACGCACGCTAGCGCTCGGACCCCGCGAGGGGAACGAGGCGTACGGGACGCGTGGGCCACAAGAGGCGGGGCACGCGGAGGGGCCGCGGCGGGACGGCGCGGCCGAAAAGGCCATGTCCGACCCCTTTCCCGACCACATACCGACTGGTTAGTCTGCCAGGGCAGTCGTCGAGTCGAAGGAGACCGATGGTGGAATCCGTGCAGGGTGCGGCCGTGGTCGTGACCGGTGCCGGCAACGGGATCGGGGCGGCGCTCGCCCGCCGGTTCGCCGCCGAGGGGGCCCGGGTCGTGGTCAACGACCGGGACGCCGCCCGAGCCCACGAGGTCGCCCGGGAGATCGGGGCGCGGGCCGTCCCCGGTGACGCCTCGCGGATCGTGGAGGAGGCCCGCGCCGCGCTCGGCGGGCACGTCGACATCTACTGCGCCAACGCCGGACTCGGCTCCGAGGGCAGCGAGGCCGCCCCCGAACAGGTGTGGGCCGACGCGTGGGACGTCAACGTCATGGCCCATGTCCGCGCCGCCCACCTCCTGCTCCCGGACTGGCTGGAGCGCGGCGCCGGGCGCTTCGTGTCGACCGTGTCGGCCGCAGGACTGCTCACCATGATCGGCGCCGCCCCCTACAGCGTCACCAAGCACGGCGCTCACGCCTTCGCCGAATGGCTCTCGCTCACCTACCGGCACCGGGGGCTGAAGGTCCACGCGATCTGCCCGCAGGGCGTACGCACCGCGATGCTCGACGCGGCCGGCAGTGCGGGGGAACTCGTACTCGCGCCCACCGCCGTCGAACCCGAGGACGTCGCCGAGGCCCTGTTCGCCGGGATGGCCGAGGACCGCTTCCTGATCCTCCCGCACCCCGAGGCCGCCGCGTACTACCGCGCCCGCGCCGAGGACCCCGACCGGTGGCTGACCGGAATGAACCACCTCCAGCAGAAATGGGAGGGCACGCAGTGAACGCCCCGCACCCCGCACAGACCCCTGCCCCGACCGCGCCGGGCTCGCCCGCCCGGCCCTCGGCGGACGCTTCCGCCGCGTCCTCCCTCTACGCGGCCAAACCGTGGCTGGGTCTGCTCAACGACGCCCAGCGGGCCCCCGTCGAGCCGCCCGTCAGCGTCGTGCACGCCTTCCGGGCGCAGGCCGCGGCCCACCCCGGGCGCACCGCCCTCGCCTACTTCGACGGCCGCCTCGACTACGCCCGGGCAGACGCGCTGTCCGACGCGGTCGCCGGACGGCTCGCCGCCCGCGGCACGGGCCCCGGCGACCGGGTCGCCCTCATGCTCCAGAACACCCCGCACTTCGTCCTGGCCCTGCTCGGCGCGTGGAAGGCGGGCGCCGTCGTCGTCCCCGTCAACCCCATGTACACGAGTGGCGAGGTGCGGCACGTCCTGGCCGACGCCGAGGCCGGCGCCCTGATCTGCTCCGGCCGGGCCTGGGAGAAGTACCTGCGCGAAGCCGTCGAGGGCACCACCGTCCACACGGTGTTCACGGCCGAGGAACACGGCTTCCAGACCCGGGACGACCCGCGCGTCCTCGGCTTCCCGCGCGGCGGGCGGCCCGCGGACACCGAGGACCTGGAGGAGGTCGCCCGGGCCGGGCACCCCGCCCCCGCCGTACCGCTGCCCGCCTCCGGCGACACCGCCCTCATCAGCTACACCTCCGGCACCAGCGGCACCCCCAAGGGCGCGACCAACACCCACGGGAACATCGCCTACAACGCCGAACGCCAACGCACCGGCTCGGGCATCGCCGAGGGGGCCTGCTACTTCGCGCTCGCCCCGCTGTTCCACATCACCGGCATGGTGTGCGAACTCGGCGCCTGCCTCCTCAACGGCGGCACCCTGGCCCTCGCGTACCGCTTCGAGGCGGGCGCCGTGCTCGACGCCTTCGCCGAGCACCGTCCCGCCTACACCGTCGGCCCCGCCACCGCGTTCATGGCGCTCGCCGCGCGCCCCGAGGCCACGCCGGAGCACTTCGCCTCCTTCCGCCTCATCTCCTCCGGCGGCGCCCCGCTGCCGCCGGCCCTGGTCGACACCTTCCAGGCCGGATTCGGCCCCTACCTGCACAACGGGTACGGGCTCACCGAGTGCACCGCGCCCTGCGCCTCCGTCCCGCCGGGGCTGCGCGCCCCCGTGGACGAGGCCTCGGGGACGCTCGCCGTCGGCGTCCCCGGACCGGACACCGTCGTACGGATCGTGGACGACGAGGGCCGGGACGTGCCCTTCGGCGAGCAGGGCGAGATCGTCGTGCGCGGCCCCCAGGTCGTGCCCGGCTACTGGCGCCGCCCCGAGGCCACCGCCGAGTCCTTCCCGGACGGCGAACTGCGCACCGGGGACATCGGGATCATGGACGCCGAGGGCTGGCTCTACGTCGTGGACCGCAAGAAGGACATGATCAACGCCTCCGGCTTCAAGGTGTGGCCCCGCGAGGTCGAGGACGTCCTCTACGGCCACCCCGCCGTACGCGAGGCGGCCGTGGTCGGCGTCCCCGACTCCTACCGGGGCGAGTCGGTCAAGGCGTACGTGAGCCTGCGCGAGGAGGGCGCCGCGAGCGCCGAGGACCTCGTCGCCCACTGCAAGGAACGGCTCGCCGCCTACAAGTATCCCCGGCACATCGAGATCCTGCCCGAGCTGCCCAAGACGACGAGTGGGAAGATCCTGCGACGGGAACTGCGTTCCCGTACCAGCTGACGCGCGGCGGACGACCGGCCGGCGCGCCGGCTCGCGGAGGCTGACCCGAACGACCGGAAAGGCAGGTGGCGGCAGTGCCCAGGACGACGGACGGGGACGGCACACCCGTGCCCCAGCGGCTGCTGGCCGCCGCCACCCACCTCTTCGCCGAGCAGGGCTACGACCGCACCTCCGTTCAGGAGATCGTCGAGGCCGCCGGGGTCACCAAAGGCGCCCTCTACCACTACTTCGGCTCCAAGGAGGACCTGCTCCAGGAGGTGTACGCCCGCGTGCTGCGCCTCCAGCAGGAGCGCCTCGACGCCTACGCCGGCTCCGCCGAACCGGTCGGGGAGCGGCTGCGCGCCGCCGCCGCCGACGTCGTCGTCACCACGATCGACAACCTCGACGACGCGGCGATCTTCTTCCGCTCGATGCACCACCTGAGCCCGGAGAAGAACAAGGAGGTGCGCGCCGAACGCCGCCGCTACCACGAGCGGTTCCGGGCGCTGATCGAGGAGGGCCAGCGCCAGGGCGTCTTCTCGGCCGCGACCCCCGCCGACCTCGTGGTCGACTACCACTTCGGCTCGGTCCACCACCTGTCCACGTGGTACCGCCCCGAGGGCCCGCTCACCCCGCAGGAGGTCGCCGACCACCTCGCCGACCTGCTGCTGAGAGCACTGCGGCCCTGAACGCGAACGACCCCCGGGGCCCGGCCCCGGGGATCGCCCCCATGTGCGGCGCAGTCACAGGTACTTCTTCAGTTCCCGCCGGGCCAGCGAGCGCTGGTGCACCTCGTCGGGGCCGTCCGCGAGCCGCAGCGTGCGCGCCGCCGCCCACAGTTCGGCGAGCGGGAAGTCCTGACTGACCCCGCCCGCGCCGTGCAGCTGCACCGCCTTGTCGAGGATGTCCACGACCGTGCGCGGCGTCGCGATCTTGATGGCCTGGATCTCGGTGTGCGCGCCCTTGTTGCCGACCGTGTCCATGAGCCACGCGGTCTTCAGCACGAGCAGCCGCAACTGCTCCACCGCCACCCGGGAGTCCGCGATCCACTCCTGGACGACGCCCTGCTGACCGAGCGGTCTGCCGAAGGCCGTACGCGAGACGGCGCGCCGCGCCATCAGCTCGATCGCCCGCTCCGCCATGCCGATCAGCCGCATGCAGTGGTGGATGCGGCCCGGGCCCAGCCGGGCCTGCGCGATGGCGAAACCGCCGCCCTCCTCGCCCACGAGGTGCGAGACCGGGACCCGCACGTGGTCGAAGACGACCTCGGCGTGCCCGCCGTGCGTGTGGTCCTCGAAGCCGTACACCCGCATCGCCCGCCGCACCTCGACACCGGGGGCCTCGCGCGGCACGAGCACCATCGACTGCTGGCGGCGCGGGTCGGCGCCCGCGGGGTCGGTCTTGCCCATCACGATGAAGACCGCGCAGTCCGGGTTCATCGCCCCGGAGATGTACCACTTGCGGCCCGTCACGACGTAGTCGTCGCCGTCCCGCTCGATGCGCGTCTCGATGTTCGTCGCGTCCGAGGAGGCCACGTCGGGCTCCGTCATCGCGAAGGCCGAGCGGATCTCGCCCGCGAGCAGCGGCTCCAGCCAGCGCTCGCGCTGCCGCTCGTCACCGAACTGCGCGAGCAACTCCATGTTCCCGGTGTCCGGGGCCGCGCAGTTCGTCGCGATCGGCGCGAGATGCGGGCTGCGGCCGGTGATCTCGGCGAGCGGCGCGTACTGGAGGTTGCTCAGCCCCGCCCCGTACCGGGCGTCCGGCAGGAACAGGTTCCACAGCCCCCGCCGGCGCGCCTCGGCCTTCAGCTCGTCGACGATCGCGGGGGTCCGCCACGGCGAGTCGAGGGCCGCGCGCTGCCCCGGCTCGACCTGCTCCGCGGGGTACACCTGCTCGTCCATGAAGGCGAGCAGCCTCGCGCGCAGCTCCTCGGTGCGCGCGTCGAAGGCGAAATCCATGGGTCAGCCCTCCTTCAGGGTCGCAAGGCCGTGCTCGACGAAGACGGGAACGAGGTCCCCCATGCGGTCGAAGCCCGCGCCGACGGTCTGCCCGAGGGTGTACCGGTAGTGGATGCCCTCCAGGATCACGGCGAGCTTGAACCACGCGAAGGCCGTGTACCAGGACACCGCCGACACGTCGCGGCCCGAACGTGCCGCGTACCGCTCGATCAGCTCGGCGGGCGAGGGGTGCCCGGGGGCCGCCGCGCTCGTGCTGATCGGCGAACCGGGCAGTTCCAGCGGGACGCTGTACATCGACAGCAGCCCGAGGTCGGTCAGCGGGTCGCCGAGCGTCGACATCTCCCAGTCCAGTACGGCCGTGATCGCGCCGTCCTCGCCGACCAGCGCGTTGTCGAGACGGAAGTCGCCGTGCACGACGGTGGGCGCGGGGGAGGCGGGCAGCCGTGCGGCCAGCCCCTCCTGGAGCGCGTCGACGCCGGCCAGCACCCGGCTGCGGGAGGCGTCGAGCTGCTTGCCCCAGCGGCGCAACTGCCGCTCCAGGAAACCCTCCGGCCGCCCGAAGTCCCCGAGGCTCGCGGCCCGCGGGTCCACCGCGTGCAGGTCCACGAGCGTGTCGACGAGCGAGAGGACGGTGGCCCGGGTGCGTTCGGGGCCGAGCGAGGCGAGCTGTTCGGCGGTGCGCAACGGCGTCCCGTCCACGAAGTCCATGACGTAGAAGGGGGCGCCCAGCACCTCGGTGTCCTCGCACAGCAGGACCGTGCCCGGCACCGGCACGGCCGTCTCCGCGAGCGCCGTCATCACCCGGTGCTCGCGGAGCATGTCGTGGGCGGTCGCCAGGACGTGCCCCAGCGGCGGTCTGCGCACCACCCAGCGGCCGGTGCCGTCCGTCACCGCGTACGTCAGGTTGGACCGGCCGCCCTCGATGAGCCGGGCCGACAGCGGCCCGGCCACCAGACCGGGGCGCTCCCGGTCCAGATGCTCCCGCAGACGCACCGGGTCCAGTCCCGGCGGATGCTCCCCACTCATGCGCGACTCCCTCGATCGGCGCGGCGCCCGTGCGCGTACGGGCCCGCAAGAGCATCATGCCGACCAGTCGGTATGTCGTCCAGGGGGCCGCACGGGACCGGGCCGTGAAACGCCCCACGCCCGGTGGCCGCGCCCGGCTCCCCGCCCGGCCCGCCGCTCAGCTCCCGTCGGCCGGGCGGCCCAGCAGCGCGCCGAGCCGGCCGGCCTGCGCGCGCACCGCGCCCTGCGGATTCCTGGGCCGTTTCGGATCGTCCTGCGCGAGCAGCAGCAGCCACACCAGCGCGACGAGCCTGCGGCACTCCAGCAGCCGAAGCCGCTCCCCCCGGTCCAGCGCGACCAGCGAGCAGAACGCCTCCGCGTCGAATTCCGTGTCCCGCTCCACCCAGGAGCCGACGTGCTCGGTGATCTCGGCGAGTTCGTAGGCCAGGTCGCTGCGCCCCGACTCCTCGAAGTCGACGATCCGCACCCGCTCGCCGTCCCACAGGAAGTTCGCGAGGTTCCCGTCACCCTGCCCGAGGACCGGCCGCAGACCCGCCTGTTCCGCGAGGTCCGGCCACGGCCGCTCCAGCCAGCGCATCCCCTCCGCGAGCACCTCGGCGACCTCCGGTTCGCGCAGGGCGGCCGGGCGCCGCGCGTGCCACTGGTGAATGCGCGCGGTGACCTCGGTGCGCGCCGAACGCCGCTCGGGAAGCGCGATGACGGCCCGCTCGGGTACGCAGCCCAGCAGCCGGGTCACCGACTCGGCGAGCGCCGCCGTCTGCCGCGGCCCCACCCGGGTACCCCGCAGCGGGGCGCCGGGGACCCTGCTCATCACGAGGAACGGGTCGGGGTCGTCCGGGTCGAAGCGCAGCGGGCGCGGAGCGAGTCCGGGCGCGTGCCGCTCCAGCAGGCGCAGGGCCCGCCACTCCCGCTCCGGGCCGCCCGGGTGCGGATGCCGATAGCGTTTGCCGACCTCCTCCTGTCCGAGTCTCAGTTCGTGCGTGTGCCAGCGCGGCGCGGATCTCCGGGTCAGTACCGTCACGGGATCAGAGGATCACGGCGGCGGCGCACAGCGCCATAGCGAGGACGCACCCCACGCACACCGCCGCGCTCACGGCGGTCAGGGCCGACGGGCGGCGCGCCGTGAGGGCCCGCGCCCGGTACTGGGCGAGTGCGAGGAAACCCAGCCAGGCCAGCGCGCAGCCGCCCGCCGCGTACGATCCGCCCCCGGCGAGCGCCGACTTGAGCGCGAGCACGGCCGCGACCGAACAGGACAGGCTCGTGCGGCGCCAGGCCAGCCGGGTGCGCTCCGGCTGAAGGCCCGGGTCGCGGACCCCGGCCGGGCCGCTCATCCCGCCCAGCCGAACAGCACGATCACCACCATGGCGACCGCGACGGCGGCCACCACGAGGCTCAGCAGCACCGGGAACCGCGTCACCGGAAGGTCCTCGCCGCGCCGCATCGCCCGCTCGCAGCGCACCCAGTGGTTGACGGCGCGCAGCGCGCACAGCACCCCGCTCGCGATGAGCGCGAGCGCGAGCCCCGCCCGCCAGGCCCACCGCAGGTCCGGCAGGAACTGGTCGACGGCGAAGCCCCCGCCGATCAGCGCGAGCGCCGTGCGCACCCAGGCCAGGAAGGTGCGCTCGTTGGCCAGCGAGAAGCGGTAGTCCGGGGTGTCGCCCTCCTCGGCGATCCGCGCCGGGGCGAACCAGCGGGCGAGCGACCGGCCGGGGGACTGCGCCCGCGCGGCGGAGGCGGCCCCGTCTCCCGGCTGCGCTCCGTCTCCCGGCTGCGCCCCGCCCCCGGGCTCAGACGGCACCGTGTCCGCCTTCCCCGGCCGCCGCCTCGCGGTGCGCGCGCAGCCGGTGGTAGGCGGCGAGGCCGTCCGGCACCCAGTCCCAGGAGCCGAGCAGTCCGTCCACCTCGGCCTCGGGCAGGAAGTCGTACCAGTCGATCTCCTCCGGCTGCGGCCGCACGGGCCGGGTGCAGCGCACCTCGTACACCGCCGACCACCAGGACCGCGCGGGCCGCTCGCCGGGCGCGGCCGGCTCCTCGTACAGGAAGCGGAACAGGGGCACGGGCCGGTCGAGACCGGACACGCCCAGTTCCTCCTCGGCCTCGCGCAGCGCCGCCTCGTCGTAGCTCTCCCCGGCCCCGACCACGCCGCCGACGAACATGTCGTACATCGAGGGGTACGCGAGCTTGACCGGGGTGCGGCGGTGCACGAACAGCCGGCCCTCCCCGTCCCGGACCTGGACGAAGGCGCAGCGGTGCCGCAGCCCGCGCGCGTACGCCTCACCGCGGCGGGCCTGTGCCACCACCCGGTCCCGGTCGTCGACGATGTCGAGCAGTTCGTCAGCGGGGTTCGCAGTCATGCCGTCATCCAATCACCGCCCCTCCCCGCTGCCCGGAGCCCGGTGGGCCGGGCGGCGCGGTGTCGGGTCTCAGCCCGCCCGCAGGTCCTTCCTGGCGTGCGGCGGGGAGGAGCCCGAGGGCATCGCGGGGTGCCGGCCCAGCAGGACGATGCCCAGGACGATCGCGGCGAGCCCGACGGCCTGCCAGGCCAGGGCGCCCGTGTCCATGCGCAGTTGGTCGCCGAGGAAACCGACCCCGCACACGATCCCGGCCAGCGGCTGGGTCGCGGACAGGGCCGGCAGGGAGTTGCGCAGCGGGCCCGCCTCGAAGGCGCTCTGCACGAGGATCAGCCCGGAGACCCCGAGTACCAGCACCACGTACGGCTCCCAGGTGCTCAGCAGCGCCCCCCAGCCGCCCGAGCCGAAGTACTCGCCGCTGACCCGGGTCAGCGCGTCCTGCACGCCGTAGAGGAGACCCGCGCCCGTGGCCAGCAGGGCGGGGGCCGCCGTGAGCCGGGAGCGGCTCGCGAACGCGGCGAGCAGCAGGGCGAGGCCCAGCATGATGCCGATGATGAGCCAGCGGCGCAGCGGATCGGTGATCGCGTCCCCGCCGCGCGCCTGCCCCGCGAGGATGAACGCGGTCACCCCGCCGGTCAGCAGCGCGAGGCCGCCCCAGCCCTGCCGGCCGAGCGGCTGACCGGTCTGCCAGCGCGACAGGGCCATCGCGAACAGCAGGTTCGTCGCGAGCAGCGGCTCCACGAGGGAGATCTCGCCGTCGCCCAGGGCCAGCGCGCTGAGCACCATGCCGACGACCATCAGCCCGAGCCCGGCCAGCCAGCGCGGTTTGCGCATCAGGTCCAGCAGGATGCGCGGCGAGAGGAAGTCGTTGAGCGGGGCGTGGCGCGCGGCGTTCTGCTGGAAGACGAAGCCCGTGCCGAGGCAGAACGCCGCGGTCACGGCCAGGACGACAACCAGTACCGACACGGAGCGCACCTCAAGACCTGGCGGGGGGCGGCTACTGGGCAGACGATATCGTCCCGGCGACCCGCCTGCCCTCCGACTACCCGCCATCGGCAGGTTGACGCGGCATCGCCGGGTGCCCAAGATCTGACGCACCGGTAACCCGTTCGATTCCTGACAGGAACGTGAGTCCATGGCCTACGACGCAGACGTCATCGTGATCGGCGCGGGGCTCGCCGGGCTCGCGGCCACCGCCGAGCTGGCGGACGCCGGTCGCCGGGTGATCCTGCTGGACCAGGAGCCGGAACAGGCCCTGGGCGGCCAGGCCCACTGGTCCTTCGGCGGACTCTTCTTCGTGGACTCGCCCGAACAGCGACGGCTGCGCATCAGGGACAGCCACGCCCTCGCGCTCCAGGACTGGATGGGCACCGCCGGTTTCGACCGTGCGGAGGACTACTGGCCGCGCCGCTGGGCCGAGGCGTACGTCGACTTCGCGGCCGGTGAGAAACGTGCCTGGCTGCACCGGCAGGGCGTCCGCTTCTTCCCCGTCGTGGGCTGGGCCGAACGGGGCGGCTACGACGCGGGCGGACACGGCAACTCCGTCCCGCGCTTCCACATCACCTGGGGCACCGGACCCGGACTGCTCGCCCCCTTCGAGCGCCGCGTGCGGGCCGCCGCGGAACGGGGCCTGGTCACCTTCCGCTTCCGGCACCGGGTCACCGGCCTGACGCGCAGCGCCGGCGCCGTGGACACGGTGAGCGGGGAGATCCTCGAAGCCTCCGGGGTCGCGCGCGGGGCGGCCAGCAGCCGGACCGTGACCGGCACCTTCGCACTGCGCGCCCAGGCGGTGATCGTGACCTCGGGCGGCATCGGCGGCAACCACGACCTCGTCCGGCGGTACTGGCCGAAGCGGCTGGGCGAGCCGCCCGCGAAGCTGCTGTCCGGGGTGCCCGCGCACGTGGACGGCCACATGCTCCAGGTCGCCCAGGACGCGGGCGGCCGCCTCGTCAACGGCGACCGGATGTGGCACTACACCGAGGGCATCGAGAACTGGAACCCGATCTGGAACCGGCACGGCATCCGCATCCTGCCCGGGCCCTCCTCGCTGTGGCTGGACGCCGAGGGCAAGCGGCTGCCCGTCCCCCTGTTCCCCGGCTTCGACACGCTCGGCACCCTCGAACACATCACGCGCACCGGGTACCCGTACACCTGGTTCGTGCTGAACCAGCGGATCATCGGCAAGGAGTTCACCCTCTCCGGCTCCGAGCAGAACCCCGACCTCACGGGCAAGTCGGTGCGCGGGGTGATCGACCGGGCCCGTTCCGAGGTGCCCGGGCCGGTGCGGGCCTTCATGGAGCGGGGCGCCGACTTCGTCGTGGAGAAGGAGCTGGGCGCCCTCGTACGCGGTATGAACGCGCTCACCGACCAGCCCCTCATCGAGGAGGAGGCCCTGCGCCGGGTCCTGGTCGAACGCGACCGGGAGGTGGCCAACCCCTTCACCAAGGACCTCCAGATCACCGCGATCCGGGGGGCCCGCAAGTTCCTCGGCGACCGGATCGTCCGCGCGGCGGCCCCGCACCGGATCCTCGACCCGAAGGCGGGCCCGCTCGTCGCGGTCCGGCTCAACATCCTGACCCGCAAGTCCCTCGGCGGACTGGAGACGGACCTGTCCGCGCGGGTGCTGACCGAGTCGGGCGAGCCCCTGCCCGGGGTCTACGCGGCCGGGGAGGCGGCCGGTTTCGGCGGCGGCGGCGTCCACGGCTACCGCTCCCTGGAGGGGACCTTCCTCGGCGGCTGCCTGTTCTCCGGGCGTACGGCCGGGCGAGCGGCGGCCGAGGCGCTCGGCTGAGCCCCGCGTCGCGGCGGCCGAGGCGCCCGCTGAGCCCCACGCAGAGCCCCACGCACGGACGGCGGCGCCCCCGGGAGTCCGGGAGGCGCCGCCGTCCGTGCGCGGGGTCCGTGTCGCTAGACGACCAGCGACAGGAGCAGGACCATCACGATGCCCATGACGGACAGGATCGTCTCCATGAACGACCAGGTCTTGACGGTCTGCCCGACATCGAGTCCGAAGTAGCCCTTGACCAGCCAGAAGCCCGCGTCGTTGACGTGGCTGAAGAACAGCGAGCCGGCGCCGATCGCGAGCACCATGAGCGCGGTGTGCGAGGTCGACATGCCGTCGGCGAGCCCCGAGGCGAGACCGGCGGCGGACACCGTCGCGACGGTCGCAGAACCGGTCGCCAGGCGGATGATCACGGCGATCAGCCAGGCCAGCAGCAGCGCCGGGACCGACCAGTTCTTCGAGATGTCGAGGATCATGTCGCCGACGCCCCCGTCCACCAGGACCTGCTTGAAACCGCCGCCTGCGGCCACGATGAGCAGCACGCCCGCGATCGGGGCGAGCGAGGTCTCGACGGTCGTGTTGATGCGGTCCCGGGTGAAGCCGGCCGCGCGGCCCAGCGTGAACAGGCCCACGAGCACGGCGACCAGCAGGGCGAACATCGGATTGCCGATGACGTCGAACACGCGCTGGGTGAGGTCGGCCGGGTCGTCGACGATGATGTCGACGAGCGCCTTCACGAGCATCAGGACGACCGGCAGCAGCAGCGTCGAGACGGTCGCGAGGAAACCGGGGGTCTTCTCCAGGTCGTCACTCGCGCGCTGCGGCGTCATCTTCTCGGGCGCCCGCACGTCGACCCAGCGGGCCGCGTACCGCGAGAACAGCGGGCCGGCCACGATCACCGAGGGGATCGCGACGACGATGCCGAGGGCCAGGGTGATGCCGAGGTTCGCGTCCAGCGCGTCCACCGCGACCAGCGGGCCGGGGTGCGGGGGGATCAGGCCGTGCATGACGGACAGACCGGCCAGCGCCGGGATGCCGATGCGCATGAGGGAGTAGTTGCCGCGCTTGGCGACCATCAGCACGACCGGGATCAGCAGCACGATGCCGACCTCGAAGAAGATCGGCAGCCCGATCACGGCGGCGATCAGGACCATCGCCCAGGGCATGGCCTTGCCGCTCGCCTTCGCGAGGATGGTGTCGACGATCCGGTCGGCGCCGCCCGAGTCGGCGAGCAGCTTGCCGAGGATCGAGCCGAGCGCGATGAGCACACCCGTGCTCGCCACCGTGGAGCCGAGCCCCGTGGTGAAGCTCGTGATGGTCTTGTCGAGCGGGGCGCCCGCGACGGCGCCCAGCACGAGTGCGCCGATCGTCAGGGACAGGAACGCGTGAAGCTTGAACTTCGCGATGAGGACGACGATGACGGCTATGCCGAGGACGACGGCTATGCCGAGCTGTGCGTTGCCCGCCGAGGTGATCGGCTCGGGGTCCGCTGCCAGCAACTCGACGCTGAGACTGGTCACGGTCTCTTCCTAAGGGTGGGGTGGAGAAGGGGGAGTGGGGGAGCGGACGGCCCTTGGGGGGAGAGCCGTCCCGGGGCACGGGGGCCGGGGCGCGGCGGCCCGCTGAGCGCGGGCCGTGGCGCCGCTCGGCTACGGGGCGCTCGCCTCGGGGGAGGGCAGGGCACGCAGCGCTTCCAGCGCGCGGTCCGCGATCTCCTCCGGGCCACCGCTCACGTCGACCTCGACCCCGAGCTCGTCGGGGCCCAGCGGCTGGAGCGTCGCGAACTGCGAGTCGAGCAGCTTGGCCGGCATGAAGTGGCCCTGCCGGTGGGACATGCGGCTCTCGATGAGGGCGCGGTCCCCGGTGAGGTGGACGAAGACGGCCCCGGGGGCCTCGGCGCGCAGCCGGTCCCGGTAGGAGCGCTTGAGCGCGGAGGAGCTGACGACGCCGCCGAGCCCCGCCCGGCTGTGCGCCCAGCGGCCGATGGCGTCCAGCCACGGCCACCGGTCGGCGTCCTCCAGCGGGGTCCCGGCGCTCATCTTGGCGATGTTGGCCGGGGGATGAAAGTCGTCGCCCTCGGCGTAGGGAACGCCGAGCCGTTCCGCCAGGAGCGGGCCGATGGTGGTCTTGCCGGTACCGGCCACACCCATGACCACGACGACATGGGGGGTTCTCATCTCTGCCTCGCTGTCTTTTCGCTGTCTTCGTCGACATCGGTTTGTCACGCCACTGAAACTCATTACGTCAGACTTATTCAAGGGAGTGTGACGTAAAAGTCGTATCTTTCGCAGATGCAGACCGCACCGTACCCTGACGCCATGACCACTCAGGGTGGGGGCCTGCACGCCCGCGTTCTCGACAGCCTCGGGCCTGCCATCACCTGTGGCGCCTACCCACCGGGGAGCGTTCTGCGCACCGATGAACTGGCCCAGCGCTTCGAGGTGTCCCGCTCCGTGATCCGCGAGGCCGTCCGCGTCCTGGAGTCCATGCACCTCGTGGAATCCCGCCGCAGGGTCGGCGTGACGGTGCGCGCGAGCGAGGAGTGGAACCTCTACGACCCCCAGGTCATCCGCTGGCGCCTGGCCGGAACCGACCGCTCGCGGCAACTGCGCTCGCTGACCGTCCTGCGCTCGGCCGTCGAACCGGTCGCCGCCGGGCTCACGGCGCGCCGGGCCACCGCGGAGCAGTGCGCGCGGCTCACCGAGGCCGCGCTCGGCATGGTCGCCACCTCGCGCGGGCAGCAGCTGGAGGCGTACCTCGTGCACGACGTCGCCTTCCACCGCATCGTGCTGAGCGCCTCGGGCAACGAGATGTTCGCGCGCCTGGGCGACGTGGTCGCGGAGATCCTCACCGGCCGCACCGAGCACCAGGTGATGTTCCTGGACCCCGATCCGCCCGCCGTCACCCTGCACGTCCAGGTCGCCGAGGCGGTCCGGATGCGGGACGAGGCACGGGCCGAGGCGCTGACCCGGGAGATCACCGTGGGCGCCCTGCACGAACTCGACATCCTGGCCCCCTGAACACCACGCCCGGTGTGCCTGGCCGCACGAGCGGTGGGCCCAGCCCCACTCCCCGGCCGATCCGGCCGCAGTGGACCGCCGCCGGGTGCACTGTGGACCCACCGAGCCGTACCGGTCCGCACAGGCGGTCCCCGGCAGCTCGGAGTGGGCCGGAGCGAGAAGGAGTGGTCATGCGTCAGCCGGTGTCGTGGGCGACCGGTGTCCCCCGGGGGTTCCTCCGGGCCTGTGCGGTGGTGGCCGTGAGCTTGCCGGTCCCGGCCGTGTGGGCCGCCGCCGTGGCGCTGGGCGTGTGGTGGGGCGCGGCGAACCCGTGGTCGTGGCTCGCGCCGCTCGTGCTCGTGTGCACCGGCACGCTCGCCCTCTCCCGCCCGGTGTGCCGGACCGTCCGACGGCTCGTCAGCGGATGGACGGGTACTGCCCTCGCGCCCGGCCACCGGGAGGCCGGTCCGGTCACCCGGATGTCCACCGGGTACTGGTGGAACGGCTTCGGCTACGAACGCAGCAGGCGCGACGCCCTCATGGACCAGAAGTGGCGGGTGCGGTGGCGCGACCCCGCGGTGCCGCGCGATCTGCGCTTCACCGTGATCCTGCCGCTCACCGCGGGCCCGGTCGCGGCCCTCCCGCCCGCCTCGCTCGCCGGGGCGGTCCTCGCCCTCGCCCGGAGCTCCCCGCTCTGGCGCCTGTCGGGGGTGCTCGCTCTCCTGGTGGCGATCGCCACGGCACCGTACGCCTGGCGCTGTCTGAAGCCGGTGGCCGTCCGCTTCCTGCGCCCCTCGCCCGCCATGCTGCTCGCCGACCGGGTCGGTGAACTCACCGCCCAGCGCGCCGACTCGACCGCCGCGCAGGCCGCCGAGATCCGCCGGATCGAACGCGATCTGCACGACGGGGCGCAGGCCCGGCTGGTCGGCCTCGGCCTGTCCCTGGCGATCGCCGAGAAACTCATGGAGAGCGACCCCGAACAGGCCAGGGCCCTGATGCGTCAGGCGCGGGCCGGGGCCGCCGGCTCGCTGACCGAGCTGCGGGAACTGGTGGCCGGGATCAGCCCGTCGGTGCTGAACGAACGCGGACTCGTCGACGCCGTGCGCGCGCTCGCCCTGGACAGCCCGCTCGACGTCGCCGTCCGCGCCGAGGGGGTGCCGGCGCTGGACCCGCCGGTCGAGTCCGCCCTGTACTTCGCGGTCGCCGAACTCCTGACCAACGCAGCCAAGCACGCCCGCGCCACAGGAGCCCTCGTCCGGCTGGCTGTTGAGGACACCGATATCGTCGTGGAGGTCGGGGACGACGGCCGGGGCGGCGCCGCCGAGCGTCCCGACGGCGGGCTCGCGGGGCTGCGCCGCCGCCTCGCGGTCTTCGACGGGACCGTGGAGATCACCAGCCCGGAAGGTGGTCCGACCCTCGTGAGAATGGTGCTGCCGTGCGTGTCGTCGTAGCCGAGGACCTCTATCTCCTGCGCGAGGGCATGGTGCGCCTGCTCCAGGCGTACGGCCACGAGGTGGTCGCGACGGCCGGCACCGGGCCCGAGACGCTCGACGCGCTGCTGACACACCGTCCGGACGTCTCCGTGGTCGACGTGCGGATGCCGCCCGGCCAGTCGGACGAGGGCCTGCGCGCGGCGCTCGCCGCCCGCCGGGCACAGCCGGGACTGCCGGTCCTGATCCTGTCCCAGCACGTCGAACAGCTCTACGCCCGCGAACTCCTCGCCGACGGGACGGGCGGCGTCGGCTACCTCCTCAAGGAGAGCGTGTTCGACGGCGACCAGTTCTTCGACGCGCTGGAGCGGGTGGCCGGGGGCGGAACCGCCATGGACCCGGCCGTCATCGCGAAACTGCTCACCAGCGGCGGGCCCCCGCAGCGAGGCGCGGGCCTCGGACGGCTCACCGAACGCGAACACGCGGTGCTCGGCCTCATGGCGGAGGGACTGTCCAACCAGGCCATCGGCCGGCGCCTCTTCCTCAGCGAGTCCACCGTCGGCAAGTACACGACCTCGATGTTCGGCAAACTCGGCATCACCGACCACGACGACACCAACCGCCGCGTCCTCGCCGTCCTCGCCTACCTGAACGCGGCCTGAGCGCCGGACGCTCTCAGCCCAGGAACTCCCCGTCCACGTACACCCAGTCGCCGTCCACCCGCGTGAACCGGCTGCGCTCGTGCAGCGTGCCCGGCTCCCGGCCGTCGAGGTAGTGGGCCCGGTAGGTCACGGTGCCGTCCTGGTGGAAGGCGCTCCCGCGCTCCGTCCCCTCGATCTCCAGCCCCGTCCAGCGGGTGCCCTGGCCGGTGTCCACCCGGGCGGGGCGCGTGCCGGGATGCCAGGTGCGCAGCAGGTACGCCTCGTCGCGCACCGCGAAGGCGCTGTAGCGCGAGCGCATCAGGGCCTCGGCGGTCGGCGCGGCGGCCTGCCCGGAGTGGAACCGGCCGCAGTGTCCGGCGTACGGGGCGTCGGGCGCCCCGCACGGGCACGCGGAGGGCGCGGCGGGAGCGGGAAGGGGGCGGGGGGTTCTGCGACGGGCCATGGGCCCATTGTGCCGTCAGGCGTTCCTGAGCCAGTCGCCGTACCTGGTCGGCGCGATGCGCGCGTCCGGGCCCGCGGTCAGCACCGCGCCGGGAACGGCGGAGAACAGGCCCGCCCCGTCGTCGGTGACCACCGTGCGGCCGTCCGGCCTGGCCGCGAGCGTGAAGCGCCCCAGCTCGTCCAGCGGGAACACCTCGGGGCCCGCGACATCGAGAGTGGACCGGGTGGGGCCGCCCAGGGCCGTCTCCACAAGCGCGTCGACCACGTCGGCGGCCGCGATCGGCTGGAGCGGGGTGGAGGGCAGACGCACGACCTCGCCCTCGGTCGTGTACGACATGACGCTCTCCACGAACTCGAAGAACTGCGTCGCCCGCACGATCGACCAGGGCGTGGGCCCCTGCTTGAGGACCTGCTCCTGCACGGTCTTCGCCCGGTAGTAGTCCAGGCCGGGGACCTGGTCCACGCCGACGATCGACAGGACCAGCTGGTGGCGCACCCCGGCCTCCAGGCCCGCGTCCAGGACATGCCCCATGGACGTGCGGAAGAACTCCACGGAGGCCGCGTCGAAGGTCGGCGAGTTCGTCAGGTTGACGCACACGTCGGCGCCCTCCAGATCGGGCAGCAGCCCCGCGCCCGTCAGGACGTCGGTACCCGTGGCCCGCGCCAGCGCCACCGCGTCGTGACCGCCCGCCCGCAGATGGGCGACGACCTTCGTGCCGATCAGACCGGTACCGCCGACGACCGCGATCTTCATGTCCGAACTCCTTCGCCGTGCTGCGGGCCCCCGAACGGCCTTCGGCCGCGCGGGCCCCTTCCCCGGCCACGCTAGACGCTCAGCCCCGTATCGGTACGGTCTGTCCCGGCGTGCCCCGTAGCGGCTGCTGCCGGGCCCTCGCCGCCCACCGCTCGGGGCCGGCGCTCACCACCGTTCCGGCGTCGTCACGTTCCACGCCGAGACGACCGGCCGTCCGTGTTCCGTCCCCAGCCGGCTCACCGAACCGGTGTCCAGCCGGAACAGCGCGCCCGAGGCCACGTCCAGACCGAGCCGACGCGCAGTGAGGGCCCGCAGGAAGTGCGCGTGCCCGACCAGGACCACGTCGCCGCCGCGCCCGTCGAGGTCGGCGTCGCGCAGCGCCCGGTCCACCTTCGCGAGGACGCGGTCGGCCCGGTCGCTGACCTGCTGCGGGGACTCGCCCGGATGCTCCGGCGAGCCCTGGGCCACCCCGTCGTGCCACAGGTCCCAATCCGGCCGCTGCTGGTGGATCTCCACCGTCGTGATCCCCTCGTACGCCCCGTAGTCCCACTCGACCAGATCCGGGTCGGTGAAGGTGGGGCTCAGCCCCGCCAGCTCCGCCGTCCGCGCCGCCCGCTTCATCGGACTCGTCACCGTCAGCGACACGCGCCGCGAGGCCAGCAGGGGAGCGACGGCCTGCGCCTGCTCCTCACCCACCGACGTCAGCGGCAGCTCCGTCCAGCTGGTGTGCTTCATGGTCCGGCTCCAGCTCGTCTCGCCGTGCCGCACCAGAATCAGCTCACCCATCACCGTCTCCTCACAGGTCGCGGGCCGCACGCCCGCACCTCCACCCTGCCACGCGGGGCCCCACCGGCGGCCTCCCGGACACTCCACCCGCATGATGGTCGGGTGATCAGTGTCCTGTTCGCCGTACTCACCGCCGTCAGCAACGGATCCGCCTCCGTCCTGCAACGACGGGCCGCCGCGACCGTGCCCGACAGTGACGCTCTGCGGCTGTCGCTCATCGGGAAACTCCTGCGGCAGAAGGTGTGGCTCGCGGGAATCGGCATGGTGCTGGTCGCCGCCGTGTGCCAGGCCGTCGCCCTCGCCACCGGCCCCATCGCCGTCGTCCAGCCGATCTTCGTCGTCGAACTGCCCGCGACGCTGCTGCTGGCCGCGCACATGTTCCGGGTCGGGCTCCCGGTGAAGATCTGGGCCGGGGCCGCCGCGGTCACCGCGGGGCTCGCGCTCGGCATGGGCAGCGCCGCGCCCTCCGGCGGCACCGAACAGGTCCACGGCCTCGTGTGGGTGCCCGCCCTGATCGCCACGGCCGTGTTCGAGGCGGTGCTGATCTTCCTGTCCCTCGGTATCCGCGGCAATCTCCGGGCCGCCCTGCTCGGCCTCGCCGCGGCGTGCGCCTACGCCCTGACCGCCGCCCTCATGAAGGACGCCCTCGCCCGGCTGGAGGACGGCGGCGGGATCGGCGCCCTGTTCGCGTCCTGGCAGCTGTACGGGACGGCGGTGGCCGGCGTCGGCGCGCTGTTCCTGTTGCAGAACGCGCTCCAGGCCGGCTCGCTCGCAGCCTCCCAGCCGATGCTGACCCTCGGCGACGCGCTCATCAGCATCGCCTACGGGGTCTTCCTCTTCGACGAACACCTGCGCACCGGCTGGTGGCTGGTCCCCGAACTGCTCTCCGTCGCGCTGATCGCCGCCGGAGTCGTCGAACTCGCCCGCTCCCCGCTCGCGGCGGGCAGCCCACCGCCGAAGAAGAGGACGCGGGCGACGTAGGGCCCGCCTCGCGGCAGCCCCGCCCCACCCGCGCCCCCGCCCTACCTGACTCGCTCCAGCAGGCCGTCCGCGAGATCCCCCGCGACCTGCTCGCGCAGCCGGAAGTGCACCTTCTTGCCGGTCGAGGTCACCGGCAGGGCGTCCACGAACCGGTAGGCGCGCGGCCGCTTGTAGGCCGCGAGCATCGGATGCGCCCTGGCGTGCTTCTCGCAGTCCTGGACCGTCAGCGAGGGGTCCTTGCGCACGACGTACGCGGTCACCAGCTGCCCCCACTCGGGGTCGGGCGCGCCCACGACGGCCGAGTCGGCGATCCCGGGATGCTCGTTGAGCACCTCCTCGACCTGCACCGGGTGCACGTTCTCGCCGCCCGAGAGGATCATGTCGTCCCGCCGGCCCACGATCGTCACGTACTCGTCGGCGTCCCAGGTCGCCAGGTCCCCGATGTAGAGCCAGCCGTCCCGGAAGTTCTCCGCCTGCTCCTCGGGCCGCCCGACGTAGCCGTAGCCCGACTTCGGGGAGCGCACGATGACCTCGCCGACCTCCTGGCCGTCCTTCGCCACCAGCTCCCCGGGCGCCGCGCGCCGCCCCTCGTACACCTTCACCACGGCCACGTCGTCGTCCGTGCAGGCGCGGCCCGCGCTGCCCGCGTGCTCCGGCAGGTCCGCGGGGCGCAGGAAGGTGTTCCAGAACGCCTCCGTCGTCCCGTAGCCGTTGAAGATCGCCGGGGTCAGCGTCTCCTGGTAGCGCAGACAGGCCGCGCGGTCCAGCGGGGCGCCCATCGTCACGATGCCGCGCAGCGAGGACAGGTCGCGGGGCGCGTGCTCCTGCGCGTCGGCCAGCCGCTCCAGGTTGGTGGGCGCCCCGATCAGGAAGGTGATCCGCCGCTCCTGCACGAGGTCCAGCACCACGTCCGCGTCGAAGTGCCGCAGCGGCACCACCTCGCCGCCCACGTAGAACACCGGGTTCGGACCGCCCGAGTACAGTCCGCCCCGGTGGAACCACGGCGACATGTTGAGGGTCCGGTCCTGCGGCGACAGCGGGAAGTGCATGATCACGTCGTGTGCCGACAGCACCTCGACCGCGTTGTTGAGCGGCACCCCCTTCGGCATCCCCGTCGTTCCCGAGGTGTACAGCCGGGTCGTCTCCGCGTAGATCCCGCCCGTGGGGGCGGCCGGCAGCGGCTGCCCCGCACCCCGCTCGGCGAGCTGCACGAAAGGCACCGAGGAGGCGAGCGGATGGTCCCCGTCCTGCCCCGAGGACACGTGGACCACGAGTTTCGGCGCGTGCCCCGCGAGCTTCAGCGCCTGCCCCGCCGACTCGGCGACCGAGGTGTCGTACACGAAGACCGCGGGCCGGCCGGTGTCCAGCACGTGCGCCGTCTCACCGGGCGCGAGGCGGAAGTTGACCGGCGAGCCGACCGCGCCCAGCCGCTGCGTGGCGAGGTAGAGCAGCGCGAACTCCGGTCCGTTGAACAGCTGGTAGGCGACGAGATCGCCGGGGCCGACCCCCGAGGCGGCGAGACCGGCGGCCAGCCGCTCGACCTCCGCGCCCAGTTCGGCGTAGGTCCAACTGCGGCCCGTGGCCGGGTCGGACAGCGCGACCGAGCGCGCGTAGCGGTGCGTGTTGCGCTCGAACCCGGCCCAGTACGTGAACCGTTGCTCGAAGACGTCCCGGAAGGCGGAGGCGTCGTAGGCGGGGGTGGTGTTCATATCCGTATCTCCATGGTGGCTTCGGCCTCAGACGGCTCTCAGCACGGCGACGCAGTTCTGCCCGCCGAAGCCGAAGGCGTTGACGGCGGCCGCGCGTACGTCGGTCTTGCGGGCGGTGTGCGGCACGTAGTCGAGGTCGCACTCCTCGCCCGGGGTGTCCAGGTTGATGGTGGGCGGCACGACACCGTCCCGGATGGCGAGCGCCGCGACCATCGCGGACAGCGCGCCGGCCGCCCCGATGAGGTGTCCCACCATCGACTTCGGCGAACTCACCGCGAGGTCGTAGGCGTGCGCCCCGTACACCTCGCGGATCGCCTTCGTCTCCGTCAGGTCGTTGATCCGGGTGCTCGTGCCGTGCGCGCAGATGTAGTCCACGTCGCTCGCCTCCGTACCCGTCGAGACCAGCGCCCGGCGCATCGCCGACACCGCCCCCGCCCCCGTCGGATCGGGCGCGCTCACATGGAAGGCGTCCGAGGTCAGCGCCCCGCCCGCGACCTCCGCGTAGGCCCGCGCCCCGCGCGCCGCCGCGTGCTCTGCGGACTCCAGGACGCAGACGACGGCGCCCTCGCCGAACACGAAGCCGTCCCGGTCCGCGTCGAAGGGGCGGCTGGCCCGCGCCGGGTCGTCGTTGCGCTTCGAGAGGGCGCCCATGTTCGACAGCCCCTGGAACATGACCCGGGTGATCGCCGAGTCCGTCCCGCCCGCGAGGACCACGTCGGCCTCCCCGGACAGGATCAGCCGGCGCGCCTCCAGCAGGGCGTAGACGCCGCTCGCACAGGCCAGCGCGCTCGCCGTGACCGGACCGCGCACCCCCAGGTCGATCGCGACCTCGCAGGCCGGCATGTTCGGGATGACCGAGGACACGAAGTACGGCGAGATGGTGCGCGGATCGGCGTGCAACTGGTCCACGGCCCTCTCCACGCCGTCCATCCCGGCGACCGCGTTGTTCAGGACGACGCCGACCCGCTCCGCGTCCACGCCGCCCCCGGCCGCGCCGACCGTGAGCGAGGCGTCCGCGACCGCCTCCCTGGCCGCCGCGACCGCGAGCTGCGAGAAGCGCGCGGAGCGCCGCTCCCGCTTGCGGTCCAGCAGCGCCGACGGATCGAAGCCCTTCACCTCACCGGCGATCGTGGTGGGCAGCCCCACCGCGTCGAAGCGCGAGATCGGGGCGATGCCCGACCTGCCCGCGAGGAGCGCCTGCCAGGTGCTCTCCCGGTCGTTGCCGACCGGGGTGAGCGCGCCGAACCCCGTCACCACGACTTGTTGATTGCTCTGCACGGAACTCCTCCTGCTCGCCCCGGACCGGTGCCCGGGGCGTGATCGAAAACCTTTGCCGTGCGCGCGAGGCCGGGCCGGGCGCGCGAAACGGCTAACCGCCCACGGGCACCCGGTGCCGCGCGAGCAGCCGGTGCGCGGCCCGCAAGCCCTCGGCGGTCGCGCGCACCGCGTTGAGCGCCTCGGTGCCGGCCGCCCCGCCCGCCGCCTCGAACGGCACCCCGGCCCGCTCCAGCAGCTCCGCCACGTCCCGCTCCGGCTCCTGACCGGAGGCGAGCACCACATGGTCGGCCGCGACCAGTTCGACGGCGCCCTCCGCGTCGCGCACCACGACCCCTTCGCGGGTGATCTCCTCGTACGAGATCCCGGTCAGCAGCCGCACCCCGGCCGCGCGCAGCTCCCCCATCACGACCCAGCGGGTACTGGGCCCGATGCCCCGGCCCACGCGCCCGCCCCGCCGCATGAGGGTGACCTCGCGGACGGGGCCGCGCGCGGGAGGCGGGGCGAGCGCCACCCCGCCGCCCGCCGTCAGCGGGTGCGAGGACAGGAACCGCTCCGGGGTGGCCTTCGCGTCGGGGCGAGCGGTCAGCAGATGCGCGAGGTCCACCGCGATGCCGCCCCCGCCGATCACCGCGACCCGGGAACCGAGGGCCTGCGGATCGGCGAAGGCCTGGTGGTAGTCGAGGACGTGCGGCAGCGCGAGCCCCGGCAGCTCGGGCCGCCGCGCGAGCACCCCGGTGGCCAGGACCACCCCGTCCAGGGAGCGGAGCAAGGGCACGTCCCGGTGTCCGATCCGGTGCCCGAGGCGCACCTCCACCCCCAGCTCGGCCAGTTCGCGCACATGGTGACGGACCGTCTCGCCGAACTCGGCCTTGCCCGGTACCAGCGCGGCCAGCCGGAACTGCCCGCCCACCTCCTGCCGCGCCTCGAACACCTCGACCCGCTGGCCCAGGCGCGCCAGGGTCCGCGCCGCCTCAAGTCCCGCGGGACCCGCCCCGATCACCGCGTACCGGCCGCGCCGGACCGGCGAGGGCAGCAGCGCGGGGAACTCGCTCTCGTGGCCACTGCGCGGATTGACCAGGCAGGACACCCGCTCACTGCCGAAGGACCGGTCGATGCACGCCTCGTTGCACGCGATGCACAGATCCACCGCCTCGGTGCGCCCCGCCCGGGACTTCGCCACGATCTGCGGGTCGGCGAGGAAGGGCCGGGCCAGCGCCACGAAGTCGACCTCGCCGCCCGCCAGCACCTCCTCGACCTGCGCGAGCCGGTTGAAGCGGTTCGAGGCGATCACCGGCAACGCGGGGTGGCCGGCCGCGCGCAGCGCCCGCTTCACGTCCTTCGCGTACCCGGCCCAGGCCCCGGCCGGCACCTGCGCCTGCACCGTGGGCACCGGCGACTCGTGCCAGCCGATCCCCACCGCGAGGGCGTCGACCCCGGCCTCCGCGAGGGCCACGGCGAGCGCCGCCGTGTCCTTCGCGGGGGTGCCGTCCTCGACCAGGTCGGCACCCGACATCCGGAACAGCACCGGGAACCCGGGACCCACCGCCTCCCGTACGGCGGTGGCCACCGCGACCGGGAAACGGCGCCGCCGCTCGGCGTCCCCGCCCCACTCGTCGGTACGCCGGTTGGTGAGCGGCGCCGTGAACTGGTTGATCAGATAGCCTTCGGAGCCCATCACCTCGACCGCGTCGAAGCCCAGCTCCCGGGCGACACACGCGGCCCGCGCGAAGTCCTCGACGGTGGCGCGGACCTGGCCCGCGGTCAGCTCCCTGGGCGTCGACCGCGCGAACCGGCTGTGGACCGCCGAGGGCGCGAAGGGCGGCCCGCCGTCGGTGCCCGCCGCCCCCGGCAGGGCGTAGCGCCCCGCGTGGAAGAGCTGGAGCGCGATCGTGCCGCCCGCCTCGTGCACCGCCGCCGCCGTACGCGACAGCGCCGCCCGGTGCCCCGGATCGTCCACGATCCCGTACGAGGGACCGCCCGCACCGGCCGCGCTCACCGCCGTCCCGCCGGTCACCAGCAGGGCGGCGCCGCCCCGTGCGCGCTCCGCGTAGAACGCGGCCAGCGCCTCGCCGCCGTCGTCGAGCGTTTCGAGGTTGAGGTGCATGGCGCCCATGACGACGCGGTGCGGCAGGACGAGCCCACCGATCGCGCCGGGGCAGAAGACGTGGTCGAACACGGTCGGGTCCTCTCCTCGGGTCCGAAGGGATCAGGGATGGCCCGCCAGGAACCCGCGGTGCCGGACGGGGAGCGGGCCGGCGACAGTGCGTGCATGGCGCCGCGCGGCAGGCGCCAGTTTGAAGACAGGCCCTAAGGGCTGTCCCGCGATTCCTGGCGGGCGCACGACGACAGCTACGGCACCTCGCCGCGTTGTCGAAACGCCCGAATGCATCCGGTATGCGGGCGCTTCTCCGCCTTGCGATGCACCGCATCTGACGCCGTGCGCTGGTCCACCAGGAATTGCGGGACAGCCCTTAGCGGGTGGGGCGCGGCGGCAACTGCAGCTCCGGGCCCGCGTCGGCGAAGAACGGCGGCGCGACGACGCTCAGCCCGCCGTCCACCACGAGGGTCTGCCCGGTGATGTACCCGGCGCCCTCGCCCAGCAGGAAGGCGATCGTGTCGGCCATCTCCTGGACGGTGCCCGGACGGCGGGCCGGAATCCGGTCCAGGACGCCCTGCATGTCGGGCATGCCCTCGACGTTGTAGAAGTACTCCAGCGAGTCCGAGTCGATCAGCCCGCCGTTGACCGCGTTCACGTTGATGCCGTACGGCGCGAACTCCACCGCCATGTACCGCACCCACGCCTCGATCGCGGCCTTCATCGCGCCGAGCGTCGCGTACGTCGGGTAGGCGCGGACCGAACCGTACGAGGACAGCGCGACGATCCGCCCGCCCCGGTCCATGAGTTTCACGGCCTCCTGCGCGCCGAGCACGAAGGGCCGCAGGTTCATCGCGTAGGAGCGGTCGAGGTGGTGCGGGCCGAGGTCCACGATGTTCTTGAAGGCGCTGGCCGCGGCGTTGGACACGAAGTCGTCCAGGCGCCCGCAGCGCCGCGCCACCTCGTCGAACAGCGCCTTGACGCCCTCGGTGCTCTCGACGTCGGCCTGTACCGCGAAGCCCTTGCCGCCCGCCTCCTCGACGTCGGCGACCGTCTTCTCCGCGAGGTCCTGGTTCTTCTTGTAGTTGACGACGACGGTGCCGCCCTGCCGGGCCAGCGTCAGCGCGAGCTGCCGGCCGATGCCCCGGGAGGCCCCGGTGATCAGCGAGACGCGTTCGCCCGCCTGCTGGGTGGAGTGCTCAGTGCTCATGGGAGCCGTACCTCAATCTGCTGCTTCAGTGCGGGATGTTCAGTGGGCGTTCTCGACGGCGGGCGTACGGCGCAGCACCTCGCGGAAGACCACGGCCTTCTGCACCTCGTTGGTGCCCTCCTCGAAACGCTGGGCGCGCGCGTCCCGGTAGACCCGCTCGATCTTCTGGGACTTCCAGTAGCCCAGACCGCCGTGGATCTGGAGCGCCTTGTCGGTGACGTTCGTCAGCATCGTCACGGCGTGCATCTTCGCCATCGAGGACTGCATCGACGCGTCCTCGGCGCCCTGCTCGAAACGGCGCGCCGCGTGCAGCACGAGCTGCTTGGCGGCCTCGATGTCGGCGGCGTTCTCGGCGAGCATGAACTGGATGGCCTGCCGCCCGGTCAGCGCCTTGCCGAAGGTCACCCGGTTCCTCGCGTAGTCCACGGCCAGCTGCTGCGCCCGTTCGGCGAGCCCCACGCAGCTCATCGCGACCGAGATCCGCGAGGGCGTCAGGAAGCCGCCGAGGAACACCTCCAGCCCCTCGCCCTCGGCGCCGAGCCGGTGGTCGACCGGGACGGGGGTGCGCTCGAAGGTCAGCGAGGCGTGGTCGGTGCCCGTGACGCCCATCGTGTGCGAGGTGTCCTCGACCGTGACGCCCTCGGCGTTCCTCGGCACGAGCAGCGCCACCGTGCCCTCGTGCCCCGTGCTGCCCTCGACCCGCGCCGCCAGCAGGAAGTAGTCGCAGCGCACCCCGAAGGTGATCAGGTGCTTGCGGCCCGACAGGTAGTACGTGTCGCCCTCGCGCACCACGGACGTCGTGATGTCCGCGCCCGTGCCGTTGCCCGGCTCGGTCAGCGTGAAGGCGATCTTGATCTCGCCGGTGACCGAGGGGATCACGAAACGCTTGCGCTGCTCCTCGGTGGCGTGCCCGTCCATGGCCCGCCAGATCCCGTTCACGACGTGCACGATCATCCGGACCGATCCGTGGGAGCGGGAGAAGATCTCCATCAGCTCCATCCAGCGGGAGAACGCGAGCCCGTGCCCGCCGTACTCCACCGGGGCGGCGATCCGCAGGAAGCCCAGCTCGTTCAGCTCGGCCCACAGCGCCTCGGGCACCTCGCCGGTCTCCTCGATGCGCTCCGCCCAGCGCTCGCCGGGACCCTCCACCCACCGCGCGACCCGGGTGCGGAGCCGGTCGAAGGACTGATCGTCACTCATGTGCTGCCTCTGTCTTCCGTCTTCCGTGTGGTGATGGCGGTGTACGGCCTCGCCGCACGCCACCGGACGCGACCGCGCCGCCGGGGCGGGCGGACAGCGGCCCGAGGCCCCGCCCACCCGCCCCGGCGCCGCTCACGCCTCCTGCGGACGCAGCGCTCTCGCCCGCTCCCGCAGTGCGAACTTCTGCACCTTGCCGACCGGGTTGCGCGGCAGGACACCGACCGGCTCCAGCCGCTCCGGCCAGTACTGCTTCGCCACCTGGTGCTCGTCGAGATACGCCCGCATGTCCGCGAAGGACAGCGCGGCGCCGTCGGCGAACACCACGAACGCGCAGGCCCGTTCACCGAGCCGGGGATCGGGCATCGCCACGACCGCGACGTCCTCCACCGCCGGATGCGCGAACAGCAACTGCTCGATCTCCGCGACCGGGACCTTCTCCCCGCCCCGGTTGATGACGTCCTTGACCCGCCCGGTGATCCGCAGATACCCCGAGGAGTCGATCGTCGCGAGGTCACCGGTGCGGTACCAGCCGTCCTCGGTGAACACCTCCGCCGTCAGATCCGGCCGGTCCAGATACCCGTCGAACACCGTCGGCGAGCGGATCTCGTAGTTCCCCTCGACCCCGGCGGGCAGCACCCGCCCCTGGTCGTCGGTGACCCGCAGCTCGATGCCCTCCAGCGCCCGGCCGTCCGAGCCCCAGCGCTGCGCCGGCTCGTCGCCCGGCGCCGACAGCGCGCCCAGACAGGTCTCGGTCGTCCCGAAGGCCCCGCACACGTCGGCACCCAGCACCCGCCCGGCCCGCTCCGCGAGCCCGCGCGGCACCGTCGCCCCGGTCGCGACGAAGATCCGCAGTTCGCGCGGCACCTGCCCGCCCTCCTCGACCGCCCTGACGAGGTCGGACAGGAACGGCGTCGCCGCCTGCACGAAGGTCGCGCCGTGCGCGTTGAGCGACTCCAGCGCCCGCTTCGCGTCCCACTCCGACTGCACGATCTGCGGCACGCCCAGCACCAGCGCGAGCGTCATCCCGTAGAGGAAACCGGTCTGGTGGGCGAGCGGGGAGGGCACCCAGATCGCGTCCCCGGCGCTCAGTCCCAGGTGACGCACCTCCATCGAGACGGCCCGCACCAGGTTCCGAGAGGACTGGGTGACGCCCTTCGGCTCCCCGGTCGTCCCGGAGGTGAACAGCAGCTGCGCCGTCATCTCCGGCGTCGGCACGACGGCGTCCAGCGCCGCGCGGTCGATCTCCGTCCCGGCGAGCGCCTTCTCCCAGTCGTGCAGTGCGGGACCGCCCGCGACCTCCTCGGGCAGCAGCGCGGGGCCGCCCTCCTCGGACAGCACGACGAGCTGCTCCAGAGCGCCCCGGTCCTCCGCGTCCAGCCCGAGCACCTCCTCGGCAGGGCGCCGCGAACGGTACCGGTCGGCGACGACCAGGACCCGCGCCTTCGAGCGGCGCAGCACGAAGCCGATCTCCCGCTCCCGGAAGAACGGGATGACCGGACAGCACACCGCCCCGACCCGCAGCGCGGCCAGCGAGAGCACCACGAACTCGACGCGGTTGGGCAACTGGTAGGCGACGTTCTCACCCGGCCGCACGCCCAGGCGCAGCAGCAGCGCGGCGGTCCGCTCGACCCGCTCGTGCAGCTCCCGCCAGGTCACCGTCTCGTCGTGACCGGGCCGTACGTCGACCACGGCGGTGTCGTGCGGGCGGCTCCGAGCCCGCCGGCGCAGCCACTGGGGCAGCGTGACCCGGGCCGCGAGCTCCGGCTTCGCCACCCCCCGCTCCAGCCGCCGCCCGGCCGCCCGCCCCGAGGGCGCCGGCCCGTCCTCGACGCTCATCGGCACCCCGAGGGTGTTCATCGCGTCGAGGAAGGTCGGGTACGAGATGCGGTAGGCGTTCGGATAGGTGAGCGTCGAGTGGCCCCGCGCCCGCGAGGAGGCCACGGCCAGCGACATGAGGACGCGGTGGTCGTTGAAGGAGGACAGCTTCGCGCCGACCAGCCCCTCCACCCCCCGCACCCGCAGCGCGTCCCCGTCCAGCTCCAGGTCCCCGCCCATCGCGTTGAGCTGGAGCATCGCGGCGGCCCGGTCCGACTCCTTGAGCCGGGTGTGCGCGATGTTGTGGAACACCGACTCGCCGTACGCGAAGGAACCCAGCGTCGAGAGGATCGGCAGCATGTCGGGCACGTCCCGGCAGTCCACCGAGACCCCCTTCAGCTCCGGCCGGTCCTGCCGGACGCGCACTCCGCCCGCCGCCTCGTCCAGCTCCATCGGCACGCCCATGGCCCGCGCGATGTCCAGGAAGTGGAACTCGGGGTGGTCGGCGGGGCCGCCCTCCAGCCGGTTCATGCCCTTGAGCAGGACGTCGGAGGGGTGCAGGGCGGCCGCGGCGATCCCGAAGGCCGCCGAGCCGATGTCCGGGGGCAGCGTCAGCTCGGTCGCCACCGCCGACTGACCGGGTCGTACGTCGAAGCGGCGCCAGTTCCCGGACACGGTGACGTCGAGACCGAACTGCCTCATCATCGCGACGGTCAGCTCCAGGTACGAGCGTTCGTTCAGCTCGCCCTCCACCTCGATGGTGGTGGGCCCGGTCGCGAAGGGCGCGAGCAGGATCAGCCCCGAGATCCACTGCGACAGGGTGCCGGCGATCCGCACGTGCCCGCCGCCGGGCCGGTGGTCCTGGACGTGCACCGGAGGGCAGTCGTCCGCGGAGTCCAGCCGGACGCCCATCTGGCGCAGCGCGTCCAGCAGGGGGCCCACCGGACGGCGCCGGAAGTACTTCTGGCCGGTCACCGTGACGGGACGGTCCGACAGCGAGGCCAGGCCGATCATGAAGTAGAGCGTGGTGCCGGAGGAACCGGCGGAGACGGCCGCGCGGCGCGGACGGTAGCGACCGCCCAGACCGTGCACGACGAAGGTGTCACCCTCCGTGGTGATCTTCACCCCCAGTCCGCGCAGCAACTGCACGGTGTACTGGACATGCCGGGCGTCCGACAGCCCGTGGACACGGCTGACCCCCTCGGCGAGCGAGGCGAGGATCAGCGCGCGATGCGCGTGGTACTTGGAGTTGGGGACGAGAACTTCACCGCTGAGCTGGTGCTGAATCCCTTTGACAAGAAGGTGCATGGGTCGTGCTACTCCCTGGCCATGGGCGGGCACACCGGACCGCGAGCAGGCTCACGCCGACCCCGCGGCCGCCCCGGGCCCCACGGGGCCGGGCAGCACGAACAGGGCCCCGGGGCATGCCGTGGCTCGATGATGGAACCGTCCGCAAGACGGCAGTGGTTACGTTATGGAAGCAAGGCCCGGCAGGCGTGCGACGCCGCCGCAGGAAGCGGCGCATGGCCCGTTCGGGGGACCGACTGGCCGACAGCCGGCTTCAGTAGGAGAGGAGGAGCGCCGCCAGGGGCGCTCCGGGGGCTAATCGGTACGCGCGCGCTGCGACATCCGACGACGCCTGGAAGTACAGATCGGACGGCTGTCATGGCACGGGGCCGCAAGGAGGCCCGTCGGTCGTGGCAGTAGCCGAGGTGCGCTCGTGGACCCAAGGCAGGGCCGCACGGGAAAGAGCGTCCGGATGACGAGCCCGCGCGGGGCGCGGCCGGTACGGCGCGCCCTCGGTTCACGTTGCTCAGTCACCTGAGCTTTATATCAATGTCCGATGCATCTATGCGGCCGGGGGTCTCTGAGTGAGACGGGGAGCGCCTGGGGAGCGCCGGACGACCGCGGCGGACCACATGAAAAAGACCCCAGATCGCTGATCTGGGGTCTTCGAGCGGAACGCTCTGGTGTCCGAGGGGGGACTTGAACCCCCACGCCCGATAAAGGGCACTAGCACCTCAAGCTAGCGCGTCTGCCATTCCGCCACCCGGACAAGGTGTCTGCCGCCTGGCCGGTGGCCTTGGCGACGTGGAAAACCATAGCAAACATTTCGGGGGCCCCGATCACCCGCCCGGTCCGTGTGAACGGTGCGTGACGTGGGGTGGGCGGCCTTTGGGTCCGGGGGAGGGGCGCGCGAGGATAGGGGCAACCACACGAGCGACCGCGGAGGAACAAGCGTGAGCGAGCCGAGCACAGGCAGGGCCGTCTCCGGTCAGGACGAGGTCGTCGATCTCTGCCGCGACCTGATCCGGATCGACACCAGTAACTACGGCGACCACTCCGGGCCCGGTGAGCGCGCCGCCGCCGAGTACGTCGCCGAGAAGCTGGCCGAGGTCGGCCTCGAACCGAAGATCTTCGAATCCCACCCGGGCCGCGCCTCCACGGTCGCCAGGATCGAGGGCGAGGACCGCTCGCGGCCCGCCCTGCTCATCCACGGGCACACCGACGTCGTCCCGGCCAACGCCGCGGACTGGACGCACGACCCCTTCTCCGGGGAGGTCGCCGACGGCTGCGTGTGGGGACGCGGGGCCGTCGACATGAAGGACATGGACGCGATGACCCTCGCGGTCGTCCGCGACCGGCTGCGCACCGGCCGCAAGCCCCCGCGCGACGTCGTCCTCGCCTTCCTCGCCGACGAGGAGGCGGGCGGCACCTGGGGCGCGCGGCACCTCGTGGACAAGCACCCCGAGCTGTTCGAGGGCGTCACCGAGGCGATCGGCGAGGTCGGCGGCTTCTCCTTCACCGTCAACGAGCAGCTGCGGCTCTACCTCGTGGAGACGGCCCAGAAGGGCATGCACTGGATGAAGCTCACCGTGGACGGCACCGCCGGACACGGGTCGATGATCCACAAGGACAACGCGATCACCGAACTGTCCGAGGCCGTGGGCCGCCTGGGCCGGTACGAGTTCCCCATCCGGGTCACCAAGACCCTGCGCCACTTCCTGGACGAACTCGGCGACGCCCTCGGCACCGAACTCGACCCCGAGGACATGGACGGCACCCTCGCCAAGCTCGGCGGCATCGCCAAGCTCATCGGCGCCTCCCTCAAGAACACCGCCAACCCGACCCAGCTCGGCGCCGGCTACAAGGTCAACGTCATCCCGGGCGAGGCCACCGCCCACGTCGACGCCCGCTTCCTGCCCGGGTACGAGCAGGAGTTCCTGGCCGATCTCGACCGCGTCCTCGGCCCGCGCGTGCGCCGCGAGGACGTGCACGCCGACAAGGCCCTGGAGACGAGCTTCGACGGCGCCCTCGTCGACGCGATGCAGATCGCGCTGCGCGCCGAGGACCCGATCGCGAAGGCCGTGCCGTACATGCTCTCGGCGGGCACCGACGCGAAGTCCTTCGACGACCTCGGCATCCGCTGCTTCGGCTTCGCCCCGCTCCAGCTGCCGCCGGAGCTGGACTTCGCCGGGATGTTCCACGGGGTGGACGAGCGGGTACCGGTGGACGGGCTGAAGTTCGGCGTCCGCGTCCTCGACCGCTTCCTCGACGCCTCCTGAACACGCGCCGCCGCCCGGGTGCGGGCGGCTGAGCCTTCGCAGTCGCCGGTCAGCGGGCGGGCCGCACACTTCGGTGGGCGACCCGCCCGCTGTCGCGTACCCGCCCGCTGTCGCGTACCCGCCCGCTGTTCCGCGTTATTCGTCCACCTGTGCGCTCGACACCGGTACGAGTGAATGGTCCGGTCAGGTCGTAGCTCGATTACTCCCTCTTCGTTACTGGTGTGCGGTCCGCGGCTGGGATCGCATGTCCAACTAGGAGGAAACATGATCAAGAAGATCGTCGCCACGGTCGCCGCCACGGGCGGTCTCGTTCTCGCGGGTGCGGGCCTCGCCGCCGCCGACGCGGGCGCCCAGGGTGCCGCTGTCGGCTCCCCCGGTGTGCTCTCCGGCAACGTCGTCCAGGTCCCCGTGCACGTGCCGGTGAACATCTGCGGCAACACGGTCAACGTGATCGGCCTGCTGAACCCGGCCTTCGGCAACACCTGCGTCAACGCCTGACGTTGTTCCACAGCCCCCAGAGGGCTGACATTCCAGCGGCCCCGGAGTGCGCGCCATGTGCTCCGGGGCCGCCGGTCTCAACAGGCGCACGCGCAACGGGCCGTGCGCACTCCGGAGAAGGTTAAAAAGGCAGGGAATTGCTATGCGACAGGTCACGCGTAAAGGCCTGATCACTGTGGCGGCCGCGTCCGGCGTACTCGCCGTGACCGGCGGCTACGCGCACGCCGACTCGGGTGCGCAGGGTGCCGCCGTGGGCTCACCCGGCGTCCTCTCGGGCAACCTCGTGCAGGCCCCGGTCGACGTTCCGGTCAACGTCTGCGGCAACACCGTGGACGTCGTCGGTCTGCTCAACCCGGTGTTCGGCAACGGCTGCGCCAACACCTCGGCCGACCGCCACCAGGCGGACGACGGGCACCACACCGGCAACAAGGGCGGCGGCCACCACGGCGGCGGCTACGGCGAGGAGCGCGGCTCCGGCGGCGGTCACAGCTGGGGCGGCGGCGCCCACGCGGGCGGCGCGGCCGTCGGCTCCCCCGGGATCGGTTCGGGCAACCAGGCCCAGGTCCCGGTCGACGTCCCCGTGAACGCCTGCGGGAACAGCATCTCGGTCATCGGCCTGCTCAACCCGGCCTTCGGCAACAACTGCGCCAACGTGGAGACCCCGGCCCCGCCGCGTCACGAGACGCCGAAGCCGCCCAAGCCGGAGAAGCCGCCGGTCACCCCTGAGACGCCGAGCACCCCGAAGCCGCCGGCCGAGCACGTGGTCCCCAAGGCCCCCGAGCACCCGGTCGTGCCGGTCGCGGTCAAGGCCCCCAAGCCGCAGGCGCAGCTCGCCGAGACCGGCAGCGAGCTGCCGATCGGCGCTGCGGGCGCCGCCGCCGCGGGCCTGCTGCTCGCGGGCGCCCTCGTCTACCGCAAGGCCCGCGCCGGCGCCTGAGCCGCCGCGGTACACCGCACGCCGAGGGGCCCCGCGACACTCGCGGGGCCCCTTTCCGGCCGGTCACCCGTACGCGGGGCTCAGCCCGCGCGGCACCGGCTCACCACGTCGCTCTCGGCTGACGGATGATCCGGCGGCGCAACCGCACTCTGCGGCTGCCGTCCGGGTGCAGTCTCAGTCGGTCCAGTTCCCAGTGTCCGTACTCTGCGTGGTCTGTGAGCAGACGGGTCGTGTCCTTGCGGCTGACGCCCCGCGGCACGTACACGTCGACGAATTCGTATTCCGGCATCGCATCTATTGTGCGGGCAGCGGCCCGGTACGGATAGCGTCTGCTCTATGTCTGATGCTGAGCAGCCCCCGGTTGCCGAGGTACGCGCCGCCGCCGAGGCGGTCAAGGCCGCGCTCGACCGCCACCTGGCGGCGGTGGAGAACCGGTCGGGCGAGGACGATCCGGCCGTCTACCAGGCGTTCAACGAACTGGCCGCCGCCTCCGAGACGTACGACGAGCTGCTGTACGAGCGCTTCGACGAAGTCACCCCCTTCGAGATCCCCGGCCCCGAGGACTCCCTCCCGCCGTACACCGGGCCCGAGGAACCGCACGCCCTGAGCGTCCTCATCCGGCGGGACTACACGGTGAACCGGCCCGATCTCCTGCTGACCCAGGCCCAGCGGGTCGCCGACCTCGATCCGAGCGCCCCCGGATCGGGGGTGCACGCCGCCCTCGGCGTGCTGTTCGGCGAGTACGAGCCCGACGAGGTCGCCTCCCGGCACAAGGAGTTCGGCCTGGAGGAGGGCGATTCGACGCTGTGGGTGGCGGCGGGCGGGGAACCGGCCGAACCGGGGGAGTGGCTCGACGCCCCCTTCGAACAGGCCGATCCGCAGCAGGTGATCTGCCGCTTCGACGTGAGCGCCGTCTTCGACGACGACCCCGAGGACGATTTCGAACCCTCGCACCGGCCCGGACTGCGCTCCAGCCGCCGGTACGCCGACGAGGTGGACGCCGCTGGGGACGAGGAGGAGCTGGAGGCCCTCGACGCCGACAGCTGACGCGGCCGGTACCTCGCGCACGGTCGCCCGCCGGGCGGGCCTTCACGGCCCGTCCGGCGGGCGTCTGCTGGTCGGGGCGCCCGCTGATCCGGGGGACCGTGGTGCCCGTGCGGGTCAGTCGGCCGCCGGCTGCGCCTGTTCCCGCAGCAGCGCGGCCAGGCGGGTCGTGCGCTCCTTCGCCGGGGCCCCGGCCACCGCGCGGCCCAGCGCCTCGCCCACGCCCTGCACGACCGACAGGTGGCGGGCCGCCCGGCCGAAGGCGGTGTAGACCCAGGGGCGGGTCAGCGCGGGCGTCGCGTCGCCGGGCAGCACGGCCACGACCGCGGGCCAGCGGTGTCCCGCCGACTGGTGCGCGGTGATCGCCCAGCCGTGCCGTACCCGCCCCGCGACCTCCTCCCTGGGCACGTGCACCGGCAGCCCCTCGCACTCCAGGCGCAGCCCGGCCTCGTCGGCGCCCACCACCCGGCCCAGCGCCGTACGGCCCGGCACCGGCGAGTACGCCACCCGGTCCCCGGGGTCGAAGCCCGCGAAGCGGCCGGGACCGGGGTTCAGCCGCTCCTTGAGCGCCGCGTTGAGCACCCGCGTACCGGCCGCCCCGCCGTGACCCGGCACGAGCACCTGGGTCTCCTCGGCGGGCACCCCGATCGCGCGGGGCACCGAGTCGCACACGAGCTGCACCGTGCGGTGCACGGCCTCCCCGGGATCGCGCACCGGCACCATGACCAGCTCCCGGCCGGGCGCGTCCACCTCGCTCAGCTCGCCCACCCCGATCCCCGAGACCAGTTCACCGAGCGGACCGGGATCGGGGGTGCGGGAGACGACGAGCGGCGCCCGGCGCAGCGCGAGCAGATCGGCGAAGACCCGCCCGGGCCCCGCCGACCACAGCACGCCCGGATCGCCGCTCAGCACCAGCCGGGCCCCGTCCGGGACCGACTCGGCGAGCAGCGCCGCGTTCTCCACGTCGAGCTGCGGGGCGTCCAGGACGACGAGCAGGTCCAGCGCGAACTGCCCCTCCGCGTCCCGCCCCGGGCCCTGTGCGCCCGAGAGCAGGCCCGCGACGGTGAGCGCGGGCTCCTTCGCGCCGAGGTCGGCCGCGAGCCGCTGGCGGCCCTGGGCGGTGTGGGCCGCCGCGTACGCCCGCAGGCCGAGGGCCCGGGCCGCCGTGACCAGCCGTGCGGGCTCGGCGCGGGCGCTCTCCCCGCCGGAGTGCAGGACCAGGGCGTGGGCGGCCGCGGCCCGGATCAGCTCACCGGCCGTGGAGCCCGCCGCCTGCGCGGCCGGAGCCCAGCCGGCCTCCTCCTCGGCCTCCGCCTTCGGTACGCAGCCCGCGATGCGGCCGAGCGCGTCCGCGAGGGACTCCTCCGCCATGGCGTACCGCTCCAGCCCCACCAGGACCCGCACGGGCCGCTGCGCGGGCTCCTCGCCCTCCTCCGGGGCGGGGGAGGGCGCGGGCGCCGCCTCCAGGGCGTCCTGGAACAGCAGGAGATCGCCCTCGGCTACGGCCGCGTGCACGGCCTCCTCCGGTTCGGGCACGCGCGCCGCGGACAGCTGGGAGACGAGCGCCGACAGGTCGAGCGCGGTGTGCCCGAGCAGGGCCGACTGCTCCAGCAGCCGGACGCACAGGGCACGCCCGCGCCGGGCGTCGCCCGGGTCGCACTCCTCGCCGAGCAGCGCGCGGGCGAAGCCGTCCGCCTGCTCCGGCCGCACGCCGGGCAACCGCAGCAACTGCCACGGGTCCTCACGCAGGACCTGCCCGGCGCCCTCGCCGAGGACGCGCACGGCCGGGCCCGCGAGAGCGGCGGGCGCGGAGCCCTCCGCCAGGACCTCGCCGGTGGCCGCCACGGCGGACTCGGCCGCAGGCGGGGCGGCCACCGGCTGCTCGGCGCGTGGCCGCGCCGGCGCGGGGGCCGAGCGGCGCGGGGCGGGCGTCTCGCGCGGGGCGTCGAAGGTCGGCGGGGGAGTGGCGCCGCTCTCCACGGCGCGCACGGCCGCGAGCAGTTCGGCGGCGGTGCCGGTCAGCTTGGTCCCGGCCTCCACCGGGGCGGCGCGCGCCGCCTTGCGTTCCTCGATCCGCTGCCGCTCGGCGCGCTGGGCGGCCAGTTCCGCCTCCGCCTCGGACAGGTGCTGTGCGGCCCCCGCACCGTCGGTGGCGGGCCTCGCGCCCTGCTCGCCCGGTTCCCCGGCCGCTCCGACGGGTGCCGCGTCCTCCGGGGCCTCGGGGGCGGCGGGGGCCGCGGGCTCCTGAGCGCCGGGCTCCTCGGTCTCCTCGGCGGGTGCCGGCTCCGTACTCACAGCGTGCTCCAGTCCTGATCGGGATAGCGGTGCACGGGCGCCGACACGTCGTCGAGCGCCTGGCAGATCTCGTCAGGAAGACTAAGGGCCTCCACTGACAGGACCTCCGTCAGCTGCCGCGCGGTCCGGGCGCCGACGAGCGGCGCGACGACCCCGGGCCGGTCCCGCACCCAGGCCAGCGCCACCTGGAGCGGGGTGGTCGCGAGACCGTCGGCGGCCGTGCGCACCGCGTCCACGATGCGGCTCGCCGCCTCGTCCAGGTACGGCGCGACGAAGCCCGCCATCGCCCCGGAGGCCCCGCGCGAGCCCGCGGGCATGCCGTCCCGGTACTTGCCGGTCAGCACGCCCCGGCCCAGCGGCGAGGAGGGCAGCAGTCCCACGCCCAGGTCCCGCGCGGCGGGCAGCACCTCGCGCTCCACCCCGCGCTGGAGCAGCGAGTACTCCATCTGCGTACTGGCCAGCCGGGTCCGGCTGCCGCCGCCCGCGAGCTGCCAGGTCGCGGCCTTGGCGAGCTGCCAGCCGCTGAAGTTGGAGACGCCCGCGTACCGGGCACGGCCGGAGCTGACCGCCAGGTCGAGCGCCTGGAGGGTCTCCTCCAGCGGGGTCTGCGCGTCGAACGCGTGCACCTGCCACAGGTCGACGTAGTCGGTGCCCAGCCGCTGGAGCGAGGCGTCGAGCGCGGCCAGCAGGTGCCCGCGCGAGCCGTTGAAGCGCCGGTCGGGGTCCGGGACGCTGCCCGCCTTGGTGGCGATGACCAGGTCCCGGCGCGGCACGAGCCCTTCCACGAGCTGCCCGAGCAGGTACTCGGCCTCCCCGTCCCCGTACACGTCCGCGGTGTCCACGAGGGAGCCGCCGGCCTCCCAGAACACCTTGAGCGAGGCGGCGGCCTCGTGCTCGTCGGTGTCCCGGCCCCAGCCGAGGGTGCCGAGACCTATCCGGGACACGCGCAGGCCGGTGCGGCCGAGATGCCTCTGCTCCATGAAGGCTGAGGTTACTGGCCACACGTCAGTTCGTGGGGTGGTCCGCGCGGGGAAAGGAAGGTCACGTCCCCGGTCCGGGCCTGTCCCTGTCGGAGCCCGTCCGTGCGCGCTAGAGTCCCCCGGAAGCAACGTTACTGATCAGTAAGGGGTGTGGACCATGCAGCTCGGGATCAATCTCGGCTACTGGGGCGCCGGTATGGACGCGGACAACCTGGCCGTGGCCCAGGAGGCCGACCGGCTCGGCTACGCGGTCTGCTGGGCCGCCGAGGCGTACGGCTCGGACGCGCCGACCGTCCTGTCCTGGGTGGCCGCGAAGACCGAGCGCATCGACGTGGGCTCCGCGATCCTCCAGATCCCGGCCCGCCAGCCCGCGATGACCGCGATGACCGCCGCGACCCTCGACTCCCTCTCCGGCGGCCGCTTCCGGCTCGGCCTCGGCGTCTCCGGACCGCAGGTCTCCGAGGGCTGGTACGGCGTGAAGTTCGACAAGCCGCTCGCCCGCACCCGCGAGTACGTCGAGATCGTGCGCCGCGCCATGAGCCGCGAGCGCCTCAGCTACGAGGGCGCGCACTGGACCCTGCCGCTGCCCGACGGCCCCGGCAAGCCCCTCAAGCTCACCGTGCACCCGCAGCGCGAGCACATCCCGCTGTACGTCGCGGCGATCGGCCCGAAGAACCTGGAGCAGACCGGCGAGATCGCCGACGGCGCCCTGCTCATCTTCCCGGCCGCCGAACACCTGGAGGAGACCGCGCTGCGGCACATCCGGGCGGGCCGCGAGAAGGCCGGGCTCACCATGGACGGCTTCGACGTCGTGCCCACCGTGCCGATCGCGGTCGGCGAGGACGTCGACGCGCTCGCCGACACCTTCCGCCCCTACACCGCCCTGTACGTCGGCGGCATGGGCAGCCGCAAGCAGAACTTCTACAACCAGCTCGCGCGGCGCATGGGCTACGAGAAGGAGGCCGCCGAGATCCAGGACAAGTACCTGGCCGGCGACAAGGACGGCGCCGCCGCCGCCGTCCCGCGCAGCCTCATCGACTCCACGACCCTGCTCGGCTCCGTCGACCGGATCGCCGACCGCATGCGGGCCTACGCCGAGGCCGGCGTCACGACCCTCACGCTGTCGCCCGCCGGATTCACCCTCGACGAGCGGATCGCCGCGCTGCGGGCCGGGACCGAGGCGGCGGAGCGCGCCGGCCTCGGCTGAGCCGGACGCGGACGGCCGCTCCCCCTGCCGTCCCGCACCTGCCCCTCCCCGGCCGGGTCGCCCGTTCGGCCCAGCCGGGGGCCGCTCCTGTTGCCGCCCGCCCCGGCCGCCCGTTGACTGCACAGGTGCGAGCAGTGCCGGCGAGTGGAGGTGGCAGCGATGCTTTCGGCCAGGAGTCTCTTCGAAGAGATCATCGACAACGACGAGACCTACCAGTTGTTCTGCTCCGTCGCCGCCAGCGGCGAGGCGCAGGGCGGCTGGGAGAACGGGCGGATCGCCGCCCTGCTCCCCGAGAGCATGCGGCACCTCGCGCCGAAGGTCGCGCGGCACGGCGCCGACGAGGACAAGCACGGCCGGATCTTCCACGGACTGCTGCGCCGGCGCGGACTGAGCGCCGTCGAGGTCCCCCCGGAGACCGACTACACGATGCTCCTGGAGCGGTCCGGCATCGGCCTCGCGCACGACAAGCTCCGGCGCGAGGAGCCGCTCGACGAGGCCGACATCGTCACCTACCTCGCCCACAGCCGCGTCACCGAACAGCGCGCCTCCGACCAGATGGACATGTTGCGCCGCTGCTTCGCCGACCACGCCGAGGTCGGCAACGCCGTGCGCATCATCTCCGGCGACGAGGACAACCACCTCGCGTACTGCCACGAGGAACTGCTGCGGCTGGCCGGCGAGGGCCACGGCCGTACCATCCAGCGCACCCTGCGCGACTGCGCCCGCTCGGAGAACCGGGTCTACCGCGACGTGAGCCTCGCCGTCATGGCGCACATGGGCCGCCTCCTCGGCTGGCCGCGTTCCAAGGCCGCCGTGCTGGCCGGCGCGATCCACGCCTCCTACGCCTACGAGCGCACCCACGGCTGGCGCCGCATGGTCACCCTGCGGATGCCCGAACGCCGCGACGCCCTCGGCGGGCCCGCCACACCGGAACCCGAGTTCGCCTGAGCCCGGTGCGCCGCGCGGCGGGCCTACAACCAGCCCCGCCGCTTGAACTGCCGGTAGAGCCCGAACTCCAGCACCACCATGAGCGCGATCACCGCCGGGTAGGCCCACACCCAGTGCAGTTCCGGCATGTGGTCGAAGTTCATCCCGTAGACCCCGGCGATCATGGTCGGCACCGCCGCCATCGCCGCCCACGCGGAGATCTTGCGCATGTCGTCGTTCTGCCGCACGCCCATCTGCGCCAGATGCGCGGACAGTATGTCCGACACCAGCCGGTCCAGGCCCTCCACCGACTCGTTCACCCGGGTCAGGTGGTCGCTCACGTCCCGGAAGAAGGGCCGCACCTCGTCGTTCACGAACGGCACCGCCGCAGCGAACGGGCCGGTGCCCGCGAGCCGCAGCATCGGCATCGCGAGCGGCCCCGTCGCCCGGCGGAACTCCAGGATCTGCCGCTTGAACGTGTAGATCCTGGAGGCCGTGTTGTTCGAGGGCGCCCCGTCCGGCGAGAACACCGCCGTCTCCAGCTCCTCCAGGTCCGTCTGGAGTTCCTCGGCGACCTCCAGGTAGTGGTCCACCACCTGGTCCGCGATCGAGTACAGGACCGCCGTCGGCCCGTGCCGCAGCATGTCCTGGTCCGATTCCAGGCCCTTGCGCAGGTCCGCTATCGGCGTCCCGTCGCCGTGCCGCACCGTCACCACGAAGGAGTCCCCGAGGAACAGCATCAGCTCTCCCGAGGAGACGGTGTCGCTGTCCGGCTCGTAACTCACCGGCTTGAGCACGACGAACAGCGAGTCGTCGTACACCTCCATCTTGGGCCGCTGGTGCGCCTTGAGGGCGTCCTCCACCGCGAGCGGGTGCAGCCGGAACTCCTCGCTGACCTTCTCGAACTCCTCCCCGGTCGGCTCGTGCAGCCCGATCCACACGAAGGAGTCGCCGGCCGCGCGCGCCGCGTCCAGCGCGTCCGACAGGTCGTCCGGTCCCTCGGTGCGCTTGCCGTCCCGGTAGATGCCACAGTCCACGATCACGAAGCCGATTGTTCCCCAGTACCGGGAGCACACACGTACAGCCGTCCGGCGGCCACGCCCTACGCTGGGCCGTATGCCCACCCTGATCCTCGTCCGGCACGGACGCTCCACCGCCAACACGGCCGGCCTGCTGGCCGGCTGGACCCCCGGCGTCGCCCTCGACGACCGGGGACGCGAGCAGGCCGCCGCCCTGCCCGCGCGGCTCGCGGGGCTGCCGCTGGCCGCCGCCGTCAGCAGCCCCCTCCAGCGCTGCGAGGAGACGCTCGCCCCGCTCCTCGCAGACCGGCCCGAGCTGCCCCTGCACACCGAGGAGCGCGTCGGCGAGTGCCACTACGGGGACTGGACGGGGCGCAAACTCAGCGAACTGAACGACCAGCCCCTCATGGAGGTCGTCCAGAACCACCCCTCCGCGGCCGCCTTCCCCGGTGGCGAGTCGATGCGCGCCATGGCCGCGCGCTCAGCGGAGGCGGTACGCGAGTGGAACACCCGGATCGCGGACGAGCACGGCGAGCAGGCCGCGTACGTCCTGTGCTCCCACGGCGACATCATCAAGTCCCTCGTCGCGGACGCCCTCGGCCTCCACCTCGACCAGTTCCAGCGGATCTCCGTCGAGCCCTGCTCGGTGACCGTCATCCGCTACACCCGGCTGCGGCCCTTCCTGGTGCGGCTCGGCGACACCGGTTCCCTCGCCTCCCTCGCGCCCCGGCCCGCGTCCGGCGGCGGGAGCGGCGACGAGGGCCGGGCCACGGTCGGCGGCGGCGCGGGCGCATCGTGATCGTCACCCGCAGTAGGGTTGGCCCCACCAACCCGCCGCACCGGTTGGTGCACTCGAATCCGACGATCCCAACGATTCCAATGGAGAACAGGACGTGTCCCGTCAGGTGTTCCTCTACGACCCGCCGGAACGCTTCGTAGCCGGTACGGTCGGGCTCCCCGGGCGCCGTACCTTCTTCCTTCAGGCTTCGGCCGGAGGCCGGGTCACCAGCGTCGCCCTGGAGAAGACCCAGGTGGCGGCGCTCGCCGAGCGGATGGACGAGCTGCTGGACGAGGTCGTGCGGCGCAGCGGCGGCAACGCCGCGGTCCCGGCCGTCGCCCCGTCCGAGATCGCCGACTCCGCGCCTCTCGACAACCCGGTCGAGGAGGAGTTCCGTGTCGGCACCATGGCACTGGCCTGGGACGGCGACGAACAGCGCATGATCATCGAGGCGCAGGCCCTCGTCGAGCTCGACGCCGAGTCCGAGGACGACCTCGCCGCCGCCGAGGAGCAGTTGCTCCAGGACGACGAGAACGGCCCGCCCATGCTGCGGGTGCGGCTCAGCGGTGCGCAGGCCAGGGCCTTCGCCAAACGGGCCCTCGACGTCGTCAACGCCGGCCGCCCGCCCTGCCCGCTGTGCAGCCTCCCGCTCGACCCGGAAGGACACGTATGCCCGCGCCAGAACGGATACCGCCGGTCGGCGTGAGCGATCCGCTGCGGGAACTGCTGACCGAGGGGGAGCTGACCGTACGCGGCCAGATCCGCGAGGCGTCCAACGCGGTGCTGCTGTGCGAGGCGAGCCTCGACGGCCGCACGGCCTCGTGCGTCTACAAGCCGGTGGCCGGGGAACGCCCGCTGTGGGACTTCCCCGACGGCAACCTGGCCCGCCGCGAGGTCGCCGCCTACGAGGTCTCCGAGGCCCTCGGCTGGGGCCTGGTCCCGCTCACCGTGCTGCGCGAGGGCCCGTACGGCGAGGGCATGTGCCAGCTGTGGATCGACGCGAGCGAGGTGGACGGGGAGGACGGGGCGCTGCTGGCCCTCGTGGAGGCCGAGGAGCCCGAGGAGGGCTGGAAGGCCATCGGGTTCGCCGAGGTCGAGGAGGACCGCACCGCGCTCCTCGTCCACCGTGACGATGCCAGGCTGCGCCGTCTCGCCGTGCTCGACGCCGTCATCAACAACGCCGACCGCAAGGGCGGCCACCTGCTGCCCGCGCCGGACGGACGGCTCTACGGCATCGACCACGGAGTGACCTTTCACACGGACGACAAACTGCGCACCCTGCTGTGGGGCTGGGCCGGTCTCCCGCTGCCGGACGAGGCGACCGGGGCGCTGCGCGGACTCGGCGAGGCGCTGGACGGCCCGCTGGCCGGACGGCTCGCGGAGTTGCTGACACCGGACGAGGTGGCGGCCCTGCGGGCCCGGGTGCGGACCCTGCTCGCCACGGGCACCCACCCGGAGCCGAGCGGCCAGTGGCCCGCGATCCCCTGGCCCCCGGTCTGAGCGGGCTCGCCAGCGGCGAGTGAGCCGAAGGGCGCGTGGGTGTCGAGAGAGCCGCCGCGCGCAGGCCCGACGAAGGAGGGCCGAGCACGCCGGGGGGCTCGACACCCACTGAAGCGCCCGGAGGCGAACCGAGCCGCAGAAAAAGAGTGCGTGCGCACCTCCGGTGGATGTGTGGAGCGCGGGCCGGTTACGCTCATGACATGCATGCCTGGCCCGCTTCCGAGGTCCCCGCCCTGCCCGGTACGGGCCGCGACCTCCGCATCCACGACACCGCGACCGGGGGGCTCGTCACCCTGACCCCCGGCCCTGTCGCCCGTATCTACGTGTGCGGCATCACGCCGTACGACGCGACCCACATGGGGCACGCGGCGACCTACAACGCGTTCGACCTCGTGCAGCGCGTGTGGCTCGACACCCAGCGCCAGGTGCACTACGTCCAGAACGTGACCGATGTCGACGATCCGCTGCTGGAGCGGGCCGTGCGGGACGGCATCGACTGGACCGGTCTCGCCGAGCGGGAGACCGCCCTGTTCCGCGAGGACATGACGGCTCTGCGGATGCTCCCGCCGAAGCACTACATCGGGGCGGTCGAGGCCATACCCGGGATCGTCCCGCTGGTGGAGCGGCTGCGTGAACTCGGCGCGGCCTACGAGCTGGAGGGCGACATCTACTTCTCGGTCGCCTCCGACCAGCACTTCGGCGAGGTCTCCGGCCTGGACGCCGAGGCGATGCGTCTGCTGTCCGCCGAGCGGGGCGGCGACCCCGAACGACCCGGCAAGAAGAACCCGCTCGACCCGATGCTGTGGATGGCCGCCCGCGAGGGCGAACCGAGCTGGGACGGCGGCAGTCTCGGCGCGGGCCGGCCCGGCTGGCACATCGAGTGTGTCGCCATCGCCCTCGACCACCTCGGCATGGGCTTCGACGTGCAGGGCGGCGGCTCCGACCTCGCCTTCCCGCACCACGAGATGGGTGCCTCGCACGCCCAGGCCCTCACCGGTGAGCACCCCTTCGCGAAGTCCTACGTGCACGCCGGGATGGTGGGCCTGGACGGCGAGAAGATGTCGAAGTCGAAGGGCAACCTGGTCTTCGTCTCCCGGCTGCGCCAGTCCGGGGTGGACCCGGCGGCGATCCGGCTCGCGCTTCTCGCCCATCACTACCGTGCCGACTGGGAGTGGACCGACGCCGGGCTCCAGGAGGCCGTGGACCGGCTCGCCCGCTGGCGGGCCGCCGTCTCCCGCCCCGACGGCCCGTCCGCCGACGCCCTCGTCGAGGAGGTCCGCGAGGCGCTCGCCGAGGACCTCGACTCCCCAAAGGCGCTGCTCGCCGTGGACCGCTGGGCCGAGACACAGCAGTCCACCGGCGGTACCGACGAGGGTGCTCCCGGGCTCGTCTCGCGCACTGTCGACGCGCTGCTGGGCGTGGCCCTCTGACCTGCCGTACGGCGCCGCACGGTCCCGTGCGGCGCTGAGCACGACCGAGGGGCGGGGTGCCGGGCACCCCGCCCCTCGGTGATGACGTCCCGCGCCGTCGCCCTGTTCCCAGAGGTGTGGCTCCGCGGTCTCAGCTGTGCCGTTCAGTCCGCTACGGGACCGCCCGGCTCGCCGTCCTCGCCCTTGTTCCCGCTGTCCTTGGGCTCGGTGTTTTCGGTGTGCTCGGTGTTCTGGTCGCTGTGGCCCTGGTCCGCTCCCTCGCCGTCCCGGGGCTTCTTGTCCTCGCCTTCGCCTTCGCCTTCGTCAGCGGGGTCGGACGGCGGTGTGGGCTCGCGGCCGGTCGTGGGGCGCGGCGGCTTCGGCGGCCGGGTGCGGTCCGCTCCGGCCGGCGGGGTGTCGCGCAGGAAGGGCGCCGTGTCGCCGCCCTCCGTGGCGTGCCCGCCCGCCGACTGCCCCGGCTCCCGGCGCCGCAGATACCGCTCGAACTCCCGGGCGATGGCCTCGCCGGAAGCCTCCGGAAGCTCCGCGGTGTCCCGCGCCTCCTCCAGCGACTGCACGTACTCGGCGACCTCGCTGTCCTCCGCGGCCAGTTGATCGACGCCCAGCTGCCAGGCGCGCGCGTCCTCGGGCAGCTCCCCGAGCGGGATGCGCAGGTCGACCAGGTCCTCCAGGCGGTTGAGCAGGGCCAGCGTGGCCTTCGGGTTGGGGGGCTGCGACACGTAGTGCGGCACCGCGGCCCACAGGCTCACGGCCGGTACGCCCGCGTGGGTGCACGCCTCCTGGAGGATCCCGACGATGCCCGTGGGGCCCTCGTACTTCGACTCCTCCAGGTCCATGGTGCGGGCCAGGTCGGGATCGGAGGTGACGCCGCTGACGGGCACCGGCCGGGTGTGCGGGGTGTCGCCGAGCAGGGCGCCCAGCACCACGACCAGTTCCACGCCCAGCTCGTGCGCGAAGCCCAGCAGTTCGTTGCAGAACGAACGCCAGCGCATCGAGGGCTCGATGCCGCGCACCAGCACCAGGTCGCGCGGACGCTCCCCGCCGACCCGCACCACCGAGAGCCGGGTCGTGGGCCAGGTGACCTTGCGGGTCCCGCCCTCCACGAACACCGTCGGCCGGTTGACCTGGAAGTCGTAGTAGTCCTCGGCGTCGAGCGCCGCGAACACCTCGCCCTTCCACTCCTTCTCCAGATGCGCGACCGCAGAAGAGGCGGCGTCGCCGGCGTCGTTCCAGCCTTCGAACGCGGCCACCATGACGGGGTCGATCAGCTCGGGTACCCCTTCGAGCTCGATCACCCGGCGCCTCCTTCGGACGTTTCCTTGCGTACGCCCCAACCTTACGGCTTCGGCGGGGGGCCTCCGCAGCCCCCTCGCAGGGAGAATGCCGGATCACTGCCCCGTCCGCGAGGGCTTACTCCTGTGCCGGGCGGGGTGATCCGCGCGCTGTCGCGGCGGGGCGGACACCGGGGTGCCGACCGGCCGTCGACGGCACGCCGTGACCTCCCCTCACCCCTCCTCGTCCGGCGCCCACAACGTGCTCGGCGCCTCGCGCCGCAGAACGGGCGCGATGTCCCGGGCGAAGCGCTCCAGGGTCTCGATCTGCTCCGGGCGCCCGAGGCCGTACCCGTCCACGCTGATCGACTGGAGGTCGTGCCCGTAGGCGGAGTGGAAGCCGAGGACCTTGTCGATGATCTGCTGCGGGGAGCCGATGAGCTGCGGGCCGTTCTCGATGGCGTCCTCGATCGTGCGGAAGGGGGTGTTGTAGCCGGCCTTCCCGGCCAGATGCGGTTTGAAGCCCTGCCGGACGCTCGCCTCGTACGCCTCCCGGTAGCGGGCCACCGCCTGTTCGTGGGTGTCCGCGATGAGCAGTCCGCCCGAACCCGCCGCCACCCGGGCGCGCGCCGGGTCGTGCCCGTACGCCTCGAAGCGTTCGCGGTAGTGGGCGACGAGCCGCGCGTAGGCGGCGCGCGGCTGGATCGCGTTCGCGGTGAACAGGGGGTCCCCGTGTTTCGCGGCGAGTTCCGGCGATTCGAGGCTGGTCGCCGAACCGTGCCAGATCCGGGGGAGCCCGGCGTACGGTCTCGGGACGGTCGTGACGCCCTTCAGCGCGGGGCGGAACTCGCCCTCCCAGTCCACGCCCTCCTCGGTCCACAGGCGGCGCAGCAACTCGTACTTCTCCCGCTGGAGATCCCACTGCCGCGCCTCGTCGAGGCCGAACAGGTCGAAGTGGCCGGCTTCCGCGCCCTTGCCGACGACGAGTTCGACCCGGCCCCGGGAGATCTGGTCGAGCGTCGCGAAGTCCTCGGCGACCCGCACCGGGTCGAGGATCGCGACGACCGTGACCCCGGTCAGCAGCCGGATGCGGGAGGTGCGCGCGGCGAGCGCGCCGAGGACCACGGCGGGACCGGAGGACAGGAAGGCGCCCGCGTGCCGCTCGCCCACGGCGAAGGCGTCGAAGCCGAGACGCTCCGCCGCCTCACCGAGCGCGAGGACGTCCTCGAAACGGTCGGCGGGGGAGCGCAGTTCACCGGTGAGCGGATGCGGGGCGTGCTGGATGAGGCTGAGCACCTGAAACTTCATACCGACCACTGTCGTCGCGCAGTGTTGCGGCACTGTGGCGGCCGTGTGGCACCGTCGCCGGGCGAGCGGCCGGGTCCGTGCGGACGGACAAGCCGGGCGCCGGTAGCGGACAGCCGGGCACGGGTAAGGGGCGCCCACCAGGTGGTGCGCCCCTTACCCGGATGGAGTGTCGGTCAGTTCTTCCGCTCCGACAGGACCTTCGCGACCCGCTCGCGCAGCGCGTCGTCGGCCAGGCCCCGGATGGTGAGCGTGGTCCGGCGGCGCAGCACGTCGTCGGGGGTCTGCGCCCACTCGCGGTCACGGGCGTAGACGACCTGGGCCCAGATCTCGGGCGCCTCGGGGCTGAGGCGCTCGGCCAGCTCCGGGTTCTCGTTGGCGAGCCGCGCGATGTCGAAGGCCAGCGAGCCGTAGTGCGTCGCGAGGTGGTGCGCGGTGTCCTGCGCCATGCGCGGTCCGTTCGCGTCCCCGTCCATGAGCAGCCGGTGCTCCACGGCGTGCGGGTTGGCGACACCGGGCAGCGGCAGCTTGCTCGGCAGGTCCGAGACCGGCTCGATGCCCTCGCCCAGCGGGTGGCCCGGCAGCGAGGCGAGCTTGTTCATGACGGTGCGCCCGATGTGCCGGAATGTCGTCCACTTGCCGCCCGCCACCGACAGCATCCCGCCGCTGCCCTCGGAGACCACCGTCTCCCGCTTGGCCTTGGAGGTGTCGCCGGGGCCGCCCGGCAGCACCCGCAGGCCCGCGTACGAGTAGGTGATCAGGTCGCGCGAGAGCTGTTCGTCGCGGACTGAGAAGGCGGCCTCGTCGAGGATCTGCGTGACGTCCTTCTCGTTGACCGCGACATCGGCCGGGTCGCCTTCGTACTCCTCGTCGGTGGTCCCCAGTACCAGCATGTCCTCCCAGGGCAGGGCGAACGTGATGCGGTACTTGTCGATGGGCGTCGCGAGGGCCGCCTTCCACGGGGCGTTGCGCTTGAGGACGAGGTGCGCGCCCTTGGACAGCCGGATGGAGGGCGCCGCGTGCGGGTTCTCCAGCCGCCGCAGGTGGTCCACCCACGGGCCCGTCGCGTTCAGGACCAGGCGCGCGTTCACCCCGAACTCGGTGCCGTCGAGGCCGTCGCGCAGCTCGGCCCCTGTGACCCGGGTGCCCGTGAAGCGCAGCCCGGTGACCTCCGCGTGGTTGAGGACGACGGCGCCCGACTCGACGGCCGCGCGCACCGTCATGATCGCCATCCGCGAGTCGTTCATCTGGTCGTCGCCGTAGACCGCGACGGCCTTCAGGTTCTCGGTGCGCAGCTCGGGCACGTCCTGCACCGCCTTGGCGGGGCTCAGCAGGTGGCCGACGCCGTCCCCGAACGCGGAGAGCGCCGAGTACGCGAAGACGCCGGCCCCGAGCTTCGCCGCGCCGTGCGGCCCGCCCTTGTACACCGGGAGATAGAAGGTGAGCGGGTTCGCCAGGTGCGGGGCGACCTGGCGGGAGACGGCGCGTCGCTCGAAGTGGTTCTCCGCGACGAGCTTGACCGCGCCGGTCTGCAGGTAGCGCAGTCCGCCGTGCAGCAGCTTGGAGGAGGCCGAGGAGGTGGCGCCGGCGAAGTCGCCGGCGTCCACCAGGGCCACCCGCAGCCCGGTCTGCGCGGCGTGCCAGGCGGTGGAGATGCCCAGGATGCCGCCGCCGATCACCAGGAGGTCGTACGTCGCCCTGTTGAGCTGTTCCCGGGTTTCGGCGCGGCTCGGGTCCGAGCCGACGGCCGGATGGGTCCCGAGACTCGGGACGTGCTGGAGGGTGGTCATGTCGTGCTCCTCGTCAACTGTTGAGGCCGCTGGCTCAGCTCTCGTCCAGCCAGCCCATCGTGCGCTGAACGGCCTTCAGCCAGTTCTTGTACTCACGGTCACGGACCTCGTCGTCCATGTGCGGTGTCCACTCGGCGGCGCGGCGCCAGTTGGCGCGCAGCGTCTCGGTGTCCGGCCAGAAGCCGACCGCGAGGCCCGCGGCGTACGCGGCCCCCAGACAGGTCGTCTCGGCGACCATCGGCCGCACCACCGGTGCGTCCAGGACGTCCGCGAGGGTCTGCATGAGCAGGTTGTTCGAGGTCATGCCGCCGTCCACCTTGAGGGCGGTCAGCTCGACCCCGGAGTCCTTGGTCATGGCGTCCGCGATCTCCCGGGTCTGCCACGCGGTGGCCTCCAGGACGGCGCGGGCGATGTGCGCCTTGGTGACGTACCGGGTGAGCCCGGTGATGACTCCGCGCGCGTCGGGCCGCCAGTAGGGCGCGAACAGGCCGGAGAAGGCCGGGACGAAGTAGGCGCCCCCGTTGTCGTCCACGGAGGAGGCCAGCGTCTCGATCTCGGCGGCCGAGTTGATGATCCCCATCTGGTCGCGCATCCACTGCACGAGGGAACCGGTCACGGCGATCGAGCCCTCCAGCGCGAACACCGGGGGCTTGTCGCCGATGCGGTAGCCGACCGTGGTCAGCAGACCGCTGTAGGAGTTGATCGCCTTCTCGCCGGTGTTGATCAGCATGAAGGTGCCGGTGCCGTACGTGGACTTGGCCTCGCCCTCGGCGAAGCAGGTCTGCCCGAACAGCGCGGCCTGCTGGTCGCCCAGCGCCGAGGCCACCGGGACCCCGCCGAGCAGGTCGCCGAGCGGGCCGCCGGTCACCTCGCCGTACACCTCGGCGGAGGAACGGATCTCCGGCAGCATGTTCATCGGCACGCCGATGGAGGCGCAGATCTTGTCGTTCCACGTCAGCTCGCGCAGGTTCATCAGCAGCGTCCTGGAGGCGTTGGTCACGTCGGTGACGTGCACTCCGCCCCGCGCGCCGCCGGTCAGGTTCCAGATGACCCACGAGTCCATCGTGCCGAACAGCAGCTCGCCGCGGTCGGCGCGCTCCTGGAGACCGTCGACGTTGTCGAGCAGCCAGCGGACCTTGGGGCCGGCGAAGTACGAGGACAGCGGCAGCCCCGTCTCGCGGCGGAAGCGGTCCTGGCCGACGTTGCGGCCCAGCTCCTTGCAGAGCGCGTCGGTACGCGTGTCCTGCCAGACGATGGCGTGGTGCACGGGCTCGCCCGTCGCCTTGTCCCACACCAGGGTCGTCTCGCGCTGGTTGGTGATGCCGATCGCCTTGACGTCGTTCTTCGTGATGCCGGCCTTGCGGATGGCGCCGGCCACCACTTCCTGGACGTTGGTCCAGATCTCGGCGGCGTCGTGCTCGACCCAGCCGGGCTTCGGGAAGAACTGCTCGTGCTCCTTCTGGTCGACGGCGACGATGCGTCCGTCGCTGTCGAAGACGATGCAGCGGCTGGAGGTCGTGCCCTGGTCGATCGCGGCGATGAACGGTCCGCTGCCGTGGCTGCTGGTCGTGTTGCTCACTGTGCGCTCCTGGAAAAGTCGTGACGGCCGGGTCGCGTCGGCCCGGTCCCGGGAAGCCGCCGCCGGTGGGGCGGCCGCGCCCTCAGGCGAAGCAGAGCCGGTACAGACCGCCCGCGGCGGCGGCGCCGATCAGCGGGCCGACGATCGGCACCCAGGCGTACGTCCAGTCGGAGCCGCCCTTGTTCTTCAGCGGCAGTACCGCGTGGATGATGCGCGGACCGAGGTCACGTACCGGGTTGATCGCGTAGCCCGTGGGCCCGCCGAGCGACAGGCCGATGCCGACCACGACGAGGGCGGTGATGAGCACGCCCAGCGTGCCCAGGCCGTTGCCGTCGTCGTTGAGGCCCTGCGTCAGGATCGCGATGACCAGGACGAAGGTCGCGATGATCTCCGTCATGACGTTCTGGACCATGTTCCGGATCTCCGGGCCGGTCGAGAACACGCCGAGCACGGGACCGGCCTTCGGGGCCTCGTCCACGTCGACCAGTCCCTCGTCGCCGAGGTCCTTGCCGGGGTTCGGCGGACCGACGATCTCGGGGTCGCTCAGGTGGTCCTTGAACTGCCCGTAGTAGGCGAGCCACACGAGGACCGCGCCGATCATCGCGCCCAGCAGCTGCGAGCCCATGTAGAGCGGCACGTCGCTCCACTTGGTGCCGCCCTGAATGGCGAGACCGAGGGTCACGGCGGGGTTGAGGTGCGCACCTGAGGGCCCGGACGCCAGATAGGCGCCGGTGAGGACCGCGAAGCCCCAGCCGAACGCGATGGCGACCCAGCCGGCCTCGAAGGCCTTGGAACGCTTGAAAGTGATGGCGGCGCACACACCGCCACCGAGGAGGACCAGTACGGCGGTACCTATGGTCTCGCCGAAGAAAATATCGGAGCTGGACACCCGCGACTCCTTTGTCCTTCGTCCAGGGGATGACGACCCACCCTTGCCCTCGGGTGGCTCGCAGCCTCCAATGAGAGGGGGCGAACGAATTAGCCGGCCCGTGGCACTGTCGCCACCCTAACGCTGTTTTCCGTTAAGCGTTCGACAATGCCGACCGGTGACCGGAAGTTTTCTCCTCCCGGGAGTGCCCGTCAAGCCTTTGGCGGAGCGGATCACGGACGCCGCGACCCCCTCAGTGTGTTTCCCCGCACACCGCCCCGCGACCCGGGCGCCGCCGACCGTACGAAGCCGCAGGTCGGAACGGTTCCCCGGGAACGAGGACGCACACCTGGTCGCGCGCACGCGACAGGGCGCGGCCCGCGGCCACGCCCTCTGCCCGCCGGCGCCCGGTTCTCCCGGGCACTCAGAACCGGCTGGCCCCCAGGTCGCGCGAGACCGCCCGCGCGCAGTCGCGGACGGCGGCGACCAGCTCGGGGCGCAGCTCACCGGACGGGCACAGCCGCTCCACCGCGCCGGTCACGGCTATCGCCCCCACCGGCAGCCCCCTGCGGTCGTGGATCGGAGCGGCCACCGAGGTCACGCCCTCCCACGTCTCCTCCAGGTCGGCGGCCCAGCCGCGGGCCCGCACCAGGCCGAGGACCTCCTCGAACGCGGCCGGCTCGACGACGGTGCGCGGGGTGAACTGCTTGCGCTCGCTCTCCAGTGCCTCGCTGTGCGCCACCGGGTCGTACGCGCACAGCACCTTCCCCAGACCGGTCGAGTGCAGCGGCTGCATCGCCCCCACCTCCAGCACCTGACGGCTGTCGTCGGGCCGGAAGACGTGGTGGACGATCAGCACCCCCCGCAGGTGCAGCACGCCCAGGTGCACGCTCTCCCCGCTGGAGCGGGCCAGGTCGTCGGTCCACACCAGGGCCCGCGCCCGCAGCTCGTGCACGTCCAGGTAGCTGTTGCCCAGGCGCAGCAGCTCCGCGCCGAGCTGGTAGCGGCCCGAGGCGGGGTCCTGCTCGACGAAGCCCTCGGACTGGAGGGTGCGCAGAATGCCGTGCGCGGTGCCCTTGGCCAGCCCCAGCGTCGCCGCGATGTCCGACAGCCCCAGCCGCCGCTCCCCGCCCGCCAGGAGCCGCAGCATGGCCGCGGCCCGTTCCAGCGACTGGATGTTCTTCGCCATCGCCCGGCCTTTCTTCGTGTCGAGTGAGCCGTGCCGCCCTCGGCCCGCCCGCGCCCATGATCCCGCACGGACGGTTCCCCGGGGCCCGCCGCCGAACCGGTCCCAGGACCTTCACCCGTTCGGCGATGCTGAACAGTATTGGTCAATGCCGAAGGGCGTGTCACCCCATCGCGAGCATTCGGGCCGAAAACCCACGCCCGGCCGGCCCCGCCCCGTCCGGCCTGCCCCGCCCGCGTCCGGTCGGTCCGGAGGCCAAGTACGAGGCCGCCGCGCCCGCTCCCACCCGCGCCGACACCCGTGCCCGGCCCGGCGCCCGTCGTCCCGCCGGGAGCGTCGCCGTCCGCGCGGCGGGCGTGAAACGAAGCCGCGGACGTCCGCACGCTGGGACGCTACGGCGTCCCGGAGCGCCTCCCGGTTACGCTGGCCCGGTGCGCCGCCCGGACGGGCGGCGCAAAGCCGACAGCCGTCGCACTCCAGGGAGCAGACCCATGGCCTCGTCGCCTACCCCTTCCGCTGACAGCCGCACCCGTACCGCCGCCCTGCGCGAGGCGCTCGCCTCCCGGGTGGTGGTGGCCGACGGGGCGATGGGCACGATGCTCCAGGCCCAGGACCCGACCCTGGAGGACTTCCAGGACCTTGAGGGCTGCAACGAGATCCTGAACGTCACCCGCCCCGACATCGTGCGCTCCGTGCACGAGGAGTACTTCTCGGTCGGTGTGGACTGCGTGGAGACCAACACCTTCGGGGCCAACCACTCGGCCCTGGGCGAGTACGACATCCCCGAGCGCATCCACGAGCTGTCCGAGGCCGGAGCGCGTATCGCCCGCGAGGTCGCCGACGAGTTCGGCGCCGCCGACGGCCGTCAGCGGTGGGTGCTCGGCTCGATGGGGCCCGGGACCAAGCTCCCCACCCTCGGTCACCTGCCCTACGCCCCGCTGCGCGACGGCTTCCAGCGCAACGCCGAGGGCCTGATCTCCGGCGGCGCCGACGCGCTGATCGTCGAGACCACCCAGGACCTGCTGCAGACCAAGGCCGCCCTGCTCGGCGCCCGCCGCGCGATGGAGGCCCTGGGCGCCGAGGTCCCCCTGATCTGCTCCCTCGCCTTCGAGACCACCGGCACCATGCTGCTCGGCTCCGAGATCGGCGCCGCGCTCACCGCCCTCGAACCCCTCGGCGTCGACCTCATCGGCCTCAACTGCTCGACCGGGCCCGCCGAGATGAACGAGCACCTGCGCTACCTCGCCCGGCACTCCCGCATCCCGCTGATGTGTATGCCCAACGCCGGTCTGCCCGTCCTCACCAAGGACGGCGCGCACTTCCCGCTCACCGCGCCCGAGATGGCCGACGCGCAGGAGAACTTCGTCCGCGACTACGGGCTGTCCCTGGTCGGCGGCTGCTGCGGCTCCACCCCCGAGCACCTGCGCCAGGTCGTCGAGCGCGTGCGGGACATGACCCCGCCCGAGCGCACCCCGCACCCCGAGCCCGGCGCCTCCTCCCTCTACCAGACCGTCCCCTTCCGTCAGGACACCGCGTACCTGGCGATCGGCGAGCGCACCAACGCCAACGGTTCGAAGAAGTTCCGTGAGGCCATGCTGGAGGGCCGCTGGGACGACTGTGTCGAGATGGCCCGCGAGCAGATCCGCGAGGGCGCGCACATGCTCGACCTGTGCGTCGACTACGTGGGACGGGACGGGGTCGCCGACATGAGGGAACTGGCGGGGCGCTTCGCGACCGCCTCGACCCTGCCGATCGTCCTGGACTCCACCGAACTGCCCGTCCTGGAGGCGGGCCTTGAGCACCTGGGCGGCCGCGCGGTCATCAACTCCGTCAACTACGAGGACGGCGACGGCCCCGAGTCCCGCTTCACCAAGGTCACCCGGCTGGCCGCCGAGCACGGCGCCGCGCTCATCGCGCTGACCATCGACGAGGAGGGCCAGGCCCGCACCGTCGCGCACAAGGTCGCCGTCGCCGAGCGCCTGATCGCCGACCTCACCGGCGTCTGGGGCATCCACGAGTGCGACATCCTCATCGACTGCCTGACCTTCACCATCTGCACCGGTCAGGAGGAGTCCCGCAAGGACGGCATCGCCACGATCGAGGCGATCAGGGAGCTCAAGCGCCGCCACCCCGAGGTGCAGACCACCCTCGGCCTGTCCAACATCTCCTTCGGCCTCAACCCGGCCGCCCGCGTCGTGCTCAACTCGGTGTTCCTCGACGAGTGCGTCAAGGCGGGCCTGGACTCCGCGATCGTGCACGCCAGCAAGATCCTGCCGATCGCCCGCCTGGAGGAGGAACAGGTCGCCACCGCCCTCGACCTGATCTACGACCGCCGTGCCGAGGGCTACGACCCGCTCCAGAAGCTCATGGAGCTGTTCGAGGGCGCCACGACCAAGTCCCTCAAGGCCGGCAAGGCCGAGGAGCTGGCCGCCCTGCCGCTGAACGAGCGGCTGGAGCGCCGCATCATCGACGGCGAGAAGAACGGCCTGGAGGCCGACCTCGACGCCGCCCTCCAGGAACGTCCCGCCCTCGACATCGTCAACGAGACCCTGCTGGAGGGCATGAAGGTCGTCGGTGAACTCTTCGGCTCCGGGCAGATGCAGCTGCCCTTCGTGCTCCAGTCCGCCGAGGTCATGAAGACCGCGGTCGCCCATCTGGAACCGCACATGGAGAAGTCGGACGCCGAGGGCAAGGGCACCATCGTGCTCGCCACGGTGCGCGGCGACGTCCACGACATCGGCAAGAACCTCGTCGACATCATCCTGTCGAACAACGGCTACAACGTCGTCAACCTCGGCATCAAGCAGCCCGTCTCCGCGATCCTCGACGCGGCCAGGGAACACCGGGCCGACGTCATCGGCATGTCCGGACTCCTCGTCAAGTCCACCGTGATCATGAAGGAGAACCTCCAGGAGCTCAACCAGCGCAAGATGGCCGCCGACTACCCCGTCATCCTCGGCGGCGCCGCCCTCACCCGGGCCTACGTGGAGCAGGACCTCCACGAGATCTACGAGGGCGAGGTCCGCTACGCCCGCGACGCCTTCGAGGGACTGCGCCTCATGGACGCCCTCATCGGCGTCAAGCGCGGAGTCCCCGGGGCCGCGCTGCCCGAGCTGAAGCAGCGCCGGGTACGGCCCGCCGCGAGCGTCCTCGCGGAACCGGTCGAGGAGGACCTGCCGGCCCGCTCCGACGTCGCCGTCGACAATCCCGTACCCACCCCGCCGTTCTGGGGCACCCGCGTCATCAAGGGCATCCAGCAGAAGGAGTACGCCTCCTGGCTGGACGAGGGCGCCCTGTTCAAGGGCCAGTGGGGCCTCAAGCAGGCGCGCACCGGCGACGGGCCCGACTACGAGGAACTGGTGGAGAGCGAGGGCCGTCCCAGGCTGCGCGGCTGGCTCGACCGGCTCCAGCGCGACAACCTCCTGGAAGCCGCCGTCGTCTACGGCTACTTCCCCTGCGTCTCCAAGGGCGAGGACCTCATCATCCTCGGCGAGGACGGCTCCGAGCGCACCCGCTTCACCTTCCCCCGCCAGCGCCGCGGCCGGCGCCTGTGCCTGGCCGACTACTTCCGCCCCGAGGAGTCCGGTGAGACCGACGTCGTCGGCCTCCAGGTCGTCACCGTCGGCTCGCGCATCGGCGGGGCGACCGCCGAACTCTTCGAGGCCAACGCCTACCGCGACTACCTCGAACTGCACGGGCTGTCCGTCCAGCTCGCCGAGGCCCTCGCCGAGTACTGGCACGCCCGGGTCCGCTCCGAACTCGGCTTCGCGGGGGAGGACCCCGCCGACGTCGAGGACATGTTCGCCCTCAAGTACCGCGGCGCCCGCTTCTCCCTCGGCTACGGCGCCTGCCCCAACCTGGAGGACCGCGCCAAGATCGCGGACCTGCTGCGTCCCGAGCGCATCGGCGTCGAACTCTCCGAGGAGTTCCAGCTCCACCCCGAGCAGTCCACCGACGCCATCGTCATCCACCACCCCGAGGCGAAGTACTTCAACGCGCGGTAGGAACACGAGGGCGGCGCACCCCGCGGCCGGTCCGGTCGGCCCCCGACCGGACCGGCCGCGCCTGCGGACCGCTCGTGCGGCGCCGTACCCGCGTGCGCGCACAGCGCCACGGTGGTGTCCTATTCGACAGGCATCGCACCCTTTCCCGACGTACACTGATCGGCCCTGACCGCCGATACCGGAGGTACGCCGGATGACCAGCACCGTTCCCCCGCCCGGCACCCTCACGAGGGAGTCCGCTCCCGGTCTGCACGCCGTCCTGCTGGACATGGACGGCACCCTGCTCGACACCGAGGGCTTCTGGTGGGAGGCCGAGGTCCAGGTCTTCGCGCGGCTCGGGCACCGCCTCGACGAGGCATGGCGCGACATCGTGGTCGGCGGGCCGATGAGCCGCAGCGCCGGCTACCTCATCCAGGCCACCGGCGCGGCGATCGAGCTCGCCGAGTTGAGCGTCCTGCTCAACGACGCCTTCGAGGAGCGGATCGCCGACCGGCTGCCGCTCATGCCGGGAGCGGCCCGGCTGCTCGCCGAACTGCACGCCCAGGCGATCCCCACCGCCCTCGTCTCGGCCTCCCACCGCCGCATCATCGACCGCGCGCTGCTCTCCCTCGGGGCCCACCACTTCGCCCACACGATCGCCGGTGACGAGGTCGAGCGCACGAAGCCGCACCCCGACCCGTACCTGCTGGCGGCGGCCCGGCTCGGCGTGGACCCGGCCCGCTGCGCGGTCATCGAGGACACCGCGACCGGGGTGGCCTCCGCCGAGGCGGCCGGCTGCCTCGTCGTCGCGGTGCCCTCGGTGGCACCCATCGCGATGGCCCCGCGCCGCACCGTCGTCCCCAGCCTGGAACACGTCGACCTGCGCTTCCTGCGGGGCCTCCTGACGGGCTGACAGCCCCGGTACCGACCCTTCCGGTCACCCTGTTCCGACCCCGGCCGCGGCCTCTTCGCCGCGGCCGGGGTCGGAACAGTCGTGTGCCGTGTCCGCGCTCCGGGACGTCGTACCGGAATGCGGACGCGAGCGTTCCGCGCGCCGTTCCCCTTCCGGACTGCGGCAAGGAGCGGCCGAAAAGCTTCACGCATTGCCCTGATTCGACCGCTATGAGGTGAGCTTTATCACGCTGCCCGCAGCTCGACAGTCGATACGCTCTGTGCCTCTGTCCGATAACCGGTGCGCTTCGCGGCGCCTTTGTATCCCGATTTGCTGATCCATTGACCGAAAACGCACCGCCCCCGCGAATCGATCCGCTCACCGTCCGTGTCTCTGCGTGATGCCCCCTCGGTCCGGGCGCCCCCGGGCCCGCGGAAGAACCGGCTGCGCGGCCCATTAATCTCAACGCGGGAAACTTTGGCGTTACTTCTCGCACAACCGGGCCGGCCAGCCTCTGCCTGCCGGGTGGCCGGGATCGACAGCTCTGGAGAACTACGAGCATGAACCGCAAGACCTGGGTACTGCCGGTGACCGTCGGCATACTCGCTCCCGTGCTCGCCGGCTGCGGCGGCTCCGACAGTGGTGGCGGCGGTGGCAAGCCGATCGTCGTCGGGACGACCGACGCCTACGAGAAGAACGCCGACGTCCCGGCCCCCCTCGACCCGGCCTACGCCTACGACGCCTCCCTGTGGAACGTCCTGCGCCAGACCGTGCAGTCCCTCGTGCGCGTCCCCAAGGGCGGCGGCGAACCGGAGCCGGACGCGGCCAAGAGCTGCAAGTTCGAAGGCGGCGGCGGGCTGGTCTACACCTGCCAGATGCGCGACGGGCTCCAGTTCCCCGACGGCACCGCGATCACCTCGAAGGACGTCGAGTACTCGATCCAGCGCTCCCTCGACATCGAGAGCGACAGCGGTGTGGTCGGTCTGCTCGCCGGGATCAAGTCGATGGAGACGCCCAACGACAAGACGATCACCTTCCGTCTCAGCAGCGCCGACGCGACCCTGCCCTACAAGCTGGCCACGCCCGCCGCCGGCATCGTGGAGCGCAAGTTCTACGACCCGAAGAAGCTGCGCAACGGCTTCGTGCTCGACGGCTCCGGCCCCTACACCATGAAGGCCGAGACCAAGGGCGACGCGATGACCAAGGTCGTCTTCACGCGCAACCCGAAGTACAAGGGCAGCCTCACCGTCAAGAACGACAAGGTCGAGCTCAAGCCGTTCGCGTCCGCGCAGGCCATGGGTAAAGCCCTGGTGCGCGGCGACGTCGACGTCATCAACGGGAAGTTCGACCCCAAGCAGGTCCAGCAGTTCACCGACGACCCGCCCGAGCACGTGCAGTTCCTGGAGATGCAGGGCCTGGAGACGCACTACATCATCTTCGACACCGCCAACCCGGTGACGAACAAGCCGGTGCGCCAGGCCGTCTCCCAGGTCATCGACCGGGGCGAGATAGCCAGCAAGGTGTACGCCCCCACCGCCGAGCCGCTGTACTCCCTCGTGCCCGCCTCCATCTCCGGGCACACCAACTCCTTCTTCAACAAGTACGGCGACCCCGACGTGGCCAAGGCCAGGGCCATCCTGGAGAAGGCCGGCGTCAGCACCCCGGTGAAGTTCGACATGTACTACTCCGAGGAGCACTACGGCCCCGCCAACAAGCAGGAGTACGAGCTGATCCAGAAGCAGCTCAACAGCAGCGGGCTGTTCGACGTGACCCTCAAGGACGTCGCCTCCTGGACCAAGTACCGCACCGACGGCCAGAAGGGCAAGTACGCGGCCTACGCGATGGCCTGGGCCCCCGACTTCCCCGACGCCGACAACTATGTGGCGCCCTTCCTCGACAAGGACAACTTCCTCGCCTCGCCGTACAACAACGGCGAGATCCGCAACACCCTCATCCCGCGCTCGCGCCGCGCCTCGGACCGGGCGGACGCCACCGCCGACCTGGAGAAGATCCAGGACCTCGTCGCCGACGACGTCCCCGTCGTCCCGATGTGGCAGGGCAAGCAGTACGTCGGCGCCCGCGACGACATCACCGGCGCCGAATGGTCCCTCAGCACCTCGACCGACCTGCAGTTGTGGGAGCTGGGGCGGGGCGTCAGCGGCTGACGGCCGCGAGGTCCGCCCGGCGTCCGCGCCGGCGGCCCCGCTCCCCGCGGGGGACCGCATCGCACCACTCGGTCTCGGTTCCCGGTCCGCACACCCGTATATCGTGTGAAGAATCTCACGCGTCATGGTGTCGACAGTCGGCGGTGCCTGTGCAGGCACCGCCGCTTCGGCGTTCCCGGGAACGTCCATGTGTCCCGTTTCATGAAGCGGTGCCAGAAACCTTCCCCCGGGCCCGCGACGCCCCGCCGCACTCCGGTCTCCCTCCGTGATGAGCAGCCGACTCCCCATCGTCCAGAGCCCCGTGACCTCGCGCACTAACCTTCGACGCGAGGACCACGGCGTGACCTCTCAACGCAGCTCCTGGCGGCCCCCTCCCCCCATGCCTGCCGGACGCTCGGGATCGACAGCTCTGGAGAACTACCAGCATGAACCGCAAGACTTGGGTGCTGCCGTCCGTCATCGGCCTGCTCGCACCCGTGCTCGCAGGCTGCGGTGGCCTCGGCAGTGGTGACAGCGACAACAAGCCGATCATCGTCGGGACCGGTGACGTCTTCACCGTCACCAAGAAGGTGCCCGCTCCCTTCGACCCCGCCTACGCCTACGACATCGGCTCCTGGAACCTGTTGCGGCAGACCGTCCAGTCCCTCATGCGCATCCCGCGCGGCGGCGGCGAACCCGAGGCCGAGGCGGCCCAGGAGTGCTCGTTCACCGACTCCGGGATGCAGCGCTACGTGTGCAAGCTGCGCGACGGGCTCAAGTTCGCCGACGGCGACCCCATCACGTCCAAAGAGTTCAAGTACTCGATCCAACGGGTCGTCAACATCAAGGCGGACAGCGGTGTCCGGGGTCTGCTGACCAACATCCAGACCATCCAGACCCCCAGTGCCCGCGAGATCGTGTTCCTCCTGAAGGCCCCGGACGCGACCTTCCCCTACAAGCTCGCCACGCCCACCGCGGCGGCCGTCAACCCCAAGCTGTACCCGCCCAGGAAGCTGCGCACCGGCTTCGCGCTGGACGGATCGGGCCCCTACACCCTCAAGGCGGAGACCAAGGGCCAGGTCCTCACGAAGGCCGTCTTCAGCCGCAACCCGAACTACAAGGGCGGGCTGAAGCTGGAGAACGACAAGGTCGAACTGCGGCCCTTCACGGACCCGGAGAAGATGGGCGACGCCCTCACCGACGGCACCATCGACGTGATCGCCAAGGGCCTGTCGACCAAGCAGACCGAGGACCTCCAGAGCAAGCCGCCGGAGCACGTCAACATCACGGAGATGCCCGGCCTGGAGATCCGCTATCTCGCCTTCGACACCGACGACGCCGCCGTCACCAAGCCCGTACGCAGGGCCATCGCCCAGCTCGTCGACCGCGGCCAGATAGTCACCCAGGTCTACGGGACCTCCGCCGAACCGCTGTACTCCCTCGTGCCGGCCCGGATCGCGGGGCACACCAACTCGTTCTTCAACCTCTACGGCGCCCCCAGCGTCGACAAGGCCCGCAAGATCCTCACGGACGCCGGGATCAGCACCCCCGTCAAGCTCACCCTGCACTACACGACCGACCACTACGGGCCCCGCACCAAGGGCGAGTTCGCCGTCCTGGAGAAGCAGCTCAACGACAGCGGCCTCTTCCAGGCCGACGTCAAGAGCGCCCCCTGGGACGTCTTCCGCACCGACGAGATCGCGGGCAAGTACAAGGCCTACGGGATGGGCTGGTTCCCCGACTTCCCCGACCCCGACAACTTCGTCGCGCCCTTCCTCGACATCCCCAACTTCCCCAACTCGCCCTACAACAACGACACCATCGTCAAGAAACTGCTGCCCGACTCCCGGCGCGAGGCCGACCGCCTCGGCGCCAACGCCGACAGCCTGGAGAAGATCCAGGACATTGTCGCCGACGACGTGCCCTACCTCCCGCTGTGGCAGGGAAAGCAGTACGTCGCCACCCGCGACGACATCACCGGCGCCGAATGGGCGCTCAGCACCTCCTCGATCCTCCAGCTCTGGGAGCTGGGCCGCGGCGTCGGCGGCTGACCCCCCGACCGCACGAGCGACGGCCGTCCGCCTCACCCCGTCCGGGGGAGGCGGACGGCCGTCGCCGTCTCACCGCGAAGCAGGCTCACTGCGCCCCGGGCCGCACCAGACCGCTCTCGTACGCGTACACCGCCGCCTGCACCCGGTCCCGCAGCCCCAGCTTCGTCAGCACATGACCGACGTGCGTCTTCACCGTCGTCTCGCTCACGAACAGGTCCGCCGCGATCTCCGCGTTCGACAGGCCGCGCGCCACCAGCTTCAGCACGTCCATCTCCCGCTCCGTCAGCGTGTGCAGCGTGTCCGGCGCCGCCTCCTCGCCCGAGGGCAGATGCTCCGCGTACTTGTCCAGCAGACGCCGCGTGATGCTCGGTGCCAGCATCGCCTCACCCGCGGCCACCACCCGGATCGCCTGCACCAGCTCGTGCGCCGGTGCGTCCTTCAGCAGGAAACCGCTCGCCCCCGCCCGCAGCGCCTCCACCACGTACTCGTCGAGATCGAAGGTCGTCAGCACCAGCACCTTCGCCGGACCGTCCCGGCCCTCCCCGGTGATCTGCCGCGTCGCCTCCACCCCGTCCATCCGCGGCATCCGGATGTCCATCAGCACCACGTCCGGCTGCAGCGCCCGCACCTGGTCCAGCGCCTGCACCCCGTCACCGGCCTCACCCACGACCGCGACGTCCTGCTCCGCCTCCAGGATCATGCGGAAGCCGGTGCGCAACAGCGGCTGGTCATCGACCAGTAGGACACGAATCGCCACGTGAGTCTCCTTCGCTCGTCCCGGGCCATTCTGCCCTGCCGCCCCCGGGCCGCCCCGGCCGCCCGTCGCCCTGCCGCACCTCAGGAAGCGGCCACCCGCACCGGCAGCGGATACGGCGGGGGAGTCCCGCCGAACTCCGGGCACACCGCACGGTGGTCGCACCAGCCGCACAACTTCGTCGGCCGCGGCCGCCAGTCACCCGAGGCCGTCGCCTCCTCGATCGCCGCCCACAGGGCGTGCAGCTTCCGCTCCACCCGCTCCAGGTCCTCGACCACCGGATCGTAGGTCCGCACCTCACCACTGCCCAGGTACACCAGCTGAAGCCGGCGCGGCAGGACCCCCTTCAGACGCCACACCACCAGCGCGTAGAACTTCATCTGGAACAGAGCGCCCTCCGCGAACTGCGGACGCGGCGCCTTCCCCGTCTTGTAGTCGACGATCCGCACCTCGCCCGTGGGCGCGACGTCCACCCGGTCGATGATCCCGCGCAGCCGCAACCCCGACTCCAGCTCCGCCTCCACGAACAGCTCCCGCTCGGCCGGCTCCAGACGCGTCGGGTCCTCCAGCGAGAACCACCGCTCCACGAGCCGCTCCGCCTCACCCAGCCACCGCTCCAGCCGCTCCGCCCCGGAAGCTCCGGAAGACTCCCCGGAAGCCACCGGCGCCGACGCGTCCGCTTGCGCGCCGTCCTGCGCGGCCGCGTCCGCGAACAGCTCCGCCAGCTCCGGACGCGCCTGCCGCAGACGATCCCACTGGCCCGGCACCAGCGCCCGCGCCCGCGGCGCCGTCCGCTCCGCCGCCGGGACATCGAAAAGGCGCTCCAGCACGGCGTGCACCAGCGTCCCCCGCGTCGCCGCCTCACTCGGCCGCTCCGGCAACCGGTCGATCACCCGGAACCGGTACAGCAGAGGACACTGCATGAAGTCACTCGCCCGAGACGGCGACAGCGAGGAAGGGGGCGCCGCGGGCCGCGCCCCCGCGGAACCCTCCGGCCCCCGCGCACCCGAGGACCCCCCGGTCACCGCCGCCCCCGTACCGTCCACCGACTCCACCGCACTGCTGTCCATGACGACAGACCCTACGACCCGCCACCGACAAGCAGGCGCATACCATCGACGCAGACCCCCTCGCCCTGCATGATCGTGGTCAGCGCCCCGGCCACCACGGCCCATCCAGCGCGAGGAAGACGCTCCAACGAGGGGATCGACTCACCGTGGACGAACGCGGCGACAGCGGGCAGCCGCACTCCGGCGAAGGCCCCCGCGAAGGAGCCCCGCGCGACCAGGACACCAGGCCCCCCGCCCCGCCCGGCAGCCGCCCGCCCCGCAAACCCCGAGAACCCGGCAGCGGCATCCTCGTCGGCCGTCCCTTCGGCGTCCCCGTCTACGTCGCCCCCAGCTGGTTCCTCGTCGCCGCCCTCATCACCTGGGTCTTCGGCGGACAGCTCGACCGCGTCCTGCCCGAACTCGGCGCCGTCCGCTACCTCGTCTCCCTCTTCTTCGCCCTCGCCTTCTACGCCTCCGTCCTCGTCCACGAACTCGCCCACACCGTCGCCGCCCTCCGCTTCGGCCTCCCCGTACGCCGCATCCAGCTCCAGTTCTTCGGCGGCGTCTCCGAGATCGAGAAGGAGAGCGAGACCCCCGGCCGCGAATTCGTCCTCGCCTTCGTCGGCCCCCTCCTCTCCCTCGTCCTCGCCGCCGTCTTCTACGGCACCGTCTACCTCGTCGAACCCGGCACCGTCCCCGGCGTCCTCCTCGCCGGGCTCATGATCTCCAACCTCATCGTCGCCGTCTTCAACCTCCTGCCCGGCCTCCCCCTCGACGGCGGCCGCATGCTCCGCGCCGTCGTCTGGAAAATCACCGGCACCCCCATGAGCGGCACCGTCGCCGCCGCCTGGGTCGGCCGCGCCCTCGCCGTCGCCGTCCTCATCGGCCTCCCCCTGCTCACCCAGACCGACGTCCTCGGCGAGGCCCCCGAGAACACCGGCGGCATGGACACCGTCTTCGACGCCCTGCTCGCCGCCATCCTCGCCGCGATCATCTGGACCGGCGCCGGCAACAGCCTCCGCATGGCGCGGCTGCGCGAACACCTCCCCGAACTGCGCGCCCGCACCCTCACCCGCCGCGCCGTCCCCGTCGAGGGCGCCACCCCCCTCTCCGAGGCCCTGCGCCGCGCCAACGAAGCCGGAGCCCGCGCCCTGGTCCTCGTCGACACCCACGGCACCCCCCACGGCATCGTCCGCGAGAGCGCCATCGTCACCGTCCCCGAACACCGTCGTCCCTGGGTCGCCGTCAGCACCCTCGCCCAGGACCTCACCGACGGCATGCGGGTCCCCGCCGACCTCGCCGGAGAGCCCCTCCTCGACACCCTCCGCGCCACCCCCGCCAGCGAGTACCTCGTCGTCGAGGACACCGGGGAGATCTACGGCGTGCTCTCCGCCGCCGACGTCGAGCGCGCCTTCGTCAAGGCCATGGCCCGCCCCAGCTGAGCCACCGGCCCGCCCCCTCGCCCCCGGCCCACCGCTGGTCCGCGGCCCTCCGGGCGACAGGTAGGCTTGCGCCATGTCCGAACCGACCGGTGCCGCCCGCCGACGTGGGCCCTTCAAGGTCGGGGACCAGGTCCAGCTCACCGATCCCAAAGGCCGCCACTACACCTTCACGCTCGAAGCAGGGAAGAACTTCCACACCCACAAGGGTTCCTTCCCGCACGACGAGCTGATCGGCGCCCCCGAGGGAAGCGTTGTCCGTACCACGGGAAACGTCGCCTACCTGGCGCTGCGCCCCCTGCTCCCCGACTACGTCCTGTCCATGCCCCGCGGCGCCGCCGTGGTCTACCCGAAGGACGCGGGACAGATCCTGTCCTTCGCCGACATCTTCGCCGGCGCCCGCGTCGTCGAGGCGGGAGTCGGCTCCGGCTCGCTCAGCGCCTTCCTGCTGCGCGCCATCGGCGACCAGGGCATGCTGCACAGCTACGAGCGCCGCGAGGACTTCGCCGAGATCGCCCGCGGCAACGTGGAGCGCTACTTCGGCGGCCCGCACCCCGCGTGGCAGCTCACCGTCGGCGACCTCCAGGACAACATCAGCGACACCGACGTCGACCGCGTCGTCCTCGACATGCTCGCCCCCTGGGAATGCCTCGACGGCGTCTCCAAGGCCCTCGTCCCCGGCGGCATCCTGTGCTGCTACGTGGCCACCACCACGCAGCTCAGCCGCACCGTCGAGGCGATCCGCGAGATCGGCTGCTTCGCCGAACCCCAGCCCTGGGAATCCATGGTCCGCAACTGGCACGTGGAGGGCCTCGCCGTCCGCCCCGACCACCGCATGATCGGCCACACCGGATTCCTCGTCACCGCCCGCCGCCTGGCCGACGGAGTCGAACCCCCCATGCGCCGCCGCCGCCCCGCCAAGGGCGCCTACGGCGACGACTACGACGGCCCCAACGCGGGCGGCGGAACCCCCGCCGGCCGCGACTGAGCCGCGCCGCCCACCCGCACGACACCGCACCGCGTACCACCGCGGCACCGCACCGCGCCCGCACCCCGGCCCGCCGTCCACGGCCCCCGGGGGAGCGGGCGCCGTCGCATCCGCCGCCCCACCCCCTTCTCCGCGGACCCCACTGTTTCCGGACTCTGTGACATGTGACACCATGCCACCCACTCCACCGGCACAGCCCTTACGGGAGAAACGCCCTCGTGCAGCACTCCGCCGTCCCGGAACTCGCCCACACCCGCACCAGCCCCGTGCACTGGGTGGCCACCGCCGCGGCCCTCGCCGCCGTCGTCGCCCTCTCCTCGTTCCTCCAGCCCGACGCCGCGAGCGCCACCGCGAGACACCCCCGCCCCGCCCCCTCGCACGCGCCCGCCGCCCGCCCGGTCCCCGCCCCCGACCCGGACCGCGCCGACTACCCGCTCGACTGCCCGGCGCCCCCCGGCGAACAGTCCGCGAAGCCCCGCGTCACCGACCGCGCCGAAGGGGACCTCGACGGGGACGGCACCCCGGAGACCGTCGCCGTCGTCCAGTGCCCGGCGGGTTCGGGCAGCCCCCCGAACGGCGTCTACGTCCTCACCCGCACCTCCGCCGGGAACGCCGCGCCCCGCGTCGTCGCGACTCTCCTGGACCCCAAGGAGCAGCGCGCCGTCGAGGACCTGCGCATCGACGGCAGGACCGTCGCCGCCACCCTCCTCGGCTACTCCACCCTCGACATCCCGCGCTGCTGCCCGGACGTCAAGGACAGGACCCACTGGAACTGGCGGAGCGGGACCTTCCTGCGCTCCGCGGGCGAGACCGACACCGCCCACACCGTCTGACCCCACCTGTTCGGTCCGCCGCAGCACAGGTACGACGGAGGGCCGGGTTCCGCCGCAACGCGAAACCCGGCCCTCCGTCGTACCCCGTGACGGCGTGGCCCCTCAGGACGCCTCCGCCTGCGGGCCGAACACCTCCACCCGGTCCGCGACCCGCCGCACGTGGATGCACTCGCCCGGGCACTCCTTCGCCGAGTCCGTCACATCGCGCAACAAGGGCAACGGGACCCGGGTCACCGCCCCCGGCTCCTGCAACAACTCGTCGTCCGCGCTCTTCACATACGCCAGACCGTCGATGTCCAGCTCGAAGACCTCAGGCGCGTACTGCACGCAGATCCCGTCGCCCGTACACAGATCCTGGTCGATCCAGACCTCCAGCGGATCATGCTCCCCGGTGCCGGACCCGGCCTCCTGCCGCACGGTCATCTCTTCCCTGCCGTTCCTGCGTCGAGCGGCCCGCCCACCTAGTGGTACCTCCACCGCCGGAACCAAGTCCGGCCAGCGCTGACGGGTGTTGAACACCTCGACGATACAACCGGCCGCTTTCGAATCATGATGGGTGGGTATTCCCCACGGGAGAGGGAGAGCGCAAGGGTGAAGATCGGACACACCCCACGGTCTTTTTGATCTAGGGGTTTCAATCGACACCCGTCCAGGTAGGGTCTGGAAGCGTCCAGCTCCCCTTGGAGGAGGTGAGGACCGTGGCAGCCCACGACGACGACATGAACCGCGGCATCCGACCGGGCCGAGGGTCCGAGGACCCGGCCGCCCAGGTCGCCTATCTTGAGCAGGAGATCGCCGTCCTGCGGCGCAAGCTCGCCGACTCTCCGCGTCATACGAGGATTCTTGAAGATCGGATCGTCGAACTTCAGACCAACTTGGCCGGTGTGTCCGCACAGAACGAACGACTGGCGAACACCCTTCGCGAGGCCCGCGACCAAATCGTGGCCCTCAAAGAAGAAGTGGACCGCCTCGCACAGCCCCCCGCCGGATTCGGTGTCTTCCTCGCGGCGAACGAGGACGAGACCGTCGACATCTTCACCGGCGGGCGCAAACTCCGCGTCAACGTCAGCCCCGGCATCGACACCGCCGAGCTGAAACGCGGCCAGGAAGTCATGCTCAACGAAGCGCTCAACGTGGTCGAGGCCATGCAGTTCGAGCGTGCCGGGGACATCGTCACCCTCAAGGAAATCCTTGAGGACGGCGAACGCGCCCTGGTCGTCGGGCACACCGACGAAGAACGAGTGGTCCGCCTCGCCGAACCGCTCCTCGACGTCACCATCCGGGCCGGCGACGCACTGCTCCTCGAACCCCGCTCCGGGTACGTCTACGAAGTCGTCCCCAAGAGCGAGGTCGAGGAACTCGTCCTCGAAGAGGTCCCGGACATCGGCTACGAGCAGATCGGTGGCCTGGGCAACCAGATCGAGCTGATCCGCGACGCGGTCGAACTGCCCTACCTCTATCCGGACCTCTTCAAGGAGCACGAGCTGCGCCCGCCCAAGGGCGTCCTGCTCTACGGGCCCCCCGGCTGCGGAAAGACGCTCATCGCCAAGGCCGTGGCCAACTCCCTGGCCAAGAAGGTGGCAGAAGTCACCGGACAGGCCGCGGGCAAGAGCTACTTCCTCAACATCAAGGGTCCCGAGCTCCTCAACAAGTACGTCGGTGAGACCGAGCGGCACATCCGCCTCGTCTTCCAGCGAGCCCGCGAGAAGGCGAGCGAGGGCACCCCCGTCATCGTCTTCTTCGACGAGATGGAATCCCTCTTCCGCACTCGTGGCTCCGGCGTCAGCTCGGACGTGGAGAACACCATCGTCCCCCAGCTGCTCGCCGAGATCGACGGCGTGGAGGGCCTGGAGAACGTCATCGTCATCGGCGCCTCCAACCGCGAGGACATGATCGACCCGGCCATCCTGCGCCCCGGCCGGCTCGACGTGAAGATCAAGATCGAACGTCCCGACGCCGAAGCGGCCAAGGACATCTTCGCGAAATACCTCACCTCCCGCCTTCCGCTGCACGGCGACGACCTCGTGGAACACGGCAGCGACCGTGCCGCCACGGTTTCCGGAATGATCCAGTCCGTCGTCGAGCAGATGTACGCCGAATCCGAGGAGAACCGCTTCCTCGAAGTCACGTACGCCAACGGCGACAAGGAAGTCCTCTATTTCAAGGACTTCAACTCCGGCGCCATGATCGAGAACATCGTCGGCCGCGCCAAGAAAATGGCCATCAAGGCATTCCTGGAGCAGAACCAGAAGGGGCTGCGCGTCTCCCATCTCCTCCAGGCCTGCGTGGACGAGTTCAAGGAGAACGAGGACCTGCCCAACACCACCAACCCGGACGACTGGGCCCGCATCTCCGGAAAGAAGGGGGAGCGGATCGTCTACATCCGCACCCTCGTCACCGGAAAGCAAGGCGCGGACACCGGCCGCTCCATCGACACAGTGGCGAACACCGGGCAGTACCTGTAAAGCGCACAGGAGGCTGCGGGGCTCCCACACGGGCCCCCGCAGCCTCCTGCTTTACCGAAAGAGGCCCGAGTGGAGCAAAGACGGCAATGATCTCCCCACCAGCGCACAGGCGTTCTAGGCTCTGCGGTACCACCGAGCAGCGCGGCGCGGGGACGCGCACCGCACGCGCACCGGAACACGAGCGGTACTTGAGCGCCCTCCCCGGCCGGGGAAGGCGCCGGGCAAGGAGGGCCGCATGACCGTACGGCGAGTAATGGGCATCGAGACGGAGTACGGGATCTCCGTCCCCGGCCACCCGAACGCCAATGCCATGCTCACCTCGTCCCAGATCGTCAACGCCTACGCCGCGGCGATGCACCGGGCCAGGCGGGCCCGCTGGGACTTCGAGGAGGAGAATCCGCTGCGGGACGCACGGGGCTTCGACCTCGCCCGCGAGAGCGCCGACTCCAGCCAGCTCACCGACGAGGACATCGGCCTCGCCAACGTCATCCTCACCAACGGCGCCCGTCTCTACGTGGACCACGCCCACCCCGAGTACAGCTCCCCGGAGATCACCAACCCCCGGGACGCCGTGCTGTGGGACAAGGCCGGCGAACGCATCATGGCCGAGGCCGCCCAGCGCGCCGCCGAGGTGCCCGGCTCCCACCCCATCCACCTGTACAAGAACAACACCGACAACAAGGGCGCCTCCTACGGCACCCACGAGAACTACCTGATGAGCCGGGACACCCCGTTCTCGGACATCGTCCGCCACCTCACGCCGTTCTTCATCTCCCGCCAGGTCGTCACCGGCGCGGGACGGGTCGGCATCGGGCAGGACGGCCGTGAGCACGGCTTCCAGCTCAGCCAGCGGGCCGACTACTTCGAGGTCGAGGTCGGCCTGGAGACGACGCTCAAACGGCCCATCATCAACACCCGCGACGAACCGCACTCCGACGCGGAGAAGTACCGCCGCCTGCACGTCATCATCGGGGACGCCAACCTCTCGGAGATCTCCACCTACCTCAAGCTCGGCACCACCTCCCTGGTCCTCGCGATGATCGAGGACGGCTTCATCGCCGTCGACCTCGCCGTCGACCAGCCGGTGCGCACCCTGCACGAGGTCTCGCACGACCCGGGCCTGCAGTACCTCGTCACCCTGCGCAGCGGCCGCACCCTCACCGCCGTGCAGCTCCAGATGGAGTACTTCGAGCTGGCCCGCAAGTACGTGGACGAGCGCTACGGCAGCGATGCCGACGAACAAACCAAGGACGTGCTGCTGCGCTGGGAGGACACCCTCAACCGGCTGGAGCGCGACCCCATGAGCCTCTCGCGCGAACTGGACTGGGTCGCGAAGCGGGAACTCATGGAGGGCTACCGGCGCCGGGACGGCGTGGACTGGGACGCCGCCCGACTGCATCTCGTCGACCTCCAGTACGCCGACGTACGGCCCGACAAGGGCCTCTACAACCGGCTCGTCGAGCGGGGCCGCATGGAGCGCATCCTGACCGAGGACGAGGTCTCCCGGGCGGTCCTGGGCCCGCCCGAGGATACGCGCGCGTACTTCCGCGGACGCTGCCTCGAACAGTACGCGGACGATGTGGCCGCCGCCTCCTGGGACTCGGTGATCTTCGATCTGCCCGGCCAGGACTCGCTCCAGCGGGTGCCGACCCTGGAACCCCTGCGTGGTACACGGGCCCACGTGAAGGAACTGCTGGACCGGTGCCGGACGGCCGAGGACCTGGTTCGTGTGCTCTCCGGCGGCTGAAAGGGGCCGGGAAGGGGAAACATCGGAGGGTCCCCCTACGTTGACGAACCACGGGGCCGATTCCCGGTCCCGCTTGTAGGGTCTGATCTTGTAAGTCACATCGAGCGGGGCGAACCGAGCGGGGTGAGGTAGATGGCGACCAAGGACACCGACGGCGGACAGCAGAAGGCGACGCGTTCCACCGAGGAGGTCGAGGAGCAGGCGCAGGACGCCCAGGCTTCCGAGGACCTCAAGGAGCGCCAGGAGAAACTGAGCGACGACGTCGACTCGGTCCTGGACGAGATCGACGACGTCCTCGAGGAGAACGCGGAGGACTTCGTTCGGTCATTCGTCCAAAAGGGCGGCGAGTAGTCCAGGAATGTCCGAACTGCATCAAGTGGAGCGATGCACGGGATGCAAGCGGACCCTGGATCAGGCGATATTCGCTGCCGACAGGCCAACCCCCGACGGCCCGCGGGCGTACTGCCGGAGGTGCTCAGCCGAGTACCGCCGCGAGCGCCGGGCCGCCGGGGCCGCGCGGTACGGGACAAAATTCCCGTACCGCGCGGGCATGAGCGCGGCCCCCGGTGCGAACCGGCCGAGCCGGGCGGAAGTGGGGAAGCCGTCCCCGCCGCGAGCAGGGCTCCGGCCGGCCGGACACGGAACGGCTGACCGCCTCCCCGGCCGGTGTCCGCCGCATCTTTCTCTCTTTTCTCTCTCGTCCTGCGGTCCACGTGGATCACTGCCCCAAGACGGGTAGGGTCCGTCACGTATACCGTGCTTCAACTGCAATTCGGCCATCGGCACGTTGGGAGCGATCCCGACACCGTTCGTCGGGCAGCCGCTTATCTGGAGGGAAACCCGTGGAAGCCAACACTCGTAGCACCGGGCGTCTACCAGCTGCCTTCCTGACCCCCGGTTCCTCCTCGTTCATGGACTTCCTGTCCGAGCACCAGCCCGAGATCCTGCCGGGCAACCGTCAGCTGCCGGTGGTCCAGGGCGCTCTCGAGGCGCCGCACGGCACGACGATCGTCGCGCTGACCTTCGAGGGTGGTGTCGTCCTCGCCGGTGACCGGCGCGCGACGATGGGGAACGTCATCGCGCAGCGCGACATCGAGAAGGTCTTCCCGGCCGACGAGTACTCGGCGGTCGGCATCGCCGGCACCGCGGGTCTGGCCGTGGAGATGGTGAAGCTCTTCCAGCTGGAACTGGAGCACTTCGAGAAGGTCGAGGGGGCGCAGCTCTCCCTGGAGGGAAAGGCGAACCGTCTGTCCACGATGATCCGGGGCAACCTGGGGATGGCCATGCAGGGCCTGGCCGTGGTGCCCCTGTTCGCCGGCTTCGACGTGGACCGTTCCAAGGGGCGCATCTTCTCGTACGACGTCACCGGCGGCCGTTCCGAGGAGCACGGGTACGCGGCCACCGGCTCCGGCTCGGTCTTCGCGCGGGGCGCGCTCAAGAAGCTGTACCGCAACGGCCTGACGGAGCAACAGGCGACGACGCTGGTCGCGCAGGCCCTGTACGACGCGGCCGACGACGACTCGGCGACCGGCGGGCCGGATCTCGCGCGCCGGATCTACCCGATCATCACGGTCATCACGGACGAGGGTTTCCGGCGGCTGGCCGAGACGGAGTCCTCGGAGATCGTCCGGCAGATCCACGAGCGCCGTATGGAGCAGCCCGACGGCCCGCGGGCCGAGATCCTCTGAGCCCCGCCATGCACTCTTCCTCGACAGAAAGGGACGGTTAGCCGGTGTCCACGCCGTTCTACGTCTCACCTCAGCAGGCGATGGCCGACCGGGCGGAGTACGCCCGCAAAGGCATCGCCCGTGGCCGGAGCCTCGTGGTGCTCCAGTTCGCCGACGGCATCGTGTTCGTCGGTGAGAACCCGTCCCGTGCCCTGCACAAGTTCAGCGAGATCTACGACCGGATCGGCTTCGCGGCCGCCGGGAAGTACAACGAGTACGAGAACCTGCGGATCGGCGGGGTCCGTTACGCGGATCTGCGGGGTTACACCTACGACCGCGACGACGTGACGGCGCGTGGGCTGGCCAACGTCTACGCACAGACGCTCGGCACGATCTTCTCAAGTGCGGCGGAGAAGCCGTACGAGGTGGAGCTGGTGGTCGCGGAGGTCGGGGAGACCCCCGAGGGCGATCAGATCTACCGGCTGCCGCATGACGGTTCGATCGTCGACGAGCACGGCTCGGTCGCGGTGGGCGGCAGTTCCGAGCAGATCAGCACCTATCTCGATCAGCGGCATCGGGAGGGGATGACGCTGGCCGAGGCGCTCGAACTCGCGGTGCAGGCCCTCGCGCGGGATGCGAACGGCAGCGAGCGGGAGATCCCGGCGGAGCGCCTGGAGGTCGCGGTGCTGGACCGCACGCGGCCGCAGAAGCGCAAGTTCCGGCGGATCACCGGGACGCATCTGGCGCGTCTGCTGGAGGGCGGCGCGTCCTCGGGTGCGGACGCGGAGGACGCGTCGGACACCGGTGACGAGGCGGAGGACCCGGGTTCTTCGCAGGAGTAGCGCACCGTGGTGTGAAGCCCCTGGTCTCCGTGGTGGAGGCCGGGGGCTTCCTCGTGTCCCGGCGCGCGGCGGCAACGCCGGGTTCAGGCGGCCGGCGGGGCGGTGCTGCCCCGGGGCACGAGGGCGACGGGGAGCGCGGCGGTGTCGGGGGCGGTGCCGTCGAGGAGGGCGAGGAGGGCGGCCATGCCGCGGGCGCCGAACTCCTCGGCGGGCAGTGAGACGGTGGTGAGTTCGGGGTCGAGGGCGGTGGCGAGGGTGAGGTCGTCGAAACCGGTCACGGACAGGTCGTGGGGGACGGAGAGGCCGAGGCGGCGGGCGGCCTTGCAGGCTCCGGCGGCCATGACGTCGTCGTCGCAGACGACGGCGGTGGGGCGCGGGCCCGCGGGCCCGTCGAGGGCCTGTTCGGCGGCGGCGCGGGCGGCTTCGACGGACAGGGCGGCGCGGGCGGTGCGGAGGGTGGTTCCGGGCCGGCCGCGCAGCAGGTCCCCGAGGGCCTCGGCGCGGCGGTGGAAGGTCCAGGAGCCGACGTCGGCCGCGAGATGCAGGAAGTGGCGGTGGCCGAGCCCGAGGAGATGGCCGGCGATCTGACGCATGCCGTCGGTGAGGTCGAGGTTGACGGTGGCGGTCGCGGGGCGGGCGTCCGGGTCCGAGTCGAGCATCACGACGGGGAGGGCGTCGCCGTGGATGGCGCCGAGGACGTCCGCGGCCATGGAGGAGGCGATGACCCCGTCCAGGGCGGCGCGGGCGGAGGGGAAGGGGTCGCGGGCGGGGCCGACGCCGTCGGGGGAGGGGTACAGGACGAGCCCGAAGTCGTGCCGGGCGGCGAGGCGGGCGGCCCCGGTGTAGACGCCGGCGAAGAACTCGTTGGTGAGCGCCGGGACGACCAGGAGCGCCGTGCGGGTGCGGCCCAGGCGCAGGTTGCGGGCGGCGAGATTGGGGCGGTAGCCGAGGTCGGCCGCGGCAGCGCGGATGCGGTCGGCGGTGGCTTCGGCGACTCTGCCGTGCCATTTGTCGCCGAGCACGAGCGAGACGGCGGCCTGCGAGACCCCGGCGGCACGGGCCACGTCCTTGCTGGTGGGGCGGGGGGCGGGGGCGGAGCCGGTCGGCACGGGGTTTCCTTCGAGGGCGGGTACGGGGCGGTGGCCCAGGGGGTGTCCGGGTCGGCGGGGTGGACCGGCCGTCCCGGCTCATGGTACGTATGACCTGCGAAGTTATACGTAACACTTGATCCGGTCGAAGCAGGCGGAGAGGGGCGGGCGGTCATGGCGAGTGGGTACGCGGGGGTGCTGCGCTCCCCGTATGCCGCGCGGCTGCTGGTGGGGACGCTGGTGGGGCGGCTGCCGAACGGGACGGCGCACCTCGCGATCGTGCTGTTCGTCCGGGAGCAGGGTGGCGGCTACGCGTCGGCGGGGGCGCTGGCGGCGGTGTACGGGCTGGCGACCGCCGTGGGACAGCCGCTGCTGGGGCGGGCGGTGGACCTGCGGGGGCAACCGGCCGTGCAGCTGCCGGCCTCGGTGCTCGCGGCGCTGGGCATGGCGGGCTTCGTGGGGGCCGGGACCGGGACACCGTGGGCGGCGTATCCGCTCGTGGCGCTCGCGGGACTGTGCACGCCGCCGCTGGAGGGCGGACTGCGGGCGCTGTGGCCCAGCGTGCTGAAGCGGCCGGAGCGGGTGCAGGTCGCGTACGCGATGGACGCCGTGGCGCAGGAGGTCATGTTCACTGTGGGGCCGCTGCTGGTGACCCTGCTGGTGTCCCTGTGGTCGGCGGGGGCCGCGCTGCTGGTCGTGAACGCCATCGGGGTGCTGGGCGCGCTGTCGGTCGTGGTGTCCGCGCCCTCGCGGGCCTGGCGCGGTGCGGAGCGGGAGGCGCACTGGCTGGGCGCGCTGCGCTCGCGCGGTCTGCTGGTCCTGCTCGGGTCGTTCCTCTTCGTCGGGGTCGCGCTGGGCTCGATCACGGTGGCGGCGCTGGCGTACGCGGACGACCAGGGCCGGGAGGCGGTGTACGGCTGGCTGATGGCGGCGCTGGGGCTGGGGGCCCTGGTGGGCGGCACCGTGTACGGGGCGCGGCGGTGGGCGGGGGCCGCCGAGCGGCGGTTGCCGGTGCTGGTGGGGTTGCTGGCGCTGGGCTATCTGCCGTTGGTGTGGATGCCGGGGCCGGTGGCGATGACGGGGCTCGCCGCGCTGGCCGGGGTGTTCCTGGCGCCGTCGCTGGCGTGCGTGTTCGTCGTGGTGGACCGTCAGGCTCCGGCGGGCACGGTGACGGAGGCGTTCTCCTGGCTGGTGACGGCGTTCGGGGTGGGTGCGGCGCTGGGATCCGGGGTGGCGGGCCCGGCTCTGGAGTGGGGCGGTACGCGGGCGGGCTTCGCGGTGGCCGGGTGCGGGGGAGTCGCGGCGCTGCTGGTGCTGTGCGCGGCGGGACGGGTGCTCGTGGCGGGTCGTCCGGTGCCGGTGGCGGGTGCGCCGGGGGTGGCGGGGCCTGCCGGGGGAGTGGGACAGGGCGGGGCGTGAGGGGCCGGTCGCGGTGTCCGGTCGGGGGCGGAAAGAGGGTTGGGCCGGTGGCGTGGGGGGAAGACGTGGCTGGTCCGGTGGGGGTGGCCGGGGAAAATGATCGAAACGGTCCGGGCCAAGCCGGTTTCAGCGAGGGGGTTCGGGCGTAATGTTCAGTCATGGACCGCCGCATTTTCGGGCTGGAGAACGAGTACGGCGTCACGTGCACGTTCCGGGGACAGCGCCGTCTGTCGCCGGACGAGGTGGCGCGTTACCTCTTCCGCCGTGTTGTGTCATGGGGCCGCAGTAGCAATGTCTTTCTGCGGAACGGCGCCCGCCTCTACCTCGACGTGGGTTCGCATCCGGAATACGCGACTCCCGAATGCGACAACATCACCGAACTGGTGACTCACGACAAGGCGGGCGAGCGCATCCTGGAAGGGCTGCTCGTCGACGCGGAGCGTCGTCTGCACGAGGAGGGAATCGCAGGCGACGTCTATCTGTTCAAGAACAACACCGACTCCGCGGGCAACTCGTACGGCTGCCACGAGAACTATCTGGTGGCGCGGCACGGGGAGTTCTCGCGGCTGGCCGACATCCTCATCCCGTTCCTGGTCACGCGGCAGTTGCTGTGCGGTGCGGGGAAGGTGCTGCAGACCCCGCGCGGTGCGGTGTTCTGTGTGAGCCAGCGGGCCGAGCACATCTGGGAGGGCGTCAGTTCCGCGACGACGCGCTCCCGTCCGATCATCAACACCCGGGACGAGCCGCACGCGGACGCGGAGCGGTACCGGCGTCTGCACGTGATCGTGGGCGACTCCAACATGTCGGAGACGACCATGCTGCTCAAGGTCGGGGCGACCGACCTCGTGCTGCGCATGATCGAGGCGGGCACGGTGATGCGTGACCTGACGCTGGAGAACCCGATCCGGGCGATCCGTGAGGTCAGCCACGACATAACTGGCCGGCGCAAGGTGCGGCTGGCGAGCGGCCGGGAGGCCTCGGCGCTGGAGGTGCAGCGCGAGTACTACGAGAAGGCCGTGGACTTCTGCGAGCGTCGTGGTATCCGTACTGGCACGGTCGAGCAGGTCCTCGAACTGTGGGGCCGGGCGCTGGACGCGATCGAGGCGGAGGATCTCGACCGGATCGGCACCGAGATCGACTGGGTCATGAAGTACAAGCTGATTGAGCGGTACCGGGCCAAGCACAACATGACCATGTCGAATCCGCGGGTGGCGCAGATAGACCTCGCCTATCACGACATCCACCGTCGGCGCGGGCTCTACTACCTGCTCGAGAAGAAGGGGCAGGCCACCCGGATCTGCAACGACCTGCGGATCTTCGAGGGCAAGTCCGTGCCGCCGCAGACGACAAGGGCCCGGTTGAGGGGCGATTTCATCCGGCGGGCGCAGGAACAGCGCAGGGATTTCACGGTCGACTGGGTGCATCTCAAGCTCAATGACCAGGCGCAGCGCACCGTGCTGTGCAAGGACCCGTTCCGTTCGGTGGACGACCGGGTGGAGAAGCTGATCGCCGGAATGTGACCGGTTGTCGTCCGCTGATGAGGGGCGACAGGGAGTGGGCCCCGCGTGTCACGCGGGGCCCTTTTCCGCGCGTTCTCCGTTTCCGGCGCACAGCGGCCGGAACGGGCGGGGCCGAAGGGGGCGGAAGGGGCACGGCCCCGGGCGCCAGTACCGGACGATGCAGAAAGTGGGGTACGCGGTTCGTGGTCTGCGGTGGCGAAGGGCCTAGAGTGACGGGACCGGTATCCATAACACTCTGGGGATCTTGTGCAACGCCGACTCGCAGCCCTGCTCATCGTGCCCGCCCTGGCGCTTGCCGCGACCGCCTGCGGGGGTGACGACGACTCCAAGGACAAGGCGGACAAGGCCAGCAGTTCGCCCTCGGCGGAGGCCACTCCCAAGACGCCGCAGCCGGTGACCTCGGCCTCTCCGATGCCGACGGTCTCGGGTGCGGACGGGAAGGCGGCGAAGATCACGCTGCCCAAGGGCAGCCCCAGCGACAAGTTCGTGGTGCACACCGAGTCCGAGGGCACCGGCAAGACGGTGCGCGAGGGCGACATGGTGTCCTTCGACTTCACCGGCAAGATCTGGAAGGGCGCCAAGGACTTCGGCTCGACCTACCAGCAGGGCGGTCAGCCGCAGGTCATCGCGGCGGGCTCGAAGTCGATCATCCCGGCCTTCTCGAAGGCGCTGGCCGGTCACAAGGAGGGCAGCCGGGTCCTGGTGGTGGCCCCGCCGGCCGCCGCCTTCGGCGCCCAGGGCAACCAGCAGGCGGGGGTCGCTCCCGACGACACGCTGGTGTTCGCGATCGACATCAACAAGATCGTGCCCACCACGAAGGTCGAGGGCAGCCAGGCCTCGATCCCGAAGGACCTGCCGCAGGTCAAGGTCGACGAGAAGACGACCCGCGCCGACATCGCGGTGCCGAAGAACGACCCGCCGAAGAAGCTCACCGAGAAGGTGCTGATCAACGGCAAGGGCCCGGAGATCAAGACCGGCCAGAACGTGATCATGAACTACAGCGGCGCGGCCTGGAAGATCAACGAGGGCAAGGCCAAGGCCACCCTGTTCGACACCGCGGCCAACCGGGGCGAGCCCTTCGTCACCCCGATCGGCAAGGGCGCCGTGATCCCGGGCTGGGACAAGGGTCTGGTCGGCAAGCACGTCGGCGACCGCGTGATGCTCGTGATCCCGCCGGAGCAGGCGTACAAGGACCAGGCGCAGGGCGAGGCGCTCCCCGCCAACTCGACCCTGGTCTTCGTCGTGGACATTCTCGGCGCGGTGTAACACTAGGACCTTGTCTTTACGGGCGGGGCGCTTCGAGGAGCGCCCCGCCTACCGCCAACACTGGAGCAACTACGTGAGCATCGAGAAGCCCGAGATCGACTTCCCCGGCGGCGAGCCCCCGGCGGACCTGGAGATCAAGGACATCTGGGAGGGCGACGGACCCGAGGCCAAGGCCGGGGACACCGTGCGCGTCCATTACGTGGGCGTCGCCTTCTCCACCGGTGAGGAGTTCGACGCGAGCTGGAACCGGGGCGCTCCGCTCGCCTTCCAGCTCGGTGTCGGCCAGGTCATCGAGGGCTGGGACAAGGGCGTGCAGGGCATGAAGGTCGGCGGCCGTCGCCAGCTCACCATCCCGGCGCACCTCGCCTACGGCGACCGCGGCGCGGGCGGCCGGATCAAGCCCGGCGAGACCCTCATCTTCGTCTGCGACCTGGTGAGCGTCTGAGCGTCCGGCGCGGCGGCCCTCCCGGCCGCGCGTGACCGGAAGTGATCAGTGGAGGGCCCGTGCCGTACGGCACGGGCCCTCGGCTTTCTTCCGGCAGGCCGGGAGCGGTACGGTCGACGGCCTAGCGAACATCAGGAAAGGGCGTCGATGGCGATTGCCAAGGCCGAGCGGCTGATGAACCTCGCGCTGTGCCTGCTGGGCACGCGCCGTCCGCTCAGCAAGCGGGAGCTGCGGGGGTCCATCGAGGCGTACCTGGAGGCCAGCTCGGAGGACGCCTTCAACCGCATGTTCGAGCGGGACAAGGACGATCTGCGGGAACTGGGCCTGGTCATCGAGACCGTCGACAACCTGGACGGGGAGACGGGCTACCGGGCCGGCCGGGACAGCAACCGGCTGCCGCCCGTCACGCTGGATGCCGAGGAGGCCGCCGCGCTGGGCCTGGCCGCGAAGGTGTGGCAGCAGGCGCGGCTCGCGGGAGCGGCCAGCGGAGCCCTGCAGAAACTGCGCGCCGCGGGTCTGCCGGAGACCGTCGACCCGTACGGGACGCACAGCGCCCTGGAACCCCGTATCCCGGTGCACGAGGCGGCCTTCGAACCGCTCATGCTGGCCTGCAGGGACCGGCGTCCCGTCGTCTTCGACTACCGCAAGTCCACCGCTCCGCGGCCCGAGACGCGGCAGGTCGAGCCCTGGGCCCTGGAGTGCTGGCGCGGCCACTGGTACCTCGCGGGCTTCGACCGGGACCGGGGCGCCGAACGGGTCTTCCGGCTCTCGCGCATCACCGGCCGGGTCAAGACCCGCTCGGGTGCCTTCTTTGCCGAGATCCCCTCGGTGGTGACGGTCCGTGAGACGGTCGCGGCCTGGGCCGGGGAGGGCGCCGACCGCAGCGCCTTCATCCGGCTGCGCTCCGGCTCCGGCTACCCGCTGCGCGCCAAGGCGATCTCGGTGCAGGACCGCGGCGACGGCTGGGACGAGCTGGAGATCCCCTACGGGCACGGACTGGACGCCTGGCTCGTGGAGTTCGGCCCCGACGTGGTCGTACTGGAACCCGCCGAGCTGCGGGCCGACGTCATCGACCGGCTGCGCGCCGTGGCCCAGGGCTGAGGGAGAGGCAAGCACATGGCCACGAACGCCATCGACCAGACCCGCCGGATGCTGTCCCTCGTGACGTATCTGCGCGAGCGCCCCGGCGCGTACGTCACGGACGTCGCGCGGGCCTTCGGGATCACCGAGGACGAGCTGATCTCCGACCTCGACGTGCTGCCGCTGTGCGGGACGAGCTTCCGGGGCGGCGACCTGCTCGACATCGACACCGACGGTGAGCGCATCTGGTGGCACAACCCCGACGACGTGGCCGCCCCGCTGCGGCTGGCCGCCGACGAGGCGACGGCGCTGCTGGTGGCGGCGCGGGCGGTGACCACCCTGCCCGGGCTGCGGGAGAGCGACCGTCAGGCCCTGCTGCGGGCGACCGCGAAGCTGGAGGCCGCCGCGGGCGACACCGCGGGCGCCAGTTCCCGGCTGTCGGTGACCTTCGAGTCGGAGGGCGGGGTGTTCGCCGAGGTGGACCGGGCGATCTCCGAGCGGCGCCGGCTGTGGCTGCGCTACTACTCCCCGGCGCGCGACGAGCTGACCGAGCGCGAGGTCGACCCGATCCGGCTGTTCGCCGTGGGCCACACCTACATGGAGGCGTGGTGCCGGCTCTCCGAGGACCGGCGCACCTTCCGGCTCGACCGGGTCGCCGAGATCAAGATTCTCGACGAGCCCTCCGCCCCGCCCGAAATGGAACTGCGCGACCTGTCGGAAGGGCTCGTGCAGCCCGCCGCGGACGACCCCGAAGTGGTGGTCGAGGTGGGCCCGGGCGGCCGCTGGGTCGCCGAGTACTACCCGCACGACAGCGCCGTGGAGCTGCCCGGCGGCGGACTGCGCATCACCCTGCGCACCCCCGACCCGGCCTCCCTGCGGCGCCTCGCGCTGCGGCTGGGCGCCGAGGGCCGGATCGTCGCCCCGCAGGAACTCGCGGTCAGCGCGCGGGCGGCCGCCGAGGAGGCGCTCGCCGCCTACGCGGACCGGAACTGACGATGGGGGGCCCGGCCGGCGCGGGGACCGCTATCGTCTGGGCAGGCAGCGAGGGGAGGCCCGGACGATGACGCGAGAGACACCGACGGCGTGCGCGCAGAGCGGGGCGGAGGTCACGGGGCCGGTGATGTTCCGGGCCGGCTGCCCGGATTGCCGCGCCCGCTTCGAACTCGCGGCGCACGCCATCCGGCTGGCGATCGGCGGCAGCAGGAAGACCACCTTCTACTCCTTCACCTGCCCCGAGTGCGACAGCGCGGTCCGCAAGCCGGCGGGGGAACGCATTGTGGAACTGCTCACAGACGGCGGCGTACGCACCCTGCGTCTGCACTCCACCGTCTGAACGCCGACGGGCCCGGGGGCGGGCGGACCGGGGCCCTCCGGAGGCACTAGGCTCGGCTCATGCCGTCGCTCTCCACGATGTCCTGGGCCATGATCGCCGTCGTGCTCGGCTTCTGCGGACTGGCCGTCCTCGGTGTGCTGGCCGTGCGGGTCTACGTGGAGGTGCGCCGCCTCGGCGCTCAGGTGGCACGGACCTCACAGCGCGTCAGCACCGCCGCGCAGGACCTGGAGCGGGCCGCCACGGCGATGGCCCGGACGGGTGCGAACGCCCCGGGCGGGCCCCGTGTGACGTCTGTTGACTGACGTAGCCTGTCAATTTGCCGGGTCCCCCAGGTACGCTGCTTGACGCGGCCCGGAGCGAGGCGCGAGCCGCTGAACCGGGAGTACACCCAGGGATTGCCCAGCCTTTACCCCTGAGCGCTACGATCGCGGCACCATGAAGGTGGACATTTGTCCTACTCATGGTGCAGCCCCCATCCCCGCCGCCTCGGTGAGAAGGTAGTACGCCTATGTTCGGAAAGATCGGCGCCCCCGAGATCATCCTCATTCTCGTCGTAGTCGTCCTGCTGTTCGGCGCGAAGAAGCTTCCCGACATGGCTCGTTCGCTCGGCAAGTCGGCCCGCATCCTCAAGAGCGAGGCCAAGGCGATGAAGTCCGAGGGCAAGCAGGACGAGGCCGCGCCCGCCGACCCGCCCGCCGACCAGGTCTCGCAGCGCACCATCCAGGCTTCCCCCGGCGACGTGACCAGCTCGCGACCGGTCGCCGAGCCTTCGGACACGAGCAAGCGCTGACGCGGGGCCGGCGACGGCCGGCCCTGCCGCACGAGATGAGGACGTGGGTTGCTGAAGCCTGCCCGCACAAAAAGGGAGAAGGACCCCGAGGGGCGCATGCCGCTCGTGGATCACCTGCGTGAGCTGCGCAACCGGCTCGCGAAAGCCGTTCTGGCGATCGTGGCCGTGGCGATCCTCGCTGCCTTCTTCTACACGGACATCATCGACTTCCTCACGGGGCCGATCCTCAAGTCCGTCGGCTGCGGGGACACGTTCTCCGAGTTGGCCAAGACCAAGGAAACCCCTTGCGCCCACATCGTGCTGAGCGGGCTGCTCGCACCGTTCACCCTGGCGCTCAAGGTGTCCCTCACGGTGGGTGTGGTCGTCGCCTCGCCGATCTGGCTGTACCAGCTGTGGGGGTTCGTCGCCCCCGGCCTGCACCGGAGCGAGAAGAAGTACGCCCGGTCCTTCGTCGGTGTGGGGGTGCCGCTCTTCCTGCTGGGCGCGTTCCTCGCCTACCGGATGCTGCCCACCATGGCGCGCGTCCTGCTCGGCCTGACGCCCGCCAACGCCGAGAACCTGCTCCCGCTGGACGATCTGCTGAACCTGATCACCCGCATGGTGCTGGTCTTCGGTATCTCGTTCGAGCTGCCCCTGCTGCTGGTCATGCTCAACCTCACCGGCATCCTCACGGGCAAGAGGATGCTCAGCTGGTGGCGGGCCATGATCATGGGCATCACGGTCTTCGCCGCGGTGGCGACCCCCAGCACGGACCCGATCAGCATGCTGACCCTGGCCGCTCCGATCTGGGTGCTCTACTTCGGTGCCACCGCCTTCTCCCTGATCCACGACCGGCGCAAGGCCGTCCGCGAGGCGCAGGGGCCGGGCGACGACGAGGCCTCCGAACTGGACCTCACTCCTGAGGACATCGGGGAGATGGAGCCCGTCTCCACCCCGCGCGCCCTCCCCGAGCAGTCCGGCGGGGACCGGGACCGGATCAACGGATACGACGACGTGACCTGAGCCGGTCCCGGCTCCAGTAGGGTCGGGCCGTGACCAGCGAGATCACCCTCTTCGTCAACCCCACCGCGGGACGCGGCCGGGGCGCCCACGCGGCGCAGCCGGCCGCTTCCGCGTTCCGGGCCGCCGGCTTCCAGGTCCGTACGATCGTCGGCGCGGACGCCGAGGACGCGTTGCGCCGCGCCCGGGAGGCCGTGGCCGAAGGGACGGACGCCCTGGTCGCCGTCGGCGGCGACGGGCTCACCGCCCTCGCGCTGCGGGCGGTCGCCGGGACCCGGACCCCGCTCGGCGTCGTCGCGGTCGGCAGCGGCAACGACTTCGGGCGCTCCCTGGGGCTGCCGGTGCGCGCCCCCGCCGAGGCCGCGCGGATCGTCGCGCGCGCCCTCACGGAGGGCCGGTACCGCGAGCTGGACCTCGGCCGGATCGGCGAGCGCTGGTACGGCACCGTCCTGGCCACCGGCTTCGACTCCCGGGTCAACGACCGGGGCAACCGGATGCGGCTGCCGCTCGGCCGCTTCCGCTACGACCTCGCGATCCTCGCCGAACTGGCCGCCTTCGAGCCGGTGCGCTACCGCATGCGCCTGGACGACGGGCCGGTCCGGGAAGTGGACGCGACGCTCATAGCCGTCGGCAACAGCACCTCCTACGGGGGCGGCATGCGGATCTGCGCCGACGCCCGCCTCGACGACGGCCTCTTCGACATCACCGTCGTCGGCCCGTGCAGCCGCACCACCCTGCTGAAGGTCTTCCCGCGCGTCTACCGGGGCACCCACCTCGGCCACCCGGTGGTCACCACCCACCGCGCCGCTCGTGTCGAACTCGACGCGCCCGGTCTCACCGGCTACGCCGACGGGGAGCCGCTCGGCCCCCTGCCGCTGACCGCGCGGTGCGTCCCCGCGGCCGTACGGCTGCTCGCGCCGTAGGGGGCGTCCACCGGACAGTCGATCATGATTAATGATCGTGCTCTGTCGGTGTCGGCCGGTAGGCTCGAACGCACGATGACAGAGGATCTCTCCCCGGCGGAGCGGTACGCGGCGGCCCGTAGGCGCGCCGCGGACCAGGCCACCGCGCTCGGTGCCTTCCGCGAGATGTACGAGTTCGGTCTCGACCCCTTCCAGATCGAGGCCTGCCAGGCCCTCGAATCGGGCAAGGGCGTCCTGGTGGCGGCGCCCACCGGATCGGGCAAGACGATCGTGGGCGAGTTCGCCGTCCACCTCGCCCTGCTCCAGGGCAAGAAGTGTTTCTACACCACCCCGATCAAGGCGCTCTCCAACCAGAAGTTCGGCGACCTCGCCCAGCGCTACGGCGCGGACCGCGTCGGGCTGCTCACCGGAGACAACAGCGTCAACGCGGACGCCCCGATCGTCGTCATGACGACCGAGGTGCTGCGCAACATGCTGTACGCCGGCTCGCAGGCCCTCTCCGGTCTCGGCTACGTGGTCATGGACGAGGTGCACTACCTCTCCGACCGCTTCCGGGGCGCCGTGTGGGAGGAGGTGATCATCCATCTCCCGCCCTCGGTGACCCTCGTGTCGCTCTCCGCGACCGTGTCCAACGCCGAGGAGTTCGGCGACTGGCTGGACACCGTACGCGGGGACACCCGGGTGATCGTCTCCGAGCACCGGCCCGTCCCCCTCTTCCAGCACGTTCTCGCCGGACGGCGGATCTACGACCTCTTCGAGGAGGGCAGCGGCCGTAAACGCGCGGTCAACCCCGACCTGAGCCGCATGGCCAGGATGGAGGCCAGCCGCCCCGGATACGGCGGCGGAGGCAGGCGCAGGGGCCGGGAGGCCGACCGGGAGCGGGAGCGTCGCCAGCGCAGCCGGGTGTGGACCCCGGGCCGCCCCGAGGTCATCGACCGGCTCGACGCCGAAGGGCTGCTGCCCGCGATCACCTTCATCTTCAGCCGGGCCGCCTGCGAGGCCGCCGTCCAGCAGTGCCTGGCCGCGGGGCTGCGGCTCAACGACGAGGCGGCCCGGCTCACCGTCCGCGAGATCGTCGAGGAACGCACCTCCTCCATCCCGCCCGAGGACCTGCACGTGCTCGGGTACTTCGAGTGGCTGGAGGGCCTGGAGCGCGGCATCGCCGCCCACCACGCGGGAATGCTGCCGACCTTCAAGGAGGTCGTCGAGGAGCTGTTCGTGCGGGGCCTGGTCAAGGCCGTGTTCGCGACCGAGACCCTCGCGCTCGGCATCAACATGCCCGCCCGTTCCGTGGTCCTGGAGAAGCTCGTCAAGTGGAACGGCGAGCAGCACGCCGACATCACCCCCGGCGAGTACACCCAGCTCACCGGGCGGGCCGGCCGACGCGGCATCGACATCGAGGGCCACGCCGTCGTGCTGTGGCAGCGCGGAATGAACCCCGACCACCTCGCGGGCCTCGCCGGTACCCGCACCTACCCGCTGCGCTCCAGCTTCCGCCCCTCGTACAACATGGCGGTCAATCTCGTCCAGCAGTTCGGCAGGCACCGCTCCCGGGAGCTCCTGGAGACCTCCTTCGCGCAGTTCCAGGCCGACCGTTCCGTCGTGGGCATCTCCCGCGAGGTGCAGCGCAACGAGGAGGGGCTGGCGGGCTACCAGGAGTCCATGACCTGCCACCTCGGGGACTTCGAGGAGTACTCGCGGCTGCGCCGGCAGCTCAAGGACCGCGAGACCGAGCTGGCCAAGCAGGGCGCTGCCCAGCGCCGGGCCGCTGCCGCCGCCTCGCTGGAGAAGCTGCGGCCCGGGGACGTCATCCACGTGCCCACCGGCAAGTACGCGGGCCTCGCCCTGGTCCTCGACCCCGGGACGCCGGCCGGCCGCACCGGCGGCGGCCACCACCGCGGCTTCGAGCAGTTCGACGGGCCGCGTCCCCTCGTCCTGACCGCGGAACGCCAGGTCAAGCGGCTGGCCGGGATGGACTTCCCGGTGCCCGTCGAGGCGCTGGACCGGATGCGGGTACCCAAGTCCTTCAACGCGCGCAGTCCGCAGTCCCGCAGGGACCTCGCCTCCGCGCTGCGCACCAAGGCCGGGCACCTCGTGCCCGAGCGGCACCGCAAGGGCCGCGCGGCCGCCGCCGACGACCGCGAGATCGCCCGGCTGCGCACCGAGATCCGCGCCCACCCCTGCCACGGCTGCGCCGAACGCGAGGACCACGCCCGCTGGGCCGAGCGCTACCACCGGCTGCTGCGCGACACCCGGCAGCTGGAGCGGCGCATCGAGGGCCGGACCAACACCATCGCCCGCACCTTCGACCGGATCGTCGCCCTGCTGACCGAGCTGGACTACCTGCGCGGCAACGAGGTCACCGAGCACGGCCGGCGACTGGCCCGGCTCTACGGGGAGCTGGACCTGCTGTCCGCGGAGTGCCTGCGCGAACGGGTCTGGGAGGGGCTGAGCCCGGCCGAACTGGCCGCCTGCGTCTCCGCCCTGGTCTACGAGTCCCGCTCCGGGGACGACGCGGTCACTCCCAAGGTGCCCTCCGGCAAGGCCACCGCCGCGCTCCAGGAGATGGTGCGGATCTGGGGCCGGCTCGACGCGGTCGAGGAGGACTTCGGCATCAGCCAGACCGAGGGCGTCGGCCAGCGCGAGCCCGACCTCGGCTTCGCCTGGGCCGCGTACCGCTGGGCCTCCGGCACCGGGCTGGACGAGGTGCTGCGCGAGGCCGAGATGCCCGCCGGGGACTTCGTCCGCTGGACCAAGCAGGTCATCGACGTGCTCGGGCAGATCGCCGCCGCCGCGCCCAGCGGCGGTGACAGCACCGTCCCGAAGAACGCGCGCAAGGCGGTGGACGCCGTACTGCGCGGGGTCGTCGCCTACACCTCCGTGGGCTGAGGCGCCGCGCCGCGCGTGCGGAGAAAAGGGGCCGCCGAGAAGTAGGCGGCGGCGAGAGGGAATGCGTCCTTCCGGTTACCGGGGGGCGCATTCCCTTTTTCGTGCGCCCCCTGCCCTCAAGGGCTTCGGTGGCCGTCGGCGGGAAACTCGATTATCTGTTCGCCAAGGGGACCGAATGGGGGATGGGGGCGGTCCTGACCTGCGGACTTGCCTTCATTTTCGGCATGCGCGCGATTGTTCGAATTTCTGTGTGGCGTATAAATGGGCTCGATTCTAGGGCTTCCCGGAATCCCGAGGGTGATGCTTGCGGAATATGACACAGGGATCATTCCGTCGCACTAGGCTCGCCCGCATCGCGTCGGCTGAGGAAAGCCGTGACGCGCCCCACGTCCGTACCTGACTCCAGGGCGTGCCATCCCCCCCGTCAACTGTGCAGAGGGCCTTACATGGTGAGTGTTCAATCGCCCCCCCGGGGCCGGCCGGCCCCCCTGCTCCGCGTGTCGCTGACCGTCCTGCTTCTCGCGGTGGCCACGACGGCCGCCGCGCTGGGCGTGACCGAGTCCGCTCGTGTGCCCGTCATCTGCTGCGGCGTCCTCGCCGCCCTGCTCGCGCTGAGCCTCACCGCCGAGGTCCTGCGCGGCCACCGGGCGCAGGAGCACCTGGCGCGCGCCCACATCCAGGAGAAGGCCGCGCTGGAGCGGCGGGTCGCCGAGTACGACGCCGAGACCTACCGGATGGCCAACGAGGTCATGCCGGTCGCGCTGGAGCTGACGCTGCGCGGCCACCGGGCCACCGTCACCGAGAACAAGGTGCTGGCCGCCCAGCGCTTCGCCAATCTGCCCACCCCGCAGCGGCACATGCTGCGCGTGTTCCTCGACGCCATCGACGAGGGCGAGAACGTGCGCTCCGGCATCCGGTTCGCGTTCATCAGCACCACCCGGCGCATCCAGGCCATCGCGCACACCCTCGCCGCCGAACTGCGGGAGATGGAGGAGGACCACGGGCGCAACCCCGAGGTCTTCGACGACCTCCTGCGCATCGACCACTGCAACTCGCTGATCACCCGCTACGCCGACAACCTCGCGACCATCGGCGGCGGCCGTCCCAGCCGCCAGTGGGCCGAGCCCGTACCGCTGTTCAGCCTGCTGCGCGGATCGATGTCGCGCATCAACGACTTCCCCAGGATCGAGCTGGAGAACATCCCCGACATCCCCATCAAGGGGACCATGGTCGAGCCGATCCTCCAGGCCGCGGCCGAACTCATGGACAACGGCGCCCGCTACTCGCCGCCCGCCGCCAAGGTGCACGTCACCGCGCTGCGGGTCCGGGCCGGAATCGCCATCTCGGTGGAGGACGCGGGAGCGCCCTTCGACGAGGAGCTCCAGCAGCGCGCCATGCGCGTCTTCGCCCACTCGGCCACCGGCCGCGACCTCGGCGAGTACAAGGGGGAGCCGCGCACCGGCATGTCGGTGCTCGGCCGGCTGTGCCGCCTGTACCGCATGACCCTGGAACTGCGCTCCTCCGCCTACGGGGGGCTGCGCGCCATCCTCATGGTTCCCGAGCACATGATCGAGGGCATCGACTACGTCGCTCCCGGCCGGGCGCACGGCATCGGCGCGACCGCCGTCCCGCGCTACGACGAGAACGGCGAGCTGATCAAGGAGCGCCGGCGCAAGGGCAAGCCCGAGGGCCGTCGGCTGGCCGGGCCCCCGCTGCGCGACGCGGACGGCGAGCCCATCAGGGAAGCCGAGATGCCCACCTTCACCGAGCGGACGGCGGAGGGACTCCCGCAGCGCCGCCGCCGCAGCGAACACGTCTTCGCGCCCCAGGACGCGAGCGAGATCGACCCCTTCGCTCCGGCGCAGCGCAGTCCCTGGGAGAAGAAGACCGCCCCGGACCCCTTCGGCAGGGACGAGCCGGAGCCGGAACAGCAACTCCCCGGCCTCGCCCTGGAGGCGTTCCTGGCCGGAGTGAACGGGACCGAGCAGTCCGAGCGACAGCCCGGTACGGCCGGCCGCAGCGAAGTCGGCCGCGACGACATCGACGAGGGGGATCACCGGTGATCCAGCGCGATTTCGACTGGATGCTCAAAGAACTCTCCGACAGCCTGCCCGGGGTGCACCAGATCGTGGTGCTCTCCGCGGACGGGCTGCGGGTGGCACGGTACGGGGGGGAACCCGACGCGGCCGACCGGATCGCCGCCGCCTGCGCGGGCCTGCAGAGCCTGGCCAGCGCGGTCAGCCAGGAGATCCCGCGCAGCGACGGCACGATGCGCATGGTGATGATCGAGGTCGACGGCGGCCACTTCTACCTCATGTCGGCGGGCACCGGGGCCTATCTCGCGGTGCTCACCGACGTGCGGGCCGAGGCCGGTCTCGTCGGTCACCACATGCGCGATCTGGTGGCCCGGATCGGCCCCCACCTCGCCAGTCCGCCCCGCCGACGCGGGGCACCGAGCCTATGACCACACCCCCGCAGCGCAGACGGCGCACGCCCGAGGCCCCGGCCGAGCGGCCCGATCAGCCGCCCGACCAGGAGCAGGACTCCACGCCCGGCAGGCTCTACGCCATCACGGCCGGGCACGAGGGCGGGCGCGGCGCACTCGACCTGGTCACACTGATCGTCGCCCGGGGCACCCCGCCGCCCGCCCTGCAGCCGGAACTCGTCTCCGTACTGCAGCTGTGCGGGGCCCCGCTCTCGGTCGCCGAACTGTCGGCGTATCTGAAGCTCCCGTTCAGCGTCGTGACCGTTCTCCTGACCGAACTCCACTCGCTCGGGCTCGTCCAGGCTCGGCAGCACACCGTGCGGCCCGCCCAGCCCGACCGTTCCCTCCTCGAAGCGGTGATGCATGGACTTCAACGGCTCTGAGACCGAGACCCTCCCCGGGCCCCGGAGCGAGGACATCCTGCCCGAGACGGCCACCTCGGCCGTGAAGATCGTCATCGTCGGGGGCTTCGGGGTCGGCAAGACCACGATGGTCGGTTCGGTCAGTGAGATCAGGCCGCTGACCACCGAGGAGACGATGTCGCAGGCGAGCATCGGCGTCGACAGCCTGCGCCGGTCCACCAACAAGACGGACACGACCGTCGCGATGGACTTCGGCCGCATCAGCGTCAGCGAGCAGATGGTCCTCTACCTGTTCGGCACCCCCGGTCAGGAACGCTTCTGGTTCCTGTGGAACGGCCTGTTCGAGGGGGCGCTCGGCGGGGTCGTCCTCGTCGACACCCGGCGCCTTGAGTCGAGCTTCGACGTCATGGGCCGGCTGGAGGAGAGCGGGGTGCCGTTCGTGGTCGCCGTCAACTGCTTCCCGGGCGCACCGGAGTACACCGCGGACACGCTGCGGGCGGCCCTCGACCTGCCCGCGGCGGTCCCCATCATCATGTGCGACGCCCGCAAACGCCGCTCCAGCCGGGACGTCCTGCTGACGCTCATGCGCTACCTGTACGCGATGGCCGGCGCCTCCCACTGAGCGAGCCCGGCGCCGACGACCACCACCCGCAGCCACGAACCCGGAGCCAACCACCGTGACCACCGACCTCCCCTTCAGTACGGCGGGCGCCGGAGCACCGCCCCCCGGCTGCCCCGCCCACGACAGCTCCTTCGGGCCCGGCGGACTGCGCCGCATCCACGGGCCCGAGGCCGCGCGGGACCAGCGCGGCTTCTACGAGGCGCTGCGCCGCGAGCACGGGCCCGTCGCGCCGATCCTGCTGCACGACGACGTACCGGCCTGGCTCGTGCTCGGCCACGCCGAGAACGTCCACGTCGTCACGCACCCCGAGGAGTTCTCCGTGGACTCCCGGCACTGGGTCCCGCTCAAGGAGGGCAGGGTACGGCCCGACCACCCCATGGCGCCGATCTTCACCTGGCAGCCGGTCTGCGCCTTCGTCGAGGGCCCCGAGCACAAGCGGCTGCGCGGAGCGGTCACCGACAGCCTGGTGGGCGCCGACGGCCGGGGGGTGCGCAGGCTCATCCAGGACTCCACGATCCTGCTGGTCAACGAGTTCTGCGAGGACGGGCACGGGGACATCGTGTCCGACTTCGCCACCCGCCTGCCGATGATGGTGATGCTCGGCCTGCTCGGTCTGCCCGAGGCGTACGACGACCGGCTGGTCCAGGCGGCCCAGGACCTGATCAAGGGCACCGAGACCGCCAACGCGAGCAACGAGTACCTCATGGTGATCCTGCGCCGGCACGTGGAGCGCCGCATCGCCGAACCCGCCGAGGACTTCACCGGCCGGCTGCTGGCCCACCCCTCGGGGCTGACCGCGCAGGAGGTCGCCGAGCACCTGCGCATCGTGCTCATCGCGGCCTACGAGACCACCGCCAACCTCATCGCCAACGCGGCCCGGATCGCTCTCACCGACCGGCGGGTGCGGACCCGGCTCGGGGCCGGGCAGATGACGCTCCAGGACGCCACCGAGCAAGCCCTGTGGGACGAACCGCCGTTCAGCGCGCTGCTCGGCCGCTACGCCGTGGGCGACACCGAGCTGGGCGGTCAGCGCATCCGCAGGGGCGACGCGGTGATGCTGGGGTTCGCGGCCGCCAACACCGACCCCGCCATCCGGCCCGACCTCAAGGCGAACCTGCGGGGCAACCGCGCGCACCTCGCCTTCGGCGGCGGACCGCACGCCTGTCCCGGTGCGGACCTCGGCCGCAGCATCGCCGACCTGGGCATCGACGAGTTGTTCACCCGGCTGTCCGACGCGCAACTGGCCGTGGAACCGGAGGACCTGCGCTGGTCGGGCTCCATCCTCGCGCGCCACCTGGTCGAGGTGCCGGTCCGGTTCGCGCCCAAACCGCAGGTGGACCCGAGGACGGTGGACGCGAGCGGCGCACCCCGGCAGCCCGACGACATCGACTGGCTGCTGAGCGACGACGGCGCCTCCCTCTTCCGTCCGGCGGGCCGCTCCAGTGTGCTGCCCGAACCGGCTCCGGAGCCCGCGCCGTCGTGGGGGCTCCCGGTGCGGGGCCCGGGCCTGCTGGATCCGGCGCCGAAGCCGAAGCCGAAGCCGAAGCCGGCGCCGGAGCCGGCGCCGGAGCCGGAGCCGGCGCCGGAGCCCGGGCAGGTCCTGGCGCCGGAAGAGGAACCCGAGTTCGTGCCCGTGTCCGAACTGCTGACCGCCGAGGAGGAGCCCTCGTCCGGGGACCACCCTGCCTCGCGTACCGGGGAGTTGGGGGCATCGCCGCACGGCGCCGCCCCCTCCGTCCCGGTCGCCGAGGTGCCCCGTCCGCGTGGTGTGCTCGGCCGGCTGCGGAGCTGGTTCGGAGCGGGGTGACGGACCTCAGCCGGTGGCCTCCGCGCCGGTGGCCCACTGTTGGTGATCCGTCCAGGCGAGCAGCGTGCGCCGGCTCTCGAAAGCGCGTGCCTCACCCGTCACCGGGTCGGTGAACTCCAGTACCCGGGAGAGCAGTTGCAGCGGGCGCCGGTAGTCGTCCGGGGCGGGGTCGCGCACCTCGGGGTAGACCGGGTCGCCGAGCAGGGGCAGGCCCAGGGCGTTCATGTGCACCCGCAGCTGGTGCGTGCGGCCGGTGCGGGGCAGCAGACGGTAGCGGCCCAGGGCCCCGGTCCCGGCCGCACCGGCCCCCAACGGGCCGGTTGCCGCGCGGTGTTCCAGGAGTTCGATCTCCGTGACGGCGTTGGGCTCGCCCGGCAGCTCCCGCGCGGCGATCACCCCGCGGTCCTTGACGATGCGGCTGCGCGCGGTGTGCGGCAGCGCGAGCGCCGGATCGTGGGGCGCGACCGCCTCGTACTCCTTGTGCACCCGCCGCTCGGCGAACAGCTTCTGGTACGCGCCGCGTTCGCCCGGCTCCACGGTGAACAGCACGAGCCCGGCGGTGAGCCGGTCCAGGCGGTGGGCGGGGGAGAGATCCGGCAGGCCGAGGCGGCGGCGCAGCCGGGCCAGGGCCGTCTCGGTGATGTGGCTGCCGCGCGGTGTGGTCGCGAGGAAGTGCGGTTTGTCGGCCACCACGAGGTGCTCGTCGCGGTGCACCACTTCGATCCCGAAGGGCACGGCCGCCTCGGGGGCCCGCTCCCGGTGGAACCACACCGAGCCGCCCGGCAGGTAGGCGGTGCCCGGACCCACCGGCCGGCCGTCGGCCGTGACGACCTCGCCGCCGCGCAACATGGCCTCGACCTCGTGGGCCGGAACCGGCAGACGTTCCACGAGGTGGTCGAGGACGGTGGGCCACCGCGGCTCGGCCGGCAGCCGCAGCCGTACCGCGTCGATGCCCTCGCGCTGGGGCAGGGGCGAGGGGACTCGGCGGGACCTGCGACTCATGGGGCCAGCGTACGGGCGTGCGCGACCCCGCCCGCCCACGAGCAGGCCCGGGGCGGCCCGGCCGTGGCTCAGGCGGCCGGCTGCTGCTCCTGCTCGGACTCCACCTGGGCGTTCCACTCGCGCTTGGACGCCTGCCAGCCGTCCTCGTTGTGGCCCAGGCGCCAGTAGCCGGAGATCGACAGCCGCTCGCGCGGGATCTCGCGCTCGACCCGCAGATGGCGGCGCAGTTCCTTCACGAAGCCGGCCTCGCCGTGCACGAAGGCCTCGACGTCCGCGGAGGGGAAGTCCAGCTCGCGCACCGCCTCCACCAGAGCCTCGCCGACCGGCCGTTCGCCGCGGTGCAGCCAGGTGACGCGCACCCCGTCGGGCGCCTCGGTCTTCTGTTCCTCCTCGGGGCCGGAGACCTCCACGAAGGCGTGCACGACCGCCCCGGCCGGCATGGCCTCCAGCGCCGCGCCGATCGCGGGCAGCGCGCTCTCGTCACCGGCCAGCAGGTGCCATCCCGCCTCGGCCCGGGGCCCGTAGCCGCCGCCGGGACCGGCGAAGTGCAGCACGTCTCCGGGCCGGGCCCGCGCCGCCCAGGGGCCGGCCAGGCCCTCGTCGCCGTGGACCACGAAGTCGATGGTCAGCTCCCGGGCCCCGGCGTCCCAGTGCCGCACCGAGTACGTGCGGGTGGCGGGCCACTGCTCGCGGGGCAGCTGCGCGCGGACCGCCGCGAGGTCGAAGGGCTCGGGGTAGACGGCGCCCTCGGCGGGGAACAGCAGTTTGACGTAGTGGTCGGTGAACTCGCCCGCCGAGAAGGCGGACAGCCCCTCGCCGCCGAACACCACCCGCTGCATGTGCGGGGTGAGCCGTTCGGTGCGCAGGACCTGCGCGGAGTGCGTCGTCGGTGCCTTGCGTACCGGCCGTTCAGCCATGCGGACTCCCTGCTCGATGTACTTAGGTAACCCTAAGCTAACACCATGCGGGGCTCAGGCGGCGAGGGTGCGCAGCAAGCGGTCCAGGGAGCCCCCCAGGCCCCAGCGGTCGGCGAGTGCCATGAGCAGTTCGGCGTCGCGCGGCTCGTCGGGCAGGGCCGCCTCGAAGCCGGCCGGCACCGGCAGGTCCCGGGCGACGTGGACGACGGCCGGCGCGACCCGCAGATAGGGCCTGGCCTCGTCCAGGCGGCGGCGCTGGGCCGGGGTCAGCGCGGAGCGCGGATCGTCCACGGCCGCCATGATCCCGGCCAGGTCCCCGTGGGCGGTGAGCAGTTTCGTCGCCGTCTTCTCCCCGACACCCGGCACCCCCGGCAGTCCGTCGCTCGGGTCGCCGCGCAGGACGGCCAGATCGGCGTAGCCCGGGCCGTCCACGCCGTACTTCTCGCGCAGCAGCGCCTCGTCCGTCTCCTGGAGGCTGCCGACGCCCTTCAGGGGGTACAGGACCCGCACCCCGCGGGCGTCGTCCACCAACTGGAAGAGGTCCCGGTCGCCGGTCACGATGTCCACCGGGCCCGCCGCCCGGGTCGCGAGGGTGCCGATCACGTCGTCGGCCTCGTACTCCGGCACGCCGAGCCGGGCGATGCCGAGGGCGTCGAGCACCGCCTCGATCACCGGGACCTGCGGGCTGAGGGTGTCGGGGACCTCTTCGGTGTCCGGGCCGGACGGGCTGGTTTCGGCCACCCGGTGGGCTTTGTAGGTGGGGATCAGCTCCACCCGCCACTGGGGCCGCCAGTCCGCGTCCATGCAGGCCACCAGGGCGTCGGGGCGGTGGTCCTGAACCAGCCGGGCGATGAAGTCGAGCAGTCCGCGCACCGCGTTGACCGGCGTCCCGTCAGGGGCGCGCACCGATTCCGGGACGCCGAAGTAGGCGCGGAAGTAGAGCGAGGCGGTGTCCAGGAGCATGAGCCGGGGAGTTCGCTGCGTCACCCGCGCATCATGCCCCATGCCGCCGACAGCGCCCGTGGAACGACCCCCGGGCGCGGTGGCCGAAAGGCTCCGGGGCGGAGGCCGGGGCGGGTGTGGCGGCATAGCACACACCACAAAATCGCTCCGCGCAAGCATTTTGGCCGATGATGGGATTGTGACCTGAGTCACTCTTCTGTTTGCTTCGGTTAAGCATGGGCAGCAGCGCACCCGGAGCCGACCCGGCGCGTCTTATTCCTGATCAGCCTCGGGTGAGCGGATGAATCCGCAGCGCTCCACTGGCCCGCCCGCGGGGGTGGCGGGCCATTTTCCGTTCGACCCGAGAGGTTTATGTGGCCAGGCTGCAAGCCGAGAACCTGTTCAAGGTGTTCGGCAGACAACCCGAGGACGCGGTGCGTCGCCTCAATGAGGGCGCAGACCGCGAGCAACTCCGTGCCGAGGGCACCACTGCCGCGGTGATCGACGCCTCCTTCAGCGTGGAGGAGGGGCAGATCTTCGTCGTCATGGGGCTGTCCGGTTCCGGTAAGTCGACGCTGCTGCGCATGCTCAACGGACTGCTGGAGCCGACCGCCGGACATGTCCGTTTCGACGGTCAGGACCTGACCCAGCTGTCCGCCGCCGGGATGCGGGACGTGCGCGCCAAGAAGATCAGCATGGTCTTCCAGCACTTCGCGCTGTTCCCGCACCGCAGCGTGCTGGAGAACGCCGGCTACGGGCTGGAGGTGCAGGGCGTGCCGCGCGCCGAACGCGAGAAGCGGGCGACCGAGGCGCTCGAACTCGCGGGCCTCAAGGGATGGGAGAAGTCCTGGCCCGACGAGCTGTCCGGCGGTATGCAGCAGCGTGTCGGGCTCGCCCGCGCGCTCGCCACCGACGCCGACCTGCTCCTGATGGACGAGTCCTTCAGCGCTCTCGACCCGCTGATCCGGCGCGACATGCAGGACCAGCTCATCGAGCTCCAGAAGCGCCTGAAGAAGACCATCGTCTTCATCACCCACGACCTCAACGAGGCCATGCGCCTGGGCGACAGCATCGCCGTCATGCGCGACGGCCGGATCGTGCAGACCGGGACGGCCGAGGACATCCTCGTCACCCCGGCCAACGAGTACGTCGCCGCCTTCACCCAGGACGTGGACCGCTCCCGGGTGCTGACGGCCGGCGCCATCATGGCCGAGGTCGGCACCGCGCTCGGCGGCAAGGCCCCCGACGGCCGGGAGCTGCGCACCGCGCAGGACCTGCTGGCCGCCACCCCCGCCACGGTGCGCGACACCACGCCGATCATCGACCTGTTCGCACCCAGCTCCACCAGCCCGGTCCCCGTCGCCGTCACCGACGCCTCGGGGGACCTCGTCGGCGTCGTCCCGCGCGACCGGCTGCTCGCCGTGCTCGGCGAGCCGATGACCCCGGCCGAGAGCGACCCGGCCCCGGAGGACGCGATCGCCGACCGGGGCGAGAGCGGCGCGGGGAAGGTGATCGCCGGTGCCTAGGCTTCCGCTCGGAGACTGGGTCGACAGCATCGTCGACTGGCTCCAGACCAACCTGTCCTGGCTCTTCGACTTCGCCTCGACGGTGTCCAAGGGCATGTACGACGGCGTCAACGCCGTGCTCACCGCCCCCGAACCGCTGCTGCTCGCGGGCATCCTCGCGATCATCGCCTTCTGGCTGCGGGGGCTGACGGCGGGGGTGCTCGCCTTCGTCGGGTTCGCCCTGATCGACTCGCTGGAACTGTGGGAACCGGCGATGAACAGCTTCTCGCTGGTCATCGTCGCCACCGTGATCGCGCTGGTGATCGGGGTCCCGCTCGGTATCTGGACGGCGCGCTCCAGCAGAGCCAGCGCCGTGGTGCGGCCCGTACTGGACTTCACCCAGACGATGCCGGCGATGGTCTACCTGATCCCGGCGATCTTCTTCTTCGGCCTCGGCGTGCCCTCGGGCATCGTGGCCACGATCATCTTCGGGTTCGCCCCGGCCGTCCGCATGACCGAACTCGGCATCCGGCAGGTCGACAAGGAACTGGTCGAGGCGGCCGACGCCTTCGGGACCACCCCGCGCAACACGCTGCTGCGCGTCCAGCTCCCGCTGGCCCTGCCGACCATCATGGCCGGTGTCAACCAGGTCATCATGCTGAACCTGTCCATGGTCGTCATCGCGGGCATGGTCGGCGCCGGGGGCCTGGGCGGATCGGTCTACCAGGCCATCGGCAACGTCGACATCGGTCTCGGTTCCGAGGCGGGCGTCTCCATCGTGGTCCTCGCGATCTTCCTGGACCGCATCGTGGCCGCGCTCGGTGAGCAGATCTCCCCGATCGGCCGCCGCACCGCCGCGCGCCTGCGCGCCATGCAGGGCCTGAAGATCTGGACGTACCGTCCGCAGCCGACCGTCGCGGTCGTCGGCGTCGTCGTCCTCGCGCTCGTCGCCGGTGGCATGGGTGTGTTCGGCGGATCGGGCGACAGCAAGACCGTCGACGCGACGAACGTCGGCAAGGGCAAGACGATCAGCATGGGCTACATCCCGTGGGACGAGGGCGTCGCCTCCACCTTCCTGTGGAAGGAGATCCTGGAGCAGCGCGGGTTCAAGGTCGACGCGAAGCAGTACGAGGCCGGCGCGCTGTACACCGGGATGGCCAACGGGCAGGTCGACTTCGAGACCGACTCCTGGCTGCCCACCACGCACGCGCAGTACTGGAAGAAGTACGGCGACAAGCTGGAGGACCTCGGCTCCTGGTACGGCCCGACCTCCCTGGAGATCGCGGTGCCCTCGTACGTCAAGGGCGTCAAGACCCTGGACGACCTGAAGGGCAAGGAGTCCCAGTTCAAGAACCGGATCGTGGGCATCGAGCCCTCGGCCGGTGAGATGGGGCTGCTGAAGAACAAGGTCGTGAAGGACTACGGCCTGTCGAAGTACAAGGTCGTGGACGGTTCGACGCCGGGGATGCTGGCGGAGCTGGACCGGGCGTACAAGAAGAAGGAGCCCATCGCGGTCACCCTGTGGTCGCCGCACTGGGCGTACGACAAGTACGACCTGACCAAGCTGAAGGACACGAAGAACAGCTGGGGCAAGGGCGACACCGTCCACTCCCTGGCGCGCAAGGGCTTCTCGAAGGACAACCCCGAGGTCGGTCAGTGGCTGAAGGACTTCAAGCTCGACGAGAAGCAGCTGACCAGTCTTGAGGCGGCCATCCAGGACGCGGGCAAGGGTAAGCAGCAGGAGGCCGTGCGCACCTGGCTGAAGGACAACCCGGGCCTGGTCGACAAGCTCGCCCCGGTGCAGAGCCAGTCCGCGGACGTCGGCCACGGCGACACCGTGAGCATGGGTTACATCCCGTGGGACGAGGGCGTGGCCTCCACCTTCCTGTGGAAGGAGATCCTGGAGCGCCGCGGGTTCAAGGTCGACGCGAAGCAGTACGAGGCCGGGGCGCTGTACACCGGTATGGCGGGCGGGCAGGTCGACTTCGAGACCGACTCCTGGCTGCCGACGACCCATGCCCAGTACTGGAAGAAGTACGGGGACAGACTTGAGGACATGGGGTCCTGGTACGGCCAGACCTCCCTGGAGGTCGCGGTGCCCTCGTACGTCAAGGGCGTCAAGACCCTGGACGACCTGAAGGGCAAGGAGTCCCAGTTCAAGAACCGGATCGTCGGCATCGAGCCGGGCGCCGGTGAGATGGGGTTGCTCAAGGACAAGGTCGTGAAGGACTACGGCCTGTCCAAGTACAAGGTCGTGGACGGCTCGACGCCCGCGATGCTCGCCGAGCTCAACCGGGCGTACAAGGCGAAGGAGCCCATCGCGGTCACCCTGTGGTCGCCGCACTGGGCGTACGACAAGTACGACCTGACCAAGCTCAAGGACACCAAGGGTTCCTTCGGCAAGGGCGACGCCGTCCACACGCTGGCGCGCAAGGGCTTCTCCAAGGACCAGCCCGAGGTCGCGAAGTGGCTGAAGGACTTCAAGCTCAGCGAGAAGCAGCTGACCAGTCTTGAGGCGGCCATCCAGGACGCGGGCAAGGGCAAGCAGCAGGAGGCCGTGCGCACCTGGCTGAAGGACAACCCGGGCCTGGTCGACAAGCTCGCCCCCGTCAAGGGCGGCAGCACCGCGAAGAGCGTCTCGAAGAACTCCGACGGCAAGGACGAGCGCACCCGGCCGCTGAACGTGGCCTGGTTCCCCTGGGAAGAGGACATCGCCGCCACCTACCTCTGGAAGCACGTCCTGGAGGAGCGCGGCTACAAGATGAACCTCAAGCAGTTCGAGGTCGGCCCGATGTACGCCGCCATGGCGCGCGGGCAGCTCGACGCGCAGTTCGACGGCTGGCTGCCCTACACCCAGAAGAACTACTGGGACAAGTACGGCAGCAAGCTCACGAAGGTGGGGGAGTGGTACTCGCCGACCTCCCTGGAGATCGCCGTGCCCTCCTACGTCAAGGACGTCAAGTCCCTGGAGGACCTGAAGGGCAAGGGCGGCGAGTTCAAGGGCCGTGTGGTCGGCATCGAGCCGGGCACCGCGACCATGGACATCCTGAAGAACAAGGTGCTCCCGTCCTACGGCCTCGACAAGGAGTACAAGGTCGTCGACGGCTCCACCCCCGGCATGCTGTCCGAGCTGAAGCGGGCGTACGCCAAGAAGGAGCCGATCGCGGTCATGCTGTGGTCGCCGCACTGGGCGTACAACCAGTACGACCTGACCAAGCTCAAGGACCCCAAGGGCTCCTTCGGCAAGGGCGACCGCATCACCACCGTCGCCTCCAAGCAGTTCCCGAAGCAGTACCCGCAGCTCACCGAGTGGCTCAAGGACTTCAAGATGAGCGACACCGAGCTGTCCGGGCTGGAGAACGAACTGCACAAGTTCGGCACCGGGCACGAGGAGGACGCCGTCGACGCCTGGGTCGAGAAGCACCCGGGCATCGTCGACAAGATGGCCCCGCAGTAAGCGGCCGGGCTCTGCGGCGGTGACCTGCCGCCGGTGACCCACCCGCCCGGAAAGGGGCGGACTCCGTCAGCCGGAGTCCGCCCCTTTCGCGTGGCCGCCGTCAGTCGGCCGGGCTGACCGAGACGTTGTCGAAGGAGGCCGCCGTGCCGAAGGCCCGCACTCCGTCGGCGCCGCGCGTGTAGACGCGAGGCATGTTTCACAAGGCCGGCGCGGCACGGAATGCTGCGGCTGATGGGCGGGTTGGGCTGTCGTACGCCCGGCGGTCCCCGGTTCACTCCCAGTGGATGCGGGAGCTGTGGATGACGTTGTCGTCGGTCCAGGTGACGAGCAGGGTCTCGCCCGACTCGTCGTACTCCGGGTGCGGGGCGATGCAGTACCGCACCCCGCCGCAGGTGTCCCCCGGGCAGGTGGAGGCCACGGTGAAGGGCTCGGTCCAGGGGCCCTCCAGGGCGGGCGCGGTCATCACCATGATGTCGGTGTAACCGACGTTGGCGCCGGCCACGAACATCCAGGTGTTGTAGTGGTTGCTCCAGAACGCGTTGGACTGCCCCAGCTCGTCGTGCGAGAACAGGGCCAGATCCGCCGAGAGCTTGACGGTGCCGAGGTCCCCGCTCAGCGTGAAGCGCCTGCTGGTCCAGGACTTCTGGGACTGGTCCCAGTACTCGTAGGCCGAGACGTCCGTCGCCCGGTCGGCCGCCGCTCGTGCCAGGTACACGTGGTGGCCGAAGGACTCGGGGCCGTAGCCGTAGACGTAGACCTTGCCGTCCCGGGGATCGAGCGTGACGCCCACGTCGCCCCAGTGCGGCTCGGACGGGCCCCAGGTGGTGTCGCTCGTGCGGACCGCGAGTGCGCCGGAGTCGTCGGCGGTCACGGTCGCGACGCCCGCGCCCACCAGGCCCTGGCCGTCGCTGCCGCGGTCGTTCTTGAGGTACCAGACCAGCCCGCGACCGGGGGCGTACTCGACGACGTTGGTGCCGCCCATGCCGTAGCGGCTCAGCCCCCCGGCATCGTTCTCGGCGTCGTTGAGGGGGATCCACTCGTCGGGGTTGCCCGAGTCGTCGAGGCGGTGGTGCACGCGCAGCGGGTCGTCCTTGTCGCCCAGGGCGACGCTGTCGGAGGCGGTCAGGGCCCAGCCTCCGGTGCCGTCGGGCACGAGGGTGTCCCCGTACGTCCACACGGACCGGCCGCTCACCACACCGGAGAAGCCGAGGTCCAGGGCGAGGTCACGACCGTAGTTCTGCGGTCCCAGGTACTCCGTACCGGCTGCCTTCGGCGGGAGGGTCCCCGGGCCCGTCGACTGTCCCGGGGCCGGGTAGACGAAAACCCCGGCGGCGGCTCGTGGGGCCGTGTCCCCTTCGGCTTCGGCCGCCTGGGCGGAGCGGGGCCACAGGCTCGCCGCGGCCGGGACTGCCGCCGCCCCGGCCGCGAGACCGAGGAAGCGGCGCCGGTGCATGGACGTCATGGTGAGGTCCTTCCTGGAGGTGGGGGTGGTGCAGGAAGACGGCAGGGGTGGTGCGCGGAGCTGCCGGGACGGCCCGGGAGGTGGCAGGGAAGTCCTGGCGGAAGGCGGCCGGGCGCGGACCCGGCTCGCGAACCCACGGCCGGCGGTCCGGACCTGCCGGGCGCGTGCGAGTGGCGGGTCCGGTGTCCGGTGGGGGAGAGCCTTCCCGGAGCCGGGGGAGGCCGGGCAGGCTTTTTTGAACCGGTTGAAATCCCGGCGCGGCCCAGTGTTACGGCGGTGTCTCTCCGGTGTCAACAGACCGGGCAGGCTTATCGGGTCTGCAACGGGCTTGTGCAGCGCCGGAGTTGAAGGAGCATGCGCAGAGGGCGCGGCCCCGTCCGGGTCGGCGCCGTGTGCGCGCTCAGAGTTCCGGGGCGGGCCCCGCCGATCGGCCCGCCTCCAGCCGTGAGGCCGGTAGGCTGTGCACCGGGGGGCGTTGGCCGTCGACCACGTGGAGCAGGGCCTCCGCCGAGCGTCGGCCCCAGGCGACGACATCGTGCACGACCCCGGTCAGGGAGGGGTGCGCGAGATCGCCCAACTGGCTGCGGTCCAGGCTGAGTACGGACAGGTCCTCCGGGACGCGCAGACCAGCGTCCCGGGCCACGCCGATGCCCGCCCCCGCCATCAGGTCGTTGTCGTAGACGATCGCGGTGGGCGGCTGCGGCAGGTCCAGCAGACGGCTCGTGGCCCGGTGACCACTCATCGCCGTGAAATCGCCCCGGACCCGCCCGTACGGGGTGAGGTCCAGCTCGCGCACGGCCCGGTCGAAGGCCCGGGCGCGGTGGCGGCTGTGGACGTACTGACCCGAGCCCCCGACGTGGGCGATCCGCCGGTGGCCCAGCGCGACCAGGTGGCGCACCGCCTCCCGCACCCCCGCCTCGTCGTCCGGACTCACCGAGGGCAGCGCGCAGGTGCCCACCGGCCTGCCGACCGCGACGGCGGGCAACCCCAGTTGGCCGACCAGCCCGAAGCGGGCGTCCTTCGGGCGCAGATCGGTCAACAGGACCCCGTCGGCGCGGTGATGGGCCATGAAGCGGTAGGCGTCCTCCTCCTCGCCCGGGGCGTCCCCGATGATCCGCAGGACCAGGGCGTACTCGCGGTGGCGCAGGGCCACCTCGACCCCCGCGACGAAGCGCGAGAAGAACGGGTCGAGGGCGAAGACCTCCGGATCGCGGGAGATGACCAGGCCGATCGCGGAGGTGCGGGCCATGGACAGCCCGCGCGCCTGGGGGGAGGGCCGCCAGCCCAGTTGCCTGGCCGCCTCCATGACGCGCTCCCGCGTGAGCTGGGCCGGCCCGGGGCGCCCGGAGAGGATGAGGGAGACGGTCGCCTTGGAGACACCGGCGCGCTGCGCGACGTCGTTGATCGTCACCGCCGAACGGCTCCGGCGAGCACCTCCCTCGGACATCGGGCCTCCCTGAGCGGAAAAATCTCTTCGGTACCGGGCGTTGACAGCCCTCCCGGCGGTGGTTCAGATTAGCACCGCACGTTATTGAACCGGTTTAATAAAGCCAGGAGTTGACGATGCGTTCAGCTGTCCGGCCTCACTCCTCGGGAGTCAGGGGTCTCGCCCTGGTGGCCGCCTCGGTCGCCGCACTGCTCGCCCTCCCGTCGGCCCCCGCCCTCGCGGCCGGCCCCCGCGAGGCGGCCGCCCCCTCCCCGGCCGCGCACGGGCAGGCCCCGGACGGGGCGCGCGTGGTCTCCGCGGTGCAGGTGGGGGAACGCCAGACGGATCTCACCATCGACTCCCCCGCGCTGCGTGGCACCGCCAAAGTGCGGCTGCTGACCCCCGAGGGCTGGGAGCGGCGCACCCCCGGGCAGCGCTGGCCGACCCTGTGGCTGCTGCACGGGTGCTGCAACGACTACACGAGCTGGACGAAGGACCTGGACGTCGCCTCGGTGGCCCAATTGCGCCACGTACTGGTCGTGATGCCCGAGGCCGGGGCCGCCGGGTTCTACAGCGACTGGCGTCAACTGCCCGGTGCCCAGGCGCCCGCCTGGGAGAGCTTCCACCTGCGCGAAGTGCTGCCGCTGCTCCGGGAGGGCTACGGGGCCGGCTCGCGGCAGGCGGTCGCCGGTCTGTCCATGGGCGGCTTCGGCGCGCTCTCCTACACCGCCCGGCATCCCGGCCTGTTCCGGTCCGCCGCCTCCTACAGCGGGGTGACCGACACGCTGCGCACCCCCGCCGACAGTGACTTCGTGCAGGGGCTGGTCACCTCGGCCGGTGCCGCGCCCGAAGCCCTGTGGGGCGACCCGGACCGGGACCGGAAGGTGTGGGCGGCCCACAACCCCGCCGATCTCGCCCCCGCCCTGGCCGGCACCCCGCTGTTCGTCTCCAGCGGCGACGGGACGGCCGGCCCCTACGACACCCCCGGGACCACCGACGCGACCGAGCGCCTGCTGCACGAGGAGAACGTCTCCCTCCTGGCCGCCCTGCGCACCGCCCACGCCCGGCACCTGCACGCCGACCTCTACGGCCCCGGCACCCACACCAACCCTTACTGGCGCAGGGAGTTCCTGCGCTCCCTGCCGATGCTCCTGACCTCCGTGGGCGTCCCGGCCCACGGCTGAACGGCTCCCCGTCCGGACGCCGGGAACGCACACGGCGCCGCTCCGGCCGGCACACGCCGCCCACCACGTACCACGTACCACGAGGCACCCTTCCGTACCCGCACCCGCACCGTTCTCCTCCGGAGGAAAGCCCATGTCCCACCAGCAGCCCACCGGCTTCTCCCGTCGTCGGCTCATGGCCGGCGCGGCCGCCGGTACCGCTCTCGCCGTCACCGGTCAGCTGGCCGCTTCCGCCACGGCCGAGGCCGCCGCCCCCGCAGGCGGCCACGCCACCGGCGACGCCCCTCGTCAAGTGGCGGGCCGCAAGGGGCTGTTCCTCCCGAAGAACCCGCCGACCCGGGCCGTCCTCGTGTACGACGTCAGCCAGGACATCGCGGCCCAGGACTGGGAGGCCAAGGAGGCGCTGCTCGCGAGCGTCGCGCTCCAGGGCCTGATCAACCGGACCGGTTCGGTCAAGGTGTACTTCACGCACACCCCGCAGGAGCACTACTGGAAGCCCTTCGCCGCCGATGTCGCGGCGCTGGAGGACGGCCTGATCCCGGCCGGGCACAGCACGCCCCGGCTGGACCGCTCCAAGAAGTACCCGGTGCTCAGCCACCTGGCCGCCACCTACCTGAACGGTCACACCAAGGGAGCGGTCCGCTACCCCGCCCTGTCGGACAAAGTGGTCGACGGGGCCGTGACCGCCGCCGTGACCGCCGCGGGCCAGCTCGACCTGGTGCCGCTGTCTCCGGCCGTCGAGGCGTACCTGAAGGCCGAAGGGCACCGGATCACGGTCCGCGAGGACACCACCACGCTCTCTGACAACGTTGTCGCCTACCACTGGGCGAAGGACCGGTTCCTGGGCGAGCACACCAACCGCTCCTTCGTCGGGCAGCACTCCTTCACCGCCTTCGGCGGCGGCGTCGACGACCAGGTCCCGGTGCTGTACGACTACTTCGTCTCGCACCGCGCCTTCGTCTTCAGCCTCGACGCCAACGACCCCGAGCAGGCCGCGCTCATCCCCGACCTCCTCAACCCCGGCAACTTCCCCGTGGGCACCCCGGTGATCGGGCTGCCGGTCGACGAGGGCGCCGGTCTGCGGGCGATGCAGGAGGCCGGTTACTTCTTCACCATCGCCAACACCCCCAACACCACGGTGACCAGCTCCTTCGAGGCCCGTCCCGCGCCGGTGCCCGCCGCCCGGCCGGCGAAGCCGCGCACGGACGGCGTCTACGTGGCCTTCTACGCCACCGACGGCGACTCGGTGGGCTTCTCCACCAACTACCACTACGAGTGGTGGCGCAAGGCGGGGAAGAACCCCGTGCCGATCGCCTGGTCCTTCAACCCCCAGCTCGTCGACCTCTACCCGACCATGCTGCGCTGGCGCAGCCGGCACAACGCGGGCGGCGCCTACGAGCTCGTCGCCGACTTCAACGACGGCGGCGCCCCCGTGCCGCAGGACGCGCGCACGGCCTGGTCGGACCGGTTCCGGGCGTACCTCGACGAGGCGGGTTCCGCGCTGCGCACCGTCAACTACTTCTACCTGGAGGGCACCGAGGGCGGGGACCAGGTGAGCGAGGCCGTCGGCCGCGACCTGGTGCTGCGCAAGTACTGCGGTGTCGTGCCCGGCGACGCGAGGACCGGCGCGTACACCCTGCGCGACGGAGCGCTCCTGACCATCGACCTCCAGGGCAGGACCCAGGCGGACGCGACCGTCGAGAACATCGAGGCCGCGGTGCGCGAGGCCGTGGCGGCGACCCCCGAGGGGGAGCCCTGCTTCGCCGCCGTGTGCGTGGGGGACGGGCGGTTCCAGGACATCCCCGCCAACGTCGCCACCGTGGCCGAGGCCTTGCTCGCCCAGCCGGACGGCCGGCACGTCGAGTTCGTCACCCCCTCCGTCCTGGCCGCCACCTGGCGCGCCCACCACGACCGGGACTGATCGGCCCGGCCCGGGCGTCACGTGACCCCACCACTTCCCGGGCGCCTCGGCGAGAGGCGCCCCGTACCCACGGCACCACAGCGAGGTTCGATGCACCCCAGTCAGCCCACGGCCCCCACCGGGCCCTTCGCCCTGCGCCGGCTCGGCGTCCTGATGCGTCCCGAACCGGGCCTCGCCCAGGAGGAGTGGGGGGTGCTCAACCCCGGGGCCGCCCGCGGCCCGGACGGGACGCTCCACTTGTTCCCCCGGCTGGTCGCGGCCGGCAACCGGTCCGCCATCGGCCGGGCCGTCGTCGTCCACGACGCGTCGGGCGATCCGGTCTCCGTGCGGCGCCTCGGCCTCGCCCTGTCCCCGCAGGAGGAGTGGGAGCGCAGTGGGGACCGTCTCGCCGGGGTGGAGGACCCCCGGGTGACCCGGCTCGCGGAGGCCGGGCTCTGGGTCATGACGTACACCGCGCTCGGGCCCTTCGGCCCGCGCGCCGCCCTCGCGGTCTCCACCGATCTGGAGAGCTGGCGGCGCCTGGGCCCGGTCTCCTTCCGCTACGAGCCCGAACTCGGCGCCGACTTCAACCTGTACCCCAACAAGGACCTCGCGTTCTTCCCCGAACCGGTGACCGCGCCGGACGGCAGCCGCTGCTTCGCCATGCTGCACCGCCCGTTCTACGACCTGTGGTCGGTCGTACCGCAGGCGCCCACCGTCCTGCCCCGGGGGATCACCGACGACCGGCCGTCGATCTGGGTGTCCTACGTGCCGGTCGAGGAGGTGCTCGCCGACCCGCGCTGCCTCGCGCGGCTCGGTCAGCACCGCGTCGTGGCCCACCCGCTCCACGACTGGGAGCGGACGAAGATCGGCGCGGGCCCCGCCCCGCTGCGGGTGCCCGAGGGCTGGCTCCTGGTCCACCACGGGGTGACCGGCCCCAAGAGCTACGACTGGCCCCAGCCGGGCGTCTGTTACCGGGCGGGGGCGATGCTGCTGGACGCGCGGGACGTCACCCGGGTCCTGTGGCGCTCCCCGGTCCCGCTCCTGGAGCCGGAGGAGCCGGAGGAGACCGAGGGCATCGTGCCCCGGGTGGTCTTCCCCACCGCCCTCGACGAGCGGCCCGACGGCGAGGTCGACGTCTTCTACGGAATGGCCGACGACAAGATCGGCGTCGCGCGGCTGTCCCGTACGACCGCGCCGCTGCCCACGGAGGTGCGGCCGTGACCCGGCGCCCCGGGACCGCTCGCCGGCTCCTGTTCCCCCTGCTCGCGACGGCCCTCGCCCTGGGCGGTCTCACCGCCTGCGGCTCCTCCACCGGAGCGACCGTCACCTCCGGACTGACCTCCCGCGGGCCGGTCACCGTATGGGCCGGACCGCTGCCCAGCGAGGTGAGCTGGACGCAGAAGGTGGCCGCGCGGTGGAACCGCGCCCATCCCCGGGAGAAGGTCACGGTCACCGCGCTGCCCGCGAGCCGGTCCACGGAGGAGGTGCTGACCGCCGCCATCACCGCGGGCAACACCGCCTGCCTGGTCAACAACACCTCGCCCGCGGCCGTACCGGACTTCCGCAGGATGGGCGGACTGGTCCCGCTCGACTCGTTCCCGGGCGCCGCCGACGCGATCGAGAAGCGGGTGGGCGCCGGGGCCGCGCAGTACCGCTCGCAGGACGGCCACTACTACCAGTTCCCGTGGAAACAGAACCCGGCGATGCTCTACTACAACAAGAAGGTCTTCCGGGACGCCGGACTGGACCCGGACGATCCCGGCCTCGAAACCTGGGACGGCTTCCTCAAGGCCGCGCGGGCGGTGCGCGAGGCCGGGGCCGCCCAGGCGGCCGTGTGGCCGCCGCCCACCGGGGAGTGGTACAACGCCTGGTTCGACTTCTACGCCTTCTCCACCGCGCAGACCGGGCAGCGGCTCGTCGAGCACGGCACACCCACCTTCACCTCGAAGGACGGGCTCGCGGTCGCCGGACTCTGGCGCGAGCTGTACGCCGAGAAGCTCGCCCCCGTCGAGGGCTACCCGGGCAGCGACGCCTTCGCCGACGGCAAGGCCGCCATGGCGGTGTGGGGCAGCGACCTGCTGCCCTCCTACCGGAGCGCGAAACTCGACTACGGCGTGGTGCCGGTACCCACCCGGGACGGCAGTGTCCTGGGCCGGACCCCGAGCTTCAGCAACGAGAAGTCCTGGGGCCTGTTCAGCGCGTGCCGCAACAAGGCGACCGCCTGGTCCTTCCTCGACTGGGCCACCTCGCCCGCCCACGACGAACAACTCCTGGAGGAGACCGGGGAACTGCCGGTGCGCGCGGGGCTCGGCGAGCGGTACGCCGCGTTCTTCACCCGGCACCCGGAGCTGAAGCCCTTCGCCGAACAGGCCCGGCACACCGTAGAGGTGCCCGACGTCGTCGCGGGCGTCGACGTGTGGACGGCGTTCCGCGCGGCCTGGCAGACGTCCGTGGTCTTCCGCAAGACCTCCGTGGAGTCCGCGTTCCGCAAGGCCGCGGACCAGGTCGGGGAGATCACCGGCCCATGACCACCGCACTCCCCGCCCCCTGCGGGCCCGCCACTCCAAGGAGGCCGGCATGTCCGCCGCCCCGATGACCCTGCCGCGAGCACGCCGCCGGGGCCCGCGCGCCCTGGCGGGACGTCACCCCGTGGGCGTCCTCATGGTCCTGCCCTTCCTCGCCTATGTCGGCGTCGTGTACGCCTATCCCTTCGGCTACGCCGTCTGGATGGCGCTGCACGACTACTTCTTCACGGCGCCGGGGGCCGAGGTCGCCCAGCCCTTCACGGGCCTGTCGACCTTCCGCACCGTCTTCTCCGACGGCGCGCTGTGGTCCTCCCTCGGGCACCTCGGCGTCTTCCTCGCCCTCAGCCTTCCGCTGACCCTGGTGGTCTCACTGGCCCTGGCCCTCGCGCTGCGCGGCAGCCGCCTGCGCGGACTGCTCTCGGCGCTGTTCTACCTGCCGTACGCCTCCTCCTCGGTCGCGGTGATCTGCGCCTGGATCGCCCTGCTGTCGGGGGACGGCGTGCTGAGCGGCCTGCTCGGCGGCGCGGCCCCCGAGCCCTCGTGGCTGGTCAACTCCGGCTGGGCGATGCCCGTCATCGCGCTCTTCGTCAGCTGGAAGATGATGGGCTTCCACATCCTGACCTACCTCGCCGCGCTCCAGAACGTACCCGGAGAGCTGTACGAGGCGGCGACCGTGGACGGCGCCGGACGCTGGCGCACCCTGTGGACGGTGACCGTCCCCGGGGTGCGTCCCGCGACCACCCTGATCGTCGTGCTGTCCCTGGTGACCAGCGCCAACCTGTTCACCGAGCCCTACCTGCTGACCGGCTCCGGCGGGCCGGACGGCGCGAGTTCGACGCCCCTGCTGCTGATCTACCAGAAGGGCGTCGAGCAGTCGCACCCCGGACAGGCCGCCGCGATCGGCATCGTGCTGACCGTGGTCGTCGTCCTCGTGTCGCTCGTCGCCGGAACACTGATGGAACGAGGCGAGCGATGAACTCCGTGACCACGAGAGTGCGGGGTGTCCCGGAGACCGCGGAACGCGGCGCGAGCCTGCCCCGCGCGGGGAAAGCCGCCGCGACCGGAGCGGCGGGGCCGCGCGAACGACGGGGCGCGGCGCGGCTGTTGCTGGGCACCGCGGCCGTCGTCCTGGTCTTCCCCTTCCTCTACATGGTGCTGCTGTCCCTCCAGCGCACCTCCGACCTCGGCCCCGGCGGGCTGCTGCCGCGACCGGGCAACCTGACGTTCGACAACTACGCGGCGATGGCGCGCGCCATCGACGTGTGGCACGCGCTCGGCAACTCCCTGGTGTTCACCGCGGGAGCGGTGCTCGCCACCGTGGTCATCGGCCTCCCGGCCGGATACGCGCTCGCCCGGCTGTCCTTCCGGGGCCGCGCGGTGACCTTCACCGTGCTGCTGTCGATCCTCGTGGTGCCCTTCGTCCTGCTGATGATCCCGATGTACGTCATCACCGTGCGGGACTTCCGGCTCGCCGACAGCTACCTGGGCATGGTGCTGCCCTACGCGGTCAACCCCCTCGCGGTGTACCTGTTCCGGCAGTTCTTCCGCCGGCTGCCGGCCGAGGTGTTCGAGGCGGCCCGGCTCGACGGGGCCTCCGAGACGAGGACGCTGTGGCGGGTCGCGGTGCCGCTCGCCCGCCCCGCCATCCTCAGCGCCGTCCTGGTGACCTGCATCGTGCCCTGGAACGAGTTCCTGTGGCCCTTCCTGGTCGCCAAGAACGCGAGCATGCAGCCCATGGCCGTCGGCCTGGCCGGCTTCGTCAGCACCCTGCGCTACCAGGGGCTGGCCAACGGCTTCGGCGTGATGATGGCCGGCGCCGTGGTCCTCGTCCTGCCGGTGATCGTGCTGGTGGCGGTCTTCCTGCGCTGGTTCGTGCAGGTCGACCTCGGATCGGGCAGCAAGGGCTGAGCAGCGGGGGCCGACCCGCCGCGACGACGTGTCGACAGACGCCGCCGAGGGACCCGCACGGGCCCCCGGCGGTGCGAAGCAGGACAAGAAATGAAGAAGCGAGGAGCACGGACATGAGCCCGGAAACACAACGTGGTGGCGCCCGGATCACGCGCAAGACCTTCCTGCGGGGGCTGGCGGCCACCGGGGTGGCGGCGGGTCTCGCCCAGTCGCCCCTGACGGTCGGCGCCGCGCGCGCCGCCACCCCGCGGCAGGCGGCGGACGGGGACCTCACCCGGCACGTCAACCCCTTCGTGGGCACCGAACCCCAGGAAGGCACCCCGAGCGTCTTCGGCGGGCCCATGGCGGGCAACACCTTCCCCGGCGCCGACCTGCCCTTCGGCATGGTCCAGTGGGGCCCCGACACCGTGAAGAAGCAGCCGGGCGGCTACTCCTGGTCCGACCCGCACATCAAGGGCTTCAGCCTCACCCACGTCTCCGGCGGAGGCTGCGACTCCCTCGGGGACTTCCCGTTCATGCCGCACGTCGGCGCGGTGACCGACTCCCCGGCCACCTCGCCCGAGCGGTACGCCTCCGCGTTCTCGCACGACCGGGAGTCGGCCTCACCCGGCTACTACGGGGTCACGCTGGACAGCGGCGCCGAGGCCGAGTTCACGGTCACCAGGCGCAGCGGGACGGGACGCTTCACGTATCCGGCGGGGAAGACCGCGACCCTGCTGGTCGACGTCTCCGGATCGGCCGCCGGAGTGCGCGCGGCCGAGGTGCGCGTGGGCCGCGACACCCTCAGCGGCTGGGCCGAGAGCGGAATGTTCTGCGGAGCCGACAACACCTACCGGGTCTACTTCTGGGCCGAGTCCGACCAGCCCTTCGCGAGCTTCGGCACCTGGACCGGGGACACCGTCCGGCACGGCTCCACCCACGCGACCAGCACGGGAAAACCGGCAGCGGACAAGGACGGCGCGGGCGCGAGCGCGTGCGAGCCGGTGGCCGCCGGGGCCGGCTGCGGCGCCTTCGTCACCTTCGCCGGAAGCTCCGCGCACCTGCGCGTCGGCATCTCCTTCACCAGCGTCGACAACGCGCGCGAGAACCTGCGCGCGGAGAACCGGGGTGGCTTCGAGCGGCTGCGGGAGCAGGCAAGGGCCGAATGGAACCGCCGGCTCGGCACGATCCGCGTCGAGGGCGGCACCCCCGAGGAGCTGGGCACCTTCTACACGGCGCTCTACCACTCCTTCCTGCACCCGAACCTGTTCTCCGACGTGAGCGGCGAGTACCCCGGCTTCGACGGCAAGGTCCACAAGGCCCGGCCCGGACACGAGCAGTACGCCAACTACTCCGGGTGGGACATCTACCGCTCGCAGATCCAGCTCCTCGCCCTGCTCGCGCCGCGCGAGACCAGCGACATGATGCAGTCGATGGTCAACGACTACGCGCAGGGCGGCCAACTGCCCAAGTGGTCCCTGGCCAACGCCGAGACGTACATCATGGTCGGCGACCCGGCCGCGCCCGTCTTCGCCGACGCCTACGCCTTCGGGGCCCGCGACTTCGACACGCACGCCGCCCTCGCCGCCCTCGTCGAGCAGGCCACGAAGCCCAACGGCATCCGGCCGGGCATCGAGGACTACCAGCGGCTGGGCTACGTACCCGCCGACCGGAAGTACGAGAACAACTTCTACGGCGCCCCCTCGACCTCGCTGGAGTACAACACGGCCGACTTCGCCGTCGCCGAACTCGCCCGGCAACTCGGTGACGGCAGGACCTGGCGCACCTTCATGAAGCGCTCCCAGTACTGGCAGAACCTCTTCGACCCGGACACCGGCTACATCCGGCCCCGCAACGCGGACGGCTCCTTCGTCGCCGACTTCGACCCGGCCAGCGGCGCGAACTTCGTCGAGGGCAACGCGACCCAGTACACCTGGATGGTCCCCTTCAACGCCGAGGGCCTGTTCGACGCGCTCGGCGGGAAGGCCGCCGCGCGGGGGAGGCTCGACACCTTCTTCACCGAGCTGAACGCCGGTCTCGACAAGCCGTACGCGTGGCTGGGCAACGAGCCGAACCTCCAGGTCCCCTGGCTCTACAGCTACGCCGGGGCGCCGTACCGCACCCAGGAGGTGGTACGCCGGGCGATGACCGAGCTGTACACCACCGAACCGGGCGGACTGCCGGGCAACGACGACCTGGGCACCATGAGCGCGTGGTACGTGTGGGCCGCGCTCGGCATGTTCCCGCAGGTGCCCGGCCGCGCCGAGGTGGTGCTCGCCAGTCCGCTGTTCCGCCGGATCACGGTGCGCGCGGGCGCCGGACAGGTCATCGAGATCAAGGCCCCGCGGGCCTCGCGGGACACCCCCTACGTCCACCGGCTGAGCGTCGACGGACGCACCAGCACCAAGCCCTGGCTGCCCGCCTCCTTCCTCCTCGGGGGAGGCCGGCTGGACTACACGCTCGCCCCGACGGCGGACGAACGCTGGGGCAGCGATCCCCGTGACGCGCCGCCCTCCTTCCGCCAGGGGGAGGTGAAGAAGCCGCTCGGCGGCTGAGCCGGAACCCGCCGCCGGTCGCCGGGGCGTCCCGGCGACCGGCCGGGCGGGACGCACCGTCCGGGCCGCGCGCCACCGGGCCCCGCCTCGGCACGCGGGCCGCGCGCCACCGGGCCCCGCGTGCCGAGCCGCCTCGTACCGCACTTCCCGCCCCGGCCCCACGCGGCACAGAACCTGCGTAGGCTTCACTCATCCCCCTCGGGGAGCCGCGGGCAGGAGGGAGCACCAGCGATGGACGAGAAGGAAGCACCACGGGTCGGCAACGCCGTACGGCGCCGTCGGCGCGCCCTCGACCTGACCCTCGCCGTCGTCGCCCGCCGCTCCGGCCTCTCGGTGCCCTTCCTGAGCCAGGTCGAGAACGAGCGCGCCCGCCCCTCGCTGCGCTCGCTGCGCTTGGTCGCCGAGGCGCTGGAGACCACCACCGGGGAACTGCTCGCCGCCGCCGATCCCGCCCACACCGTGGACGTGGTCCGCTCCGACGACGACACCGGGCTCATGGCCCCCGACCCCGCCGTACGGCCCCTGGTGCGCGGACAGCACCAGATGCAGGCCATGGAGTACTGCGGGGACCACGACCCCGGCCGCGAGTTCCAGTACCGCAACGACACCCTGCTCTATGTCGCCGACGGAGCCGCCGAGGCCGAGGCGGAGGGCCGCGTGCACCAGCTGGGCGCGGGCGACACCCTCTACCTCAGCGGCGGTGTGCGGCACCGCTGGCGGGCCACCGAACCCGACACCCGGTTGCTCGTGGTGGCCGTCGGCGACCACATCGAGGCGACCGAGGCGCCGCCCAGGTGAGTGCGGCCCGCACCGCCCGGCCCCCGCGCGTCGTCTCCCTCGTGCCCTCGCTCACCGAGGCCGTCGCCGAGACCGCGCCCGGGCTGCTCGTCGCCGCCACCGACTGGTGCACCCACCCGGCCGCCCTGGACGTCGCCCGCGTCGGCGGCACCAAGAACCCGGACACCGCGCGGATCACCGCCCTGCGGCCCGATCTGGTCCTCGCCAACGAGGAGGAGAACCGGCCCGCCGACCTCGACGCCCTGCGTGCCGAGGGCACCGAGGTCCTCGTCACCCACGTCCGCGACCTCCCGCAGGCCCTCGCCGAACTCGACCGCGTCCTCGCCGCGTGCGGGAGCGGCCGTCCGCGCTGGCTCGACGAGGCCGCGAGCGCGTGGGAGTCGCCCCCCGCCCTGCCCGCACCGGTGCGCGCCGTCGTCCCCGTATGGCGCAGGCCCTGGATGGTGCTCGGCCGGGACACCTTCGCCGGAGACCTCCTCGACCGGCTCGGTGTGCGCAACGTGCACGCCGGGCACACCGAGCGCTACCCCCGCCTCGCACCGGACGGACTGGAGCGCGGCGCACCGGGGCTCGTGGTCCTGCCCGACGAGCCCTACCGCTTCACGGCGAGCGACGGGCCCGAGTCCTTCTCCGTGCCCGCCGCCCTCGTCAGCGGCCGCGACCTCACGTGGTACGGCCCCTCGCTCGGGCCCGCCGCGCACCGGCTGGGGCGGGCGCTGCGCCGTCCCCTCGCACCCAGGGCCTGAGCGTCCCGTAGGCCGCCGCGCACCACGCCACCACGAGGAACCCGTACAGGGCGGCGGCGCCCCACCGGTAGACGTCCAGACCGGTGAGCGCCGCGAGCCCGGTCGCCCCCGTCACACAGGTCCCGACCGGGAAGGTGAACGCCCACCACGTCGGCGCCGGCCGCAGCCCCCCGCGCAGCGCCCGCAGCACCAGCGCCCCCGCGAGCGCCAGCCACAGCAGCGCGAAGCCGAGCACCGGGACGCCGTACAGCACCCCGAAGGCCGTGAAGCCCGCCGCGAAGGGCGCCGGAAGCGTCCCCCGGGCGACCGCGCCGAACGCACCGGCCGCCGTCGTGGACTGCCCGAGCGGACCCAGGACCAGGAACAGCGAGGGGGTCAGCGCGAGCGGCCAGGGCCCGCCCGCCAGCAGCCGCCCCACGATCAGCGGCAGCAGCGCGAGCGTCGCCAGCAGCGACATGCCGAACAGCGCGAGACAGCCGTACAGCAGGGTGGCGCGCGCCGCGACGGAGGAGAGGTGGGGCGCGAGCTGCGGGCCCAGCGAGGCGGACACCATCGGGCACACCAGAGGCAGCAGCCACACCGGCGAGACGTCACCGATCCGCGCCCTGCGGCCCACCGCCATGAGCAGCGGGACGCCCACCGCGATCACCAGGCCCAGCCCCGTCCCCACCGCGAACAGCGCCCAGCCCATCGCCGTCGACACGTCCGGGCCGAGCACCGCGCGGCCCCCGTGCAGCGTCGCCGCGCCCACCGCGAGGAAGGCCATCGGCAGACATCCGTAGAACGGGGCCGTCGCCGGGTCCCGCAGCGCCTCCCGGGCCCGGTCCGGGTACCGGTTCCAGTGCGCGGCGCGCGCCGCGAGCAGGACGAGCAGCGTCAGGACCGACAGGGCCCACAGCCCCTCGCACAGGCCGCCGAGCCCCGGCACCCCGACCGGCAGCGCGGAACCGGCCGTGGAGAGGATCGCCGTCCCCATGACCGCCGCGTAGTGGTTCGGGCCGAGACCCCGCAGCCGGGAAACGGGAGCGGACAGGGCGGGGGCGGCACCGGTACGGGGTGGGGCGAGGACGGTCATGCCCCCAGCCTTTCGCGGCCCACCCCCCTCCCACCAGGGACGATGCGGCTATGAGGGCATAAGCTGGACTGATGACCGAGGCGCAGCGCAGGACCGGGGACGGGACGGGAGACGCGCGGCGCGGGCCAGGGAGCCCGGCGGCCGAGGGCGCCGCGCCACCCCACACGGCCCCCGTCGCGGGGCCCCTCTCGCACCGCGTCCCCGACCTCGGCGCGCTCGAACTGCTCCTGGCCGTCGCCCGGCTCGGCAGCCTCGGCCGGGCCGCCCGCGAACTCGGCATCAGCCAGCCCGCCGCGAGCGGCCGGGTCCGCGCCCTCGAACAGCGTCTCGGCGTCGACCTGGTGGACCGCTCCCCGCGCGGCTCACGGCTCACCGACACCGGAGTCCTCGTCTGCGGCTGGGCCCGCCGCGTCATCGAGGCCGCCGAAGCCTTCGACGCGGGCGCGCAGGCGCTGCGCACCCGCAGGGACTCGCGGCTGCGGGTCGCCGCGAGCATGACGGTCGGCGAGTACCTGCTGCCCGACTGGCTCGTGGCGCTGCGCCGGCTGCGCCCCGGCACCGCCGTGTCGCTGCGCGCGGGCAACTCCCGCGCCGTGGTCGAGGAACTCCTCGCCGGGGAGGCCGACCTCGGGTTCGTGGAGGGGCTCGCCGCGCCCGCCGGGGTCGACTCGGCCGTCGTCGCCCGCGACCGGCTGCTCGTCCTCGTCGATCCCGGCCACCCCTGGGCGCTGCTGCGCGAGGGGCTGGACCCGGCCGAACTGGCCCGCACCCCGCTGATCCTGCGCGAGGAGGGATCGGGGACCCGCCAGGTACTCGACGCCGCCCTCGTCCCGTACGGCGGGCTCGCCGCGCCCCTGCTGGAACTCTCCTCGACCACGGCCGTGAAGTCGGCCGCCCTCAGCGGGGCGGGCCCCGCCGTCCTGAGCGAACTGGCCGTCGGCGAGGAGCTGGTGGCCCGCCGGCTCGTCCCCGTACCGGTGCGCGGCACCCCGCTGGACCGCGCGCTGCGCGCCGTCTGGCGCAAGGGCCACCGCCCGGCCGGTCCCGCCCGCGACCTGCTGGGGCTGACGAGGCGGGGCTGAGGGGCGTGCTGGGTCCCCTGCGGCGGGGCGGGGCACCGGCAAATCGGTTGCGGCGCACGAGGCACCGGCAGAGCATGGTGGCCCGTGACCCCTTCTGACACCGCGCCCCCTTCGACGCCCCGCCCCGTCGCCCTGGTGACCGGCGTGGGCCGCAGCGTCGGGATCGGCGCGGGCATCGCGATCCGGCTCGCCGCCGCTGGCTGGGACATCGCCTTCACGTACTGGAGCCCCTACGACGCCCGCATGACCTGGGGGGCCGAGGAACGAGCGGGGGAGAGAATCGCCGCCGAACTCGGGCGGCACGGCGCCGCCACCGTCGGGATCGAGGCGGACCTCGCCGACCCCGAGGTCCCCGAACGCGTCCTCGACGAGGCGGAACGCCGGCTCGGCGGGATCACGGCCCTCGTCATGTGCCACGCCGAATCGGTCGACTCCGGACTGCTCGACACGACCGTCGAGAGCTTCGACCGCCACTTCGCGGTCAACGCGCGCGCCACCTGGCTGCTGATCCGCGCGTTCGGCCTGCGCTTCGGCGGCGCCCTGGGCACCGGACGGATCATCGCCCTCACGAGCGACCACACCGTCCACAACCTGCCGTACGGGGCGAGCAAGGGGGCGCTGGACCGCATCACCCTCGCCGCGGCCCACGAGTTCGCCCATCTCGGTGTGAGCGCCAACGTGATCAACCCCGGCCCGGTGGACACCGGCTGGATCCCGGAGGAACTGCGGCGGCAGCTGGTGCACGACACCCCGCTGGGCCGCCTCGGCACCCCCGAGGACGCCGCCCGCCTCGTCGAGTTCCTGTGCTCACCGGAGGGGCAGTGGGTCAACGGCCAGTTGCTGAAGAGCAACGGGGGACTCGCGTAGGGGAACGGGGCGGGCTCAGCGCGCCCGGACCCGCTGCGGTCCCGCCTCCCGCTCCGGCCCGCCCGCCGCCTCCGCGAACCCGCCCGCCGCCTCCACGAAGCCGCGCGCCACCCGCACGTCCGTGCCCATCTCCGGGTGCCACTGGACGCCGAGCACCCATGGCTGACCGGGCAGTTCCAGGGCCTCCACGGTGCCGTCCCGCGCGTGCGCGCCGATCACCAGGCCGGTGCCGAGCCGGTCGGCCGACTGGTGGTGGTGGACGGGGACCTCCACGGGCTCCGGGACGAGCGCCGCGTACCGCGTGCCGGGCGCCGGGGTCACCGGATGCGTGCCGAAGACGCCGTGGCCGCCGCCGTGTCCCTCGATGTGCTGGCGCAGGGTGCCGCCCAGCGCCACATTGAGCAGCTGCATGCCCCGGCAGATGCCGAACAGCGGGGTGCCGGAGGCCAGGGCCGCCTCGATCAGGGCCAGTTCCCACGCGTCCCGTTCGGGGGCGGCCGGTCCGCAGCGCGGATGGCGCCGGGCGCCGTAGCGCGCCGGGTCGACGTCCGCGCCGCCCGCGATCACCACCCCGTCCAGCCGCGCCACCGTCGAAGCGGCCCGTTCCGGTACGTCCGGCGGCAGCAGCGTCGTGAGGGCGCCCGCCGAGCGCAGCAGCTCCGGGTACCCCGTCGGCAGCAGGGCAGCGGGCAGCCGCCACTCGCCCCAGGCGGCCTCCGCCTCCCAGTACGTGCTGATGCCGATGAACGGGATGAACGGACCGGGCACCACGGACCACCTCTCCGTACGGGCCGCCGCCGTCCGGACTCCTGCGGACCGGCCGGCCATCGCGAACTGGCGCGAGACGCGCACGCGACAGGAGGAACCCCGAGGACACGGCACGACGCAAAGGTATGCTGCCACACCATTGCCGAGCGGCAGGCGTGAATGCGCGGGCCCGGTGGCCCGGTGGCCAGAGGCCGTGCCCGCAACGGGCGGCCGCTCAGGACAGGAAGCCGCGCAGGAGCGCCGCCGTGCCGGCGCAGTGCTCCCGCATCGTCTCGCCCGCCGCCCGTTCGTCCCCCGCGAGCAGCGCCGCGACCAGCGCCTCGTGCTGGCGCTGCGCGTGCTCCAGGCTGCGCACCAGCAGCGGGATGCAGTCCAGCAGTTCGTTGACCGTCGCCCGCACCGCCGCGTACCGCGCGGCCAGCGTCGGGGAGCCCGACAACTCGGCGATCGTCAGGTGCAGCAGCGTGTCCTGACTGCGGTACTCGGGCAGCGGGGCGTCGCCCGTGGCCGCCAGCGCCGCGCGCAGCCGTCCGTCGTGGCCCTCGTCGCGCCGCCTGCGGGCGCACAACCGCGCGGCGCCCACCTCCAGGACCTCGCGGAAGTCGAGGACGTCCGCCAGGTCCACAGCCTCCACCCGGCGCCGCAACCGCGCGCGCGCCGCCGCCTCCTGCGAGGCGTACGGCCTCGGCAGCACGAAGGTGCCCCCGTACCGGCCGCGCCGCGAGCGCACCAGGCCCTCCGCGTGCAGGACCCGCAGCACCTCCCGCAGAGTCGCCCGGGAGACGCCCAGCCGCACGGCCAGCTCCCGCTCGGGAGGCAGTCGCCGCCCGGCCGGGACGAGGCCGAGCCGTACGACCTGGAGGATCTGCTCCAGCGCCTCCTCGAAACCGTTCCCGCCCCGCACCGGGCGCAGCAGCAACGGGTCCCGCGCGGCCGCCTCCGGGGCCCGGCCCGCCGCCGCTGAGCCGCCCTGACCACCCGTCTCCTCCCGCACGGTCGCGCCCCCTTCCCCCTAATGGTCGCCCGCCATACCTTAGAGCCTCCGGCTGACCGAAGGAGCACCTCCCGTGGCGGACCGCACACCCCCCTTGAACGTCGACGAGCTGCATCTGCTCGTCCGTGCCGGGGACATCGACACCGTCGTCCTCGCCTTCCCCGACATGCAGGGCCGGCTCCAGGGCAAGCGGTTCGCGGCCGGCTTCTTCCTCGACGAGGTGCTGCGGCACGGCAGCGAGGGCTGCGACTACCTGCTCGCCGTCGACGTCGAGATGAACACCGTGGACGGATACGCCAGTTCGTCCTGGGAGCGGGGCTACGGCGACCTCGTCATGCGCCCCGACCTCACCACCCTGCGCCGCGTCCCCTGGCACCCCGGCACCGCGCTCCTGCTCGCCGACCTCGAAACCGGGGACGGCGAACCGGTCCCCGTCGCACCCCGCCAGATCCTGCGCCGCCAGCTCGACCGCCTCGCGCGGCGCGGACTGACCGCGCGCGCGGGCACCGAGCTGGAGTTCATCGTCTTCAAGGACACCTACGAACAGGCCTGGGACCTCGGCTACCGGGGCCTGACCCCCGCCAACCAGTACAACGTCGACTACTCGGTCCTCGGCACCGGCCGCGTCGAACCGCTGCTGCGCCGCATCCGCAACGACATGGCGGGCGCCGGGCTCACCGTCGAGTCCGCGAAGGGCGAGTGTAATCCGGGCCAGCACGAGATCGTCTTCCGCTACGACGAGGCGCTCACCACGTGCGACCACCACAGCCTCTACAAGACCGGGGCCAAGGAGATCGCCGCGCAGGAGGGCTGCTCGCTCACCTTCATGGCCAAGTACGACGAGCGCGAGGGCAACTCCTGCCACATCCACCTCTCGCTCGCCGACCCGGACGGCACCCCGCTCATGGCGGGGGAGGCGGCGGACGGCATGTCCCCGCTCATGCGGCACTTCCTCGCCGGGCAGCTCACCGCGCTGCGGGACTTCGCGCTCCTGTACGCGCCCACCGTCAACGCCTACAAACGGTTCCGGGCCGGCTCCTTCGCGCCGACGGCCGTCGCCTGGGGCCGGGACAACCGCACCTGCGCCCTGCGGGTCGTCGGACACGGCCCCTCGCTGCGCTTCGAGAACCGTCTGCCGGGCGGGGAAGTCAACCCGTATCTCGCCGTCGCCGGGCTGGTCGCGGCCGGGCTGTACGGAGTGGAGCACGCACTCGAACTCCCCGCTCCCTGCGGGGGAAACGCCTACGACGGCGACTACCCGCAGGTGCCGGGGACCCTGCGGGAGGCCGCCGAGCTGTGGTCCGCGAGCCCGCTCGCCCGGGAGGCCTTCGGGCAGGATGTCGTCGACCACTACGCGAACATGGCCCGCGTCGAACTCGACGCCTTCGACGCGGCGGTCACCGACTGGGAACTGCGCCGCTCCTTCGAACGGCTCTGAGCCCGCCGCGAGCGAACGGCCCCGGGCCCACCCGCGCCGGGACCGGCCCGGGCCGTCGTCAACCACACTGGAGGACAGGCACGTTGAACGAGATCGCGCCGTACGGGGACGACCCCGGCTCGCTGACCGTCCTCGACCCCGCCACCGAGAAGGTGTTGAGCACCGTGCCCGCCGCGAGCGCCGAGGACGTCGACCGCGCGGTGCGCCGCGCCGCCCGCGCCCAGCGCGGCTGGGCGGCGCTGGCCCCCGCCGACCGGGCCCGGCTGCTGCGCCGCTTCGCCGCCGTCGTCGACGCCCACGTCGAGGAACTGGCGCGGCTGGAGGTCTCCGAGGCCGGGCACACCCTCGGCAACGCCCGCTGGGAGGCGGGCAACGTCCGCGACCTGCTGGAGTACTGCGCCGGGGGAGTGGAACGCCTCAACGGACGGCAGATCCCGGTGGCCGGCGGGGTCGACGTCACCTTCCTCGAACCGCTCGGCGTGGTCGGCGTCATCGCGCCCTGGAACTTCCCGATGCCGATCGCCGGCTGGGGCACCGCCCCCGCCCTCGCCGCCGGCAACGCGGTGCTGCTCAAACCCGCCGAGACCACCCCGCTCACCGCCCTGCGCCTGGCCGAACTCGCGCGCGAGGCCGGGCTGCCCGAGGACCTCTTCCAGGTACTGCCCGGCACCGGCCCGGTCGCCGGCGAGGCCCTCGTACGCCACCCGGGCGTCGCCAAGATCGTGTTCACCGGGTCCAGCCGCGTCGGACGGCGCGTCATGGCGCTGTGCGCCGAACAGGTCAAGCCCGTCACGCTCGAACTCGGCGGCAAGAGCCCCAACGTGGTCTTCGCCGACGCGGACCTGGAGGCCGCCGCGGCCGGCACCCCGATGTCCTTCCTGGACAACGCGGGACAGGACTGCTGCGCCCGCACCCGGATCCTCGTGCAGCGCTCCGCCTACGACCGCTTCCTGTCCCTGCTGGTGCCCGCGCTGCGCTCCGTCGTCGTCGGAGACCCCGCCGACGAGGCCACCCAGATGGGCCCGCTCATCTCCGCCCGCCAGCGCGAACGGGTGCGCTCCTACGTGAGCGAGGACCTGAGCCTCGTCCGCGGCTCCTGCCCCGGGGGGCCCGGCTTCTGGTACCCGCCGACCCTGGTCACCGACATCTCCCCCGAGGCCCCGGTCGCCGTCGAGGAGGTCTTCGGCCCGGTCGCCGTCGTCCTGCCCTTCGAGGACGAACAGGAGGCGGTACGGCTCGCCAACGCCACTCCGTACGGGCTCTCCGGATCGGTGTGGACCCGGGACGTCGGCCGCGCCCTGCGCGTGTCGCGGGGCATCGCCGCCGGGAACCTCTCCGTCAACTCGCACAGCAGCGTGCGCTACGCGACCCCCTTCGGCGGCTACCGGCTCTCCGGCCTCGGCCGTGAACTGGGCCCCGACGCGCTCACCGCGTTCACCGAGACCAAGAACGTCTTCATCGCCACGGAAGGCTGACGCCCATGACCAGCACCCCGCCGCCCTCCGACCCCGCCGAGGAGCAGCCCGTCTGCCGCCGCCTCGTGGGCCGTACCGCCGTCGTCACCGGCGCCGGCAGCGGAATCGGCCTCGCGAGCGTGCGCCGCCTCGCCTCCGAGGGCGCCCACGTCGTGTGCGCCGACATCGACGGCGACAGCGGAAAGGCGGCGGCCGAGGAGGTCGACGGCACCTTCGTCCGCGTCGACGTGACCGCCCCCGAACAGGTGGACGCCCTGTTCCGGACCGCCTTCGACACCTACGGCAGCGTCGACATCGCCTTCAACAACGCCGGTATCTCCCCGCCCGAGGACGACTCCATCCTCGACACCGGACTCGACGCCTGGCGCCGCGTCCAGGAGGTCAACCTCACCTCCGTCTACCTGTGCTGCAAGGCCGCCCTGCCCTACATGCGCCAGCAGCGGCGCGGCTCGGTCATCAACACCGCCTCCTTCGTCGCGCGGATGGGCGCGGCCACCAGCCAGATCTCGTACACCGCCTCCAAGGGCGGGGTCCTCGCGCTGTCCCGCGAACTCGGCGTGCAGTTCGCCCGCGAGGGCATCCGGGTCAACGCGCTGTGCCCGGGCCCCGTCAACACCCCCCTGCTGCGGGAGCTGTTCGCGAAGGACCCGGAGCGTGCCGCGCGCCGCCTCGTGCACATCCCGCTCGGGCGCTTCGCCGAGGCGACCGAGGTCGCCGCCGCCGTCGCCTTCCTCGCGAGCGACGACTCCTCGTTCGTCAACGCCACCGACTTCCTCGTCGACGGCGGAATCTCGGGCGCGTACGTGACCCCTCTGTAAACGCAAGATGTACGGTGCATGACACCGAGGTCGGGGGCGTCCGCGCGCGTACCGCGGGCGCCGCCGTACCCCGGGCTCCGCCTGCCGTCGGACAGATCGGACCCCCCATGCGCACCCGTCCGTTGCTCGCCTCCCTGTGCTCCCTAGGGATCGCCGCCGCGGCCCTCGTCGGCGCCGCCCCCGCCCAGGCCGCGGGGACCGCGGCCGCCGCGCGCGGCACGCACTGCCCCCAGCTCTCCCGCCAACTGCCCTGGTACGGGCACAACCGCGAGGCCCTCCAGCAGGTCATCGACGAACGCGGCACCTGCTCCCGCCCCCAGCTGGGCGGATACGGAGAGGACCGCCCCGTCGCCGCCTTCGACTGGGACAACACCGTCTCCAAGAACGACATCACCGACGCGACGATCGCCTGGTCGCTGCGGCACGACAAGATCCTGCGCCCGCGCAGCTGGAAGGCGACCAGCGCCTGGCTCACCGACGCCGCCGACCGCGCCCTCACCGAGGCCTGCGGAACCGACCGGCCCGTCGGCGCGCCGCTGCCCACCTCGACCCGCCCCGACTGCGCCGACGAGATCTTCGAGATCCGCAGCGCGGCGAAGACCATGAGCGGCGAGGAGGCCTTCGCCGGCCGGTGGAACCACCGGCGCACCGTCCCCGAGTACGCGTGGGTCCCGCAGCTCTTCGCCGGGCACACCCCCGCCGAACTCACCGACTACACCCGCAGGGCACGCGCCGAGGCCCTCGCCGCCCCCGTCGGCAGCGAACAGAAGGTCGGCACCCACACCCTCCCCGCGTACGTCCGCTACTACCCGCAGCAGCGCGACCTGATCCGCACCCTGCAACGCGCCGGCTTCGACGTGTACGTCGTCTCGGCCGGCTCCGAACCCGTCACCGAGGTGTGGTCCGCGGGCGTCGGCATCGACAAGAAGCACACCATCGCCATCCGCAGCCTCCTCGACCACCGCGGCCGCATCACCACCTGGAACGAGGGCTGCGGGGACCGGCCCGACAGCCGGGGCGGCGACATCCCCTACATCGACGGCAAACGCTGCTGGATCAACCAGGAGATCTTCGGAGTCCACGGCAAGCACGCCTGGGACCGGCAGGACGCGGCGCACCGCATCGCGATCGGCGGCGGGGACGCCGACACCGACGTCACCTTCGTCGGCGACGCCACGGGCGCCCACCTCGTCCTGAACCGGAACAAGAACGAGATCATGTGCCGCGCCTACGACAACGGCGACGGCCGCTGGCTCGTCAACCCCATGTTCATCGAGCCGCTGCCCCGAAAGAAGGGCGCCTACCCGTGCGCCACGACCGGCCGCACCGAGGAGGACGGCACGGCGGGACCGGTGCGGCGTGCGGACGGCTCGGTCGTCCCGGATCAGCTCGACACCGTGTACGGCCCCCAGGCCGCGTCCTAGGGTTGCCGCATGAGCACGCCTCCCGCACCGCCCGGCTGGTACCCCGATCCCGGGGCGGCGCACGCCGAGCGCTGGTGGGACGGTACGGCCTGGACCGCCCAGGTGCGGCGGGCGGGCGGCGTACCCGAGCTGCCCGACCCGGTCGAGGCGGCGTACGGCACGGGCTTCGGGCCGCCCGGCTCCGGGGACACACCCCCCGGGCCCGGGCGGCGGCCGCTGCGCGGGCGTGTCGTCGCGGTGACCCTCGTCGGCGCCGTGCTCGCCGCCGCGATCGTCACCGGCGTCGCCGCCCTCGGGACCGGGGACGACCCGGAGATCAGGGTCACCGACCCCGGCGCGGGCCCCGGCGCCCCGCACACGCCGACGAGCGCCCCCGCCCCCTCGCCGAGCGGCGACCCGCACCTGCTCGTCGACGAGCTGAACAACATCTCCGTCCCGGTGCCCGAGGGCTGGAAGAAGGCCGACGACGTGCACGGACTGCCCACCATGGTCACCGAGAAGCGCTACCCGTGCCCCGGCGCCACCGCGTACTGCGACCAGGGCCGCGTCAGCACCACCACCGCCCGCGAGGACAGCGCGGGCGACAACAGTCCGCGGGCGGCGGCCGAGGCCGACATCGAGGACACCGCCGCACGTGCCTACGACCGGGACGGCGCCGGCGGCCGCCCCTTCGACGGCATGACCGGACACCGCCGGGTCGCCGCCGGCTCCGTCCAAGTGGCCGGACGCCAGGGCTGGTTCGTCCGCTGGCGGGTCAGTACGAAGACGGGGCCGGGCGGTTGGGTCCAGTCGCTGGCCTTCCCGGCACCGACCGACGCCGGTGCCGTCGCCGTGGTCCGCTTCACCCTCGACACCGGGCCGGGCACGCCCCCCGTCTCCCTCATGGACACCGTGACGCGCGGCATCAGGCCGCTCGCGCAGGGCCAATGACCCCGCGTCACAGGAAGGTGCGCCCCTCGCCCCGGTAGGTCGGCACCGTCGCCGTCACCTCGTCCCCCGACACCAGGCGCAGACGGTCGAAACGCTCGCACAACTCGCCCGCCTTCGCATGCCGGAACCACACCCGGTCCCCGATCAGCAGATCGTCGGCGACCGCGCCCAGCAGCGGCGTCTGCACCTCGCCCGGCCCCTCCTGCGGGTCATAGGCCAGCCCCTCCGGCAGATACGGCACCGGAAGCCGGTCCCGGCCCGGCGCACCGGAAGCGGGGTACCCGCCACCCAGCACCGTCACCACGCCCACCCCCGGCCTGCGCACCACCGGCATCGCGAACAGCGCCGCGGGACGGCCCGTGAACGAGGTGTAGTTGTCGAACAGGTGCGGCACGTACAGCCCCGAGCCCGCCGCGATCTCCGTCACCGCCGACTCCGCCGCCGTGTGCTGCACACTGCCCGTACCACCGCCGTTGACGAACTCCAGGCCGGGCACCACCGAACGGACCGCGCGCACCACCTCCGCGCGCCGCACCACGAGTTCCCTGCGCGCCGTCGCCTGCATCAGCCGCACCGCGCGCGAACGCAGCGGACTGCCCGCCACCCGGTCGCCCACACCCGCGACATGGCCCTCGTACGCCATCAGGCCGACCAGCCGGAACCCCGGGGTCCGCGCGACGGCCCGCGCCAGCTCCGCGACCTGCCCGGGGGAGCGCAGCGGGGAGCGACGCGCGCCGAACCTCAGCCGGCCGCCCAGCAGCCGCAGCGAGGTGTCCAGCTCCAGGCACACCCGGATCTCCTCGCGGCCCCCGTCCCGCGCGGCGTCGATCAGCCGCAACTGCGCCGGATCGTCCACCATCACGGTCACGGCGGCGGCGAGCTTCGGGTCGGCGGCCAGCTCCGCGTACCCGGCCCGGTCCGCGGAGGGGTAGGCCAGCAGCACGTCCTCGAAGCCGGAGCGGGCCAGCCACAGGGACTCCGCGAGCGTGAACGACATGATCCCCGCGAAACCCTCCCGCGCCAGGACCCGTTCGAGCAGCGCACGGCAGCGTACGGACTTGCTCGCCACCCGGACCGGCTTGCCCCCGGCCCGCCGCACCAGATCGGCGGCGTTGGCGTCGAAGGCGTCCAGATCCACGACGGCGAGCGGGGCGTCGAGGTGCGCGGTGGCCCGGTCGAAACGGGCGCGGTCGGCGGCACGGGCAGTCATGACCGCAGCCTGCCAGACGGTCCTACCGATGGGTAGGGGGATGTTCCGGGCAGAAGGCCGCGAGCTGCCCGAGCAGTCCCCCCGGCCCCGCCGCAGCCCGTAAAGTGTCCGCACACCGGAGCGCGAACACGCCTGCCCCAAGGGACCGGTGGCGTCGGCGAACGGAAGGAGCGGGGGAGCGCATGAGCACGGACGCGCCGCGCCGCCCACCCGCCGCGCCCCCCGCCCCACCGGTCCCGCCCCGGCCGCAGCAGCCCCCTCGGCCCGCCGCCCGGCCGTCTGGTGACGCCGTGGCGGGAAACGCGGCCGCGGAAGAGACCGAGGGGGCCCTCCCCGGGCGGCCTCCCGCTCCCGGCCCGGTCCACGCCCACCCGCCCCGCCCCGCCGCACCACCGCGCCCGGTCAGGCCCCCGCGCGTGCCCTTGCCGCGCCTGAGCCCGCCCAAGGCCCCGACCGCACAGACGACTTCCGGGCCCGGCACACCGCCGCCGACCCCGCCTCCGCCCCGGGAGCCGCACCAGGACGTCGCCGCGGGACAGCCCGCCCGGCGGCTGCCCGGCACCGTCGACCTGCGCCCGGGACCGCACACCGGGGCCCCCTTCGTCCGTGTCGACCGGCCCGAGCACTACGACGACACCACCACCCGGCTGCGCCCCGTCGGCCGGCGGGTACGCCCCGGGACCCTCGCCGCGGCGACCTGCGCCGTGCTCGGACTCGGCCTCATCGGCGGTGCGCTCGCGGGCAGTTGGCTGCGCGACGAGCAGCAGGAACCGGCCCCGCCCAGCGCGTACGAGGCGGCCGCCGAGCTGTGGCACAGCACCCCCGTCGACACCCTCTTCCCGCGCGTCGTCCAGGGCAGGGGCGCCGGGCCCGGCGGGGCCGACCGCACCTGGAACCGGATCGCCGTCGCCCCCGACAGCGGCTGCGCCGACGCCTTCGACCCGCTGCTGCGCAAGGCGCTGGCCCCGGTCGGCTGCCTGCGCCTGCTGCGCGCCACCTACACCGACGCGACCCGCAGCCACGTCACCACCGTCGGCCTGCTGTTCACCAAGGGCGACAGTGCCGCCATGAAGGCGCTGCACGCCCGCTTCACCACCGAGGGCCTCGACCGCCGCACCGACCTGCTGCCCCTCCCGTACGCCCGCGCCGGCACCCCCGCCGCCGGGTTCGGGCCCGCCCAGCGCGCGAGCTGGACCCTCACGGTCCGCACCGACCTGCCTCTCGTGGTCTACGCCGTGTCGGGCTTCGCCGACGCGCGCCCCTTCCCCACGCCCGTACCCGCGGCCCTCGCCACGAAGGCCGGGGCCGGCTCCACCGTCGCCCAGGCCGGGCTCGGCCACGACGCGCAGGGCCTCGCCGACCACCTCGCCCGAGGCGTCCGCGCCGCCGCCCCCACCCCCTCGGAGCCCGCGCCATGACCCCCCGCACCCCCCGGCGGGTGTCCCGCGCCCTGCTCGCCGGCGGCGCCGCCACCGCCCTCGCCCTGCTGCCCGCGACCGCCGCCCGCGCCGACGGCATAAGAGCTCAGCAGTGGGGCCTGGAAGCCCTGCACACCGAGCAGATCTGGCCCACCACCAAGGGGCGCGGCGTCACCGTCGCCGTCCTGGACACCGGGGTGGACGACAGCCACCCCGACCTGGAGGGCAACGTCCTGGCCGGCAAGGACCTCGTCGGCTTCGGCGCCTCCCGGGGACAGGACCACTGGGCCGAGCACGGCAGCGCCATGGCCGGGATCATCGCCGCCCACGGCCACGGGCCCGACAGCGCGGACGGCGTCATGGGCGTCGCCCCGGAGGCCAGAATCCTCCCGGTCCGGGTGATCCTGGAGGACGAGGACCCGCAGCGCCCCAAGGCCGGGCGCACCCGGGGCGACGCGCTCGCCGAGGGCATCCGGTGGGCCGCCGACCACGGGGCCGACGTCATCAACCTCTCGCTCGGCGACGACAGCGCCTCGGCCCGCCCGCAGGCCGCGCAGGACGCCGCCGTCCAGTACGCCCTGAAGAAGAACGTCGTGGTCGTCGCCTCCGCCGGGAACGGCGGCGAGAAGGGCGACCACGTGTCCTACCCGGCCGCCTACCCCGGGGTCGTCGCGGTCACCGCCGTCGACCGCTACGGCGAGCGCGCCCCCTTCTCCACCCGCCGCTGGTACGCGACCGTCAGCGCGCCCGGCGACGACGTCGTGACCCTCAACCCGGACCGCCGCTACTACGAGGGCTGGGGCACGAGCGCCGCCGCCGCCTTCGCCTCCGGGGCCGTCGCCCTCCTGCGCTCCGCCCACCCCGGGCTCCCGCCCGACCAGGTCAAGGACCTCCTGGAGGACACCGCCGCCGACCCGCCGGGCACCGGCAGGGACGACGCGCGCGGCTTCGGCACCATCGACCCGGCCGCCGCGCTCAAGGCCGCCGCCCGGGTGCGGCCCGAGAGCACGCACCTGGCCGCGTACGGCGAGAAGTACTTCGGCGGCGGACCGACCCCGCCGGCCGCCCCGCCCCGGCGCCGTCCCGACTGGGCGGCACCGGCGGCCGGCGCCGCGGGCGGCCTGCTGCTGCTCGCGGCGGCGGCGCTGTGGCGCGGACTGCCCGGACGCCCGCGGGCCGGACGCCCGGCCGTGCGCTGAGGCCGCCGCGCGGGGCCGCGCCGCCGTCGCTAAGGGCTGTCCCGCGATTCCTGGCGGGCGCACGACGACAGCTACGGCACCTCGCCGCGTTGTCGAAACGCCCGAATGCATCCGGTATGCGGGC
>NZ_JBFALS010000012.1:0-96061 GCF_040656295.1 Streptomyces sp. NPDC049954
TACGTCCAGTACTAGGGCTTCCGGCCGGCGCACCGAGAGCACGCACCGGACGCCGCTCCTTCACGGGCAAACATTGCCTGCCACGGCACTAGAAGACCGACTCGGCCTCGTCCATGCGCTCCTTGGGGACGCGCTTGAGTTCGGTGACGGCGTCGGCGAGCGGGACCATGACGACGTCGGTGCCGCGCAGGGCGGTCATGTTGCCGAAGTCGCCGCGGTGCACGGCCTCGACGGCGTACCAGCCGAAGCGGGTCGCGAGCACCCTGTCGTACGCGGTGGGGGTGCCGCCGCGCTGGACGTGGCCGAGGATGACGGGCCGGGCCTCCTTGCCGAGGCGGGACTCCAGCTCGTAGGCGAGGGCGGTGCCGATGCCCAGGAAGCGCTCGTGCCCGAACTGGTCGATCTCGCCCGTGCCGTAGTCCATCGTGCCGGCCGCCGGGTGGGCACCCTCGGCGACGCAGATGACGGCGAATTTCTTGCCGCGCGCGAAGCGTTCCTCGACCATCTTGGCGAGGTCGGCCGGGTCGAAGGGCCGCTCGGGCAGGCAGATGCCGTGCGCGCCGCCCGCCATCCCGGACTCCAGGGCGATCCAGCCCGCGTGCCGGCCCATGACCTCCACGACCATGACGCGCTGGTGGGACTCGGCGGTGGTCTTGAGGCGGTCGATGGCCTCGGTGGCCACACCGACGGCGGTGTCGAAGCCGAAGGTGCGGTCGGTGGAGGAGATGTCGTTGTCGATCGTCTTCGGCACGCCGACCACCGGCATCCCGCTGTCGGACAGCATCCGGGCCGCGGTGAGCGTGCCCTCGCCGCCGATCGGGATGAGGGCGTCGATACCGAGTTCGCGGGAGAGTTCCCGCGCGTTGGCGCAGGCCTCCGCGAGCCGGCCGCGCTCCAGGCGGGCCGAGCCGAGGACGGTGCCGCCACGGGCCAGGATGCCGCTGACGGCTTCGAGGTCGAGGGGGCGGTACCGCCGGTCGAGCAGGCCCTTGTAGCCGTCCTCGAAGCCGATGACCTCGTCGCCGTGATGTGTGACGGCGCGGTGCACGACCGACCGGATCACTGCGTTGAGGCCGGGGCAGTCGCCGCCTGCGGTGAGAATTCCGATGCGCATCGTGCTGGTCTCCTGCTCGCTACTAGTTCCGCGCGTGAGCTGTGGCCGATTCTGTCACGGTCTTCGGGCGGCACCGGCGGCCCCTGCCGCGACGGCCCCCGTGACCGGTCTCCCGGGTTGATCCTCGCGGGAGCGGTCACCCGTCCCGCCGTAGGGGTGCGCTCGCACGGACGCGCCCCTACCCCACGGACGGGCGCACTATCCATCGTCATGGGTAGTGTCAAGAGGAAATGCTCAGCAGATCGGGTGTTTCTGCCCTATGGGTGACGAAGAGCGTCCGAGTGACGAAAAGCGTCGAAACGGAGAAAATCAGGTGGCGCGCAGTGTGTACGTGACCGGTATCGACCGGGGCGACGGGCGTCAGGTCGTGGAGCTGGGGATGATGGAACTCCTCACCCGCCGGGTCGACCGGATCGCCGTGTTCCGCCCGCTCGTGCACGACGGCCCCGACCGGATGTACGAGCTGCTTCGCGAGCGCTACCACCTGTCGCAGTCCCCCGAGTCGGTCTTCGGCATGCACTACGAGCAGGCCGCGAGCCTCCAGGCCGAGCAGGGCTCCGACGAACTCGTCTCCGCCCTCGTGGACCGCTACCACCGGCTCGCCGCCTCCTACGAGGCGGTGCTGGTCATCGGGACGGACTTCGCGCACACCCAGCTGCCCGACGAACTCGGCCTGAACGCGCGGCTGGCCAACGAGTTCGGGGCCGCCGTGCTGCCCGTGGTCGGCGGCCGGGAGCAGTCGGCGGAGTCGGTGGGGGACGAGGCGGCGAACGCCTACCGCGCCTACGCCACCCGCGGCTGCGACGTGCTCGCCATGGTCGTGAACCGGGTGGCGCCCGCCGACCGGGATCTGGTCGCGGAGCGGCTCGCCGACCGGCTGCCGGTGCCCTGCTACGTCCTGCCGGACGATCCGACGCTGTCCGCGCCGACCGTCGCGCAGATCACCCACACCCTGGGCGGAACGGTTCTGCTGGGGGACGAGGCGGGGCTCTCGCGGGACGCTCTCGACTTCGTGTTCGGCGGCGCGACCCTGCCGAACTTCCTCAAGGCGCTCACCCCCGGCGCGCTCGTCGTCACGCCGGGGGACCGCGCCGATCTCGTGGTGGGCGCGCTGGCGGCGCACGCGGCGAGCACCCCGCCGCTGGCCGGGGTGCTGCTGACGCTCGGCGAGCGTCCCGACGCGGGGGTGCTGGCGCTCGCCCGGCGGCTGGCGCCTGGCACCCCGGTGGTCTCGGTCCCGGGCAACAGCTTCCCGACCGCCGCCGAACTGTTCACCCTGGAGGGCAGGCTCGGCGCGGCCACCCCGCGCAAGGCGGAGACCGCGCTCGGGCTGTTCGAGCGCTGGGCCGACGGTCCGGATCTGCTGGACCGGGTGCAGGTCTCGGGCAGCGAGCGGGTCACGCCGATGATGTTCGCCCACAAACTGCTGGAGCAGGCGCGGACGCTGCCGCGCCGGGTCGTGCTGCCGGAGGGCACCGAGGAGCGGGTGCTGCGCGCCGCGGACGTCCTGCTGCGGCGCTCGGTGTGCGAGCTGACGCTGCTGGGCCCGGTCGACGCGATCCGCAAGAAGGCCGCCGACCTCGGCGTGGACCTCTCGGGCGCCCAGCTCGTGGACCCGCAGGACTCACAGCTGCGCCAGGGCTTCGCCGAGGAGTACGCGCGGCTGCGGGCCCACAAGGGCGTGACGGTGGAACTCGCGTACGACGTGGTCGCGGACGTCAACTACTTCGGCACGCTCATGGTGCGCACGGGTCTCGCGGACGGCATGGTCTCGGGCGCGGTGCACTCGACGGCGGCGACGATCCGGCCGGCCTTCGAGATCATCAAGACCCGGCCGGACGCGCGGCTGGTGTCCTCGGCCTTCTTCATGTGCCTGGCCGACAAGGTCCTCGTGTACGCGGACTGCGCGGTCAACCCGGACCCGGACGCCGAACAGCTCGCGGACATCGCGGCGCAGTCGGCGACGACGGCGGCGGCCTTCGGGGTCGAGCCGCGGATAGCGATGCTCTCGTACTCGACGGGCACCTCGGGCAGCGGCGCCGACGTGGACAAGGTGCGCGCCGCGACCGAGCTGGTGCGCGCGGAGCGTCCGGAGCTGCTGATCGAGGGGCCCATCCAGTACGACGCCGCCGTCGAGCCCTCCGTGGCGGCGACCAAGCTGCCCGGTTCGCAGGTCGCGGGCCGGGCGAGCGTGCTGATCTTCCCCGACCTGAACACCGGCAACAACACCTACAAGGCGGTGCAGCGCTCGGCCGGGGCGGTCGCGGTCGGCCCGGTCCTGCAGGGGCTGCGCAAGCCGGTCAACGACCTGTCACGGGGCGCGCTCGTGCAGGACATCGTGAACACCGTCGCGATCACCGCGATCCAGGCACAGGCCGGGGAGGCGGAGTGAGTACCGTGTCCGCCCCGGCCCGGCCGGCGGCCTCCCGCCCCGCCGGGGCCCGGGCGGCCACCTCGTACGCCCGTCCCTCCCTCCGCGCAGAAAGTGGCCGTACCCGTGGCTGAAGCCCGCACCCGTGTGCTCGTCCTGAACTCCGGCTCCTCGTCGGTGAAGTACCAGTTGCTCGACATGCGCGACCGCACGCGGCTCGCGGCCGGTCTGGTCGAGCGGATCGGCGAGCGCACCTCGCGCGTCGAGCACACCCTGCACACCGAGGACGGGCCGCGGACCCGGGAGCGGGAGGGCCGGGTCGCCGACCACGAGGAGGCGCTGAAGGCGGTGGCCGCCGAGCTCGACGCGGACGGGCTCGGCCTCGGCTCCCCCGAGCTGGCCGCCGTCGGGCACCGCGTCGTGCACGGCGGGCGGCTGTTCGACGCGCCGACCCTGGTGGACGCGGCGGTCGAGAAGGAGATCGAGCGGCTCGTCCCGGTGGCCCCGCTGCACAACCCGGCCGGGCTCGCGGGCATCCGTACGGCGCGGGCGCTGCGCCCCGACCTGCCGCAGGTCGCCGTGTTCGACACCGCCTTCCACGCGCACATGCCGGAGGCGGCGGCGCGCTACGCGCTGGACGTCGCGACGGCCGACGCGCACCGCATCCGCCGCTACGGCGCGCACGGCACCTCGCACGCCTTCGTCTCGCGGGCCACGGCTCAGTTGCTGGGGCGCCCCTACGACGAGGTCAACACGATCGTGCTGCACCTGGGCAACGGGGCCTCGGCCGCCGCCGTACGGGGCGGGCGCAGCGTGGAGACCTCGATGGGGCTGACCCCCCTGGAGGGGCTGGTGATGGGCACCCGGTCGGGGGACATCGACCCCGCCGTGGTCTTCCACCTGATGCGGAACGCGGACATGTCGGCCCAGGATGTGGATGTGCTGCTCAACCGGAAGAGCGGGCTGCTGGGCCTGTGCGGGGACAACGACATGCGGGAGATCACCCGCAGGTCCGACGAGGGCGACGCCGCCGCCCGGCTGGCCTTCGAGGTGTACGTGCACCGGCTGAAGAAGTACGTCGGCGCCTACACGGCGGTGCTGGGCCGGGTGGACGCGGTGACCTTCACGGCGGGCGTCGGCGAGAACGCGGCGGCGGTGCGGCAGGCGGCCGTCGAGGGCCTGGAGGGCCTGGGTCTCGTGGTGGACCCGGAGCTGAACGCCGTCCGCGACAAGGCGCCCCGGCTGATCTCGCCGCCCGGGTCGCGGGTCGCGGTGGCCGTCGTACCGACCGACGAGGAACTGGAGATCGCGACGCAGACCTACGGGCTGGTGAACGGTCAGGACACGGTGCGGGAGGGCACCACCTGAGCGCCACCGCGCCCATTTGTATGTTCCGACAGTCCGTTAATCCCGCCCCGAAACAAACCGATAGGATCAGCCTCATGCGCCGTTCCAAAATCGTCTGCACACTCGGCCCCGCCGTCGACTCGTACGAGCAACTGAAAGCTCTGATCGAGGCCGGTATGAACGTGGCCCGTTTCAACATGAGCCACGGTTCCCACGAGGAGCACGAGCAGCGGTACCGCCGCGTCCGCCAGGCCGCCGAGGACACCGGCCGCGCGGTCGGGGTGCTCTTCGACCTCCAGGGGCCGAAGATCCGCCTGGAGACCTTCGCCGAGGGCCCCGTCGAGCTGGTGCGCGGTGACGAGTTCATCATCACCGCCGAGGACGTGGCCGGTGACCGCAGCATCTGCGGCACGACCTACAAGGGCCTCCCGGGCGACGTCGTCAAGGGCGACCCGATCCTGATCAACGACGGCAACGTCGAGCTGAAGGTCACCTCGGTCGAGGGCCCGAAGGTGCACACCATCGTCATCGAGGGCGGTGTGGTCTCCGACCACAAGGGCATCAACCTGCCCGGTGCCGCCGTCAACGTGCCGGCCCTGTCCGAGAAGGACATCGACGACCTGCGCTTCGCGCTGCGGGTCGGTGCCGACATGATCGCGCTGTCCTTCGTGCGCGACGCCAACGACGTCAAGGACGTCCACCGCGTCATGGACGAGGAGGGCCACCGCCTCCCGGTCATCGCCAAGGTCGAGAAGCCGCAGGCCGTCGCGAACATGGAGGACGTGGTCCTCGCCTTCGACAGCGTGATGGTGGCCCGCGGCGACCTCGCCGTCGAGTACCCGCTGGAGAAGGTCCCGATGGTGCAGAAGCGCCTCGTGGAGCTGTGCCGGCGCAACGCCAAGCCGGTGATCGTGGCGACCCAGATGATGGAGTCGATGATCACCAACTCGCGTCCGACGCGCGCCGAGGCGAGCGATGTCGCGAACGCGATCCTGGACGGCGCGGACGCGGTCATGCTGTCCGCCGAGTCGAGCGTGGGCGCCTACCCGATCGAGACCGTCAAGACGATGTCGAAGATCGTCGTGGCGGCCGAGGAGGAGCTGCTCTCCAAGGGCCTCCAGCCGCTCGTGCCCGGCAAGAAGCCCCGTACGCAGGGCGGTTCGGTGGCCCGCGCGGCCGCCGAGATCGCGGACTTCCTGGACGCGAAGGCGCTCATCGCCTTCACCGAGTCCGGGGACACCGCGCGCCGGCTCTCCCGCTACCGCACGGCGCAGCCGGTCGTGGCCTTCACGACGAGCGAGGCGTCCCGCAACCAGCTCGCGCTGAGCTGGGGCGTCGAGGCGCACCTCGCCCCGCACGTGGACAACACCGACGCGATGGTCGACCTGGTGGACGCCGAGGTCGTCAAGATGGGCAAGCTGAAGGACGGCGACACCGTGGTGATCACGGCCGGCTCGCCTCCCGGCGTCCCGGGCACGACCAACATGGTGCGCGTGCACCACCTGGGCGGCGTCGGCCGGGACTGACCCCGGGGCGCGGCGCACAGGTGACGGAACGGCGAGAGGGGCACCCCGGGCGGGGTGCCCCTCTCGCCGTCTCGTTCCCACGGCCCTGCGGTCGTCGTCGTTCTCACGGCCGTACGGTCACCCGGCGTCGCCGTCGTAGTAGTTGTGCAGCCCGGGGATGGTGAGGGTGCCGCCGAACTGCGCGGCCTGCACGACCGTCACCTTGGTGAAGAACAGCTCGGGCAGGGTCAGTGGCGGCGGGCTGTCGGGGGTGAAGTCGACCGGGATCAGGCCCAGCAGGTTCCCCTTGAGCCGCTCCGTGTACATCGTGACCTTGCCGTCGCGGATCGTCGACGTGGAGCCGGGAGCGCCCTTGACGTGGCCGGTCTTCCCGTCCGGGCCCACGGTCAGCTGGTGCAGGTCCTTGATGTCGAGGCCGCTCGCGGTGAACTTCAGGACGTTCTTGATCCTGCCGCTGGACGTGCGGACCTTGACGATCCCGTCGTAGCCGAGCCCGTGCAGGCTGAGCTTGGTGGTCTCCAGGCGCCAGGGCTCGTCGGCGACCCTCGGGTAGGACTCGTCCACGTCGGCGTCGGCGAGGGCCTTCGCGTCATGGGTCGGGCACGGGTAGGGCTCGGTGCCGTCGAGCTTGAGGTCCCCGGCCTTCGCGCCGTCCTCGCCGTCCTTCTCGGCCCGCGGTCCTGCCGCGTTCTTCTCGGCGGCGGAGCGGGCGCCCTCGACGATGTCCTTCTCGGCCGCCCCGGCCTTGCGGGCGGCGTCGGTGATGTCGTCCTTGAGGGTGCGGGGGGAGGCGGACGCGGCGTCCTTCGCCCCGGACTCGGGGGCCTTCGCCTTGCCGGCCTTCCCGGCGGGGGCGTCGGGGGACGCGGTGGCGCCCGGCTCGGCGCCGCTTCCGGCGGACTCGGCCTCGTCCTGGGCCTCGTCCTGCGCGGCCTTCTCCGCGGCCGCCTTGTCCGCCGCCTCCTTCTCCTCCTGCTCCTTCTTCTCCTTCGGGGTCAGGAGGTCCTTGAGGGCCTTGCCCACGCCCAGCGGGTCGAGCGGGTTCGTCGTCTCGGAGGCCGAGGGCGAGGGGGTCGAGGACGGCTCCGGGGCGGACTTCGCCTCGGGCCCGGCGCTCTGTCCCGAGTCCTGCGCACCGGTGGCGGCGGAGGTCCCGGAGTCCTTCGTGTCCGGGTCCTTCGCGTCGCCCTTCGCCCCGTCGGAGCCCTTCGCGGGCGCGTCCGGGGTGGCCGAGGGCTTGGGCGTACCGCCCGCGTCCGGGCTCGGCGAGGCGGAACCGGACGGGGAGGCCGAGGGGCTCGGGGTCGCCGAGGGGTCCTCGCCGGCGGGCTCGTCGGACCGGGTGACGCAGGGTCCGGGAGCGAAGGGCAGCTCGGCCTTGTCGTCGGCGAGGGCGAGCCGGGGCGTGAGACCGATGCCCACGAACACGGCCGTCGGCATCGCGGCCAGCGCCATCGCCTTGCCGGCGGGTATCTGCAGTTTGGTCAGCAGCGATTTCCTCGGCGCCGCGTGGCGCGGGCCGGTTCTGCCGGGCCGGTCCGGCCCGGAGGCCGCCGGTTCCTCATTTCGCACGGTGCCTCCCGCCGTCACCCGACACCTGCGCGAAGGCACGGTCGCCGTCACCGGCGGGCGCGGGGCCGGCGGGGCCGCCCTGCTCCGGTCCGGGGAAGGGATCGCCGCCCGCGGGTGCGGGACCGCCGGGCGTGCCGGGCGTCGGGGAGGCCGGGCCGGGAGCGGGCGCCGCCTGGCCGGCTGCCGTCACCTCGTCGGCCGGGGGCTTCGCGGGCGCCCAGGACAGCGAGAGGGCGCCGCCCACCATGGCCAGCAGGAAGCCGAAGAACAGCCCGCCGAGGTTGGAGACGGGGATGGAGATGAGGGCCAGCAGAATCGCCGCGACCCCGGCGAACACCCGGACGATGTGGTGGTACCACATCGTCAGTCCGAGGGTGATCAGCAGGATGCCGATGATCAGCGATCCCGCGCCCGCGGTGGTGGCCATCCGGAGGGTGAGCTGCCCGAGCTTGAGGTCGTTGTAGGGCAGGTAGGCGATGGGTATTCCGCCCAGCAGCGTGAGCAGTCCCGCCCAGAACGGGCGGGTGCCGCGCCAGGCACGGAACCGGAGACGCCAGTGGTGGATTCGGTGGCTCAGCCCTGGGGACTCGGCGCTCATGAAAAACAGCTCCCTGGAACCGGCTGTGCGTGGAAGAAGGAGGGGAGGCGGACGGCCGCCCGGCCGCCTCCCCGGGAGATGAGGCCCGGGAAGGCCGCCGCGGGCTCCTGGCCCGCCGAGGGCGAGGGGCCGCTCAACGGCCCGTCAGCCCGGGGCGGAGGCCCGGGGGCGTCCGCCGGGGGCGGGTGCTCAGTAGCACTCCTTGACGCCCTTGTGCAGCTTCATGCTGAGCCCGCTCAGCTTGAAGGTCCCGGCGGTGGTGGCCCACGCGGTCTGCTTCACGTTCTTCAGCGTGGCCTCGTCGGCCTGCTGCGCGAAACCGTTGGGGTTGACCTTGTCCCTGACGGCCGGCCCCTTGCCGCCCTGGCCCGCGTTGCCGGTCACGCCGGTCGCCACACCGATGTCGATGTTCTTGAACTCGGCGTCGGCGCTCAGGTCGGCGACGTCGATGTACAGGTTGTCGGCGTGCACCGGGGTGCCCTTGCCGCCCGCCTTGAGCTGCAGGGTGACGGTGCCGACCAGCGGGACGTCGGGCGTGACGACCGACTGGCACATGTCGGTGATGTCGGCCGACTTGAACGACGAGATGGCCACCGCGTGACCGGACTTGTCGTAGCCCGCGTCGACGCCGCCGTACTGGGCGAAGCCCTTGCCGTTCAGCTCCTTGGCGGACACCTTGAACGACTGGCCCGACACGCTGAACGAAGCGGCGAGCGCGCCCTGCGAGAGCGCCACACCTATCGCGGCGGTGGCCGCGATGCTCGGAACCATGACGACGGCGAAACGACGCCATCTGGTCCCGCCACGAGCGAGAGACTCCATGACTTTCCTCCTTCTCGGACGTACATCTCCGGCCCTGGCCACTGCCGTTCGGCAAGGCGGCCGGGCAGGGATGGGAGAAGCGCTACGTCCTCGGGAAGAAGCACCGGGACTCGCGGCGCTGCACGCGCCCGGATCTCCGGCGATCACCCCCGAGCGACAACCACTGGCTGCGGCTTCACGCAACCCGATGGACAGGCCCCGCCGACCGGCGGAGACCCCCCTGTCCAGTGACCGGCGCCCGCAGGCTCCGGCCCGCCCGGTGGGGACCCAAGGACCCCCGTGGCACCCGACTGGTTGTCGGGCGGGGGGAATGGACCGAGCGTGGCCGATCGTGGTGCATTCGGAGCGTGCGCACAAGGGGTTCGTTACTGACTAGTAACGCGGAGATGACCTCGGCGGGTCCCGCCCCCGCCACCTCCCCACGGACGGTGGCTCCGCACAGGGGGGCATAACGGGGCATCGACTCACACATCGCGACGCTTTGTCCGTGCCGACTTACTGCAAGTAACAGCGACCGCCCTTTGCCAAGTTTTGGCAAAGGGCGGCCGCTGCGTCACTGTGTCGTCAAATCTCCACGGGACTCGCAGACCCCGGGCATATGCGCTGCCGGGGGGCGGCCCGTCAGAACAGCACGCGGGCCAGGGCGGTACGGGCGGAGGCGACGCGCGGGTCCTCGGCGCCGACGACCTCGAACAGCTCCAGCAGCCGCAACCGTGCGGCGTCGCGGTCCTCGCCCGCCGTGCGCCGTACGGTCTCCACGATCCGGCCGAAGGCGTCCTCGACGTGGCCGCCGGCCAGGTCGAGGTCGGCTGCGGCGAGCTGCGCCGAGACGTCGCCGGGGCGCTCCGCCGCGTCCTTGCGGACCTGCTGCGGGTCCAACTCGGAAACACGTCGCAGCAGTTCGGCCTGGGCGAGGCCGAGTTTGGCCTCCGTGTTGCCCGGATCGTCGGAGAGGACGTTGCGGTACGCCTGCACCGCGCCGGCGAAGTCACCGGCGTCCAGCGCCTGGACGGCGGACTCCAGCAGCGCGTCGTAGGGCCCGGCGGGCACCGGCGGGGCCTCCGAGGGCTCGGCCTGGGCGGCGTCCGGGTCGACGGCGATGCCGGTGAGCCCGAAGCGCTCCTCACCGACCTGGATGAGCTGGTCGAGGGTCTCGCGGATCTGCGCCTCCGGGGCGGCGCCCTGGAAGAGCGGCAGCGCCTGGCCCGCGACCACCGCGAAGACCGCCGGAATGCCCTGGATGCCGAACTGCTGCATCAGCATCTGGTTGGCGTCGACGTCGACCTTGGCGAGCAGGAAGCGGCCGTTGTACTCAAGCGCGAGCCGCTCCAGGAGCGGGCCGAGCTGCTTGCAGGGCTCGCACCACTCGGCCCAGAAGTCGATGACGACGGGCACCTCGGTGGAGCGCTGGAGGACATCGCGCTCAAAACCGGCCTCGTCGACGTCGATCACCAGCGAGGACGGGGAGGCCGCTCCCCCGCCGCCGTTGCGCGCGGCTTCCGCGCGCGCCTGTTCCGCCTTCGCCTTGGCCTCTTGGGCCGCCTTCACCGCGGCGAGGTCGACGACTCCGCTCATGGACATGTTCCGTGGCTGCATGAGGCCATCCTCCCCTGTCCGGTGCCGCTGCGGAAAAGTCAGGTGCACACTGCACCCATCGCCGGGGCGACACGCCGTCCGCCGAGGTCGGGCGGCGTACGACGGGTACCGCTCCGGTAGTGCGTGGATGCCCGGGGTCCCCACCTCGGGCGTGCGTGGTTGTCGCTCCTTACGCTACGACTCGTAGCGTAACTCCTGAGCGCCCGGTCCGCCCGGTGATCTCGCTCACGCCCCGAAGTCGTACCGGCCGGTATGGTCACGGCATGCAGCGTCGCAGCCCTTCTCCGCCGTCCCCTCCCGCCCGGGCGGGCCGGCCTCGCAGCGCCGCCGCCGACGAGGCGATCCTCGCGGCGACGCGTGAGGTGCTGGTCGAGGCGGGCTGGTCGGGGCTGCGGCTGGGCGAGGTGGCGAGCCGCGCCGGGGTCGCGAAGACGACGCTCTACCGGCGCTGGCCGGGCAAGAGCGAGCTGGTCGTGGACGCGGTGGCGGTCCTCTTCGACGAGTTGGAGCTGCCCGACTCGGGTTCGCTGGCCTCCGACGTGAGCGCGGTGGTGCTGCAGTTCGCCGCACTGCTGGAGCGTCCGGAGACGCGGACCTCACTGATGGCGGTGGTCGCCGAGTCCACGCGGGACGAGGCCCTGCGCCGCCGTATCCGCTCGGCGATCGTGGACCGCCAGAAGCGGCTCGTGGTGGAGGGCAGGGCGCGGGCCCAGGGGCGCGGCGAGATCCCGCCCGACGCGGACCCGGCCAGCGCCGATCGCAACACCGACCTGGTCTTCGACGTCATCGCGGGCACCGTCGTGCACCGGGCCCTGGTGAGCGCGCAGCCGGTGGACGCGGACTGGGCCGAGCGACTGGCCCTCCTGCTCGTCGCGGGAATCAGGGGGACGCCGCCGTAGCGGTGGGGGGCGGGGCGCAGGGGGCCACAGGAGGCGTGGTACAGGGGCCCACCGTGGCACAGGGACCCGCAGGGAACGTTGCGGCCGTCCTGGCCCGCCCGGCGCGGCGCGGGCTCCGCTCGGCGAGGGGCTCCGCACCCCTTCGGCACGGGGCGCGCAGTGAACGCGACAGCCGCCGTGGCCCGCCCGGCGCCGCCCCTCCCGGCTCCCGGTGCCATCCCTCTCGACCCGCCCGGCGGTCCCGACCGCCCCTGCCCGGCTCACCTCAGGGAGGGGACGGGGCCCTCTCGACGCAAGGGCCGCAGAGAACGCGCAGACACCCTGGGCTCACCCGACGCCGCCCCACCCCACCCCCACCCGCACTCCGCTCGGGAAGGGCGCTCCGCCCCGGCGGCTCAGAACCCCGCCGGTTCCGTGTAGGAACCCCACTCCTCGCGCAGGACCCCGCAGATCTCCCCGAGGGTCGCCTCGGCGCGGGCCGCGTCGAGCATCGGGGAGATCATGTTGGACCCGTCGCGGGCGGCGGCCAGCATCGCGTCGAGGGCGGCGCGTACGGCGGCCTCGTCGCGGGTGGAGCGGCGCTCGGCCAGGGTGGCGACCTGGTCGCGCTCGACCTCGTGGCTGACCCGCAGGATCTCCAGGTCGCCGGTCACCGAGCCCTCCGCGACGTTGACGCCGACGACGCGCTTGTCCCCCTTCTCGACGGACCGCTGGTAGCGGAAGGCGGACTCGGCGATCTCCCCGGTGAACCAGCCGTCCTCGATACCGCGCAGGATGCCGGAGGTCATCGGGCCGACGGGGTGGCGCCCCTCGGGGTGGGCGAGCGCCCCCTTCTCCTTGATCCGCTCGAAGATCTCCTCGGCCTCGGCCTCGATCCGGTCGGTGAGCTGCTCGACGTACCAGGAGCCGCCGAGCGGGTCCGCGACGTTGCCGACGCCGGTCTCCTCCATGAGGACCTGTTGGGTGCGCAGGGCGATCTCGGCGGCCCGCTCGCTGGGCAGCGCGAGCGTCTCGTCGAGCGCGTTGGTGTGCAGGGAGTTGGTGCCGCCGAGTACCGCCGCGAGCGCCTCGACGGCCGTGCGCACGACGTTGTTGTACGGCTGCTGCGCGGTCAGTGAGACCCCGGCCGTCTGGGTGTGGAACCGCAGCCACTGCGCCTTGTCGGTGCGCGCCCCGTACACGTCGCGCAGCCAGCGGGCCCAGATGCGGCGCGCGGCGCGGAACTTGGCGATCTCCTCGAAGAAGTCCACGTGGGCGTCGAAGAAGAAGGACAGCCCGGGGGCGAACACGTCGACGTCGAGGCCGCGCGAGAGGCCGAGTTCGACGTAGCCGAAGCCGTCAGCGAGGGTGTAGGCGAGTTCCTGCGCGGCCGTCGCCCCGGCCTCGCGGATGTGGTAGCCGGAGACCGAGAGCGGTTTGTAGGCCGGGATCTTCTCGGCGCAGTGCTCCATCAGGTCGCCGATGAGGCGCAGGTGGGGCTCGGGCCCGAACAGCCACTCCTTCTGCGCGATGTACTCCTTGAAGATGTCGGTCTGGAGCGTGCCGTTGAGTACGGCCGGGTCGACGCCCTGCCGTTCGGCGGCGACGAGGTACATGCAGAAGACCGGGACGGCCGGTCCCGAGATGGTCATGGAGGTGGTGACCTCGCCGAGCGGGATGCCCTGGAACAGGACCTCCATGTCGGCGGCCGAGTCGATCGCGACCCCGCAGTGGCCGACCTCGCCGAGCGCGCGCGGGTCGTCGGAGTCGCGGCCCATGAGGGTCGGCATGTCGAAGGCGACCGAGAGCCCTCCGCCGCCCGCCGCGAGGATCATCTTGTAACGCTCGTTGGTCTGGAGCGCGTTGCCGAAGCCCGCGAACTGGCGGATGGTCCAGGCCCGGCCCCGGTAGCCCGTCGCGTGCAGGCCCCGGGTGAAGGGGAACTCCCCGGGCCAGCCGATCCGGTCGAAGCCCTCGTAGACGTCGCCGGGACGTGGCCCGTAGACGGGCTCGACCGGATCGCCGGAGAGCGTGCTGAAGTCGGCCTCGCGCTTGCGGGCCGCGTCGTACCGGGTCTGCCAGCGACGGCGGCCCTCTTCGATGCCGTGAGCGTCCATACCCCCGAATTTACTAGGACGTCCAAGTAAATGTCGATGGGCACACCGCCGTACGCGCGTACGGCGGTGACGGGGCGGACTCGGCGCGCCGGCCCGGGGCGAGGCCGCCGGGCCCTCCCGGGAGGCCCTGCCGAGAGGGCTCAGCCCTTCTTGACGGTGCCGCCGCGACCGGCGGGCGCGGGCCTGGCCGCGGGCACGGCGCCGTCCTGCCGGGCGACCTTCGCCTCCAGCTCGGGCGTGATCTTCCGCTCGACGAAGAAGGCGGCGGTGGGGATCGTTCCGGCGATCAGCACCCACAGCTGCTTGCCGACCGGCCACTTCGCCTTGGAGCCGAGATCGAAGGCGACGACGAGGTAGACGACGTAGAGCCAGCCGTGCGCGATCGCGACGACCCGGGTGAACCCGGTGGCACCGTCGATGTCGAGGAGGTACTTGGCGATGACACCGATCGTCAGCAGAACCAGCAGCACACCGGTGACGTACGCCATCACCCGGTAGCGGGTCAGCACGCTCTTTTTCATGAGGCCGAGCCTAACCGGGCGGATCGGGCGATCTACGCGGGGGTGGGACCCGCTCCCGGCCCGCCGGGCCGGTGCGAGGCCCCTGTCACCAGGGCCGGAGACGGGCGCCCGGAACGGGGCTCACTCCTCGAAGTCGCCCGCCGCGACCCGCAGCGGGCGGAGTGTGGCGAAGATCTCGGCGCACTCCTCCGCGTCGTAGGCCCCGAGCCCGAAGTCCATCGCCATGAGGTCGCGCGAGGCCGCCTCGACGACCTCGCGCCCCTTGTCGGTGATGGACGCGAGGGTGCCGCGGCCGTCGTTGGGGTTGGGCCGCCGGGCGACGAGGCCGGAGCGCACGAGCCGGTCCACGGTGTTAGTCACCGAGGTGGGGTGCACCATGAGCCGCTCACCGATCTTGGACATCGGCAGTTCGCCCGCCTTGGAGAAGGTCAGCAGCACGAGCGCCTCGTACCGGGCGAAGGTCAGTCCGTACGGCTTGACGACGGCGTCGACCTCGGCGAGCAGGATCTGCTGGGCGCGCATGATCGAGGTGATCGCGGCCATCGAGGGCACGTGGCCCCAACGCTGTCGCCACGACTCGTCGGCGCGGGCGATGGGGTCGAAGGCAAGGCTGAGCGGCTTCGGCACGCCTGCACCCTACCGGCCGGTCACATGGCGGTCCCGCCCCGTCTCGCCCTTCGGTCGCCCGCCCGGTGCCGTGCACCCCTTCGTCCGGGCGCGGGTGCGGTGGACGTCGAGGGCGAGCAGCGCGCAGCAGACGGTGCCCAGGAGCCCGGCGCCCGCGACCGCGGCCCGCGCCGAGAAGAGTTCGGCCACCGCTCCGGCCAGGGCCATCCCGAGGCCCTGGAGGGTCATGAGCCCGGCCGTCTGGAGCGTCATGGCCCGGCCGCGCAGCTCCTGCGGCACGGCGTCCACGAACCAGCGGTCCACCCCGAGGGTGTACGCCGATCCGGCCCCGGTCACGACGAGGACGAGCAGGGACGTCACGAGGCCGAGCCCGGCGGCGTACGCGACGAGGGGCAGCAGGGTCAGGGCGGCGAGCGGCAGGGCGATCCGGGCCCGGGAGGCGGGGGACAGCAGGGTGCCGGCGAGCAGCTCCCCGGCGATCGTGCCGACCGCCATGGCGCACATCAGGAGCCCGAGCCCCGCGCTGCCGACGCCGAGCTGCGCGGCGTACGGGGCGGCGAGGGCCTCGGGGGCGACGGTGAAGAACGGCGGCACCCAGAACAGCAGGAGCAGGCCCCGGGTGGGGCGGTGGGCCAGGACGCGGCGGGCCCCGCCCAGCGAGTGGCGCAGCAGGGAGGTCCGCTCCTCCCGTGCCGGGGCGCGGGCGGGGCGGCGCCGGGTGCCCAGGCGCAGCAGGGTCGCCGACAGCAGGAAGGTGGCGACCGTGACGAGCAGCGCGCCGCGCGGGCTGACCAGCGTGAGCAGCACTCCCCCGGCGCCGAAGCCGATGAGTACGGCGCTCTGCGAGACCATGCGCAGCAGGGAGCGGCCGAGGACGAACAGCTCCCCCTCGCCCAGGATGTCGGCGAGCGTCGCCATCCGGGTGCCGGCGAAGACCGGGGCGACGGCGGCGAGGACGACCCGCAGGAACAGCAGTCCGGGCACGGGCGTCGCGGGCAGGGCCATGACGGCGGCGCACGCCGCGCACAGCAGGTCGCACAGGACCAGGACGCGGCGGGGCGGGTGGCGGTCGGCGATCCCGGCGAGCAGCGTCCCGCCGAAGAGGTACGGAAGGAAGCCGAGGGCGAAGGTGAGGGCGCTCAGGAACGGCGAACCGGTGAGGCCGTAGACGAGGACGGACAGCGCGACCTCGCTGACGACGACGCCGAGCAGCGAGAGGAGGTGGGCGGCGAGAACGGGGCGGAACTCGGCGGTACGGAGCAGGTCCGTCCAGCCGGGGGCGCGGGTACGGAGCGGGCCCGCTCCCGCCCCGTTCCCTTGAGCGGTGGTCATGACAGCAGCGTGGGGCCCGGCGTACGTGCCCCGTAGAGTTTCGGCTCCAGCCGAATCGGCGGGGACGGCTCGGACGCCGCGGGCCGGGTGACCGCCCGGGGTCTCCCGTGGTGGGCCGACGGGATGAGTGAGTGCCCGGCGTTTCCTGACGACGGCCACGTCCCGCGAGGAGGCACGCATGACCTACCGGCTGCTGTTCGGCGAGGCCGACCTGTTGCGCTGCCGGTTCGCGGTGTCGCCGCTCTGGGAGACGGCGGAGGCGGTGCGCACACTGCGGCGGCCGGACCGTTTCCCGTACCACCCGGACCGGCTGGAGCGGATGCGCGCGGCGGTCGAGGACCTCGACCTGGAACCGCTGTGGGTGCTGATGCCGCGCCGCGGTTTCTCCCCCGATTTCTGGTCGCTGGCGCCCTCAGGGCCCTCGGTGACGATCGAGGAGGAACTGGCGCGGGTGCGGGCGACGGACCCGGACACGGCGCGCCGGGACCTGGAGCAGGCCCTGGCCTCGGCGCCCGGGGCGGCCCGTTCGGCGGCGGGCCGCGCGCTGCTGGCCGATCCGGCGCGGGCGGTCGCGACGCTGGCGGATCTGCTGGAGCGGGCCTGGCACGCGCTGGTCGCCCCGGACTGGCCCCGGCTGCGGGCGCTGCTGGACGCGGACGTCGCGCACCACGCGCGCCGGCTCGCGGAGGTGGGCTTCGGCGGGCTGCTGTCCGAGCTGGACACCCGCCTGTCCTGGCACGAGGGCGTCCTGACGGTGCACGGCCCCGGCGAGCACGAACGGGTGCTCGGCGGCATGGGCCTCGTGCTGATGCCGAGCGTGTTCGCCTGGCCGGACGTGGTGAGCGGTCTGGAGGCGCCCTGGCAGCCGCTGGTGGTGTATCCGGCGCGCGGGATCGGCGCCCTGTGGGAGGAGACGGCGCGGCGTCCGGCGCGCGCCCTGACCGGGGTGCTCGGCCGGGGCCGCGCCTCGGTCCTCGCGGCGCTCGGCGCCCCGTCCACGACGAGTTCCCTGGCCCGGCGGCTGGGTCTCGCCCCGTCCTCGGTGTCCGCGCACCTGACCGCCCTGAGCGCGGCCGGACTGCTCGCGCCACGCCGGTACGGCCGCGAGGTCCTCTACCGGCGTACGGCGCTGGGCACGGCCCTCGCGGAGGGCGACAGCGGGGAGGGCTGAGGCGGGGCCCGGGCCGCTCCGTGGCCCCGGCGTGCGGGCGAGTGCCGGCCGTGCGGCTACTTGCGGGCCGTACGGCGCAGCCGGTGGCGGACGGCGCGCTGCGCGACGGGGCCGAGGTCGTCCACGGCGGTCGCGAGGACGGCGAGGTGGGCCAGGGCGTCGAGCGCCCGGCCCGCTCCCTCCGCGTCGACCCCTTCGTACAGCTCTATGCCGACGAAGGAGGCGGCGACGGCGCGCGCGAGGCCGGGCGGGTCGGTGAACTCGCCGAGCGGGGAGGCGGCCAGGACCCGGCGCAGCACCTTCTCCAGCGCCTCCGTCCACAGGGCGAGCCCGGCGGCGGTGGCGGGGCGCAGCCGCGGCTGGGTCTGGGCGGCGGCGAGGAGCTGGCCGAGGACGGCGACGTGTCCGGCGGCGCGTTCCCGGGCGTGCATGGCCCGCCCGAAGTCGAGGAGCCCGCCGAGGGTCGTGACGGCGGCGAGCCCTTCGCGGTAGTCGGCGAGCTGGCGTTCGGTGCCGTAGCGGCACGCGGCGGCGAGGAGTTCGTCGACGGAGCCGAAGTGGTAGAAGACGAGCGCCTGGTTGACGCCGGCCGCCGCGGCGACGGTGCGCGCGGAGGTCTTCGCGAGTCCCTGCTCCGTGAGCGTGCGCAGCGCGCCGTCCAGGAGCTTGCGCTGCGTCTCGGAGAGCGGGGGCGAGGGGAACGGGGCGGAGGCCCCGTCTTCGGACGCACCGGACGCACCGGGCTCGTCGGGCCCACCCGGCTCGAAGGGGGCCGGGCCGGTCGGGGTGCTCACCGGCGGGCCTCCTCGCGAACGGGACGCAGTCCGGGCCGGACGCCGAGGGTGCGTACGTCCTCGTACGTCGTCGTGAAGGAGCCCTCGTAGCCGAAGAGGGGGCCGAAGCGGCGGTTGACGACGCGGACCCGGACGCGGAAGCGTCCGGTGTGCTCGTCGAAGGACTCGCGGACCTCGGCGTCCGCCCCGATGATCTCGGGGACGCGGACGTCCACCTGGGGGCGTCAGCCCTCAGCGGTCGCGTCGTCCGTGTCCGCGTCTGCGCCCCTGGTCGCGTCGGCGGCCAGGTGACGCTCGACGGTCGCCACCTTGGCGGTGAGCCCGTCGGTGACGCCCTGGCGGATGTCGGCCTTCAGGACGAGGGAGACCCGGGAGGAGCGGGCCTCGACGGCGGCGGTCGCGCGCTTGACGACGTCCATGACCTCGTCCCACTCGCCCTCGATGCTCGTGAACATCGCATCGGTGCGGTGCGGGAGGCCGGACTCGCGTACGACGCGCACGGCGTCGGCGACGTACTCGCCGACGTCCTCGCCGACACCGAGCGGGGAGACGGAGAAGGCGACGATCACGCGTTCACGATCCCCTCGCGGCGGGCGCGGGAGGCGATGACCGCGTCCTCGGCCTCGCCCTTCAGCTTGCGCTCGGCGAAGAAGCCGCCGGTGGGCAGCACGGAGAGGACGAAGTAGAGGACGCCCCGGCCGACCGGCCACTTGGCGCGGTTCCACGCGTCGAGCCAGAAGAGCACGTACAGGATGAACAGCACGCCGTGGACCATGCCCATGACGGGGACGGCGTTGAAGTCCGTGGTGCGCTTGAGCACGGAGCAGACGATCAGGAGGAGGAAGGAGACCGCCTCGGGCGCCGAGACCAGGCGGAGGCGACGGAGGGCGGAGGCTGTCTTGATGTCCACGGGCGCGGACCCTTCGGCTCGGAAAGCGGGATGGCAGGTCGGGACGATCTTGTGAACGCGTGCACAAGCTCGGGCCCATTCTGTCAGCCGCCGCGGGTCCGCCCGTATCAGGGTCCCCCGGCGACGCGCCACGGGCCCCGTTCTCCGTACGGCCTGTCCGCACCACCCCCGGCCCGCTACCGTCAGTGCGTGGCTCAGTTCCGACTCCAAGGCAGCAAGGTGCTCGCCGTCGATCTGTCCGGCGACGCCGTGAAGGCGAAGAACGGCTCGATGGTCGCGTACGACGGCCGGATGGCGTTCAAGAAGATGACGGGCGGTGGTGACGGCCTGCGCGGGATGGTCACGCGCCGGCTGACGGGAGAGCAGATGGAGGTGATGGAGGTGCGCGGGGAGGGCACGTGCTGGTTCGCGGACCGGGCGAGCGAGATCAACCTGGTGTCGCTGCGCGGCGAGAAGCTCCACGTGGAGTCGAGCAACCTCCTGTGCACCGACGCGGGGCTGCGCACGGGCACGACGTTCACCGGCCTGCGCGGCGCGAGCCAGGGCAACGGCCTGTTCACGACGACGGTCGAGGGCAGCGGCCAGGCGGCCCTGCTGTCCGACGGGCCGGCGGTCGTCCTGCGGGTGAGCGCGCAGTACCCCCTCCAGGTCGACCCCGGGGCGTACATCGCGCACCAGGGCTCGCTGCGGCAGCAGTTCCAGTCGGGGGTGTCCTTCCGCACCTTCCTGGGCGAGGGCGGCGGGGAGGCCTTCCAGATCCGGTTCGAGGGCGAGGGCCTGGTCTACGTCCAGCCCAGCGAGCGGAACACGATCGGAGGCGACGTCTGATGCCCTTCCGCGAGATCAACTCCCGGATGGTCGAGGCCACGATCACCCCCGGGCAGCGGATGTACAGCCAGCGCGGCGCGATGCTCGCCCACCGGGGCGAGGTCGCCTTCACCCCGAACATCCAGGGCGGCCAGGGCGGCGTGATGTCGATGATCGGCCGTCGGGTGGCGGGCGAGGCGACGCCGCTCATGACGGTCGAGGGCGAGGGCACGGTGCTGTTCGGCCACGGCGGCCACCACGTGCAGGTCATCGGCCTGGAGGGCGACACCCTGTACGTCGAGGCGGACCGGCTGCTGGCCTTCGACGGCTCCCTGGAGCAGGGCACCGTGTTCCTCGGCGCGCAGGGCGGGGTCATGGGCATGGTGCGCGGCCAGGTCACCGGGCAGGGCCTGTTCACGACGACACTCAAGGGCCACGGCGCGGTCGCGGTGATGGCCCACGGCGGGGTGATCGAGGTGCCGATCACCCCGCGGCGCCCCGTGCACGTCGACCCGCAGGCGTACGTCGCGCACCACGGCGACGTACGCAACAAGCTGTCCACGGCCCTGGGCTGGCGCGACATGGTGGGACGCGGGTCGGGAGAGGCGTTCCAGCTGGAGCTGTCCGGCACCGGAGCGGTGTTCGTCCAGGCATCGGAGGAGAAGCTGTGAGTGTCGCGACGCCCGGCGGGCCCACGGTCCTCGATCCGGTGACGCTGCCCGCCAACGACAACGTGAATCCGTACACCTTCTGCGTGGAGCTGACCGGGAGCCAGTGGTTCCTGCAGAAGGGCAAGATGATCGCCTACTACGGGCGGATCGACTTCAACGGCATCGGCCACGGCGGCTTCGACCGGCTGCTGCGCACGAGCTTCCACTCCCCGCTGCACGCGAGCGACTGGGTGGTGGCTGCGGGGCAGGGCAAGATGCTGCTCGCCGACCGCGCCTTCGACGTGAACTCCTTCGACCTTCAGGACGGCAACCTGACGGTGCGCTCGGGCAACCTGCTCGCCTACGAGCCCTCGCTGGCGCTCAAGCAGTCGATCGTGCCGGGCTTCCTCACCCTGATCGGGACCGGGAAGTTCGTGGCGGCCTCGAACGGGCCGGTGGTCTTCATGGAGCCGCCGCTGCGGGTGGACCCGCAGGCGCTCGTGGGCTGGGCGGACTGTCCCTCCCCCTGCCACCACTACGACCACCAGTACATGAGCGGCTTCCTGGGCGGGGTGCGGGCGCTGACCGGGCTCGGCGGGGCCTCGGGCGAGGAGCACCAGTTCGAGTTCGTCGGCGCCGGGACGGTACTGCTCCAGTCCTCGGAGCAGCTGATGCCCGAGCAGGACACGGGCACGGTCCCGGCCGGCCCCGGGGTCCCCGGCGGCAGCGGCCACTCAGGCCCGGGGGTGCCGGGCCACGGCCCCGGACAGTCCGGACAGGCGGGGCTGCCCCGTATGCCCGGACAGCTCGGTGACATTCAGCGACGCTTCGGGCTCTGAGCGGTTCGGCCGCCCGCGTGTCCACCGGGGTCGCTTCCAGCGGTTACGCTGCGGTGGCCGGGCACCGGACGGCCGGGCTCGGTCACCTTACGTGCCCGACCGGACACGGTCAGGGATTGTTGGATATTCAACATCTTAGGTAGAATGCCTTCATGGAGACCGAGACGGCCACACGCTGGCTCAGCGACGCGGAGCAGTGCGCCTGGCGCACCCACCTGGAAGTGAACCGGCTGCTCACGTATCAACTGGAGAAGGACCTCCAGCCGTTCGGGCTGACCATCAACGACTACGAGATCCTGGTCAACCTCTCGGAGGCCGAGGAGCACCGGGTGCGGATGAGTGACCTGGCCGCCGCGACCCTCCAGTCCAAGAGCCGGCTCTCGCACCAGATCACGCGCATGGAGAAGGCCGGTCTGGTGCGCAGGGAGAACTGCGAGTCGGACCGGCGCGGACTGTTCGCCGTGCTCACCGCTCCGGGCCTGGAGACGATGCGCAAGGTCGCGCCGCACCACGTGGACTCGGTGCGGCGCAACTTCATCGATCAGCTCAGCCCCGAGGAACTCGGCACGCTGCGCGGGTTCCTGGCCCCGATCGCCGCCCGGCTCCGTGAGGAGCGAGCCAGACGCTGACCGGCGAGGGTCACGGGCCGGGTCAGCAGGGCCGGTCGCCCGCGACGGCCACGCGTTCGGCGATCCGGCGGTGCGGGGCGTAGTCGCCCACGGCGTAGTGCTGGGTGGCCCGGTTGTCCCAGAAGGCGACGTCCCCGGCCTGCCAGTGGAAGCGCACCTGGTACTCGGGGACGTGCGCCTGCTGGAAGAGCAGGCGCAGCACACGGTCGCTCTCGGCCCGGTCCCAGCCCACGACGCGGGTGGTGAACGAGGAGTTCACGAACAGCATCCGGCGGCCGGTCTCCGGATGGCGCCGCACCACGGGGTGCTCGACCGGCGGGAACTGCTCCTGGAACCGCGCGAGCCGTTCGGCGGGGGTGAACCGTTCGAAGCCCGGCAGGAAGTCGTGCACGGCGCGGGCCCCGTCGAGGCGCCGGCGCAGTTCCTCGGGCAGGTTGTCGTAGGCGGCGGCCATGTCGGCCCACAGCGTGTCCCCGCCGACCGGCGGCACCTCGCGGACCTGGAGGACGGCGCCGAGCGCGGGCCGCTCGCGGAAGGTCACGTCGGTGTGCCACACGTTCTCGAAGCTCGGCACGCTGCCCCGGTCGAAGCGCACGACCTCGGCCGAGTCCCCGCTCATCAGCAGCGGGTTGGTCTCCAGCGGACCCCAGTGGGCGGCGAAGGCGCGCTGCGCGTCGGAGCTGAGGTGCTGGGCGCGGAAGAACAGCACCTTCCACTCCAGCAGCGCCCGGTTGACCTCCGCGCGCTGGGCGGCGGTGAGCGGGAGCGACAGGTCGATGCCGTGGATCTCGGCGCCGATGACGCGTCCCAGCGGCCTCAGTTCGAAGAGTTCGTACGGCCGGTCGTCCCAGTCCGCGGGGGTGCGGCGCAGGATCCGGGGGCCTTCGACGATGCCGTCCGCGGGGACGGCGTGTTCCCGCAGCGCGGGCGGTACGGGGGTGGGGGCCAGGGTCATGTGCGTGCTCTCCTCCGGGGTGGGAGGGACCCGGGGCGGGGCGCGGGTACGCGCGGCGCGGTGGGTCCGCTCGGGGTGGCGGCGTCGAGTGCGGGACGCCGGGTGGAGACGTGGGGCTGAGCCGGTCCGTGCCGCGGGATCCATGCCGAAGGATCCGCGGCGAGGGGAAGAAGGGGCAGCGTGCGGACGCACGGTGCGCGGGGCTTCGGCTACTGGAGGCCGGAACATCGGCGGGCCGGGGGCGAACCCACCCGGCCGCGACGGCGCAGGAAACTCATCCCGCCGGGAACGCGACCGCCGTGGTCGCCGCGACAAGGCGGCGTACCGGCACGGAGGTTCGAGGGCGTTCCCATGGGACGCACCGTACCGCAGCCGGCCGCTCAGCGGGAGAGCGGCAGTCGCAGCACGAAGCGGGCGCCGCCGCCTGGCCGCTCCCCCGCGGTCAGCGTGCCGCCGTGGCGCAGGGCCAGGTCCCGGGCGAGGGCGAGGCCGAGCCCCGCGCCGCCCTCGTCGCGGGCCCGGGCGTCGTCGAGCCGCACGAAACGCTCGAAGATCCGCTCCCGCTGCCCGGGCGGCACCCCGGCCCCGTCGTCGCACACGGCCAACTCCGACAACATGTCGCGGCGGTTGAGCTCCACGGACACCTCGGAGCGGGCGTGGCGCTGCGCGTTGTCCAGGAGGTTCCCGAGGACCCGCTGCAACTGAGAGCCCGATCCGAGCACTTCGGCGGCGTCGGCGCTCGCCCGCAAGCGCACCGGGACCCGGCCGTGGGCCCGCTGGTCCAGCTCCCGTGCGACGAGCGCGACGAGGTCCACCGGCCGGTCCCTGGGGCGTTCACCGGCGTCGAGACGCGCGAGCAGCAGGAGGTCCGCGGCGAGTTGCTGGAGCCGCACCGTGTCGGCGACCGCCCCGTCCACGTCGAGCAGTTCCGGATGCGCGGCGCCGACCTCCAGCTGGGTGCGCAGCGAGGCGATGGGGCTGCGCAGTTCGTGCGAGGCGTCCGCGACGAAACGGCGCTGCCGTTCCACGGAGGACTCCAGGGCGGACAGTGTCTCGTTCGTGGTGCGGGCCAGCGCCGCGATCTCGTCGTGCGTGCCGGGCTCGGGCACCCGCCGGCCGAGGTCCTGGGAGGCGGTGATGGCGGCCATCTCCCGCCGGATGGACTCGACGGGGCGCAGCGCCCGCCGCGTCACGAGCCAGGTCACGGTGGCGACGACGGCGAGCAGCACCGGCAGCCCGATGAGCATGACGGTGGAGGCCGTGCCGACGGCGCCCTCCTCGGTGTCCAGCGGGGCCCCGGCGTACACCGTGACGCTCTCCCCGTCGTCCCCGCCCCGTTCGGCCTCGACGCCGGCCCAGCGGTAGGCCGCGCGGTGGCCGTCGATGGTCGCGGAGCCGGTGCTGAGCGCGGCCTCGTCCCCGACGCCGCCGTCCTCGTCGGCGTCGGCGTCGGCGTCGGCGTCGGCCCGCGTGTCCCGGGCGGAGTCCTCGTGCTTCGTCTCCGGGGCCGGGGCGACGCGTACACCGGCCACCCCGGTGCCGCTGACGGCCTCCAGGTCCTCGCTGACGGCGAGGACGTGGCCGTCGTCGTCGGCGATCTGCACCGGTTCGTCGTCGTCATCGGGCAGGTCGAGCCGGTCGAAGGCGCGCCCCGAGGCGACGACCGAGGCGATCCGGCGTGCCCGCGCCTCCGCGTCGGAGGACGCCTGCCCGAGGAGGTTGGCGTGCAGGGACTGCAGGACGGCGAGGCCCGCGGCGACCAGGACGACGGCCACCACGAGCGTCGCGCCCAGCGTCGCCCGGGCCCGTACGGAGCCGAAGAGGCGTCTCACCGCCCCGTCTCCAGCCGGTAGCCGGCCCCGCGCACGGTACGGATGAGGTCCGCGCCCAGCTTGCGGCGCAGGGTGCTGACGTAGACCTCGACGATGTTCGGGTCGCCCTCGTAGGCGAAGTCCCACACGTGCTCCAGGATCTCCGCCTTGGACACGATCTGCCCGGGGCGCACGACGAGTTGCTCCAGCACGGCGAACTCCTTCGCGGTCAGGGCGGCCTCGTCCTGCGCGACCCACACCCGCCGCGCGGCGGTGTCCACCGTGAGCGGGCCGAGGACGTGCACCGGGCTGGGCACCCCCGGCCTGCGGCGCAGCAGCGCCTTGACGCGTGCGACGAGCACCACGTACGAGAAGGGCTTGGTCAGGTAGTCGTCGGCGCCGGTGTCGAGCCCCTCGGCCTCGTCGTACTCGCCGTCCTTCGCGGTGAGCATCAGGATCGGCACCTCGTGGCCGGCGGCCCGGAGCGTCGCGCAGATCCGGTAGCCGTTCATGCCGGGCAGCATGATGTCGAGGATCAGCAGGTCGTACGTCCCCTCGGAGGCGCGGAACAGCCCCTCCCGGCCGTCGTGGACCACGTCCACGGCGTATCCCTGGGCCGTCAGTCCCCTGGCGAGCGACACGGCGAGCCGCTTCTCGTCCTCCACGATCAACAGGCGCATGCGCCCAGCCTCGCAAACCGGAGCTGAAGGTGTCTTCAGGCTTCTTCAGGGCCCCTTCAGGTGCGGCGGGCAACAGTGAGGAGGTCAGCAGGAAGAACCACTCGGGGAGGTTCCCTCATGAAGCGCGACATCGTCATCGCCACCGTCACCGCCGGTGTCCTGCTCGCCGGGGGCGGGGTCGCCGCCGCCACGCTCGGCACGGACTCCGGCGGGGCGGACGGCGGCACGGGAGGCGGACGGGCCGAACGGACCGTCGGGCACTCGGACGCGGCCGAACACCGCGCGGAGGCGGGGGCCGCGAAGCGGCTGAGCGCGCCGCAGGCGATCGGGGCGGCGCTGGACCGGGTCCCCGGACGGGTGACCTCGGCCGAACTGGACGAGGACGACCGGCGCGGCGCCCTCGTGTGGGAGGTCGACGTCCTCGACCGGCACGGCGTCGCGTACCACGTGGACGTCGACCCGGGCACCGGCAAGGCGCTCTCCGCCCACCGTGACCGCGACGACGACGCGCCCGCCGACGCGAAGGAGGACGGCCGGGCCCTGGCGGGCACGACGACGACCGCTGCCGAGGCGGCTCGCGCCGCGGCCGACAAGGGCCGCGTGGTCTCCGTGGACCTGGACGACGACGGCGGGGCGCACTGGAGCGTCGAGGTCTCCGGCGGTCACGGGACGGAGTGGTCCGTCCCCCTGGACGGCCTGCGGGTGGCCCCCGACCGCTCGGACGACTGACCGCCGCCGTCCTCACGCTCCCCGGGTGAAGCCCGGGGGCGTGAGTGAGGACACGGGGCGACCTGAGACGGACGCCCCGCCCCGTCACAGGTGCGACAGCACCTCGTCCGCCGCCTGATAGGGCGACAGCTCGCCGTCCACCACCCGGGCGGCGAGCGCGGCGATCCGGTGGTCCCCCCGGACGTCGAGCATGCGCGCGCGCAGCGCCGTCACCGCGATGGTCTCGATCTCGTGGGCGGCGCGCGCGGCCCGGCGCTCTGCGAGGACACCGTGCTCGTCCATCCAGGCCCGGTGCTTCTCCAGCGCCGCGACGACCTCGTCGACGCCCTCGCCGCGTGCGGCGACGGTCTTGACGATCGGGGGGCGCCAGTCGCCCGGTTCGCGGGCCTCGCCGAGGCCCAGCATGTGGTTGAGTTCGCGCGCCGTGGCGTCCGCCCCGTCCCGGTCGGCCTTGTTGACCACGTAGACGTCGCCGATCTCCAGGATTCCGGCCTTCGCTGCCTGGATGCCGTCCCCCATGCCGGGGGCGAGCAGGACGACGGAGGTGTCGGCCTGGGAGGCGATGTCGACCTCGGACTGGCCGACGCCGACGGTCTCCACGAGGACGACGTCGCAGCCCGCCGCGTCGAGCACCCGGATGGCCTGCGGGGCGGCCCAGGCGAGTCCGCCGAGGTGGCCGCGGGTGGCCATGGAACGGATGTAGACGCCGGGGTCGGAGGCGTGCTCGGCCATCCGGACCCGGTCGCCGAGCAGCGCCCCGCCGGAGAACGGCGAGGAGGGGTCGACGGCGAGCACCCCGACCCGTCGGCCGGTCCTGCGGTACGCGGAGACGAGCGCCGAGGTCGAGGTGGACTTGCCGACGCCGGGCGAGCCGGTGATGCCGACGACGTAGGCCCGGCCGGTGAACGGGGCGAGCGCGGCCATGACCTCCCGCAGTTGCGGAGAGGCGCCCTCGACGAGCGAGATGAGGCGGGCCACGGCCCGGGGGCGGCCCTCGCGGGCCTGTTCCACCAGCGAGGAGACGTCCTGGTTCACAGCTCACAGCTCCGTTCGGTCAGTGCGGTGGCGCGGGGGCGGGTGATCGGGCGGGTCCCGCCGTCCAGTCGCGGCCGGACGGCGGGACCCGTGCGCTCAGGCGCTCTTCGGCACCCGCACGATCAGCGCGTCGCCCTGCCCGCCGCCGCCGCACAGGGCGGCCGCGCCGACGCCGCCCCCGCGCCGCTTCAGCTCCAGCGCGAGATGCAGCACGATACGGGCCCCGGACATGCCGATGGGGTGGCCGAGCGCGATCGCGCCGCCGTTCACGTTGACCTTGTCCGCGTCGAGCCCGAGATCGGCCGTCGACTGCACGGCGACGGCGGCGAAGGCCTCGTTGATCTCCACGAGGTCGAGGTCCTCGACGCCGATGCCCTCCTTGCCCAGCGCGTGCGTGATCGCGTTCGAGGGCTGCGACTGGAGCGAGTTGTCGGGGCCCGCGACGTTGCCGTGCGCGCCGATCTCGGCGATCCACTCCAGGCCGAGTTCCTCGGCCTTGGCGCGGCTCATGACGACGACGGCCGCGGCCCCGTCGGAGATCTGCGAGGAGGTGCCCGCGGTGATCGTGCCGTCCTTGGCGAAGGCGGGGCGCAGCTTGCCGAGGGACTCGGCGGTGGTGCTGGGGCGGATGCCCTCGTCCTCGGCGACGACGACCGGGTCGCCCTTGCGCTGGGGGACCTCGACCGGGGTGATCTCCGCGTCGAAGAGGCCGTTCTTCCGGGCCGCGGCGGCCCGCTGGTGGCTGAGCGCGGCGAACGCGTCCTGCGGGGCGCGCTCGATGCCGAGGCGGGTGTTGTGTTTCTCGGTGGAGGCGCCCATCGGGATGCTCTCGAAGGAGTCGGTGAGCCCGTCGAGGGCCATCGAGTCGAGCATCTCGATCGCGCCGTACTTGTAGCCCTCACGGGACTTGGGCAGCAGGTGCGGGGCGTTGGTCATGGACTCCTGCCCGCCGGCCACCACGATGTCGAACTCACCCGCCCGGATCAGCTGGTCGGCGAGGGCGATCGCGTCGAGGCCCGAGAGGCACACCTTGTTGACGGTGAGCGCCGGCACGTTCATCGGGATGCCGGCCTTCACGGCGGCCTGGCGTGCGGGGATCTGCCCGGCCCCCGCCTGGAGGACCTGCCCCATGATCACGTACTGGACCTGTTCCCCGGTGATCCCGGACCGCTCCAGCGCGGCCTTGATCGCGAATCCGCCGAGGTCGGCCCCGGAGAAGCTCTTGAGCGAACCGAGCAGGCGCCCCATGGGCGTACGCGCCCCGGCGACGATCACCGACGTGCTGCCGGGCGTTCCAGCTGTTCCAGCCATGAGGCACAGCCCCTTGAGATGAGAGTGAACGAGGGTTTACCTCAATGTACTGACGAGTACCCGGCCGGGTCACCGGGCCGTCGGTGTGATCGCGCGCACGTTGCGTAATCACCCGGTCTACCGCTGCACTGGGGTCATGCTGACACGTATCGATCACATCGGTATCGCCTGCTTCGACCTCGACCGCACCGTCGAGTTCTACCGGGCGACGTACGGGTTCGAGGTGTTCCACACCGAGGTCAACGAGGAGCAGGGCGTGCGGGAGGCCATGCTGAAGATCAACGAGACCTCGGACGGCGGCGCCTCCTACCTCCAGTTGCTGGAGCCCGTCAGGGAGGACTCCGCGGTGGGCAAGTGGCTCGCGAAGAACGGGGAGGGCGTGCATCACATCGCCTTCGGGACCGCCGACGTGGACACCGACTCCGAGGAGATCCGCGACAAGGGCGTCCGGGTGCTCTACGACCAGCCGCGCACCGGTTCCATGGGGTCCAGGATCACCTTCCTGCACCCCAAGGACTGTCACGGAGTGCTCACGGAACTGGTCACAGCGGCACCTCGGGCCACCTCCGGCGCACCCGCTCCGTCAGACAAGGGGACGGAGGACTGACCTCCGGATAGCGGGGCCGGTAGGGTTGGGCTCGACCTACCGGCCGTGCCGGGCGGTCTCGGGCCGGGGTCCGGGTTTCGGGGGCGAGCGTCAGGGCAGCAGTGTGTGCTCGGCCGAGGATCTGACACCATTCCCCGGGGGCCCGTCCGGCGGTTGGACGGTGCTCGTTCGGAGAATTACGACCAGGGTTGGGGCCTCCCCTGCTCGACCGAAGTTGAGAGCTTGGGGAAGGATGGGACCGCGCGGTGCGGGGCTACGAACGCCAGGAGAGCCACCAAGCTGCTGACGACGACCACCTGTCACGGTTCGAAGCCGAGATGAAGCGGCTGAAGACCGAACGGGAGAAGGCCGTTCAGCACGCCGACGACCTCGGCTATCAGGTCGAGGTCTTGCGCGCCAAGCTGCACGAGGCGCGGCGTGCCCTCGCGACCCGTCCCGCGTACGACGGCACGGACATCGGGTACCAGGCCGAGCAGATGCTGCGCAACGCGCAGATGCAGGCCGACCAGCTGCGGATGGACGCGGAGCGGGAGCTGCGCGAGGCCCGTTCGCAGACCCAGCGCATCCTCCAGGAGCACGCGGAGCAGCAGGCGCGGCTCCAGGCCGAACTGCACCAGGAGGCGGTCAACCGCCGCCAGCAGCTCGACCAGGAGCTGTCCGAGCGCCGCGCGACCGTCGAGTCCCACGTCAACGAGAACGTCGCCTGGGCCGAGCAACTGCGCTCGCGCAGCGAGGCGCAGGCCCGCCGGCTGGTCGACGAGGCGCGCGCGGAGGCCGAGCAGTCCCTGAGCGTGGCGCGGGCCGAGGCCCAGCGCGTGGTCGAGGAGACCCGGCAGCGCATCGCCGCCGAGGCGGAGAGCACCCGCGCCGAGGCGGAGGCCCTGCTGCGCCGCGCCCGCGCGGACGCCGAGCGGCTGCTGAACGCGGCCTCCGGCCAGGCCCAGGAGGCCACCGACCACGCCGAGCGGCTGCGCGCCTCCGCGCACGCCGAGACCGAGCAGGAACGCCGCCGTACGGCCGAGCAGTCCCGGCTGGCCGAGGAGCGGGCGGCGCAGGCCGAGACGGCGCTGCGCGAGGCCCGCGCCGAGGCCGAGCGGCTGGCCGCCGAGGCGCAGGAGCGCTCGGCGAAGCTGCTCGCGAGCACCGAGTCGCAGAGCGAGCAGCGCACCCGTACGGCGAAGGAGCAGATCGCCCGGCTGGTCGGCGAGGCCACCAAGGAGGCCGAGACGCTGCGCGCCGAGGCACAGCAGCGCCGCGACGACGCGGTCGCGGAGGCCGAGCGCATCCTCGCCGAGGCTTCGGAGAACGCCCGTACCGTCGCGGCGGAGGACTCGGCCGCGGCGCTGGCGAAGGCGGCCCGCAGCGCCGACGAGGTCCTGTCGAAGGCCTCGGCCGACGCGACGGCGACGACCCGCGCGGCCACCGAGGAGGCCGAGCGCATCCGCGGCGAGGCGCAGGCCGAGGCCGACCGGCTGCGCAGCGAGGCCGCCGACACGGCGGAGCAGCTCAAGGGCGCGGCGAAGGACGACACCAAGGAGTACCGCGCCAAGACCGTCGAACTCCAGGAGGAGGCCAGGCGGCTGCGCGGCGAGGCCGAGCAGCTGCGGGCCGAGGCCGTCGCCGAGGGCGAGCGGATCCGGGGCGAGGCGCGGCGCGAGGCCGTCCAGCAGATCGAGGAGGCGGCGGGCCGCGCCGAGGAGCTGCTGACCAGGGCCCGCTCCGACGCCGAGGAGCTGCGCGGCGGCGCCACCGAGGACGCGGAGCGCACCAGGGCCGAGGGCACCGAGCGGGCCGAGGCGCTGCGCACCCAGGCCGAGGAGCTGCTGGAGCAGGCCAGGACCGAGGCGCGGGAGCTGCGGGAGCGGGCCGAGGAGCACGCGCAGGCGGAGCGGACGGCCGCCGAGGAGGCCGCCGCCCAGTTGCGCGCGGACGCCGAGCGGGCCGCCAAGGCGCTGCACGAGGGCGCCGAGGAGGAGCTGGCCCGGCTGCGGACCGAGGCCGAGCAGCGGCTCAGCAGCGCCGAGGAGGCGCTGACCGAGGCGCGCGCCGAGGTCGAGCGGCTGCGGGCGCAGACCGCGGAGGACACGGAGCGGCTGCGCGCCGAGGCGGCGGAGCGGGCGCGCACGGTGCGCGAGGAGGCCGAGACCGAGGCCGAGCGGCTGCGCACCGAGGCGGCGGCGGATGTCGCGGCCTCCCGCGCGGAGGCGGAGAACGTCGCCGTACGGCTGCGCGCCGAGGCCGAGGCCGAGGCGGAGCGGGTGCGGGCGGAGGCCAAGGAGGCCGCCGACCGGGTCCGTGGCGAGGCGCAGACGGCCGCGGAGCGGGTCACCGAGCAGGCCGCGGAGGAACTCGCGGCGGCTCAGGAGGAGTCGGCGCGGCGCCGGCGCAGCGCCGAGGAGACGCTGGAGTCGGCGCGGGCCGAGGCCGGCGAGGAGCGGGAGCGGGCGCGGGAGCGTTCCGAGGAGCTGCTCGCTGCGGCTCGCAAGCGGGTCGAGGAGGCGGAGACCGAGGCGGTCCGGCTGGTCGAGGAGGCGGAGACCCGCGCCGGGGAACTGGTGTCGGCCGCCGAGCAGACGGCGCAGCAGGTACGGGACTCGGTCGCCGGGCTCCAGGAGCAGGCGCAGGAGGAGATCGCCGGTCTGCGGTCGGCCGCCGAGCACGCCGCGGACCGTACGCGCACGCAGGCGCAGGAGGAGGCCGACCGGCTGCGGGCCGACGCGCACACGGAGCGCGAGCGGGCCGGGGAGGACGCCTCGCGGCTGCGCCGGGAGGCGCAGGAGGCCTCGGAGCACGCGAAGGCGCTTGCCGAGCGGACGGTGACCGAGGCCCTCGCGGAGGCGGAGCGGCTGAAGTCGGAGGCGGCGCAGCACGCGCAGCGGGTGCGTACCGAGGCCTCGGACGCGATCGCGAGCGCGGAGCAGGACGCCTCGCGCTCCCGGGCCGAGGCGCGGGAGGACGCGAACCGTATCCGCAACGAGGCGGCCGCGCAGGCGGACACCCTCGTCGCGGAGGCGACGGCGGAGACGACGCGGCTGCGCGAGCGGACGGCGGCCGAGACGGAGCAGCAGGTCGTGGCGGCGACGGCGGAGGCGGCCCGGCGGCTCGCCGAGGCCAAGGCCGACGCGGAGCGGCGGGTCGCGGAGGCGACCGACGAGGCGGAGCGGCTGCGGGCCGAGGCCGCCGAGGCCGTGGGTTCCGCGCGTCAGCACGCCGAGCGCACCCGTGCCGAGGCGCAGGAGCTGGAGCGGCGGACCGTCGAGGAGACCGAGCGGACGCGGACCGGGGCCAGGGCCGAGGCGGAGCGGCTGCTCGACGAGGCGCGGGCCGAGGCCAACAAGCGGCGCACGGAGGCCGCGGAACAGGTCGACCGGCTCGTGTCGGAGGCCACCACCGAGGCGGAGAAGCTGACGACGGAGGCGCTGGAGCAGGCGCTCAAGGCGACCGCCGACGCCGAGGAGCAGGCGGACCGGATGGTGGGCGCGGCCCGCAAGGAGGCCGAGCGGCTGGTCGCCGAGGCGCGCGGCGAGGGCAACGCGCTGGTCGAGAAGTCGCGTACCGACGCCGACGAACTCCTCGTCGGGGCGCGCCGGGACGCGACGGCGATCCGGGAGCGGGCCGAGGAACTGCGGGAGCGGGTCACCGGCGAGATCGAGGAGCTGCACGAGCGGGCCAGGCGCGAGTCGGCCGAGACGATGCGGACGGCGGGCGAGCGCTGTGACGCGCTCGTGCAGGCCGCTCAGGAGCAGCTCGCCGAGGCGGAGGCCAAGGCCGGGGAGCTGGTCTCGGAGGCCGACTCGGAGGCCGGCAAGGTCCGGATCGCCGCGGTGAAGAAGGCCGAGGGGCTGCTCAAGGAGGCCAACCAGAAGAAGGCCGAACTGGTGGGCGAGGCCGAGCGGGTGCTGAGCGAGGCGAAGGCCGAGGCGGAGCAGATCGTGGCCGAGGGCCAGCGGGAGCTGGACATACTGGTGCGCCGCCGGCAGGACATCAACGCCGAGATCGGCCGGGTCCAGGACGTCCTGGAGGCCCTGGAGTCCTTCGAGACGCCCGGCGCGGGCGGGAAGTCGGTCCCGGCCCCGGCCGGTCCCGGCGGTGCCGCGGGCAAGGGATCGGGCAAGGGCGCGGAGGGGCGCGGCCAGAGCCCCGGCGTCAAGGCGGGAGCCTCGGCCGGCTCGACTCGTTCGAGTGGTAAGCAGTCGGACACCTAGCGGAACCCCTCCGGGTCGTGCTTGCTGTACTGGGGTGCGGCCCGGGCTGTTTGAGGGGGCGTCGGTTGTGTGCCGGGGCCCCTGTGACACGGACAGAAGTCGCCGATCCGGAAGAATCCGGCCATCAGCCACACAAAAGGGGTGGCATTCTCCAGATCAAACGGGCATTTGCTCGATGACACGCCGTCCGGACCCCTAGGATTCCCCTTATCACCTCACCGGTCTCATTCGACAGGAACCCCATGAGCGACACTTCCCCCTACGGCTTCGAGCTTGTGCGGCGTGGGTACGACCGCGCTCAGGTGGACGAACGCATCTCCAAGCTCGTCTCCGACCGTGACAGCGCGTTGGCCCGTATCACCGCCCTGGAAAAGCGCATTGAGGAGCTGCACCTCGAAACGCAGAACGCGCAGGCACAGGTAACGGACGCGGAGCCCTCGTACGCGGGGCTCGGCGCGCGCGTCGAGAAGATCCTCCGGCTCGCCGAGGAGGAGGCCAAGGACCTGCGTGAGGAGGCCAGGCGCGCGGCGGAGCAGCACCGCGAGCTGGCCGAGTCCGCCGCTCAGCAGGTGCGCAACGACGCGGAGTCCTTCGCGTCCGAGCGCAAGGCCAAGGCGGAGGACGAGGGCGTCCGGATCGTCGAGAAGGCCAAGGGCGAGGCGGGCACGCTGCGGGCCGAGGCGCAGAAGGACGCGCAGTCCAAGCGCGAGGAGGCCGACGCGCTCTTCGAGGAGACCCGCGCGAAGGCCGCGCAGGCCGCCGCCGACTTCGAGACGAACCTCGCCAAGCGCCGGGAGCAGTCCGAGCGGGACCTGGCCTCGCGTCAGGCGAAGGCCGAGAAGCGGCTCGCGGAGATCGAGCACCGGGCGGAGCAGCTGCGCCTGGAGGCCGAGAAGCTGCGCACGGACGCGGAGCGCCGGGCCCGTCAGACCGTGGAGACGGCGCAGCGTCAGTCCGAGGACATCGTGGCGGACGCGAACGCGAAGGCCGACCGCATCCGCAGCGAGTCCGAGCGGGAGCTGGCGGCGCTGACCAACCGTCGCGACTCGATCAACGCGCAGCTGACGAACGTCCGCGAGATGCTGGCGACGCTCACGGGTGCCGCGGTGGCCGCCGCCGGTTCGCCGGCCGAGGACGAGCCGGTCTCGCGCGCAGTGCCCGCGCAGCAGACCCGCTGACGCGCTCTCAGGCGCCGTCGCTCGCTGGTGACCGCACCGTCCTCGCGCCGGACGGGCCGGGTCCTTCCCGGCCCGTCCGGCGTTCGCGTTTTCGGCGTGCGGGGAGGGGGCCGGGCGAAACGGGACGGCGGGCGTTAGCGTGGGTCGCATGATTGAGGTGGCCGGCCTGACCAAACGTTACGGCGAGAAACTCGCCGTCAACAACCTGACCTTCACCGTGCGCCCCGGCATCGTCACGGGCTTCCTCGGGCCCAACGGCGCCGGGAAGTCCACGACGATGCGCATGATGCTGGGGCTGGACAACCCCACGTCGGGCGAGGTTCTCATCGACGGCAAGCGGTACGCCGGGCTGAGGGACCCGCTCACGGACGTCGGGGCGCTGCTCGACGCGAAGGCGATGCACGGCGGGCGCACGGCCCGCAACCATCTGCTGTGCCTCGCGCAGAGCAACGGCCTGCCGGCCTCCCGGGTCGACGAGGTCCTCGACACGGTGGGGCTCACGGCGGTCGCGAGGAAGCGCGCGAAAGGGTTCTCGCTCGGCATGGGGCAGCGCCTCGGGATCGCGGGCGCGCTGCTCGGCGACCCGCGCATCCTGATGTTCGACGAGCCGGTCAACGGGCTCGACCCGGAGGGCATCCACTGGATCAGGAACCTGATGCAGACCCTCGCGCACCAGGGCCGCACGGTGTTCGTCTCCTCGCACCTGATGAGCGAGATGGCGCTGACCGCCGAGCACCTCGTGGTCATCGGCCAGGGCCGGCTGCTCGCCGACACCTCGATGGCCGGCTTCATCCGCGACAACTCCCGTACCTACGTGCGGCTGCGCTCCCCCGAGCAGGAGCGGCTGCGCGACGTGCTGCACGAGGCGGGCGTACGGGTCGCGCAGGGCCCGGACGGCACGCTGGAGGCGGACGACGTGGAGGCGGCGCGCCTCGGTGAGCTGGCCGCCGGGAGCGGGATCGTGCTGCACGAGCTGAGCCCGCAGTCCGCCTCGCTGGAGGACGCGTTCATGCAGCTGACCGCCGAGTCGGTGGAGTACCACGCGCACACCGGGCGGTCCGGTCCGGCCGACGCGGTCGGGGGGCCGCCGGTTGCCGGCGGCCCGGGCGCCTCCCCGCAGCGGGGCTGGGGCGAAGACTGGAAGAAGGGCAAGTGACGATGGCCGCGCCGCAGGTAGTGCTCTCGGAGTGGACGAAGATCCGCTCCGTCGCCTCGACCGTCTGGACCCTCTCGCTCGCCGTGGTCACCACGATCGGGCTCGGTCTGCTGATCAGCTGGCTGACCAACAACGACTTCGGCTCGATGAACCGTGAGGACCGGCTGACCTTCGACCCGACGTACACGAGTTTCGCGGGGATGGGCCTCGGTCAGCTCGCGATGATCGTGTTCGGCGTGCTGGTCGTCTCCAACGAGTACTCGACCGGAATGATCCGCACCTCGCTCGCGGCGGTGCCGCGCCGGGGCGTGTTCTTCTTCTGCAAGGTCCTGGTGGCGACCGCGCTGGCCTTCGTGGTCGCGGTGGCCACGGCCTTCGTGACCTTCTTCGTGGGGCAGGCGGCGCTCGGCGACCACAGTGCGGCGCTCGGCGATCCGGGGGTGCTGCGCGCGGTGTTCGGCTCCGCGTTCTACATGACGCTGATCGCGGTGTTCTCGATGGGGATCGCGGTGATCCTGCGCTCCCCCATGCTGTCGCTGGGCATCCTGATGCCGTTCTTCTTCCTGGTCTCCAACATCCTGGGCAGCGTCTCGGCGACCAAGAAGTACGCGCAGTACCTTCCGGACCAGGCGGGGCAGAAGATCCTCCAGGTGATCCAGCCGCCCGACGACGACGCCCCGTACGGTCCGTGGGGCGGTCTCGGCATCATGATCCTGTGGGTCGCGGTCGCCCTGCTGGTGGGCTATCTGCTGCTGCGCAAGCGGGACGCCTGAGCGGGCGGGCCGCCGCCCCGCCGTCCGGTCTTTGCCCGATCTTGGCGGGAACCGTCATTCCACCGATAGCCTCCTAACCCTTACGGGGGCGGTGTGCCCCTGCGGCCAGCGGGCCGCCGGGTATCGATGGGTGCGGAGAATGATCGAGGCAATCGGCCTGACGAAGCGCTACGGCGACAAGACAGCCGTGTACGACCTGTCCTTCCAGGTGCGTCCTGGGACGGTGACCGGGTTCCTGGGCCCCAACGGTTCCGGCAAGTCCACGACGATGCGGATGATCCTGGGGCTCGACCGGCCCACCGCCGGTCATGTGACGATCGGGGGGCACCCCTACCGTCAGGTGCCGAACGCGCCGCGCCAGGTGGGCGCCCTGCTCGACGCGAAGGCCGTGCACGGCGGCCGCAGCGCGCGCAACCACCTCCTGTCGCTCGCCCAGCTCTCCGGCATCCCGGCCCGCCGGGTCGACGAGGTGCTCGGGGTCGTGGGCCTCCAGGACGTGGCCAGGCAGCGCTCCGGGGGCTTCTCGCTCGGCATGGGGCAGCGCCTGGGCATCGCGGCGGCCCTGCTCGGCGACCCGCAGGTGCTGCTGTTCGACGAGCCGGTCAACGGTCTCGACCCCGAGGGCATCCTGTGGGTGCGCAACCTCATGAAGTCGCTGGCCGCCGAGGGCCGCACGGTGTTCGTGTCCTCGCACCTCATGAGCGAGATGGCGCTGACCGCCGAGCACCTCGTGGTCATCGGGCGCGGGCGGCTGCTCGCCGACATGAGCGTGCGGGACTTCATCTCGCACAACTCGGCGGACTTCGCACGGCTGCGGGTGCCCGAGGGCGAGCGGGAACAGCGCGAGAAGCTCACGGCGGCGCTCACCGAGGCGGGCGGCCAGGTGCTGCCCGAGCCGGACGGGGCGCTGCGGGTCACGGGCCTGCCGCTGCCGCGCATCAGCGACCTCGCGCACAACGCGGGCGTACGGCTGTGGGAACTGTCGCCGCACCAGGCCTCCCTGGAGGAGGCGTACATGCGGATGACGCAGCACGCCGTGGACTACCGCTCGACCGACGACCGGCTGGCCGGTTTCGAGGAGGCGCCGCCGCAGTGGGCGCTCCAGCCGGACGCGGCCCCGGCCCCTCCCGGGGCGGGGCAGCCCGGCTGGTACGCGCCGCAGGCCCCGCCGCCTTCGGCGCCTGCCGCGAGCCCGTACGCGGGGCGCCCGGCGCCGTCCGCCGCCCCGGCCGCCGCCAACCCGTACGCCGCGCCCGTCGCCGTCCCGGCGCCGGGCGGGGAGCGCGCGGGCGCCCAGGGCGCCGAGGGGCGCCGCGAGGACCAGGACAGCGAGGACCACCGATGAGCACGCCCACCGCCCCGCGACCGCCGCACGGCCCGCTGCCGCCTGCTTCCGGCGCCCCGCACCCCGGGCCGGGGCAGCGGCCGCCGTACGGGCAGCAGGGCCCGTGGGCGGGCCAGGCGCCCGCCGGGTACGAGTCGCCGATCCCCGTCGTACGGGTCCATCTCGGGCACGCGCTGCTGTCCGAGTGGACGAAGATCCGCTCGGTGCGTTCGACGGTGTGGACGCTCGGGGTGTTCTTCCTGCTGGTCCTCGGGATCGGCGTGCTGTTCACCACGCAGGTCGGCGAGCAGCTCGGCAGGACCGACACGGTCACGCTGTTCGCCTTCCCGGGCCTGTTGCTCGGCTCGATCTGCATCATGACGCTGGGCGTGCTGGTCGTCACCTCGGAGTACGGCACCGGGCTCATCCGGCCCACGCTCACCGCCTCCCCGCAGCGCCACCGGGTGCTGCTCGCGAAGATCCTGGTCTTCTCCGGGCTCACCTTCGTGGTGGGGCTCGTGTCGGTCGGGCTGGTGTCGGTCATCGCGGAGGGCTCGTACGCCGGGGCGGGCGGCGACTGGGGCGGCCCCGCGCTGCTCGCGACGCTCTACGTGTCGCTGCTCGGGGTGCTCGCGCTGGCGGTCGGCTCGATGCTGCGGCACTCGGCGGGGGCCATCACGACGATGCTGGCCGCGATGCTCGTGCCCTCGATCCTGCCGGCCTTCCTGATGATCTCGGCCTCCACGAAGCCGCTCGGGGAGCTGATGATGGAGTACAGCGCGCCCACCGCGCTGACCTACCTCACGATGCCGGACGGCGCGGACAACGGCCACCACCAGCTGCTGTTCCTCGTGGTGGTGACCGCGGCGGCGGTGGGCGGGGCCTTCGCCCTGCTGGAGCGCAGGGACGTGTGAGCCCGCGCCCCGCTCAGTAGCGGGGCGCGTTGCGGGACCGCTGCACCCGGGTGGTGCGGCGGTCCTTCGCGTTCCAGCAGGACTTGTGCCAGTGTCTGCGCTCGTCGACCCCGCTGTACTCGGACCAGGCCACGACGTGGGCCACGCCGGAGCGGATCTCCTGGTCGCAGCCGGGGCAGCGGTAGACCTTCCCGGCGGAGGCGGCGCCCGCGACGTGCCGGACCGACCAGTCCTCGTCCTGCCAGCTCTCGGTACGGTGCAGTCCGTACCGGTCTGCGTGGTCCTCGTCAGCCCGCCTGCCGGACTCCGGGGCGGCCTTGGGGCGGTTTCGGCGGGGGGACACGGGCACACCTCGCAGGCGGTAAGCGGACTTCGGCGACATCAAGCCTACGCGGAAGGCGGCCGGTCCCCGGAGCGGCTCCGGACACCGCCGTCACCGCAGATTTCCGGACAATCCGCCAATCCTTCCGCAGCGCCGTGCCTTTGGCACGTGTCAGGCGTTGATGCCCGTAGGGGGAGTGCCGGGGCGGCACGAGGAAGGCAACGAGTCCATGCGGGTAGGCAGTTTTGTTCTGGCGGGTCAGTACCCGGGTCAGGGTCAGGGAGAGGCGCTGCACCGGGCGGTGCGCTCGGCCGAGGCCGCCGAGGAGGCGGGCCTGGACGCGGTGTGGCTGGCCGAACACCATTTCGTGCCGTACGGCACATGTCCCTCGGCGGTGACGCTCGCGGCGCTGCTGCTGGGCCGCACCCGGCGGATCGGGGTGGGTACGGCGGTGAGCGTGCTGCCGACCGCCCATCCAGTGGCGCTCGGCGAGCAGGCGGCCCTGCTGCACGTCGTGTCCGAGGGCAGGTTCTCGCTCGGTGTGGGGCGGGGCGGCCCGTGGGTGGACCTGGAGGTGTTCGGCGCGGGCCTCGCGGCCTTCGAGAGCGGTTTCCCCGAGTCCCTGGACCTGCTGCTGCGCTGGCTGCGCGAGGAGCGGGTGGGCGCGGCCGGGCCCCGGTACGCCTTCCGGGAGGTCGCGGTCGTCCCGCGTCCCGAGGAGGCGCTCGGCGGGGCGCCGGCCGGTCCGGAGGTGGTCGTCGCCTGCACCTCCCCGGCGAGTGTCCGGCTGGCCGCGGCGCGCGGGCTGCCGATGCTGCTGGGCATGCACGCGGACGACGAGGAGAAGGCGGGGATGGTGGCACTGTGGCGGCGGGAGGCGCTGGCCGCCGGCCGCGCTCCGCAGGAGGTCGCGGGGGCGGCGCACGTGAGCGCCGGGGTCCTGCAGATCGCCGACCGGGACGAGGACGCGGCGCAGGTGCTGACCAAGGCGATGCCCGGGTGGTTCCGGGCGGGGCTCGGGGCACATGTCACGGTCGACGGCAGGCACCGTTCGATGCGCGATCCGGTGGCGTACACGGAGTTCCTGTGCGGCATCCACCCGGTGGGCCGGGCCCAGACCTGCGCGCGGCGGCTCGCGGCCACGGCGGAGCGCACGGGGATCAGCAGGTTCGCTCTCGTCATGGAGGGCTCGGGGGATCTGGCGGCGACACGGGAGAACATCCGGCGGGCCGGCGCCGAGCTGCTGCCCCGGCTGCCCTGACCCGGGCGGCCGACCCCGGCCGCCCCGTGCTCCCGACTGTCCTGAAACCGTGCGGACACCGCCGTACGGAATGCGCAGGGCGGTCTACGGCGGCGAGGGGAGGGCGCCCCGGTGCGCGGCCCGCACGGACCGGGCGCGCGGCCGGGGCCCCGCCCCCTCGGCCCCGGCTCAGCAGTCGCGCAGCTCCGGGGACTGGTTGAGGAGCTGGGCGCGTACGGAGGTGAAGCGGGTGAGTCGCTCGTCGACCGAGGGGTCGAGGGGGAAGACGGCCACCCGGTGGCAGTTCTGGAAGGCGAGACGCACGCCGAAGTGGCGCTGGAGCGCCCCGCGGATGGCGTCACTGGCGAGGGCGCGCAGCAGCTGACCACGCTCCTTCTCGCTGGGCGGCGGCGTCTGGTTGTCGGCGAAGTCTCCGCCGTCCACCTTCAGTTGGGCCACCAGGGAGCTGACCATCTCCCATGCGTAGGGCAGGGAGGTCCGGACGCAGTCGACGAATTCCGCTTCGTCCACCTCGCCTCGCTCGGCCTGTTCCAACAGTGCCGGTGAGACGTCGAGCGACATGGGTACTCCTCTCGCACCCCCGAGCGGCGGGGGTCCACGGACAGGGCGGGAAGCCCCGACACGCAGCGTGCTCGCGTCGCGACCTCCCGCCAACACGTTATGCATCCTTTCCGTGGCGCACCAGGAGTTTGCGCACACTACCGGCCACTGCGGCGGGCCCTGGTCCAGGGCGAATCGCGCCGGGGCGGGCGGGTCGGATAGCGTTGCCGACCATGCGTCTTGTCATCGCCCGATGCTCCGTGGACTACGCGGGCCGGCTCACCGCCCACCTCCCCTCGGCTCCCCGCCTGATCCTCGTGAAGGCGGACGGGAGCGTCTCGATCCACGCGGACGACCGGGCCTACAAACCCCTCAACTGGATGTCTCCGCCGTGCACCCTGAAGGAGAGCACCGAGGACGGCGTCCCGGTGTGGACGGTGGTGAACAAGGGCGGCGAGAAGCTGATCATCACCATGGAGGAGATCCTCCACGAGTCCGCGCACGAACTCGGGGTGGACCCCGGGCTCATCAAGGACGGCGTGGAGGCCCATCTCCAGGAGCTGCTCGCGGACCGCATCGAAACGCTCGGTGCGGGCTACACCCTGATCCGCCGTGAGTACCCCACGGCCATCGGCCCGGTGGACATCCTGTGCCGGGACGGCGACGGGGCGACGGTCGCGGTGGAGATCAAGCGGCGTGGGGAGATCGACGGAGTCGAGCAGCTCACGCGCTATCTGGAGCTGCTGAACCGGGACCCGCACCTCGCTCCCGTGAAGGGGGTGTTCGCGGCGCAGGAGATCAAGCCGCAGGCCCGGGTGCTCGCCACGGACCGGGGTATCGGCTGCGCGGTGCTCGACTACGACGCGCTGCGCGGCATCGAGGACGACAAACTGCGGCTGTTCTGAACGCCAGCGGCATATGCCGTGGGCTTGTGTGGGTTCGGCCTGAACCCGCGCTCCCCAATCGCGGCATCCCCGCGCATTTCGCCTGCGCCCTCCTGCGGCGCGCGAGCGGACCGCGTGCGCCCGGTGGCGAAGCGTGACGGCGCGTGTCGCTCCCCAGCGACGAACGAGGGCGGGGCGGGACCAACCCGGTTGGTCCCGCCCCGCCCTCGTCGTCGCCGCCGTGTGCGGGTCAGATGACGCCGCTGTCCCCGCTCCCGGTGGGTCCGGCACTGGTCGAGGCCGTCTGCGAGGCGGTCTCCCCGGCCGGGGTGCTCGGCACGGGACCGCTCGCGGAGTCCGAGGTCTCGGGCTCGTCGGGACCGGTCGGGGGCGCCTCGGTGGTGGGTGGCTCCCCGGGGTCGGTCGGGGGCTCCTGGGTACCCGGGTCGTCCGTCGGGTCCGCGGTGGTGGGCGGCGGCGTCGAGGTGCTGGGCTTCCCGCTGCCGGTCGGCTTCCCGGTACTGGGCTTGCCGGGCTTGTGCGAGGTGCTGGGCTTCTGGGACGTGCCCGGCTGGTCCCCGTCCCCGCTCTCGTCCCCGCTCTCGTCCGGGCCGCCGGACGTCGAGGGGCCCGCGCTGTCCCCGGCGCTCGGGGTGTCGCCGTCCTGCGCGCTGGGCGTCGGGTCGTCGGCGGTGCCGAGGACGCCGTCCTCGCCGGGGTCGGTCGCGGAGGCGTCGGCCTCGGGCCGGCGCGTGGAGTCGGTGGCGCCGTCGTCGGGGCGGTCGGCGCTCTGGCCGTCCTCGCCGTCGTCGGTGCTCGCGGACTGCTCGGAGGTGACGCGGTCGGCGGGGGCCTCGTCCTTGTCGGAGGTCGCGCCGAGCGTGACGACGGTGCCGAGGACCGCGACGAGCAGGGCGCCGGCCCCGGCGGCCACGAGGTTGCGGCGGGTCCCGGTGAAGACGGCGCGCCGCCCGGCGGCCGGTTCGGGCCGTCCGACGGAGACCGGCTGCCCGGCGCCGGTGGACAGCAGCGGGGGGAACGGGGGCTGCGGTTCCGCGCGGCCGGGGAGCTGCGCGACGAGCGCGGGCGGCAGCCCGCCGGGCGGCGTGGACGGTTCCTCGGGCCGGACGGAGGGCAGTTCCTCCGTCACCGCGCCGACGCCGGGCGGGGGCGTGCCCCCCGAGCGGTCGGTGACCAGCGCGAGCGCCCTGCGGCCCGCGACGGTGCCGCGCCGGTCGGCGAGGGCCCCGCGCAGGGCTATGGACGCCTCCAGTTCGGCACGGGCCCGGTCCAGGGCGTTCTCGCACAGCGCGAGCACCCCGAGTTCGTGGTGGAAGTACGCCTCGTCGGCGACCTGTCCGGCGCCGCGCGCGGCCTCCTGACCGCCCCGCAGGGCCCGTTCCCACGCGCCCCAGTGCAGGGCGGCGGCGAAGGCGGGGGCGGCTGCCCGGGCGAGCAGCACTCCGGCGCTGCCCTCCTCGGCCTCCTCCCCGTCCTGGGGCGGGGCCGTGGGCTGCGCGACGACGGCGGCGAGCGCGGCCAGGACGCACTCGGCCTCAGCCGCGACGCGCTCCGGGCTGACCGAGGGGTGCGCGGCCCACCAGGCGTAGTGCCGGGCCGCGACGTCGGCGCGCTCGGCGGCGCCCTCCGCGTATCCGGCGGCCTCCAGCTGGACCAGCACCCCGGTGGCCAGCCGGTAGCCGGCGCCCGCGGGGGTGACCAGCACGGTGTCGGCCAGTTCGGCGAGCGCCGCGTCGGCGTGGGTGTCGCCCGTGAGGGCGGGCAGGTGCGCGGGGTGCGGCAGTTCACCGCCGAGGGCGACGGCGTAGCGCAGCGCGTCGCGCGCCGAGGGGCTGAGCCGGGAGGCGAGGGCCGCGGCCGGGGCGGCACCCTCCGCGAGACTCGGCAGCAGCACCTCTCCGTCGTTCGTGTCGAAGGCGGTGTCCACCGCGCTCTGCGAGAAGTAGCCGAACTCCTCGAACGCGGAGGGGTCGGCGCGCAGCCGGTCGCGCTGGAGCAGCAGCGCCCCGGCCTGGACGAAGCGCAGCGGCAGCCCCTCGGACTCGAACCACAGGTCGCCCGCCCAGTTGGCCTCCTCGTCGGTGAGCGGCCGGTCGACGGCGCGCTCCAGGAGTTCCAGTCCGCTGCCGCGGCCGATCCCGGAGAGGAAGACCTCCTCGAAGTGGGCGTCGGCGGAGGGCGCGGGGATGTCGGGGGTGGCGGCCACGAGGAAGGCGCACTCGGGGGTCGCGTCGAGGAGTTCGTCGAGGGCCGCCCCGCCGAACTCCAGGTCGTCGATGATCACGACGGCGCCGACCTCGCGCAGCAGGTCGAGCAGCAGTTCCCGGCCGGGCCGGTGCAGGGGCGCCTCGTAGACCTCGCCGAACAGTTCGTGCAGGAGGTCGTCGGGGGTACGGCCGCGGCCGCCGAGCCGGACCACCCCGTCGGGGGCGAGGGACTCGCAGGCGCCCGCCACGACGTCGAGCAGGGCGGTGCGGCCACAGCCACCGGGGCCGGTCAGGCGTACGGACCGGCCGCGGGCCAGCAGCCTGGTCAGCCGTTCCTTCGTCTCGGCGCGCTCCAGGAGGCCGCCGCCACCGTTGTGGGCGGGGCCTGCCGGGACCGGCGGGCGGGCCGCGCGGCGCCGTTCGGCGCGTACGGCGGGGCCGCGTCGGGCGGGGCGGCCGGGCAGCGCGCCGGGCGGGCACGGCTCCACCTCGCTCCCGTCGACCGGGTTGACGGTGATCAGCAGGTCGTCGCTGACGATGCGCGCGGTGCGGGCGAGACCGCCCGAGGAGGGGCCGAAGTCGGGCCCGAGCGGATCGCGCGCGGGACGCGGCCTGCGCCGCGCGGCCTGTGCCTCGTCGGTCTCCTCCGCGGCCCCGGCGAGGGGCACGCCGAACACGTCCTGGCCGGCCGGCGCGGACGGAGCGGGCGGGGAGGACGGTGCTCCCGCCCCGCCGAGGACCCCGAAGGCGTCGAAGGGCGCGGGCGCGTCCTGGGGCGGGAGGGCGTCGGCGGGGGCGGGCTCGGGTGCCCTGCTCAGGTCACCGGGGCGCTCACCGGCCACGGGAGGACGGTGCTCGCCGTCCTGCCCCTGCGGTTCCCCGTCGTAAGGATTGTTCGGGTCCATGGTCCAAGCCCCCCAAGAAGCGTCGTGCCGCACCTTTCGCCGGTCCGGTCCGGTCCCGGGTCGGACCGAAGCGCGCGGAGCGACCCGGCCTCGCTCCGGCCCCGTGCGAGGCCGCACTGTCGCCCCTGGTCCGGCGCCCGCCCGGTGGTCCTGCTATCGGTGGGCGACCGAACAATAAACCTGCACACAGTATCTATGAACAGGTGGGGTGCCATCGCGTCCGGGACATCACAGTCTCGTGAGGATTGGCCGTCCCCGCGGGGCACGGGCGGCGGGGCCCGCGATGTCCCGCCGCCGGCCACGGCTCAGGGGGCGACGGCACGCGGTGGCCGGGGATGGCCGGGGATGGCCGGGGGCGGCCGGGGACGACTGGGGGTGGCCGGAGACCGGCCGGGACAGCCGGGGCCCGACATCCGCCCGCCCCGCGCGTCCGCCCCACGCACCCGCCTCCGCGTCCGCGTCAGGAGCGCGGCAGGGCTTCCGCCGCGATACCGCCCTCGATCGCGAGGATGCGGTGCAGCCGGGTCGCGACCAGGAGCCGCTGCATCTGGGGCGGGACGTCACGCAGGACCAGGCGCCGTCCGCAGCGGCCGGCCCTGCGGTGCGCGCCCATGATCACCCCGAGCCCGGTGGCGTCCCACGAGTCCAGCTCGGACAGGTTGAGCACCAGGTCTCCCGCCCCGGCGTCGACAGCCGAGTGCAGGACCGTACGGGCGTCCGCCGCGCTGCGCACGTCGAGGCGGCCCCCGACGACCAGCTCGGTGTGGTCGCCCCTGATATGCATATGCGCTCCCCGATGTGCTCATGTCAGCGTTCGCGTCTCTTGTATGTCACAGCAACTGACTGGTGGTCAGGTACAGAAGTTGCCGCCTGTGAGCGAACCGATACCGAATTCACCCCGAAGGGTGAGCTGCGATCAGTGCTTGTAGAAGCCCTGCCCGCTCTTGCGCCCGATGTCCCCGGCGTCCACCATCCGGCGCATCGACTCCGGGGCCGCGAACTTCTCGTCCTGGGACTCGGTGTAGATGTTGTCGGCCGCGTGCAGCAGGATGTCGACGCCGGTGAGGTCGGCGGTGGCCAGCGGTCCCATGGCGTGCCCGAAGCCCAGCTTGCACGCGATGTCGATGTCCTCGGCGGTGGCGACCCCGGACTCCTGGAGCCTGGCTGCCTCGACCACGAGGGCGGTGATCAGCCGGGTGGTCACGAAGCCCGCCACGTCACGGTTGACGACGACGCAGGTCTTGCCCACCGACTCGGCGAACTCCCGTGCGGTGGCCAGGGTTTCGTCACTGGTCTTGTAGCCGCGCACCAGCTCGCACAGCGCCATCATCGGCACCGGCGAGAAGAAGTGCGTGCCGACGACCCGCTCGGGGCGCGCGGTGGCGGCGGCGATCTTGGTGATCGGGATGGCGGAGGTGTTGGAGGCGAGCACCGCGCTGTCCTGCACGATGCCGTCCAGGGCCCGGAAGATCTCGTGCTTGACGTCGAGCTTCTCGAAGACGGCCTCGACCACGAGATCGGCGTCGGCGGCGGCGTCGAGGTCGGTGGTCGGGGTGATCCGGGCGAGCGCCGCCTCGGCGTCCTCGGCGGACAGCTTCCCCTTCGAGACGAACTTGTCGTACGAGCGCCTGATGCCGTCCGTGCCCCGGGTGAGCGCCGCGTCGGTGACGTCCCGCAGGGCGACCTCCCAGCCCGCCTGGGCGGAGACCTGTGCGATGCCGGACCCCATGAGTCCGGCCCCGATGACGGCGAGCTTCCTGGCCACTTCCGCACCCCTTCGTGTGTTCGCTTCGCGGGTCCGCGCGTCCGGTCCCGCGCACCGCCGCCGGGCGCGTCCCGCACGCCGGTCGCCGGCCGCGCCGGTCCGGGGCCGTCGTACGCCCCGTGTCCCGTGTCCGCACCCGCCGGTGACGCCGGTTTAGCCACCGGCTCCCCGCCGGAGGTTAACGCCCGGCGGGCCCCGTGTGGCGGTGAAGAGATGCGCGTCACGTCACCTTCGACAGACTTCACACCACTGCCGCCGGCGGGGCGCGCGGCGGCGCCTGCGCCTACTGTGGTGCGCATGGTCAATCTGACGCGTATCTACACCCGGACCGGCGACCAGGGCACGACGGCGCTCGGCGACATGAGCAGGACCGCCAAGACGGACCTGCGGATCGCCGCGTACGCCGACGCCAACGAGGCGAACGCCGCGATCGGCACGGCCCTCGCGCTCGGCTCCCTGCCGGCCGGGGTGGCCGAGGTGCTGACGCGCGTCCAGAACGACCTGTTCGACGTGGGCGCCGACCTGTCCACCCCGGTCGTCGCCGAGCCGAAGTACCCGCCGCTGCGGGTCGAGCAGTCCTACGTCGACAAGCTGGAGGCGGACTGCGACCTCTTCCTGGAGGACCTGGAGAAGCTGCGCAGCTTCATCCTGCCCGGTGGCACTCCGGGCGCCGCCCTCCTGCACCAGGCGTGCACGGTGGTGCGCCGCGCCGAGCGCTCGACCTGGGCGGCGCTTGAGGTGCACGGCGAGACGATGAACGCGCTCACCGCGACCTACCTCAACCGCCTCTCCGACCTGCTGTTCATCCTGGCCCGCGTGGCGAACAAGGAGATCGGCGACGTGCTGTGGGTGCCGGGCGGGGAACGCTGAACCGGGGCACGGAAGACGGCCGGCGGAGAACGCCGGGCCGGGCCACCGAAGGCGGCCGGCGGGGGCGACACCCCGCCGGCCGCCTTCGTCGTCGTGCCCCCGTGCCCACCGTCCTGGCGCGAGCCGTCCCCACGCACGCCACCGCGTCCCTCCCGTCCCATTTGGTCCAGACCTCTTGACCGATGGTCCAGACCTTTCTAATCTCACAGCCATCTGCGGTGAGCACGTCAATCGCAGGGGCCGCAAAGCCTCTGCGTACAGGGCGTGTTCACGGGCGCGCAGGGTTCCACCCCACCATCGGTACTCACGCCTTGGAGTGCGCCTTGAGCTCAGGAACCCCCGGCGGACGCGGTAGACGTCTGCGCCTCAGAGCCCTGGCAGGGTTCACCACCCTGATCCTTCCCTTCGCCGCCCTCGTCGGTCTCGGCTCCTCCCCCGCCGGGGCGGCCGCCTCGGCCGCGACGGCGAGCGCGAGCTACACGAAGACCCAGGACTGGGGCACCGGCTTCGAGGGGAAGTGGACGGTCAAGAACACCGGCACCGCGGCCCTGGCCGGCTGGACCCTGGAGTGGGACTTCCCCTCCGGCACCAAGGTGACCTCCGCGTGGGACGCGGACGTCACCAACTCCGGTGACCACTGGACCGCCAAGAACAAGAGCTGGGCCGGCAGCCTCGCCCCCGGCGCCTCGGTGTCCTTCGGCTTCAACGGCACCGGCACCGGCTCCCCGGCCGGCTGCAAGCTCAACGGCTCGTCCTGCGACGGCACTTCGGTGCCCGGCGACAACCCGCCGAGCGCCCCGGGCACCCCGACGGCCTCCGCGGTCACCGCCACCTCGGCGAAGCTGAGCTGGAGCGCGGCCACCGACGACAAGGGCGTCAAGAACTACGACGTGCTGCGCGACGGCGCCAAGGTCGCGACCGTCACCACCACCTCGTACACCGACAACGCGCTGAGCGCGGGTACGGACTACTCGTACACCGTGCAGGCCAGGGACACCGCCGACCAGACCGGACCGGTCAGCGGCGCGGTCAAGGTCCGCACCACCGGCGGCGGCACCGACCCGGGCAACCCGGGCACCGGCGGCGGCAAGGTCAAGCTCGGGTACTTCACCGAGTGGGGCGTCTACGACCGCAACTACCACGTCAAGAACATCGCCAGCTCCGGTTCCGCCTCGAAGATCACGCACATCAACTACTCCTTCGGCAACGTGACCGGCGGCAAGTGCGTGATGGGCGACTCCTACGCGGCCACCGACAAGGCGTACACCGCGGACCAGTCGGTAGACGGCGTCGCGGACACCTGGGACCAGCCGCTGCGCGGCAACTTCAACCAGCTGCGCAAGCTCAAGGCGAAGAACCCGAACATCAAGGTGCTGTGGTCCTTCGGCGGCTGGACCTGGTCCGGCGGCTTCACCGAGGCGGCCAAGAACCCGACGGCCTTCGCCCAGTCCTGCAAGGCGCTCGTGGAGGACCCCCGCTGGGCCGATGTCTTCGACGGCATCGACATCGACTGGGAGTTCCCCAACGCGTGCGGCCTCAGCTGTGACACGAGCGGTCCCGCCGCCCTCAAGAACGTGTCCACCGCGCTGCGTTCGACCTTCGGCAAGGACTACCTGGTGACCGCCGCGATCACCGCCGACGCGAGCGCCGGAGGCAAGATCGACGCCGCCGACTACGCGGGCGCCGCCCAGTCCCTGGACTGGTACAACGTCATGACGTACGACTTCTTCGGCGCCTGGGACGCGAAGGGCCCGACCGCCCCGCACTCCCCGCTCACCTCGTACAACGGCATCCCGAAGGCCGGGTTCACCTCGGCCGACGCGATCGCCAAGCTCAAGGCCCAGGGTGTGCCCGCGAGCAAGCTGCTGCTCGGCATCGGCTTCTACGGCCGCGGCTGGACGGGCGTCACGCAGGACGCCCCCGGCGGCACCGCGACCGGCGCGGCCCCCGGCAAGTACGAGGCCGGCATCGAGGACTACAAGGTGCTCAAGACGGCCTGCCCGGCCACCGGCACCGTCGGCGGCACGGCGTACGCGCACTGCGGCACCAACTGGTGGAGTTACGACACCCCGGCGACCATCGCCTCCAAGATGAGCTGGGCGAAGGCCCAGGGCCTCGGTGGCGCCTTCTTCTGGGAGTTCAGCGGTGACACCAGCAACGGCGAACTCGTCACGGCGATCAGCGACGGACTGAAGTAACCCCCGCGCCCGGGCCGGCCCATCGGCCCGGGACACCACCCCCGAAAACGAAGCCGGGGAGACGGGTACGCCCCCTGTCTCCCCGGCTTCTCGCCGTCCCGCTCCCCCGCACGATCCGTACATACGCGCCGGGGGGGGGTAGCCTCTCAGGCCACGTTGACCCTCCCCCAGACTCCGTCCGGGGGCACCCCCAACCAACGAGCGCCCTTTTCCTCAAGCCACATTGACTCGTTGGCCGGGGGGCGCCGCCTCCAGCCAGGCGAGGAAGCCGGTCAGGGCGTCCTCGCTCATGGCGAGTTCCAGCCGGACCCCGTGGTGCAGACAGCCGAGGACGACGGCGTCGGAGAGCAGGGCCAGCTCCTCCTCGCCGTCCGGAGTACGCCGGTCGGTCACCTCGATCGCGGAGCGCTCCAGCAGCCGGCGCGGGCGCGGGGAGTACGAGAAGACGCGGAACCACGCGAGCCGGTCGCCGTTGTAGCGGGCCACCCCGTAGATCCAGCCCTTGCCGGAGGTCTCGCCGCGCTCGGGGGCGTTCCACCGCAGGGAACAGTCGAAGGTGCCGCCGGACCGCTGGATGAGTCTGCGGCGCAGGCCGAAGACGAAGAGCCCCGCCAATACGAGCACCACGACCAGCCCGCACACCAGCAGAGTGAGGAACATCGGTACCGACCTCCTCGCCTCATCTGTGACGGACTTGCCTCTGCTGCACCCGCATGGCCTCAGCCGCGGCCCGGTCTGGAGGTCTCCAGTCCCGGCCGCGGCTGAGGTTCTAGTGCTGAGGCACTAGGTTACGTCGCCTCGTACGGTCAGCGTCCCGCCGCCGCCCGCAGCCGGACGTCCGCGCGCCGTTCGGCGGAGGCGTCCGTCTCCGACTTGGCACGCTCCAGCGCACGCTCGGCGCGCTGGACATCGATCTCCTCGGACAGCTCGGCGATCTCGGCGAGCAGCGAGAGCTTGTCGTCCGCGAAGGACAGGAAGCCGCCGTGCACGGCCGCGACGACCGTGGAACCGTCGGCGGTACGAATGGTCACCGGGCCCGACTCCAGCACACCGAGCAGCGGCTGGTGCCCGGGCATCACGCCGATGTCGCCGGAGGTGGTGCGGGCGACGACCAGAGTGGCCTCGCCGGACCAGATACTGCGGTCCGCGGCGACCAGCTCGACATGCAGCTCAGCAGCCAAGGGGTGCTCCTCGGGTCACCACCCGGCCGCGTGGCCGGGTGTTGGGAAAAGATTCTAGGGGGCGGGTGCGGAGGGCGGGCACGCGGCCCGCCCTCCGGCCTTCAGCACGAGGCTTCAGGAGACGCCCAGCTCCTTGGCATTGGCCTTGAGGTCCTCAATGCCACCGCACAGGAAGAACGCCTGCTCGGGGAAGTGGTCGTACTCGCCGTCGCAGATCGCGTTGAACGCCGTGATCGACTCGTCGAGGGACACGTCCGAACCGTCCACGCCGGTGAACTGCTTGGCGACGTGGGTGTTCTGGGACAGGAAGCGCTCGACGCGGCGCGCACGCCACACCACGAGCTTGTCCTCCTCGCCCAGCTCGTCCATACCGAGAATGGCGATGATGTCCTGGAGGTCCTTGTACTTCTGCAGGATCGTCTTGACCCGCATCGCGGTGTCGTAGTGCTCCTGCGTGATGTACCGGGGGTCCAGGATGCGGGACGTGGAGTCCAGCGGGTCCACCGCGGGGTAGATGCCCTTCTCGGAGATCGGACGGGAGAGAACCGTCGTCGCGTCGAGGTGGGCGAAGGTGGTCGCCGGCGCCGGGTCGGTCAGGTCGTCCGCGGGGACGTAGATCGCCTGCATCGAGGTGATCGAGTGGCCACGCGTCGAGGTGATGCGCTCCTGGAGCAGACCCATCTCGTCCGCCAGGTTCGGCTGGTAGCCCACCGCGGAGGGCATACGGCCCAGCAGGGTGGAGACCTCGGAGCCGGCCTGGGTGAAGCGGAAGATGTTGTCGATGAAGAACAGCACGTCCTGCTTCTGGACGTCGCGGAAGTACTCGGCCATGGTCAGGCCGGCCAGCGCGACGCGCAGACGCGTCCCCGGCGGCTCGTCCATCTGGCCGAAGACCAGCGCGGTCTTGTCGATGACGCCCGAGTCGGACATCTCCTCGATGAGGTCGTTGCCCTCACGGGTACGCTCACCGACGCCCGCGAACACCGACACACCGTCGTGGTTGTTGGCGACGCGGTAGATCATTTCCTGGATCAGCACGGTCTTGCCGACACCGGCACCACCGAACAGACCGATCTTGCCGCCCTTGACGTACGGGGTCAGCAGGTCGATGACCTTGATGCCGGTCTCGAACATCTCGGTCTTCGACTCGAGCTCGTCGAAGTTCGGCGCCTTGCGGTGGATCGACCAGCGCTCACCGACGTTGGCGTTCTCCTCGGGGACGTTCAGCACCTCGCCGAGGGTGTTGAACACCTTGCCCTTGGTGAAGTCGCCGACCGGCACCGTGAGGCCGGTACCCGTGTCGGTCACCGCGGCCTGGCGGACCAGGCCGTCGGTGGGCTGCATCGAGATCGCGCGGACCAGGCCGCCGCCCAGGTGCTGGGCGACCTCCAGGGTCAGCGTCTTGCGCTCACCGGCGTTGGCCGGGTCGTCGATGTCGACGTGCAGCGCGTTGTAGATCTCCGGCATCGCGTCGACGGGGAACTCCACGTCGACGACCGGGCCGATCACCCGGGCGACGCGGCCCGTCGCGACGGCCGTATCAACAATGGTCGTCATTACTTGTCACTCCCCGCGTTCGCGTCGGCCAGGGCACTGGAGCCACCGACGATCTCGCTGATTTCCTGGGTGATTTCGGCCTGGCGGGCCGCGTTGGCAAGCCGGGAGAGCGTGTTGATCAGCTCTCCGGCGTTGTCGGTCGCCGACTTCATCGCGCGGCGGGTGGCGGCGTGCTTGGAGGCAGCCGACTGGAGCAGCGCGTTGTAGATACGGCTCTCGACGTAGCGCGGCAGCAGAGCGTCGAGGACGTCCTCCGCCGACGGCTCGAACTCGAACAGCGGCAGGATCTCGCCCTGGGGGGCTGCTTCCTTCGCCACCTCGTCGAGGCTGAGCGGCAGCAGGCGGTCGTCGATCGCCGTCTGCGTCATCATCGAGACGAACTCGGTGTAGACGATGTGGATCTCGTCCACACCACCCTCGGCCGTGTCCTTCTCGATGGCCTCGATGAGGGGCGCCGCGACCGTCTTGGCGTCCCCGTACGAGGGTTCGTCGGTGAAACCGGTCCACGAATGGGCCAGGGGCCGCTCACGGAAGTTGTAGTGCGCGATGCCGCGGCGGCCGACGACGTACGTCTCGACCTCGCGCCCCGCGCTCTCCAGCCTTCCGGTGAGCTGCTCCGCCGCCTTGATCGCGTTGGCGTTGTAGGCCCCCGCGAGACCGCGGTCGCTCGTGAGGAGCAGGACCGCGGCCCGGGTGGGCGCCTCGGACTCGGTGGTCAGCGGATGCTTCGTGTTCGACCCGGTCGCCACCGCCGTGACCGCGCGCGTCAGCTCGGTCGCGTACGGCGTGGAGGCCGCCACCTTGCGCTGCGCCTTGACGATGCGCGAGGCGGCGATCATCTCCATCGCCTTGGTGATCTTCTTGGTCGCGGAGACGGACCGGATGCGACGCTTGTAGACCCGGAGCTGGGCTCCCATGAGTCAGGTCCCTTCGGTCGTCACTTGGCCGCGGTCGCGGGGGCGTCGTCGCCGAGCAGCTTGCCGTCCGAGGTCTCGAACTGCTTCTTGAACTCCGCGATGGCGTCGCCGACCGCGGTCAGCGTGTCCTCGGACATCTTGGCGCCCTCCTTGATGGAGGTCATCAGTCCCTGCTCCTGGCGGTGCAGGTAGTCCAGCAGCTCACGCTCGAAGCGACGGATGTCGGAGACCGGCACCTCGTCCATCTTGCCGGTGGTGCCGGCCCAGACGGAGACGACCTGGTCCTCGGTGGCCATCGGCTGGTACTGGTCCTGCTTGAGCAGCTCGACCAGGCGCGAACCCCGGTTGATCTGCTGCTTGGAGGCCGCGTCCAGGTCGGAACCGAAGGTCGCGAAGGCCTCCAGCTCGCGGTACTGGGCGAGGTCCAGGCGCAGTCGGCCGGACACCTGGCGCACGGCCTTGTGCTGGGCCGAACCACCGACGCGGGAGACCGAGATACCGACGTTCAGCGCGGGCCGCTGGCCGGCGTTGAACAGGTCGGACTCCAGGAAGCACTGGCCGTCGGTGATGGAGATGACGTTGGTCGGGATGAACGCCGAGACGTCGTTGGCCTTGGTCTCCACGATGGGCAGGCCCGTCATCGAGCCGGCGCCCTCCGCGTCGGAGAGCTTGGCGCAACGCTCCAGGAGACGCGAGTGCAGGTAGAAGACGTCCCCGGGGTACGCCTCGCGCCCCGGCGGGCGGCGCAGCAGCAGGGACACGGCGCGGTAGGCGTCGGCCTGCTTGGAGAGGTCGTCGAAGATGATGAGGACGTGCTTGCCCTCGTACATCCACTGCTGGCCGATGGCGGAACCGGTGTACGGCGCCAGGTACTTGAAGCCGGCCGGGTCGGACGCCGGGGAGGCCACGATGGTCGTGTACTCCAGGGCGCCGGCCTCTTCGAGCGCACCACGCACGGAGGCGATGGTGGAGCCCTTCTGGCCGATGGCGACGTAGATGCAGCGGACCTGCTTCTTCGGGTCGCCGCTGCGCCAGTTGTCCCGCTGGTTGATGATCGTGTCGACGGCCAGGGCGGTCTTGCCCGTCTGGCGGTCGCCGATGATCAGCTGGCGCTGGCCGCGGCCGATCGGGGTCATGGCGTCGATCGCCTTGTACCCGGTCTCCATGGGCTCGTGCACCGACTTGCGCTGCATGACCGTGGGGGCCTGCAGTTCGAGGGCGCGGCGGCCCGAGGTCTCGATGTCGCCGAGACCGTCGATCGGGGTGCCGAGGGGGTCGACGACGCGGCCGAGGTAGCCCTCGCCCACCGCTACCGACAGGACCTCACCGGTACGCGTGACCGGCTGGCCCTCCTCGATGCCGCTGAACTCGCCGAGGACGATCGCACCGATCTCGCGCTCCTCAAGGTTGAGGGCGAGACCAAGGGTGCCGTCCTCGAACTTCAGCAGCTCGTTCGCCATGGCCGAGGGCAGTCCCTCGACCCGGGCGATGCCGTCGCCGGCGACGGTGACAGTTCCGACCTCCTCGCGCGAGGCCGCGTCCGGCTTGTACGACTGGACAAAGTTCTCCAGCGCGTCCCGGATCTCCTCCGGCCGGATCGTGAGCTCCGCCATCTGGGTTCCCTGCTCTCCTTGTTGGGCCCGAAGTACTTTGGGGGTTCCTGGGGGCTCCCCCCAGAACTTCTTCATCCTGTGGACGGCCCAACCGGGCCGTTGGATCTAGCTGTTGGTTCTGCTCGGTGTGCCGCGCGGGGCAGGCCGGGTCAGCCGGCCATCCGACGGCTCGCGTCTTCGAGGCGGTCCGCGACGGAACCGTTGATGACCTCGTCGCCCACCTGGACCCGGACTCCGCCTACCACCTCGGGGTCCACCTCCAGGTTGAGGTGCATCGTGCGGCCGTACAGCTTGGCGAGCGCGTCGCCGAGCCGCCGCTGCTGCACCGTGGTCAGCGCGACCGCGGAGGTCACGATGGCGACCAGCCGGTTGCGCCGGTCCGCGGCCAGCTTGGACACGGTCTCCAGACCGCGTTCCAGGCTACGTCCTCGCGGCTGCGACACGAGGCGCGTGATCAGGCGCTCCGTCGTGCTGTGCGCGCGGCCGGCCAGCAGGGACCGCACCAGTTCCGCCTTGGCGGCGGCCGGGGCGGCCGAGTCGGTCAGCGCGGCGCGCAGCGCGTGGTCGGAGGCGGCGATCCGGCCGAAGCGGAAGAGTTCGTCCTCCACGTCGTCCAGCGCGCCGGCCCGCTGTGCGGCCGTGAGGTCGGCCAGGGCGGCCAGCTCCTCCAGGGTGTCCACCAGGTCGCGCGAACGCGACCAGCGGGCGCGCACACTTCCGGCCACCAGGTCGGCGGTACCACCGCTGACCTGGCCGCCGATGAGGCGCTGGGCCAGGGTGGCCTTGGCCTCGGCGGGCTGCGCCGGGTCGGTGAGGACCCGACGCAGGGACACCTCGCGGTCGAGCAGCGCGGTGACGGCTGCCAGCTCGTCGGCGAGCGTGACGGCGTCCACGGACGGGGAGTCCGTCAGGGCGTCGAGACGCTCAACGGCGGCGGACAGTGCCTCGCGGCTCGCTCCGTTCATCGTGCGGCCTCTGCCTTCGCGTCGAGTTCGTCGAGGAAGCGGTCGATCGTGCGGCTCTGCCGCGCGTGGTCCTCAAGGGACTCGCCGACCAGCTTCCCGGCCAGGTCGGTGGCCAGCCGGCCGACGTCCTGGCGCAGGGACTGCGCGGCGGACTTCCGGTCGGCCTCGATCTGGGCGTGGCCGGCGGCGATGATCTCCTCGCGCTGCCGCTGGCCTTCCGCGCGCATCTCCTGGATGAGCACGGCGCCCTGTTCCTGGGCCTCCGAGCGCAGCCGGGCCGCCTCGTGCCGGGCCTCGGCGAGCTGGGCCTTGTACTGCTCCAGCACGCTGTCGGCTTCGGTCTTGGCAGCCTCGGCCTTCTCCATCCCGCCCTCGATGGCCTCGCGGCGCTCGTCCAGAACCTTGTTGATGTTCGGGAGGAGCTTCCAGGCGAGGAGGCCGAAGACGATGACGAAGGCGATGGCGCCGATGACCAGTTCGGGGATCGGCGGGACGAGGGGGTTCTCCGCGTCCTCGGCCGCGAGCATCAGCAATGAGCTCACTTCAGTGCCTTCCGTCTAGTGGGCGTTCGTCGAACGGTCGGATCAGGTGCCGTAGACGAACGGCATGACCAGACCGATGAGGGCGAGCGCCTCACAGAAGGCGAAGCCGAGGATCTGGTTGGCGCGGATCAGGCCGGCCGCCTCGGGCTGCCGGGCGAGGGCCTGGGTGCCGTTACCGAAGATGATGCCGACGCCGACGCCGGGGCCGATGGCGGCGAGACCGTAGCCGATGGAGCCGAGGGAGCCGGTAACGCCATCGGCGGCAAGGGTCTGGAGAGCGGACATGCCGGTTCTTCCTTCTCTTTACAAGGGCCGGTGGGGGTTGGCCACCGGACGATCAAGTGGGCTGCTGAACAGTCGCTCAGTGGTTCTCGGCGACGGCGCCCTGGAGGTAAGTACAGGTGAGGAGCACGAAGACGTACGCCTGAAGGGCCTGGATGAACACCTCGAAGGCGGTCATCACGATGGTCATGATGAACGAGACCCCGGCGTAGGCGATACCGATGCCGTTCAGCAGGTACCAGCTCGCGATCGTGAACAGCAGGATCAGCGTGTGGCCCGCGAACATGTTGGCGAACAGTCGCACGGCGTGCGTGAACGGCCGCACCAGCAGGTTGGAGAACAGCTCGATGAACGCCGCCAGGTAGGCGACCCCGCCGAGCGACTTGTCGAAGCCGGTGACGTTCTTCCAGAACCCGGTCCAGCCGTGCCGCTTGAAGGTCAGGCTGATCCAGGTCACGTAGACAACCCCGGCGAGAACGGCCGGGTACGAGATGATCGCGGTGACCGGGAACTGCGCGACCGGGATGACCGACCACAGGTTCATCATCCAGACGAAGAAGAAGAGGGAGACGACGAGCGGCACCCACTTCTCGCCTTCCTTCTTGCCCATCGTCTCGTAGACGACGCCACGACGGATGAAGTCGTAACCGGCCTCGGCGACCATCTGGAGCTTGCCCGGGACGACCTTCGGCTTGCGGAAGGCGGCCCAGAAGAAGCCGACGATGACGAGCGACCCGAGCAGGGCCAGCAGCATCGTCTTGTTGAAGTACAGATTGCTGTCCCCGTCGCCGAACAGCGGCTCGAACAGGAACGAGTGCAGGCCCGGGGCCGGGAAGCCACACCCGTCGAAGATGTGGCAGTCGGTCTCGAAGGCGAGCACCTGCGTCGGGTCAGCACTCACCGCGGGCTCCTTCAGCGTGGCGCATAGGTACGGCAACCTCGATGTGTCGGCGCGGCGCGGAGCCGCTGGTCGGCACTGGACTGGTGGTTCGGGTTGGGGGGCGGCTCTCGGGCGCCCGGGCTCGCGGTCGGGCGGGCATCAGTTCAGACGCCCGCACCCGCAACGCCGCAGTTGGAACCGGACAATAGCAGTGTCGAGAACCGCCATTTATCCCGGCCCTACCTCTCATGCGGCGGACCCCGACTTCGCCTCCGGCTTGGCGTCGGTCGCCTCAGGGTTCACGTAGAGGATCTTGGCCTTCGTGTGGGCGCGCGCCTGGGCGCCGATCCACACGAGGGTGGTCGCGACGATGGTGCTCGCGAAGGCCTTGGGGCTGAACAGGCTCGTGTCCTTGAAGGCCGCCACGAAGACGAACAGCAACAGGAGTTGCGCGGTGTACAGCGCGAGTCCCATGGCCTGGAAGATCTGCGGGTACGCCTTCGCCACCCACTGCAGGACGCCGAGCCCGATGCCCATGAAGAGGATCACCACGAGGGCGGCGATCCCGGCACCGAGGGCACCCTTGCCGCCCGCCACGAACGCGCTGACGACAGCGGCGATCGCGCCGGCGGCGGCTGTGGGGACAGCGGTCCACAGGAGGAGGCGGGTGTCTTGGGAGGACATGGCAGCAGCTCCGCAGCTGGGTGGGGCAAGGTTTGCGGGGACGAGCGTAGAGCCGGGGCGGAGAGAGAACCTCCGGCCAACGCACCGTCGTACGACGGCTCTTCGGCCCTATTCCCTCGGCTTCGTGAACGGTATCACAAACTATTTGATGAGGTCTTTACCTCGAACGTGTGCTTACCGTCACACGTGAGGGCTAACGCGCCCGTTTGGGCGTGACCCCTGGTCAACTTGTCTGGTATTAACGGGATTTTGCCCCCGGTTCGATGTGTACGGCGCGTTACGGTGAACCTGCAACGATCTGCGGGAGCACCCGTGACCCTCCCGGGTTCCGCCCCCGCGTCGCCCCTCACCGGCTCGACGCGGCCTTGCGCCGCTCCTCCAGGTCGTCTCCGGCCCGCAGCGCGGTGGCCCCGTTGAGCGTCCGGGTGGGCGTGGAGGGCTGCTGCCCGGCCTCGCGGGCGGCGGCCGCCTCGGCCCGGGCCCGGCGCACGGCGGCCCTCCTGCGACGGTAGCGGGGCGGCACCACGGACTCCGCCCAGTGCGGCACCCGCGGCCGGAAGCGGGGCAGCAGGAGCAGGACCAGGCCCACCCCGCTCAGCACCACCACGGCCAGCACGATCCACATCGAGGCGGAGTTCACCGAGTAGGCGAGGGTGCCGAAGGAGATGAGCGCGCACCAGAAGTACATGATCAGCACCGCGCGGCTCTTGGAGTGCCCGAGCTGGAGCAGCCGGTGGTGCAGGTGTCCGCGGTCGGCCGCGAACGGCGACTGCCCGCGCCAGGTGCGCCGTACGACGGCGAGCACGAGGTCCACGGCCGGGACCGCGATGATCGTCAGCGGGAGCACCAGCGGGATGTACGAGGGCACCGTCTCGTGCACCGCGTCCCGCTCGGAGCCCGCGAACAGGTTGAGCGCGCTCGGGTCGACCTGTCCGGTGATGGAGATCGCCCCGGCGGCCAGCACGAGGCCGATGAGCATCGAGCCGGAGTCGCCCATGAAGATCCGGGCGGGCGGCATGTTGTGCGGCAGGAAGCCCAGGCACATCCCGATGAGGATCGCCGAGAACAGCGAGGCGGGGGCCGCGGCCTCCAGCCCGTAGCCGTACCAGATGCGGTAGGCGTACAGGAAGAAGGGGATCGCCGAGATGCACACCATTCCGGCGGCCAGCCCGTCGAGTCCGTCCACGAAGTTCACCGCGTTGACGGTGATCAGCACGATCGTCACGGTCAGCAGGTTGCCCTGCCAGGAGCTGAGCAGCACCGTGCCGACCCCGGGGACCGGCAGCCACAGGATGGTGAGGCCCTGGATGACCATGACACCGGCCGCGATCAGCTGCCCGCCGAGCTTGACCAGGGCGTCGATCTCGAACTTGTCGTCCAGGACGCCGACGATCCAGATGATCGCCGCCCCGGACAGCAGGGCGCGTGGTTCGTGGGAGTCGGCGAAGACCGGGTTGAGGTTGTCCAGGTTGTCGGCGACCAGCAGCCCCGCGCACAGCCCCGCGAACATCGCGATCCCACCCAGCCTGGGCGTGGGCTCGCGGTGCACGTCACGGGCGCGGATCTCCGTCATCGCCCCGGCCACGATCGCGAACTTCCGCACCGGTCCGGTCAGCAGGTAGGTCACCGCGATCGTGATGCAGAGCGTCAGCAGGTATTCACGCACGGGCTTCCCCACAGATTTCGCCGGCCATCTCCAGTGCACACCCTAGCTTCGCGTGCAGGGGGCCCCGGACTTCCGGGTGGCGAGGCCGGTTGACCGAAAACCCGTACACACAGGGGCAGCAGCCCGTGATCCGGTGGAAATCACCGGCCCGTTCCGCCGAGTGCCAAGGTGCGCGCCATCGTTCAGCGCGGTCCGGGCAGGCCGGTGAGCGCGGTCACCACCGGACCGAGCGCCTCCTGGATCTCCTCGCCGATGGCCTGGAAGAAGGTCAGCGGGGCGCCGTAGGGGTCGTGCACCTCGTCGGCGTCCACGGTGGGGGCCAGCAGCCAGCCGCGTAGGGCCGCGGCGGCCCGCACGAGGGCCCTGGCCCGCTCGGCGAGGCCGTCCTGGAGCGGATCGGGCAGCGTGGCCGGGTCTATCGCCCGTACGAGCCGGGTGAACTCCTTGAGCGTGAAGGTGCGCAGCCCGGCGGAGTGCCCCATCGAGATGACCTGCGCACGGTGGTCGCGGGTCGCGGTGAGGACGAGGTCGGCCTGGATCACGTGGCCGTCGAGCAGTTCGCGCCCCTTGAAGCCGCTCGCGTCGGCCCCGAAGCCGGCGAGCACCGTCTCGGCGTGCGCCTCCATGGGGGCACCCTCGTGACCCCAGGTGCCGGCGCTCTCCACGACGAGTTCGGCGCCGGGCCAGGCGCCGAGCCGGTCACCGAGGGCATGCCGGGTCAACCGCTCGGTGATGGGTGAGCGGCACACGTTCCCGGTGCTGACGTGGAGGATGCGGAAGGGGGCCGGAGCGTACGTCCCGGCCGGTATGCCTCGCCCCTCTGCGGGGGCCGTCAATTGGCCACCTCAAGGTCGGGTACCACCTTGCGCAGCTCGTCCGCGTCCAGCACCCCGCTGCGCAGCAGCACGGGGGTGTCGCCGCTCACGTCGACGATGGAGGAGGGCACGTTGCCGGAGGTGGGGCCGCCGTCGAGGTAGACGGAGACGGAGTCGCCGAGCATCGCCTGGGCGGCGTCGCACGTCTCGGGCGAGGGGTGCCCGGTGAGGTTGGCGCTGGAGACGGCCATCGGGCCGAACTCGGTGAGCAGCTCGATCGCGACCGGGTGCAGCGGCATCCGGATCGCGACGGTGCCCCGGGTGTCGCCGAGGTCCCAGGCCAGGGAGGGCTGGTGGCGGGCGACGAGGGTGAGCCCGCCGGGCCAGAACGCGTCGACGAGGTCCCACGCGGTCTCGGAGAAGTCGGTGACCAGCCCGTGCAGGGTGTTCGGCGAGCCGATCAGCACCGGGGTGGGCATGTTGCGGCCCCGGCCCTTCGCGTCGAGCAGGTCGGCGACCGCGTCGGCGCTGAAGGCGTCCGCGCCGATCCCGTAGACGGTGTCGGTGGGCAGCACGACGAGTTCGCCGCGGCGGACGGCGGAGGCGGCCTCGCGCAGGCCGGTGGCGCGGTCGGTCGCGTCGTTGCAGTCGTATCGCCGAGCCATCAGCCGGTCTCCTCAAGGTGCGTGGTGGTGAGCGGGTGGGTGGGGTGGGGGAAGCGGGCGAGGGTCACGGCGTGGCCCTGCGGGCGGTCGCGAAGCGCGGGCGCTTGTTGAGGTCGGGGTGGTCGGCGGCGTCCGCCCAGCCCTGCTCCTCGGTGAACAGCCACGGCACCTGTCCGCCCTGGGTGTCGGCGTGCTCGATGACGACGACCCCGCCGGGCCGCAGCAGCCGGTGCGCGGTGCGCTCGATGCGGCGGATGGTGTCGAGTCCGTCCTCGCCGGAGAACAGCGCCATCTGCGGATCGTGGTCGCGGGCCTCGGGCGCGACGTACTCCCACTCGGTCAGCGGGATGTACGGCGGGTTGGAGATCACCAGGTCGACCTGGCCGTCCAGTTCGGGCAGCGCGGCGAAGGCGTCCCCCTGGTGCAGGTGCACGCGGGAGCCCGCCGTGTTCCTGCGGGTCCACACGAGGGCGTCCTCGGACAGCTCGACGGCGTGCACGGTGGAGCGCGGCACCTCCTGCGCGAGGGCGAGCGCGATCGCGCCCGAGCCGGTGCACAGGTCGACGATGAGGGGTTCGACCACGTCCATGGCGCGTACGGCGTCTATCGCCCAGCCCACGACCGACTCGGTCTCCGGCCGGGGCACGAACACGCCGGGGCCGACCTGGAGTTCCAGGTAGCGGAAGAAGGCCCGTCCGGTGATGTGCTGGAGCGGCTCGCGGGCCTCGCGGCGCGCGACGGTCTCCCAGTAGCGCGCGTCGAAGTCCGAGTCCTTGACGGTGTGCAGTTCTCCGCGCTTGACGTCGTGCACGAAGGCGGCCAGCTCCTCCGCGTCGTTGCGCGGGGAGGGCACGCCGGCGGCGGCGAGCCGCTGGGTGGCCTGGGCCACCTCGGCGAGCAGGAGGTTCACGCGCCTGTCCTTCCTCTGGCGCCGGCGCCGCCGGCTGCCGCGGCCCCGCGGGAGCGGGGGCCTCGCATGGTCACACTCACGCCGCGGCGAGCTTGGCCGCGGAGTCCGCGTCCACGCACGCCTGGATGACGGCGTCGAGTTCGCCGTCGAGCACCTGGTCCAGGTTGTACGACTTGAACCCGACCCGGTGGTCGGAGATGCGGTTCTCGGGGAAGTTGTACGTGCGGATCTTCTCCGAGCGGTCCACGGTGCGCACCTGGCTGCGCCGCGCGTCGGCGGCCTCGCGTTCGGCCGCCTCCTGGGCGGCGGCCAGCAGCCGCGAGCGCAGGATGCGCATGGCCTGCTCCTTGTTCTGGAGCTGGCTCTTCTCGTTCTGGCAGGAGGCGACCACACCGGTGGGCAGGTGCGTGATGCGCACGGCGGAGTCGGTGGTGTTCACGGACTGTCCGCCGGGCCCGGAGGAGCGGTAGACGTCGATGCGCAGGTCGTTGGCGTGGATCTCGACGTCCACCTCCTCGGCCTCGGGGGTGACGAGGACACCCGCGGCGGAGGTGTGGATACGGCCCTGCGACTCGGTCGAGGGCACGCGCTGCACGCGGTGCACCCCGCCCTCGTACTTGAGGCGGGCCCACACGCCCTGGCCGGGTTCGGTGGCGCCGTTGCCGCCCTTGGTCTTGACGGCGACCTGGACGTCCTTGTACCCGCCGAGTTCGGACTCCGTGGAGTCGATGATCTCGGTCTTCCAGCCCACGCGTTCCGCGTAGCGCAGGTACATGCGCAGCAGGTCACCGGCGAACAGGGCGGACTCGTCGCCGCCGGCGCCCGCCTTGATCTCCAGGATGACGTCCTTGTCGTCGCTGGGGTCGCGCGGGACCAGGAGCAGCCGCAGCTTCTCCGTCAACTCCTCGCGACGCTCCTCAAGCTCCTTGACCTCGGCGGCGAAGTCCGGGTCCTCGGCGGCGAGTTCACGGGCGGTGCCGATGTCGTCACCGGTCTGCCGCCAGGCGCGGTAGGTGCCGACGATGGGGGTCAGCTCCGCGTACCGCTTGCTCAGCCTGCGCGCGTTCGCCTGGTCGGCGTGGACCGAAGGGTCGGCGAGCTTCTGCTCCAGATCGGCGTGCTCGCCGATCAGTTCCTCGACCGCCTCGAACATCTCCGGGCTCCTGTTACTGCTCACGAGAGGGCTGCGACAGCCGTCCGGCGGACGGCTGGAAGAAAAAGCGCCGGCCCCGGTCGCCCCGAGGGGCGGCCGAGGACCGGCGCGGGTGGCTCGCTACTTCTTGGCGGAGCCGGCAGCCTTGCCGAAGCGGGCCTCGAAGCGGGCCACGCGGCCGCCGGTGTCGAGGATCTTCTGCTTGCCCGTGTAGAACGGGTGGCACTCGGAGCACACGTCGGCACGGATGGTGCCGTTGTCGACGGTGCTGCGGGTCGTGAACGACGCGCCACAGGTGCAGCTGACCTGCGTCTCGTTGTACTGGGGGTGGATGTCGCGCTTCAAGGGTGTCTCCTAGTTTCGGGAGGGTGCCGGGTCGTACGAGCGGATTGTCCGTACGTGAACCGGGACCGACGTACCAGTCTGCCAGGACCGGCCGCATCCCCCAAAACCGGGGTACGGCCGCAGGTATTCCCGGGGCGGTTGCGGGACGGCCCGGCTATCCGCTGACGACCCCGTCGGCGCCGCCCTCGGCGTCCCCCGTGGTGGCCGCCTTCGGTACGGGCTTGTCGCCCTTGAGCGCCTGCCACACCTGCTGGTCCCCTGCGGTGTCGGGCAGCACGCGGTTGGCGTTCACCTGGTCGTAGCGCACCGGGAGCGTGACCATCGTCATCCCGGAGGAGTCCACGCCCTTCACGGACTTCCCGAAGGAGGCGAGCGAGCTCACCGAGTCGAGACCGGAGTCCGTCGTGATCGCACTGGTCGCGGCGGAGGCCAGCTTGTACGCCTTCGCCGGGTTGCCCAGGACGCCGACGTGCTCGACGCGCTGCAGCAGCGCCTTGACGAACGCCTGCTGCAACTGGATGCGCCCGAGGTCGCTGCCGTCGCCCACGCCGTGCCGGGTGCGCACCAGCGCGAGGGACTTCTCCCCGTCGAGGGTGTGCCGCCCGGCCGCGAGGGTCAGGTGGCTCTTCGGGTCCTCGATGTTCTTGTGCGTGGTGACCGGGACCCCGCCGAGGGTGTCTATGAGCTTCTTGAACCCGGTGAAGTCGACCTCGACGTAGTGGTCCATGCGGATGCCGGACATCGCCTCGACGGTCTTGACCGCGCACGCGGGGCCACCGGCCTGGTAGGCGCTGTTGAACATCTGCTGGTGCGCCCCGGGCACCTGCTTCCCGCCGGAGGTGGTGCACTCCGGCCGGTCGACGAGGGTGTCGCGCGGGATGGAGACGACGCTCGCCCTCTTGTGGCCCTCGTAGAGGTGCACCACCATCGCGGTGTCCGAGCGGGCGGTGCCCTCGTCGGCGCCGTACTGCCCGTTGGCACCGGAGCGGGAGTCCGAGCCGAGGACCAGGAGGTCCATCGAGCCGTTGTCGGTGTCGGCCGGCCGGTCGTCGCCGAGGGCCGCGTCGATGTCGACGCCCTTGATGTTGTGGTTCAGGTGGTAATACGCGTATCCGAGCCCGGAACCGCCGAGGACGATGACCCCGGCCGCGCTCCAGGCGGCCACGACGAGCCCTCTGCGTCGGGCGCGCGGCCTGCGGCGACGCCCCTTGCCGGCTCTGCGGCGCGGCGCACTGTCCGGGGCCGTACTGGTCTCAGGCATGTGCTCCTCAGCTCTCCTGCCGTTCGGCTACCCCCCTGGCGGTATGTCCGGTGCCGGTCCGCGCTACGGGCCGGCACCGGGCCAGCGTCGCACAGCGACCTGGGCGTTCCCGAGGCGTACGAGCGGCGCCCGGAACCCGGCTTCACCGCCGCCGCACGCGCATGACCTGGGGTTTCCCCGTACGAAGGGCGCGCCCGGGCGCGTGGGTCGGCGCACCCCGGCTGTGGCAAAGCTCTCGCGGGCGGCCTCGGGCAACCGGACAAGGACACGGACACGCGGATGCACGGACACGGCGAAGGGCCGCCCCCTCGTGAGGGAACGGCCCTTCGCCGTGTCCGTGCGTCCGTCCGTTCAGGCCCGGACGGACGAGATCGTCACTCGTTGCCGTTGTTGTTGACCCCGGGTGTCGTCTTCTGGATCTGGAGCAGGAACTCCGCGTTGGACTTCGTCTTCTTCATGCGGTCGAGCAGCAGCTCGATGGCCTGCTGCTGGTCGAGTGCGTGCAGCACCCGGCGCAGCTTCCAGACGATGCCCAGCTCCTCGTTGTTGAGGAGGATCTCCTCCTTACGAGTGCCGGAGGCGTCCACGTTGACGGCGGGGAAGATCCGCTTGTCGGCGAGCTTGCGGTCGAGGACGAGCTCCATGTTGCCGGTGCCCTTGAACTCCTCGAAGATCACCTCGTCCATGCGGGAGCCGGTGTCGACCAGCGCGGTGGCGAGGATGGTCAGCGAACCGCCGTCCTCGATGTTGCGCGCCGCTCCGAAGAACCGCTTCGGCGGGTAGAGCGCGGTCGAGTCGACACCACCGGAGAGGATGCGCCCGGAGGCCGGGGCCGCCAGGTTGTAGGCGCGGCCCAGACGGGTGATGGAGTCCAGCAGCACGACGACGTCGTGGCCCAGCTCCACGAGGCGCTTGGCCCGCTCGATGGCGAGTTCGGCGACCGTGGTGTGGTCCTCGGCGGGGCGGTCGAAGGTCGAGGAGATGACCTCGCCCTTGACCGAGCGCTGCATGTCGGTGACCTCTTCCGGACGCTCGTCGACCAGGACGACCATCAGGTGGCACTCGGGGTTGTTCGTGGTGATCGCGTTGGCGACCGCCTGCATGATCATGGTCTTGCCGGCCTTCGGCGGGGCCACGATCAGTCCGCGCTGGCCCTTGCCGATGGGGGCGACCAGGTCGATGATCCGCGTGGTGAGCACCCCGGGGTCGGTCTCCAGACGGAGCCGGTCCTGCGGGTACAGCGGGGTCAGCTTCTGGAACTCGGGCCGGCCGCGGCCGGACTCGGGCGCCATGCCGTTGACCGAGTCGAGACGCACCAGCGCGTTGAACTTCTCGCGCCGCTCGCCGTCCTTGGGCTGCCGGACCGCGCCGGTGACGTGGTCGCCCTTGCGCAGGCCGTTCTTGCGGACCTGGGCCAGCGACACGTACACGTCGTTGGGGCCCGGCAGGTAGCCGGAGGTCCGGATGAACGCGTAGTTGTCGAGGATGTCCAGGATGCCCGCGACGGGGATCAGGACGTCGTCGTCGTGGACCTGCGGCTCGCTGATCTCGTCACGTCCGCGACGACCCCTGCGGTCGCGGTAGCGTCCGCGACGGCCGCGACGGCCGCCCTCGTCGTCGAAGTCGTCCTGGCGGTTGTCCCGGTTGTCGCGGTCGTGCTGCTTCTGCCGGTTCTGGCCGCCGCCCGACTGCTCGTCGCCGCCGCCCTTGTTGCCGCGCCGGTTGTTGTCCCGGTCCCGGTTGCCCTCGCGGTTGTTGTCGCGATTGCCGCCGCTGTCGCGGTTGCCGCCACCGTCGCGGTTGTTGCGGTCGCGCCGGTTGTTGCGGTCCCGGGTACGACCCTCGGCGTTGTTGCCCTCGCCGTCCGCGTGCTGGCCGCCCTGTCCGCCGTCCTGGCGGTCCTGACGGTCCTGCTTCGGCCGGCTCTCGCCGCGCTCGGCGGTGTCGGCCCTGGCCTCGCCGCCCGCCGTCTCGGGGCTGCCCGCCTCGGCGGTGGCCCGGCGACGACGACGCTCGCCCGCGGGCTGCTCCTCGGCGCCGCCCTGCTCGGCGGCCTTGGGGGCCTGGCCGGGGATGTCGATCTGCTGCTGACCGGAGGAGTCGGGCTGCTGGGCGCGCTCCGCCTTGGCGGCGGGCTCCTTCGCGGCCGGCTCCTTCGCGGGAGCGGCCTCCTTCTCGGCGTCCTCGCCGGTGCGGGTCTTGGCCGTCGCACGGCGCTTGGGCTTGCTCGGCGCGCTCTCGGCACTCTTCGCCGGAGCGGCGGCCCCGTTGCCCGCCTGCGCCTCCTTGATGACGTCGATCAGCTGGCTCTTGCGCATCCGCGCGGTGCCCCTGATACCGAGGCCGGAGGCGACCTGCTGAAGTTCTGCCAGCACCATGCCGTCAAGGCCGGTGCCGCGGCGCCGCCGGGTTCCGGCCGAGGCACCGGAGGCAGCATCCGTGGTGGGCGCGGCCGCATCAGCCGTGCTGTCGGCACTCATGCCCATCAGATCGGTGGTGTCGCTCACGAAGGGTCCTTCCCTGGAGCGGACGTCGGCCTGTCTGGCTCGGCGACCGGTTGTGCTGTCCGGCTGTGGTCCTCGGTGTACGGACTGTGCCGGGGCGGTGGACCGCCAAAGAGGCGGAAGAATACGGTGGTGGGGACGGCCGACTCAGCCGTGTCACCACTTGTCTGTGTCACGAGGCTGGTTCACGCCCGTTCCGGAGCGGATCGGCGCCGCGTCATGCCGAGGAGGGCCCGGTGGGGGTTTCCTGGGTGTGGCATGGAGCGGTACGGCGGCTCCCGGAAGATGAGTTGTCCCGTCCTGATCTGCTGACGGTGACAGGAACTACGGTGACACGAAGCACCTCGTCGACCAGTGGTCGGGTGCGTACCACAGGTTAACAGTACCGTATCCAACAAATATTCCCCCTCTCTTGTCCTGGCAACCGCGGATCACGGTGCCAGCGGCAGCACACTCGCACCCGCGGTGTCGAGCGCGAGCCGGTTGGCCGCCCACCCGTCGCCCGCGAGCCGCGCGACCTTGTCGGCCGCGTCGCCTGGGACCAGCGCGAGGACCGTGGGGCCCGCGCCGGAGATGACCGCGGGCACCCCGTCTGCCCGCAGGCGTTCCACCAGGGCCAGCGAGTCGGGCATCGCCGGGGCCCGGTACTCCTGGTGCAGTCGGTCCTCGGTGGCCGTGTAGAGCAGCTCGGGGCGCCTGGTCAGGGCCTCGACGAGCAGTGCGGCCCGCCCCGCGTTGGCGGCGGCGTCGGCGTGCGAGACGGTGCGCGGCAGCAGTCCGCGGGCGGTCTCGGTGAGTACCGGGTTGCCGGGCACGAAGACCACCGGCACGACGGACTCGTGCGGCGTCATGCGGATGGCCTGCGCGGAGCCGCCGTCCATCCAGGACAGGGTGAACCCGCCCAGCAGACAGGCCGCGACGTTGTCCGGGTGGCCCTCGATCTCGGTGGCCAGCTCCAGCAGCGCCCGGTCGTCGAGCCGGTTCTCGCCGCCGATGGTCACCGCGCGGGCGGCGACGATGCCGGCGCAGATGGCGGCGGAGGAGGAGCCGAGGCCCCGGCCGTGCGGGATGCGGTTGGCGCAGACGATCTCCAGTCCGCGCGGCTGTCCGCCCAGCAGGTCGAAGGCGGCGCGCAGGGACCGCACCAGCAGGTGGTTCTCGTCGCGGGGCAGCGAGTCACTGCCCTCACCCGCGATGTCGATCCGCAGCCCGGAGTCGGCCACCCGGACCACGACGTCGTCGTAGAGCCCCAGCGAGAGTCCGAAGGCGTCGAAGCCGGGACCGAGGTTGGCGCTGGAGGCGGGGGTGCGCACCCGGACGGCGGCGGCGCGGAAGGCGGGAGGGGCCATCGCTCGTGGACTCTCCTTGTGACGGCTCGGAACGGCGGGTGGGGCGACCGCCCTGTTGCGTACGGCCGGTTCGGACGGCTGCACGGACGACGGCGGTCGGATGTGCGGGATGTACGTGCTGGGCCGGGGTTTTCCCACGCTTGTGAGGAGCTGCGGAATCATCCAGGGGCCACAACGGCGGCAGCACCGCGGCACGGGCGGCGGGGCAGGTGGGGTACAGCCTATCGAAGGAAGGATGCCTGGCGACATAGGGCGCACAGGAGGCGCACGGCGCGTGTCGCGTGCCCCACGTGCGACCCGGCGGGATTCGCCCCCTGACGGGTCGTATGCGGTAGTCGTCCCCCTCGGGCCGCCCCCACTCGCCCACCGGGGCCGGGTGCCGTACGGAGTCGTACGGCACCCGCGCGCACGGGGGCGTGGTTACGCGAGACCGAGGCGTTCGGCCGCCGCGGCGGCGTCGACCGGGATGACGGTGGGCCGCGGGGCGCCCTCGGTGGCCCGGTCCGGGTCCTTGAGGCCGTTGCCGGTGACCGTGCAGACGATGCGCTGGCCGGGGTCGACCTCGCCCCGCTCCGCGGCCTTGAGCAGCCCGGCGACCGAGGCGGCCGAGGCGGGCTCGACGAAGACGCCCTCCTGACCGGCCAACAGCCGGTAGGCGGCGAGGATCTGCCGGTCGGTCACCTCGTCGATGAGACCGCCCGACTCGTCACGGGCGGCGAGCGCCTGCTTCCACGAGGCGGGGTTGCCGATCCGGATGGCGGTCGCGAGGGTCTGCGGGTCCTTGACGACCTCCCCGCGCACGAGGGGCGCGGAACCGCTCGCCTGGAAACCCCACATGCGCGGCGTGTGCGTGGCGATCCCGTCGGCGGCGTACTCGGTGTACCCCTTCCAGTACGCGGTGATGTTGCCCGCGTTGCCGACCGGGAGGACGTGGATGTCGGGGGCGTCGCCGAGCGCGTCGACGATTTCGAAGGCGGCGGTCTTCTGCCCTTCGATGCGCACCGGGTTGACCGAATTGACGAGCGCCACCGGGTAGTTGTCGGAGAGCGCGCGGGCGAGCGTGAGGCAGTCGTCGAAGTTGCCGTCGACCTGGAGGATCTTCGCGCCGTGCACGAGGGCCTGGCCCATCTTGCCGAGCGCGATCTTGCCCTGCGGCACCAGGACGGCGCTGACCATCCGGGCGCGTACCGCGTAGGCGGCGGCGGAGGCGGAGGTGTTGCCGGTGGAGGCGCAGATGACGGCTTTCGCGCCCTCCTCCTTGGCCCGCGTGATGGCCATCGTCATCCCCCGGTCCTTGAAGGACCCGGTGGGGTTGGCGCCCTCGACCTTGAGGTGCACCTCGCACCCGGTGCGCTCGGAGAGCACCTGGGCGTGGACGAGGGGGGTGCCGCCCTCGCCGAGCGAGACGATCTGCGTGGTGGAGGACACCGGCAAGCGGTCCCGGTACTCCTCGATGATGCCGCGCCACTGGTGGACCATGACTGCCTACTCTCCTTCGACCCGCATGATGCTGGCGACGCCCCGCACGGTGTCGAGGCGGCGCAGCGCCTCGACGGTGGTGGTCAGGGCCGCGTCGGGGGCCCGGTGGGTGACGACGACGAGGCTGGCCTCGCCGCTCCCGTCCCCGCGTCCCTGCTGGCGCACCGTGTCGATCGACACGCCCTGCTCGGCGAAGACCGTAGCGACCTGGGCGAGCACGCCCGGCTTGTCGGCCACGTCGAGGCTGATGTGGTAGCGCGTGACGACCGCGCCCATGCCGTTCACCGGGAGGCCGGTGTAGACGGACTCGCCGGGGCCGGTGGCGCCGGCCAGGCGGTTGCGGCACACGGCGACGAGGTCGCCGAGGACGGCCGAGGCGGTCGGCGCGCCGCCGGCCCCGGGCCCGTAGAACATGAGCCGCCCGGCCGCCTCCGACTCGACGAACACCGCGTTGTACGCCTCGCGGACGGAGGCCAGCGGGTGGCTGAGGGGGAGCATCGCGGGGTGCACGCGGGCGGTGACGGTGCGGCCGTCGGCGGCGCGCTCACAGATCGCGAGGAGCTTGATGGTGCAGCCCATGGCGCGCGCGGAGGCGAAGTCGGAGGCGGTCACCTCGGTCATGCCCTCGCGGTAGACGTCGTCGAGCCTGACCCGGGTGTGGAAGGCGATCCCGGCGAGGATCGCGGCCTTCGCGGCGGCGTCGAAACCCTCGACGTCGGCGGTCGGGTCGGCCTCGGCGTACCCCAGGGCGGTGGCCTCGTCGAGGGCCTCCTGGTAGCCGGCGCCGGTCGAGTCCATCTTGTCGAGGATGAAGTTGGTCGTGCCGTTGACGATGCCGAGCACCCGGTTGACGTGGTCGCCGGCGAGGGACTCGCGCAGCGGCCGGATCAGCGGGATCGCCCCGGCGACGGCGGCCTCGTAGTAGAGGTCGCGGCCGTGTTCCTGGGCGGCGGCGTGCAGGGCGGTGCCGTCCTGGGCGAGCAGCGCCTTGTTCGCGGAGACGACGGAGGCGCCGTGCTCGAAGGCGGTGGTGATGAGGGTGCGGGCGGGCTCGATACCGCCGATCACCTCGACCACGACGTCGATGTCCCCGCGTTTGACGAGGGCGGTGGCGTCGGTGGTGACGAGGGCCGGGTCGACGCCCTCGCGGACCTTGCCGGGGCGGCGCACGGCCACCCCCGCGAGCTCCACCGGGGCGCCGATCCGCGCGGCGAGGTCGTCGGCGTGCGTCGTCATGATGCGCGCCACCTCTGAGCCGACTACCCCACAGCCCAGCAGCGCCACCTTCAGCGGACGCGTACGCATCATCCGACCTCGTTTCCTTACTTCTGTTGCGGTGGGTCCAGTCTCACGCACCGGACGGGAGTTTTTACCCCCCGTCCGGATGACGAGACGACTATTTCATCAGCCGACATCGAGCCGGAGAAGATCCTCTTCCGTCTCCCGCCGGACGATCACCCGGCCCTCGCCGTCACGGACGGCGACGACGGGCGGCCTGAGCGCGTGGTTGTAGTTGCTGGCCATCGACCGGCAGTAGGCGCCGGTGGCGGGTACGGCGATGAGGTCGCCGGGCGCGAGGTCGGCGGGCAGGAAGGCGTCGCGTACGACGATGTCGCCACTCTCACAGTGCTTGCCCACGACCCGGACGAGCATCGGCTCGGCCTCGGAGGTGCGGGAGGCCAGCGTCACGGTGTACTCGGCGTCGTAGAGCGCGGTGCGGATGTTGTCGGACATCCCGCCGTCCACCGACACGTAGGTGCGCAGCCCTTCGAGGGGCTTGATGGTGCCGACCTCGTACAGCGTGAAGGCGGTGGGCCCGACGATCGCGCGTCCGGGTTCGACGGAGATGCGCGGCACGGCGAGACCGGCGGCCTCGCACTCGCGGGTCACGATCTCGCTGAGCGCCTTCGCGATCTCGTGCGGTTCGCGCGGGTCGTCGTCCGAGGTGTACGCGATGCCGAGGCCGCCGCCGAGGTCGATCTCGGGCAGTTCCACGCCGTGTTCGTCGCGGATCTGGGCGAGCAGGCCGACGACCCGGCGCGCGGACACCTCGAAGCCGGCCATGTCGAAGATCTGCGAGCCGATGTGCGAGTGGATGCCGATGAGTTCGACGCCGTCGAGGGTCAGCGCCCGGCGTACCGCCTCGGCCGCGTTGCCGTCACCGAGCGCGAGCCCGAACTTCTGGTCCTCGTGCGCGGTGGCGATGAACTCGTGGGTGTGCGCCTCGACGCCGACGGTGACGCGGATCTGGACGCGCTGGCGCCGGCCGAGGTCCTGAGCGGTGTGCGAGACGCGGGCGAGTTCCTGGAAGGAGTCGACGACGATCCGGCCGACCCCGGCCTCGACGGCCCGGTGGATCTCCTCGGCCGTCTTGTTGTTCCCGTGGAAGGCGATGCGCTCGGCGGGCATCCCGGCGTCGAGGGCGGTGAGCAGTTCGCCGCCCGAGCACACGTCGAGGTTGAGCCCCTCCTCGTGCAGCCAGCGCACGACGGCGCGGGAGAGGAACGCCTTCCCCGCGTAGAAGACGTCGGCGTTCTCCCCGAAGGCGGTGCGCCATTCGCGGCAGCGGGCCCGGAACTCGTGCTCGTCGAGGAAGTACCCGGGGGTGCCGAACTCCTCGGCGAGCCGGGTGACGGACACCCCGCCGACGGTCAGGGCGCCTTCGGCGGCCGGGTCGCGGGTGACGGTACGGGCCCAGACCTTGGGGTCGAGCGCGTTGAGGTCGGTGGGCGGGGCGGCGTAGTGCCCCTCGGGCAGGACATCCGCGTGCCGGGGTCCTGCGGGGTGGGCGGAACGGCTCATGACAGGTCTCTCGGTCTCTCTCAGACGAATTCCGGCGCACTGACGCCGAGCAGGGACAGGCCACCGGCGAGCACCGTCCCGGCGGCTTCGGCGAGGGCGAGCCGGGCACGGTGGGCGGCCAGGGGTTTGTGCCCGCCGAGCGGCAGCAGTCCGCCGCACCGGTCGTGGAAGTCGAAGAAGGCCCCGGCGAGCACGACGAGTTCCCGCGCGAGCCGTTCGGGCGCCCGCCGCCGGGCGGCGAGCCGCAGCACGGAGGGCCACTCCCCCAGGACGCGCACCAGCTCGGCCCCCTCCGGGCCGCTCTCCCCGGCCTGCGGCCCGAAGCCGAGGTCCCGCGCGTGGTGCACGAGACGTCGGGCCCGGGAGTGCGCGTACCGCACGAGGAACAGCGGGTTCTCGGCCCGCTGGGCGAGCAGCGTCGCGGGATCGAGCACGGGCCGGTCGTGGGCGGCCGCGGACAGCAGCGCCCAGCGCAGGGCGTCGCCGCCGAGGAGGGCGTACGGATCGGGGACGGCGGGGGTGGGCGGGGCGGTGCGCAGGGCGAGGCCCTCGGTGGACGAGAGCCGGGCGCGACCGCCCTGGGCCTCGACGAGCCGGACGACGGTGTCCGCGACGACCTGACCGCGCAGGTCACCCACGGCGACCCGCAGCACGAGGTCCGCGTCGGCCAGTTCGTCCCCGTACCCGTAGCGCGCTCCGTCGCGGGCGACGACCGCCACGAGGGAGCGTTCCCGGCTGCCGTCGTCGAGCGCGATGTTGAGGAACCCGGGCCCGGTGACCCGTACGTCGGCGACCCCCTCGCTCGCGAGCAGCCGCCCACGCAGCAGGCGGGCGACCTCGGGGGCGGGCCGCCCCAGGGCGGAGGCGATCTGGAGGGCCGCGTTGGTGGCGTAGTCCCCGTATCCCCCGGGCCGGGGCGGTGCGACCACGACGCGCCCCCAGACCTCTTCGGCCTCCTCGATCTCCCCGGCGTCCACGGCACGGCGCACGGCGTGCTGGACGGTACGGGACAGGTCGGCGGGGGTCACGAGTCCAGCGTATGGGAGAGGAGGGTGGTGGAGGCCAACGGGTTTACCGAGGGTCCCGGGATGTGGACAGAAGGCGCCGGGACGGACCGGCCTCAGAGACCACTGCCGGGCGGCGCGGGCGGCTGGGGCGGACCGTGCTGCCCCTGGTCGCCGTGGCCGCCGTCACCGCGGGACTCGGGTACGGGCAGCTCGGCTGCCGCCGTGCTCCCCTCGACGTCCTCGGCGCCGTCCCGCTCGGCGGAGTTCTCGGCGGTGGCGACCCGGAGTGCCCGGCGCCGGCCGTGCTCCATGAGTTGCCGCACGACGGCGACGAGGGAGTCCGGCTCGAAGGGCTTGGCGAGGAAGGAGTCCACCCCGGCGTCCGTGGCGCGGTCCACCTCGCTCTCGGTGCAGGCGCTCACGACGGCGAGCGGAACATCGCGCGTACGGGGATCGGCCCTCAGCCGGGCGGCGGTCCGCAGCCCGTCGAGCCGCGGCATGACGACGTCGAGGGTGATGACATCGGGCCGCACCTCGTGGACGATGTCCAGGCACTCGACACCGTCGGTCGCGGTCACGACCTCGAACCCTTCTAGTTCGAGATTGACCCTGATCAGCTGCCGGATCACCTTGTTGTCGTCGACGACAAGGACCCGGCCGGTCGCGCCTGGCACAACGACGAGAGTAGGCGCCCCCGCCACACCCCGTCCCGCTTTTCTCGACTTCTGCCCCCTACCGGGGGACCCCGCCGGACCCCTCCCGGCAAGCCCGCGCGGAAGTCGATCACCCGTCCACGGGCTCTGGGGAACGCTGACCGCGAAACGTCACCGCCCACCCTGCCCCACCCCTCCCCCACCACCCGGAATACCTGTTCCTGGACACCCCCGGGGAGCTGGTAGTGTTCTACCCGTCACCGCGACAGCGGCAGACACGCCCCCGTAGCTCAGGGGATAGAGCAACGGCCTCCGGAGCCGTGTGCGCAGGTTCGAATCCTGCCGGGGGCACTTCGCTTCGATCAGCAGATCCACCGGTTGATCAGCGCAGCTGCCATGTACGAAGAGCGGGGCCCAGTATCAACGGGCCCCGCTCTTCGTCGTTTCGGCGTCGCCGCCGTGTCCCGTTCTGTCACCGTCGGCGTGGTTCGCGACCGAGCACGACACGGGCCTCGTGCTCGACGATCTGGACTTCCACGCCTCCTCTCGCGAGATCGCCTCGACCGCCGCCCTGGTGGAGGCCTTCGGCATCTCTGAAGGCGCCCCGCTCCTCGAACGCACCTACCGCACCCGGCACGCGGCACCCGGCACGCGGCCGAGAACGCGCCCTTCGGCCTCGTGGTCTCCTACCTCGTCCACGGGCTGGCCGAGGGCAATCCGGACCTCCTCGACGAGACCAAGGAGCCGTGGCCCGGCGGAACGCAGAACCGGTTGCGCACGGTCGGCATCGAGCTGGACCGCATCGTGGAGCACGTGTCCGCCCGGCCCCCGCCGCCGGAGGAGGCCGCGGAGCTCGAACTCCCCCCGGGACCTCCGTGCTCGTGCTCCGCAAGATCTTCTACGATGCCCGGGAACGCGTCATCGAACTGTCCGACGTGGTCCTTCCCGGCGACCGCACCGAGTTGGCCTTCACCACTCCCCTCGAAAGGTGGTGAGTGCCGTGAGCCGGCGCATCACCGTCATCACCGCTGTCCACGCTCCCTCGGCCCGGTTCCTCCCTGAGGCGTACACGTACCTGTGCGAGCAGGAGCTGCCGACGGGCTGGGAGTGGCACTGGCTCGTCCAGGAGGACGGCTACAGCGACGAGGTGGCCCCCTGGGTTCCGGACGACGGCCGTGTGACCTTCCGCCAGGGGCGGTCCGGCGGGCCCGGTGTCGCCCGGACCACGGCGCTGGGCATCGCCGAGGGCGCGTACGTGAAGGTGCTCGACGCGGACGACCAGCTCGCGCCCGGCGCCCTCGCCCGCGACCTGGCCGCGTTGGAGGCCGATCCGGCGCTCGGGTGGGCGACTTCCCGGGTGCTGGACCTCCTGCCCGACGGTTCGACGGTGGGGTTCGAGGGGGATCCCGGGCACGGCCCGCTCCCCGAGGGCTCCGTGCTGCGTTTCTGGCAGGAGCACGACTTCCGCCTCCCGGTGCACCCGGCCACGCTCTTCGCCCGTCGCGAACTCGTGCTCGCACTGGGCGGCTGGATGGCGCTTCCGGCCTCCGAGGACACCGGCCTCCTCCTGGCCCTCGACGCGAGCAGTCCCGGATGGTTCAGCAGCGAGGTCGGGCTCCACTACCGCAAGTGGGAAGGGCAGGTGACGAACCAGCCGGCCCACTCCGCGCAGGTCGAGCGCGACGCACGCATGGCTCTGGTCGGGCAGCGGGCCCGGGCCCTCGCGCGCCTGCGCTGGCAGTACTCGGTGGCGGACTGACGCCCGGCCCCCTCAGACCAGCGACTCGGCCTCGACGCGTGAGAAGACGAGGTCGCTCTCCTCGGTCACGGGGCCGCGCCAGCGCACGGGGACGCAGGCCGGCGCGCGCATCGCCGCCGGATAGGTCCCCGGTGCGTAGCTGTTGGGCATCCGGTAGGCGTGGAAGCCGTGCCGACGCATGGTCTCCATCAACTCCTCGGTCGAGTCGCCCAGTTGTTTCATGCGCTCAGGGGTCACCTCGACGGTAATCTCGGCGTCCGGCCGAAGCCGGTCGAGCAGGGGGGCCATGCCGCGTACGACGGAACCCTCCGCCCCCTCCACGTCGATCTTGATGAGCCGGGCGGAGGCGATCTCCTCGTCGTCCAGCAGCGTGGGCAGGGGGTGGGCGGCGATGTCGAACGAGGACTCCGCCGGCCCCTCGTAGGGCACGATGCTGTTGGCGCCCATGTTCCGCGAACTGGCCAGCACGAAGTTCAGCGTCTCCTCGGTGTCGGAGACGGCGGCGTTCAGGGCCCGTACGTTCCGCAGCCCGTTGAGCCTCACCTGCTGGAGAAGGCGCTGGTGGAACACGGGCGAGGCCTCGACCGCCACCACGCGGCCCCGCGGCCCGACGAGTCGCGCGGTCAGCACGGTGAAGTACCCGATGTTGGCGCCGATGTCGACGTACGTGTCCCCGGGCCGCAGCCGCCCCTGCAACCACCGGGTCATGTGCGGCTCCCAGACGCCGAACATGTAGAGGAACCGCTGGATGAGGTCCTGCGTGTCGACGGCGTACCGCGCCCCGAAGGTGCTGGGCACGACGCGGCGCCGGGGCCGGTCACGCAGGCGCGGGTTGACGAACCCGGAGACGAGCGGCGCCTTCCCGAGGACGCCGGGGGCCCGGCGGACGTAGGCGCGGGCCAGGGTGACCAGGGGGTCCGGAGCAGGCGGGGTCATGCCGAGATCCTGTCCCCGATCCCGGGCGAACGAAAGTGCCTACGCGACACGGCCGTCCCTTCTACGATCTTCGGAAGGCTCGGAAGGCTCGGAAGGCCGCTCTCAGGAAGCCGAGTTGGACGCGGGTGGCCCAGTGGATCACGATCGCCGCGGTACTGCTCGGCGCGCTCAGCACGCATCTCGCATCTCACGAACTTCGTGAGGAACGCAGCCGCCACCGCCGCGAGCTCCTCACCCGCTGGAGGAGATGGCGGAGGCCAAGCGCCTGCGCGGCCGGAGCTTCGAGCAGATCATGCTGCTCGGCGGCGACGCGGTCGTGGAGGCCGCCCCCGAACTGGACGTCTGCGTCATGGCGGTGGAGGAGTGGCGGCAACGGAACCGGGACGCGTTCCGCGGCATCAACGACTTCCACGACGCGGCGCGGGTGGACTCGGGCGTCCGGGGAAAGGTGACGGGCGAGAGCCACCCGGAGCGGGACCTGCTGCTGCCGGGGCCCGGACGCAGCCGGTAGCCGTGAGCGCGCGACGACATGCGTCAGATCCGGCAATCGGCACCGGCACCGGCACCGGCACCGGCACCGGCACAACTGGACGGCCTTCGCCGTAGCGGCTCGTGCTGGAACGGTTCGTGTCCTTCGGTGCGGCGGTGACGGCGCCGCACCAGACGGGGGCGCGCCGGATCGCGGGAGGGGCACTGATGCGGCGGGCGTGCCGAGTGGCGCGGTACCGCCGGCCGGGAGGCGGGTCTCGTCGGCCGGACGCGGCGGCCGGTGCGCCGCAGGCCCGGACGGCTCAGGACGCCTTGCGGCGCGCGGTGGACGTCTTCTTCGCGGGGGACGTCTTCTTCGCGGTGGTGGACTTCTTGGCGGCCGTCTTCTTCGACCCGCCCTTCGTCCCGCCGGAGGAGGAGCGCCCGGCGGACTGCTTCCTCGCGGTGGACGCGGACGGGGACGCCTTCTTCCCCGGCCCCTCCTTCGCCGCCCCCTTCTTCGCCGAGGTCTTCCCGGTGGCCCCGCTCGGGGTCTTCTTCGCGGCGCGAGGCGGTTTCTTGCGGTCCTCCAGGTGGTGGACCTCGGCCATCTCCCGGTCGGAGGGGTCCTCGGCGCGGGAGTCCCTGGCCGCCTTGACGCTGTTCTCCAGGGCGGAGGTCAGGTCGATGACCTTGCCCCCGGGTTTCCGCTCCGGGGCGGGCAGTTCGGTGCCCTCGGTCCTGGCGGTGATCATCTCCTCGACGGCCTCGCGGTAGTCGTCGTGCAGGTCGTTCATGTCGACCTCGCCGAGGGTGTCCATCAGGGCGTCGGCCAGGTCGAGTTCCTTGTCGCGGATCCGGACGTCCTCGGTGGGGGCGACCTCCTCCGGGGTGCGGATCTCGTCGGGCCACAGCAGTCCGTGGAGCGTGATGACCTCGTCGACGACACGGAGCATGCCGAGGCGTTCCTTGCCGCGCAGGGCGAACTTGGCGACGGCCACGCGGTTGCTGCGTCTGAGGGCCTCGCGCAGCAGGGTGTACGGCTTCGCGGCCGAGGCTCCCCCGTCCGCGAGGTAGTAGGCGGTCTCCATCTGGAGGGGGTCGATGCGTTCGGCGGGGACGAAGGCGATGATCTCGATGGTCTTGGCCGTCGGGACCGGCAGGGCGGCGAGGTCCTCGTCCGTGATCGGTACGAGGGTGCCGTCGGCGTCCTCGTACGCCTTGTCGATCTCGGAGGCCGGGATCTCCTCGTCCTCCAGTTCGCAGTACTTGCGGTAGCGGACCCGGCCGCCGTCCTCGGTGTGGATCTGGCGGAAGGAGACCGTGTGGTTCTCGGTGGCGTTCATGAGCTTGACCGGGATGCTGACCAGGCCGAAGGAGACGGCGCCGTTCCAGATGGATCGCACGTGCACACCTTTCCGCCGCTGCACGCCGCTGCCCGCCGTTCGGTGCCGCGTCGGTTCCCCGGCCCGGCACCCGCTTCGTTCGGTTAGCGGCGTGTTTTTGTGGGATTCATATCCTATGACTCCTTTCGCTCACGTGGCGGGGCGACGGCTCGCGCTCAGCAATCTGGAGAAGGTGCTGTATCCGGACAGCGGCTTCACCAAGGGGGAGCTGCTGCACTACTACGCGACCGTGGGGGACGTCCTGCTCCCCCACCTGCGGGGGCGCGCGGTCTCGTTCCTGCGGTATCCGGACGGGGTGGCCGGCCAGCGGTTCTTCAGCAAGAACCCGCCGCCCGGGACGCCCGAGTGGGTGCGGACGGCGACCGTGGTGCGCTCCGACGGCAGTGGGCGACAGGTGGTGGTCGACGATCTGCCCTCGCTCATGTGGGCGGCCAATCTGGTGACGGAGTTCCACACGCCGCAGTGGTGCGTGGACCGGCCGGACCTCGCCGACCGGCTCGTCCTCGACCTGGACCCCGGGGAGCCCGCGACCGTCGTCGAGTGCTGCCGGGTCGCCCTCTGGCTGCGGGAACGGCTGGCCTCGGACGGGCTGACGGCGTACGCGAAGACCTCGGGCAGCAAGGGCCTGCACCTGCTCGCGCCGATCGAACCGGTCGACGCGACCGCGGTGACCGCGTACGCGAAACGGCTCGCGGTCGACGCGGAGCGGGAGCTTCCCCAGCTGGCCCTGCACCGGATGAAGCGGAGCCTGCGGGCCGGGAAGGTCTTCGTGGACTTCAGCCAGAACGCCGCCGCCAAGACCACCGCGACCCCCTACACGCTGCGTGCCCGGCCCGAGCCGGCCGTCTCCGCACCGGTCACCTGGGAGGAGGTCGAGGGCTGCGAGCGGCCCGAGGACCTCGTCGTGCTCGCCGGGCAGGTGCCCGGGCGGCTGGAGCGGTACGGGGAGCTGCTCGCACCCCTGGTGAGCGGCGAGGGGGCGGGGGCGCTGCCGTGAGCGCCGGGAGGCGTGGCGGAGCGCTGCCCCGGGGGCTGCGGCCACCCCTGCGGGTCGCTCTGGCGGAGTCCGTGTCCGAGCTGCCGGGAGGCGAGCGGTGGGCCTTCGAGCCGAAGTTCGACGGGCACCGGATGCTCGTGTTCCGGGACGCTCCGGACGCCCAGGGCCCTTCCGGGGGCTCGGCGGACACGGGCGGGGACCGGGGTTCGGTGGCGCTCCAGGCACGGTCCGGGCGGCTGGTCACGCGGGCCTTTCCCGATCTCGTGACCGCCGCGCTCGCGCTGCCGCCGGGGACCGTGCTGGACGGGGAGGTCGTGGTGTGGACGGACGGGCACACCGATTTCGCGGCCGTGCAGCGGCGGGCCGCCGCGACCGTGGCCCGTTCCGCCGTCCTGGCCCGGGCGCTGCCCGCCTCGTACGCGGCCTTCGACGTGCTGGCCGTGGGCGGCGAGGACGTGCGCTCCCTGCCGTACGAGCGGCGGCGCGAGCTGCTGGCCGAGACGCTGGCCCCGCTCGGGCCGCCGCTCCAGGCGGTTCCGGTGACCGAGGACCGGGCGACGGCGCGGCACTGGTACGCGTCCCTGGCCGGCACCGGCGTCGAGGGGCTGGTCGCGAAGCGGCTGGACGAGGCGTACCGGGGCGGGCGGCGCAGCTGGCTCAAGCTGCGCCACCGGGACACCCTGGACGCCCTCGTGCTCGGCTTCGTGGGCGGCAGGGCCAGGCCGCGGCTGCTCGTCCTGGCCCTGCCTGGGGACGGGTCCCCGGTGGCCTCCACCCCGCTCGCGGCGCCCCTGCGCTCGCGCGCCGCCGCCCTGCTGCCGCCCGCCGAGGGCGGCCGGGGGACGGTCACGGCCGCCGGAATCGGCGAGACGCAGTACGAGAGGGTCGCGGCCGGCGCGGTGGTCGAGGTGCGGCAGGAGACGACGCGGCAGGGCACCGTCGAGGTCGTACGGTTCCGGCTGCCGGAAGGGGAGTGAGCGGGCGAGCGCCGGGAAACGCGCCCCCTCACCACCTGGTTTCACTCCCTGTGGCCGATTGCGGTCTCTCCGTATCACTCTTAGCGTGAATCAGGCGAATCGGGCAGGTGACGCCCGCTCGTCGTCACTGCCGGTCACCGCGCCACTGGAGCCGTCATGCCCTTCCGCACCACGCCCCGCCCACCTTCCCGTCTCCGCACAGCCGTCGCCGGCGGCCTTCTCTCCGGCCTCCTCGCCCTCGGGGCGGCCTCGCCCGCCGTCGCGGCCGGTGATCCCGGGGGCCAGGGCGGTTCCGGCGCCGCCCAGGAGCAGTCCACGCCGCAGGTCGGCACCAAGGCCCAGGTGGTCGCGCGGAGCGGGCTGCTCCTGCGGGACGCGCCCACCCGGGGCAGCGCCGTGATCCGCCACGAGCCGTACGGGGCCATCGTGCACATCTACTGCAGGACCGAGGGCGACACGGTGGACCGGGACAACAAGTGGTACCTGCTCACGGACGGGACCTGGGCCTGGGGCTCGGCGCGCTACATCAAGACCATCGGAGCGGCCCCGCGCTGGTGCTGAGCGAGCGGCGCTCCGGCGAGCAAAGGGGAGCGGCGGGGCCGACCGGCCCGATGAAGCCGACATAAGGGACATTGGGTATACCGCTTGCTACGTTCCCGGCATGACCGGAACGAGCAGCGCGCCCCCGCTCCCCGGCGCCGCCACACTTCCGCCCCGGCGGCGGGGCGTCGAGCTGGCGCTCATCGTGCTCGCCGTCGCCCTGTCCGTGTCCGGTTACCTCGTCGTGGGGCTGACCCGCAACGGCGCCGCTCCCCCGGACGCGCTCAGGTACGGGGCGGGGCTCGGCGGTCTCGCGCTGCTCGCGCACCTCGTCGTACGGCTGCGCGCGCCGTACGCCGATCCGCTGCTGCTGCCGATCGCGGTGCTGCTCAACGGGGTGGGCCTGGTCCTCATCCACCGGCTGGACCTGGAGACGCCGGGCGACCGGGCGGCGCCCGCGCAACTCGTCTGGTCCACCGTGGGCATCGGGTTGTTCATCGTGGTCGTCGCCCTGTTGCGCGACCACCGCGCGCTGCGGCGCTTCGCCTATCTGTCGATGGTCGCCGCGCTCGTGCTGATGATCGTGCCGGTCTTCTTCCCCTCGGTGAACGGGGCCCGGATCTGGATCAGGATCGGGGACTTCTCGCTCCAGCCGGGCGAGTTCGCGAAGGTGCTGCTCGCCGTGTTCTTCGCGAGCTATCTCGCGGCGAACCGGAACGCGCTGCGGTTCACGGGGCGGCGGATCTGGCGGGTGCGGCTGCCGAGCGGCCGGGTGCTCGGGCCGATCCTCGCGGTGTGGCTGCTGAGCGTCGGCGTCCTGGTGCTGGAGCGGGACCTCGGCACCTCGCTGCTGTTCTTCGGCCTGTTCGTCATCGTGCTGTACGTGGCGACCGGCCGTACCGGGTGGATCGCGGTGGGGCTGCTGCTCGCAGCCCTCGGGGCCTTCGCCGTGGGCTCCCTCGAACCGCACGTCCACCAGCGGGTGGAGGACTGGCTCCACCCCTTCGCCACGATCGAGGCCGAGCACGGTCCCAACCAGCTCGCCCAGTCACTGTTCGCCTTCGCGGCCGGCGGGGTGCTCGGCACGGGCCTGGGCGCCGGGCACTCGGCGCTCATCGGTTTCGCCGTGAAGTCCGACTTCATCCTCGCGACCGCCGGGGAGGAGCTGGGGCTCGCCGGTCTGACGGCGCTGTTCCTGCTGTACGCGCTGCTCGTGGAGCGCGGCTACCGCACCGCCCTCGCGCTGCGCGACCCCTTCGGGCGGCTGCTCGCGACCGGTCTCGCCTCGATCGTGGCGCTCCAGGTCTTCGTCATCGCGGGCGGGGTGACGGGGCTGATCCCGCTGACCGGGATGGCGATGCCCTTCCTCGCACAGGGCGGCTCCTCCGTCGTCACCAACTGGGTCATCGTCGCCCTGCTGATCCGGATGAGCGACTCGGCTCGCGCGCTGCCTCCCGATCCCGTGCCCGCCGAGGCGGAGGCGGCCCGGACCCCGGAGGTGGGCCGGACATGACGCGGTACATCAGGCGGGCCGCCGCCCTGTGCCTGGTGCTGCTCGTCGCGCTGCTGCTCAACGCCACCCGGGTCCAGGTGTTCCGGGCGCAGAGTTACGACGACAACCAGGCCAACCGGCGCACCTCCATCGCCCGGTACGGGCAGCCGCGCGGCGACATCCTGGTCGGCGGCTCCCCGGTGACCGGCTCCCGCGACACGGGCGAGCTGCTGCGCTACGAACGCACGTACCGTCAGGGCCCGTTGTACGCGCCGGTCACCGGGTACACCTCGCAGGTCTTCGGCAGCACCCTCCTGGAGCGGACCGAGGACCCCTTGCTGGCCGGGAGCGATCCCGCGCTGTCCCCGTTCCCGCTGTGGAACGAACTGACCCGCTCCCGCAGCCGGGGCGGCGACGTCGCCACGACGATCGAGCCGGGCGTGCAGCAGGCCGCCTTCAAGGGGCTCGCGGGACGTACGGGGGCGGTCGCCGCGATCGAGCCGACCACGGGGCGGGTGCTCGCCCTGGTCAGTTCCCCCTCGTACGATCCCGCGCGGCTGTCGGGCACGAGCCGCTCGGTGACCGACGCGTGGAACAGGCTGCTGGCCGACCCCGCGCAGCCCATGCTGAACCGGGCGATCGCGCACACGTACCCGCCCGGCTCCACCTTCAAGATCGTGACGGCGGCCGCGGCGCTGGACGCGGGCACCGTGCGGGACGTCGACGAGCCGACCCGCTCCCCCGACCCGTACACCCTGCCGGGCAGCTCGGCCTCGCTGTCGAACGAGGTCGAGGGGTGCCGGAACGCCTCTCTGCGCTACGCCTTCCAGTGGTCCTGCAACACGGTGTTCGCGGCGCTCGGCGTGCGTACCGGGCTGAAGGACATGGTGCGCACGGCGCGGGACTTCGGCTTCAACGACAAGGGGCTGCGCATCCCCTTCCGGGTCGCGGCGAGCAATTTCGACACCTCGCTGGACCGGGCGCAGCTCGCGCTGTCCGCCATCGGGCAGTACGACACGCGGGCCACGCCACTCCAGATGGCGATGGTCGCGGGGGCCGTCGCCGGGGGCGGCTCGGTGCCGCAACCGCAGCTCGTGCGGCGGACCGTCACGCACGGCGGCGACGTCGTGAGCGAACCGGGGCCCCGGGACCTGTACCGGGCGATGACGCCGTACACGGCGGCGCGGCTGCGGGAGTTGATGGTCGACGCGGTGGAGCGGGGCACGGGCGGCCGGGCCGCGATCCCCGGCGTCCAGGTCGGCGGCAAGACCGGGACGGCGCAGCACGGGGTCGGCAACGAGGGCACGCCGTACGCGTGGTTCGTGTCCTGGGCGCAGGCGGCCAACGCGCCCTCCCCGCAGGTCGCGGTGGCCGTCGTGGTCGAGGACGCCTCCGCGGACCGGGGCGACATCAGCGGGGGCGGGAACGCGGCACCGATCGCGCGCTCGGTCATGCAGGCCGCGCTCAAGGCCCGGGAGGGGGAGAGGAGTTCGGGCAGATAGCGGAGGAGCGGGGCCCCGCACACGTCCCGCTCCCCTCGCCCTCCCGCCCCGCCGGGTTCAGCCGCGCGGCTTGATCATCTCGCCGCGTGCCTCGGAGGCGCGTACCGCCGCCTTCGCGAGATCGACGTCCTTCGGGTCCCGGCCCACGGACGCCGGGGTGATCTCGGCGATCGAGGCGGCCGTGTTGTCGTCGGCCCACGCGCACATCGGGAAGGTGATGCGCACGGCGCCCTGGGTGCTCGTCATCGTCTGGCAGCTGACGGTGACGCCCTTACCGCCCTTGCCCGGGAAGTCCTTGGCGGGTACGTCGATCCTGGCGCCCTTGGCCTCGCCCGCGCCCTTGAGCATGCTGCGGCGGGTGCCGTCGAGGTTCTTGATCCGGCCGTACATCCCGGAGACCACGAGAGAGCCGCCCGCCTCGCCCTGGTCGGCGGCGAGGTAGGTCACGACGACGGCGTGCGCGTCGCGGACGTCGCGCGCCCCGTCGGCCTCCTCGGTGATCTTGGCGCCCTCGTTCTGCGAGAGGTCCTGGTCACGCTCGTACTGACCGTCGAGCAGCGTGTTGGGCGGGGCGAGCAGGAAGTGGGCCTCGGGGAAGGGGTCCTTCTCCTCGCCGCCGCCGGACAGGGCCAGGACGACACCGACGACCACCAGGACGGCGACGACCCCGGCCGCGATCCCGCCGATCAGCAGCCCGCGCCGCCTTCCCGGGGAGGCAGGGGGGCCGGGCGGCACCACGGGCGCGCCGAACGGCTGCGGCGGGTAGGGCGGTTGCTGACCGTAGGGGGGTTGCGGGGCCGGGGCGCCGTACGGCGCCTGCGGGGCGTACGGGGGCGCCTGCTGGTCCTGACCGGCGAACGCCTGATCACCGTAGGCGGCTGCCTGCCCGCCGTACGCCGGGGCCTCCGGAGTCCACGGCGGGGACGCCTGGCCCCCGTACGCCGCGGGCTGCTCTCCGTACGGGGCGGGCGGACCGCCGTACGGAGAGGACGAATCACCGTACGGCGAGGGGGGATTGTCGTACGCGGGCGGCTGCTCCCCGTACGCGGGCGGCTGTTCGCCGTACGGGGACGGCTCCTGGCCGTGCGCGGACGGCTGTCGCGGGGGCGGTGGGGGTGCGCCGTACGGATGCGAGCCGTACGGGTCTTGACGCGGATCGCCCGCTCCGGGCGCCGGGGGCATGGACATGGCCGAACGGTATTCCATGCGCGGACCGGCCCTGACCGCTTTCCCCGGTTCCCGGCCGGACGGGCCCCCGGCGGCAAAGTCGGCGCAAGGGGATTGACGCTCTTACTGACGCGCAGTCTCATAGTGGTGTGACCGACGGTAACCCGGAGGGGTACGAAGAGAGGGAGGCGGTATGACGACGATGACGGACGTCGGGGTTCTCCGTGACGCGCTCGGGGAGCTCAAGGACCGGGAGCAGGTGGCCAGGCGGCTGCTGGAGTCCTCCGCCAAGCACTCCTTCGACCCGGACGAGGAGCTGGACTGGGACGCGCCGTTCGAGGACGGGAAGTGGTTCTGGCCGCCCGAGCTGGTCTCGCTGTACGGCACGCCGCTGTGGAAGAAGATGCCCGAGGAGCAGCGCATGGCGCTGGCCATGCACGAGGCGGCCTCGCTCGCCTCGCTCGGCATCTGGTTCGAGGTGATCCTCATGCAGCTGCTCGTGCGGCACATCTACGACAAGCCGGTGACCAGCGCGCACGTGCGCTACGCGCTGACCGAGATCGCCGACGAGTGCCGGCACTCGATGATGTTCGCGCGGATGATCCAGGCCGGCGGGGCGCCCGCGTACCCGGTCACCCGCTTCAACCACAACCTGGCCCGCGTCCTCAAGGCGGTCTCCACGACGCCGGGTTCCTTCGCGTGCACGCTGCTCGGCGAGGAGATCCTGGACTGGATGCAGCGGCTGACCTTCCCGGACGAGCGGGTGCAGCCGCTCGTGCGCGGGGTCACCCGTATCCACGTCGTCGAGGAGGCGCGGCACGTGCGGTACGCCCGCGAGGAGCTGCGGCGGCAGATGGTGACCGCGCCGAAGTGGGAGCGCCGGCTGACCCGGATCACCTCCGGGGAGGCGGCCCGCGTGTTCTCCACCGCCTTCATCAACCCCCAGGTGTACGTCAACGTGGGGCTCGACAAGCACGAGGCGATGGAGCAGGTCAAGGCGAGCGGGCACCGCCGTGAGGTGATGCAGAACGGCGCGAAGCGGCTGACCGACTTCCTGGACGACATCGGGGTGCTCCAGGGCGTCGGCCGCAGGATGTGGCGCTCCTCGGGGCTGCTTCCCTGAGCAGCGGCGGTCGTCGGGGGTCCGGGGCCGCCCGGGACCGCGGGAGCGGCCACTGGGAGACACTGAAGGGGTGAGAACCGAGGACGTCCCCTTCGTCGGCGGCCCGCTGGACGGGCGGGTGCTGCCCGTGCTGACCGGCCCGACCGGCCTGCCGCCGAAGCAGTACAAGGTGCCGGTGCCCGATGCCGCGGGCGGTCCGCCCACCGTGCTCGTGTACCGGCGCGAGCCCGTGGCCCCGGGCAAACGGCTGGGCCTGCCGCGCGGCTGGCGCTATCTGCACGACCCCTCCGGGCGGATCGACCGGCTGCGCTGGCCGTGGACGCGCCCGGCGGACGGCCCCCGTACGCCGGGCTCCGGCGACGAGGCCCCGCCCACCGTCGAGGACCGTGCGCGGAAGTGACCCCCGGCGGTCGGTCGAGAGCGATCGGACCGTGATCGGGAGCGACGGTCGGGCGATCGGGCGGGCGTAATCCGTCGGAGCATGGCCGGGCCCGCCACGCGTTCTCGCGCGGCGGGCCCGTTCGAGCGGGTGCGCGGCGGCACGCGCGCGGCGCCGGTGGGGGCGCCGCCCGGTGCCGGACCGGTGGCCGGGGACGTGCCACCGGGACGGCGCGCCCGGTGGGCGCGTGCCGCCGGCCCCCGTCAGGCGGTGGCGGCCGACTCCAGGAGGGCGGCCGTCTTCTCCGGCTCGTAGAAGAAGTTCTCGAAGTCGGCCGGGTCGTTGAAGCCGTTCGCGAAGCGGTCGGCGACGGGCTGGAGCTGGCCGGCCGCGCCGATCAGGTTGAGGACGTGCTCCGGCGGCACACCGAGCATCGCGTTGGTCCACTTCGTGACGTGCTGGGCGGTGTCCCAGTAGCGGTCGAAGGCGGACTGCATCCACTCCTCGTCGAAGGGCAGGTCGCCGCGGTCGAGGATCGCCCCGAGGTAGGCGGCGGCGCACTTGGACGCCGAGTTGGAGCCCTGACCGGTGACCGGGTCGTTGGCCACGACGACGTCCGCGACGCCGAGGACCGCCCCGCCGCCGGGCAGCCGCCCGATCGGCTTGCGCACGGTCGGCGCGTAACGGCCCGCGAGGGTGCCGTGCGCGTCGGTCAGCTCGACCTTGGTGGCGCGCGCGTACTCCCAGGGGACGTACTTCTCCATCAGCTCCAGCGTGAGGGCCAGGTGCTCGGAGGGGTCCTTGACGCCCTTGAAGACGTCGAGCGGACCGCCCGGGACGCCCTCCCAGAAGAGGATGTCGGCGCGGCCGGAGGTGGTGAGGGTCGGCATGACGAACAGTTCGCCGACGCCCGGCACCAGGTTGCAGCGCACCGCGTCGAACTCGGGGTGCTCCGGGCGCGGCCCGAGCCCGTGCACGTAGGCCACGGCGAGCGCGCGCTGCGGGGCCTCGTACGGGGAGCGGGAGGCGTCGCGCTCGAACATCGACACGAGTTCGCCCTTGCCGGCCGAGACCAGCACGAGGTCGTAGGTGCGCGCGAAGTAGTCCAGGTCGGAGACGGCCGCCCCGTGGATGACGAGCTGACCGCCGCGCTGCGCGAAGGTCTCCATCCAGCCGGCCATCTTCACGCGCTGGTCGACGGACTGCGCGTAGCCGTCGAGTCTCCCGACCCAGTCGACGGCGCGCGAGGAGTCGGGCGCCGCCACGGACACCCCGAGGCCCTCGATCCGGGGGGCCTGGCTCTCCCAGAAGTTGAGCTGGAGGTCACGTTCGTGCTGGAGCGCCGTGTGGAACATGCACTGGGTGGACATGACCCGGCCCGAACGGATCTCGTCCGCCGTGCGATTGGACATGAGGGTGACCTCGTACCCGTTCGACTGGAGTCCGAGGGCGAGCTGGAGGCCGGACTGCCCGGCCCCCACGACGAGTATCTTCCGCATGACGGCGGTTCTCCTTGGCTATTCGGGTAGGACGTCGAGCGCGTGGCCGACGAGCGAGAGAAGCGTCTCGATGACCGATATCCGCCGGCGCGCGTCCATGATCATCACAGGTACGTGCACGGGGATGGTCAGCGCCTCCCTGACGTCGGCGGGCTCGAAGTCCTCGCTGCCGTCGAAGTGGTTCACGGCGACGACGTACGGCAGTCCGCAGCTCTCGAAGTAGTCGAGGGCGGGGAAGCAGTCGCCGAGCCTGCGGGTGTCGGCGAGGACGACCGCGCCGACGGCTCCGCGCACGAGGTCGTCCCACATGAACCAGAAGCGCTGCTGCCCCGGCGTGCCGAACAGGTAGAGCACGAGGTCGTCGTCGAGGGTGATGCGGCCGAAGTCCATGGCGACGGTGGTCGTCGACTTGCCGGGCGTCGCCGTGAGGTCGTCGGTGTCCTCGCTGGCCCGGGTCATCAGGGCCTCGGTCTGCAGGGGCGTTATCTCGGAGACCGCGGTGACGAGGGTCGTCTTGCCGACCCCGAAGCCACCGGCCACCACGATCTTGGTGGCGATGGGCGCACGGGTGCGGTCCGTCTGCCACGGCTGGAGGTCCTCCTCGGCGGCGAGGGCCGCGGGCGGGGTGAGGAGGTCAGAGGCGGCGGAGTCCACTCAGCACCCTTTCGAGCAGTGCGCGGTCGGGCTGACCGGGGCCGTGCCCGGTTCCGTACACGCGGATCTTTCCCTGGTCGGCGAGGTCGCTCAGCAGTACCCGGACGACGCCGAGGGGCATCCGGAGCAGGGCGGCGATCTCGGCGACGGTGCGCATTCTGCGGCACAGTTCGACGATCGCCCGCATTTCGGGCATGACCTTGGTGGAGAGGTCGCCGTTGGTCAGCTCGGGCCGTACGTCGGGCGCTTCGAGGGCGGCGACGAAGGTCTCGACGAGCAGGACGTGCCCGAAGCGGGTGCGTCCGCCGGTGAGCGAGTACGGGCGGACCCGTGCGGGTTTGCGGTCGGCCCCCCGCGTCGGGAGCTTGGGGCTGCGGGGCTCGGTCACTGGACGCTCTCCATCGACTGGCGCAGCTCGCTGCGGAGTTCGGGGGTGAGGACGTGTCCGGCCCGGCCGACGAAGAGCGCCATGTGGTACGCGACGACGCTCATGTCGCAGTCCGCGGTGGCGTGCACGCCGAGCAGGGAGCCGTCGCTGATCGACATGACGAAGAGGCTGCCCTCCGCCATGGCGACCATCGTCTGCTTGACGTTGCCCGCGTCCATGAGCCGTGCGGCGCCGATGCACAGGCTGCCGAGGCCGGAGACGATGGTGGCGAGATCGGCGCTGGAGCCCTTGGGGCCCTCGGGCCTCTCCTTGGTGCTCGGCGCGGCCACTCCCGGGTCCGAGGACAGCAGCAGCAGCCCGTCCGAGGAGACCACGGCCACCGAATGGAGGCCCGGCACCTCCTCGACCAGGTTGGTCAGCAGCCACTGGAGGTTACGGGCCTCCGAGCTGGGTCCTGGCCTGTCCGGCTGCGGGGCCCCGGCGGATGTCTCGATGGTGCTTGCCGTACGCGCGGTACGGCCGGGCGCAGTCAACTGCGTGCCTCCTCGACTGAGTCCCCCTCGGCTGTGGCATCTGGTCCTGCATCCGCGCTGGTCGGTGCCGTCGGGTCGGCGGCGTGCGGCGGTCCTGCGTTCCCCGTAAGTCGTGTGGTGGAGGCGTCGGCGGGGTCCACGCCGGCCTCCTCGGCCTCACCGGCCGCTCGCGTCGGCCGCGGTGCGGTGCCGGTCTCCCCGGCGATCTCGGCCTCGACGTCGCGCCTGCCGTTCTTGGCCCCCTGGTGGAAGCCGCCGAGCCGGCGCCGCAGGGCCTCCGCGTCGACCCCGCCCGCGCTGGGCCGGGCGACCGGCGCGGGGGCGCTGATCTTCGGGGTGCGCTTGGGCAGCCCCTTGTCGGTGACCCGGTCCCACTTCTCGACGCGCTCGGCGGCGGCGGCCTCCGCCTCGGCGGTGTCCGGAATGCGCTCGTGGGTGTCGGGACCGATGGCGTACGGGCCGGCGGGCGCGGCGGGTCGCGGCTGGCGGGCGGGCTCCGGCTGGGCGGCCGGGGCGGGGCCGGGCGTGGGCTCGGGCCGCGGGGCGTCAGCGGGGGCCGCCGCGGGGGCGGGGTCTGCGGTCCCGGGACGGTCCGGCGTACGCGGCTGCTGCCTCTGTGACTGCTGCGGAGACTGCTGCTGGTGCGGCTGCTGCTGGTGCGGCTGCTGCTGGTGCGGCTGCTTCGGGAGCTGGAGCTCCATCGTCGTCTCGGCGGGGGTTTCCACCACGGGGCGCGGCGCGAGACCGGGAGCACCGGCCGAGGGGGCCGGCTCGGGGGCGGCCTGCTCGGGGGCGGTCGGCTCCGGGGCGGCCTGCTCGGGGGTCGGCTCCGGGGCTGTCGGCGCCGGGGAAGCGGCGGGCGTACCGGGCTCCGGGCGGGTGGCGGGGGCCGCCTCGGCCGCTCCTGCCTCCGCCTCGGCCTCGGCCTCCCGTACGGTCTGCTCGGCGGCGGCGATGAGCGGATCGTGGTGCGCGGCGGCTTCGGGGCCGTCGTCTCCGGCGGGCTTCCCCTCGGACCCGGACTCGAAGCCGGAGCCGGACTCGGACTCGGACTCGGACTCGGGCTCGGGCTCGGGCTCGGGCTCGGGCTCGGGCTCGGGCTCGGGCTCGGGCTCGGGCTCGGGCTCGGGCTCGGCGGCCTCGGCGGAGTCGGTCGCTTCCGGGGTCGGGGCCGGGCCGGGTTCGGTGCCCCTGCCGCGCAGTTCGTTGGAGTTGGCCTCGGCCTCCGAACCGGGCAGGGCCACGGCGGGGGCGGCCCCGGGGAGGGTTCCGCCGTTGCCCGGGGGCACGATTCCGGCGGCCGGGCTCACGAGGACGGGTGCGGGCAGCACGACGACGGCGGCGGTCCCGCCCTGCTTCTGCTCGCGCAGCCGGACCCGGATGCCGTGCCGTGAGGCGAGCCGGGCGACGACGTACAGGCCGAGACCGAGACCACTGTCACCGCCTCCCTGCTGGAGGGTGTCGCCGGGCTGGAAGTCGCCGAGCAGCCTGTTGACCTCGTCGAGGCGCTCGTCCGCCATGCCGATGCCCTCGTCCTGGACGGAGAGCATGACCTCGCCGTTCTCCAGGAGCCAGGCGCAGACCTCCACCTGGGCGTCCGGCGGGGAGAAGGTGGTCGCGTTCTCCAGCAGCTCGGCGACCAGGTGGCTGAGGTCGTCGGCGGAGAAGCCGGCGATGTGGGCGTGCGGCGGCAGCGTCGTGATCCGGACGCGCTCGTAGCGCTCGATCTCACTGACGGCGGCGCGCACCACGTCGACCAGCGGGACGGGGCCGGGGTGCTGGAGTCCGTGGTCGGCACCGGCGAGGACCAGCAGGTTCTCGCTGTGGCGGCGCATCACGGTCGCGAAGTGGTCGAGCTTGAACAGGGTCGCGAGACGGTCCGGGTCCTGCTCGCGTTCCTCCAGGCCCTCGATGACGGCGAGCTGACGCTCGACCAGTCCGAGGGTGCGCAGCGCGAGGTTCACGAAGGTGCCCTGGATCGAGCCCTTGGCCGTCCCCAGCTGGGCGCTCGCCTCGGCCAGTGCGGAGCGCAGGGACTCGCGCTCGTCGGCCATCGACTGCCGCTGCCCGATGAGGTGCTTGCGGTCGGCCTCCAGCGTGGAGATCCGCTCGTGCAGTTCGACGGCGTGCGCGTGCAGCAGGTTGACGGAGTGCACGACCTGCGCGAACTCGTCGTTGCGGCCCTTGAAGCGGACCGGCTCCTCGGTCTCCGGGTCGGCGGCCACTCGCGCGGCCCCCAGACGCAGCGCGGCGAGCGGGCGGGTGAGCGAACGGGCGGTGCCCATCGTGATGCCGACGGCGACCAGCAGCAGGACCCCGACCAGGGCGATCCGGATCTCCAGGTCGGTCACGTCCTCGTCGCGCAGCGCCTCGACGCGCTTGGTGCGGTCGGAGGCGAGCGCCGACTCCACGCCGCGCATCAGCTCCAGGCGCCCGGTGAGCGCCGAGTCCACCTTGTCGCGGCTGAGGCCGAGTTCGCTCTGCGACAGAGTGGGCTGGTCGGTGAGGGTCTTGAGGTACTTCTCGGCGGAGTCCACGTCGGCGCCGTTGACCGTCGAGGCGTACGACGCGGACTGGTCCTTCGGGGCGGCGGCGCGGAAGTCGGCGAGCGCGCCCTCCTCCCGTACCCGCGCCTGCTGCGCCGCGGTGCTCAGCGCGTCGCGCTGCTTCTCGGCCTCGGGGTCGCGGCGGGGCACGGTGGTGGTCAGACCGGTCGCGGGGTCGTAGACCGCCTCGGTGCCGGAGGAGCGGGGCACCGAGAAGGCGGCGAGCAGCAGGCCGCGGGCGGTCCCGGCCTGCTCCACGGCGGCGTCGAGGTCGACGAGCGCGTGCGGGGCGCCCCCCGCCCGGGCGGGCATCCGGTCGGCCAGCTCCGCGACGACGGTGTGCAGCCGGGCGATCGCCGAGGAGTACGAGGTGTGGGCGGCCAGGGCGGTGCCCTTGCCGGTGAGCGCCTGGCGCCGCACTCCGTTCACGGCGTCGAGGTCGGCGCGCAGATCGGCCGGTACGTCGGCGGCGTTCAGCTCCTGGATCGCGCGGTCCACCCGGGCGCTGCGGTTCTCCGGGAGCCCCCCGCCGCGCGGCCGGCCCGCCGCGATGTACGCGGTGACCTCGTCCCGTTCGTCGGCGAGCGACTGCGCCAGCCCGATCGACTGCTGAGCGACGGTCGCGAGGTCCACGAGCCGCTGCGACTCGTGGACGTCACTCGTGGCGGAGACGAGTGCCGGGGCGCCCGCGCCCACGACGGCGGCGGCGACCACGGCCACCGCGATCACCAGCCTGCTGCGCACCCGCACGCGGCGCCCGGCCGGTGGCTGCGGCACCTCGGCCGCGGGCCCGGTCTGATTCAGCTGCGTCGATCCTGGGGCCCGCCTGGGTCCGGGGACCTGTGCGGCACCCTGCCCGAGGGGCTGCTCCGCAGTCCCCTCCCGGGCAGCGACCTCCTCGGTCCGTGATCCGCCCTTGCCCCGAGGCCGCGTTTTCTGCACCGGTGCTCACATTCCTGACTCGTCCTGCCCCTGCGCCTGGGTGACGGCTTGTCAGCACAGGCGCCCCCGGTTCGCGTGTCCTCGACCATTCCAGTGCCTGTGCGGAAGTGGTCGCGCGCACCGCCTGCCCCGCCACCCGAAGGAGTGAACATGCCCCGGGAGTTGGTGGGCAAGTTCCCACGCCGTCGAGTGCGGCAACGCGCGGGGCGCCGGTTGGACGCGCCGCGCGGCCTTTGGCAAGATACCCCGCCCCCTGCCGACGGAGCTGATCATTCCGGCGGAAATCCGGCGCTGACCTGGAAGGACTCCACGTTCCGGGTGCTGGAGTGAAGGGCTCGTGCAGACTGTCGGCATGCGGATCGAACTGGCCACCGAGCCGAGCGCGCCCGACCACCTCAACGAGGACTTCGTGTCCGTCACGCTTCCCGCCTCCGGTCAGGGGGGATCACTGGTCCTCCTGGACGGGGTCACTCCGCCGCAGGGCCCGAGCGGGTGCGAGCACTCGGTGCCGTGGTTCACGGCACGACTGGGCGGGGCACTGGCCGAACTGTCCGTTTCGCGGGAAGATCTGACGCTGCGGGAGATTCTCAGCCTGTCCATCCTCCGCACGGCCGAGGTTCACCGTACGAGTTGTGACCTTTCTCACCCGCGTACGCCGCAGTCCACCGTGGTGCTGGCCCGGTGGGACGACGCGGCCCTGGAGTACCTCGTCCTGTCGGACTCGGTCCTGCTGCTGGAGGACAGCGACGGAACCGTCGTCCCGGTTCTCGACGACCGCCTCGACCGGCTGCCGCCGCACATCGACGAGCTGCGCGCCGGTGTCCGCGCCCTTCCCGAGGGAAGCCCGGAGCGGGCCGCCGCCGCAAGCGCGTACGTCGACGGGGTGGAGGCGCTGCGCAACGCCCCGGGCGGCTTCTTCACCGCCGCCGCCGATCCGTCGGTGGCCGGACTGGCCGTCACCGGCTCCGTGCCGAGGGCCCGGCTGCGGGCCTTCGCGGCGGTGACCGACGGAGCCGGCCGCTGGGTGGAGGTCTTCTCCGAGGGCACGTGGGCAGACCTCTTCCGCCTTCTGCGCGCGAAGGGCCCGCAGTCGCTCGTCGACCAGGTCCGCGCCATGGAGGCCACCACGCGGGTGTCGGGCAAGCAGCACGACGACGCGACGGCGGCGCTGCTCGAACCGTGATCGCGTCCGCCGCGGCCACCCTCCCCGCCAGGCCGACGGGGTGCGGACCGACCGATCGCGACACCCACGCCGCGAAGCCGACCGGACCACCGGCCGGTTCGGACGGCCGGTTCGGACGGCCGGTTCGGACGGCCGGTTCGGACGGCCGGTTCGGACGGCCGGTTCGGACGGCCGGTTCGGACGGCCGGTCCCGGTGACCAATCCGGCTGCCCGGTCCCACTGCCGGTCCGGCTGACCGATCCCGCCGACCAGTCCCGCTGACCGGTCCGGGTGGCCGATCCCGCTGATCAGTCCGGCTGGCCAGTCCCGGTGACCGGTCGCGCTGAGCGGTCCGGGTGACCGGTCGCGCTGAGCGGTCCGGGTGACCGGACCGGGTGACCGGACCGGGTGACCGGACCGGGTGACCGGACCGGGTGACCGGACCGGGTGACCGGACCGGGTGACCGGACCGGGTGACCGGACCGGGTG
>NZ_JBFALS010000012.1:96157-189545 GCF_040656295.1 Streptomyces sp. NPDC049954
GGTGACCGATCCCGCTGGCCGGTCTTCGCGTTGAGCCTCCACAGAAGCCGGGCGAGCCCGTCAGCCGGTCTCCGCGTTGAGCCTCCACAGAAGCCGGGCGAGCCCGTCAGCCGGTCTCCGCGTTGAGCCTCCGCAGAAGCCGGGCGAGCTCGGCGACCTCCCCTCGGTCCCAGTCCGCGAGCTGGCGGACGTAGCGGGCCCGCCGTGCCTCCCGGACCGCCCGGAAACGGCCCCGCCCCTCCTCCGTCAGCCGCAGGAGCCAGGCGCGGCCGTCGGCGGGGTCGGGTTCCCGGGTGACCAGGCCCAGGACCTCCAGCGCGTGCAGTTGCCGGCTCATCGTCGCTTTGCCGACACCGATGTAGCCCGCGAGTTCGGTGGCCCGCTGGGGGCCGGACTCGTCGAGCCGGACGAGCAGCCCGTAGGCCGCCGGTTCCAGATCCGGGTGCACCTCTCTGGCCATCTCCCCGGACGTGGCCCGCGCACGACGCAGGAACAGGGTCAGCTCGCGTTCGAGCGAGAGGAATTCGAGATCGCTCATCAGGGCCTTCCGGTCCGGGCAGGCTGAAAAACGCCGTTCCCCATTCGGTGGAACCGCAGCTTGGACAGTATTTCGCAGGACTGGACCAGTGGTGGCGAGAAGCTGCCCTACCCACCTGCGCTTCTACTCGCGTAGCGTGCGCCGCTGACATGGACACGGCGCCCAACCCGGCCGTGTCGCGCCATCAGGTTCCCCCCACTCAGGACCTCACGGAGGCACGCTATGCACGTGCACAGAACCGGATCGGCCCGTCGCTCGCGACTCAGAGCGGCCGGAAGCCTGCTCGCAGCCCTGTCCCTTCTCCTCGCCCTGCCGGTTGCCGCTCAGGCCGCCGACGAGGGCTCCGTGCCCGAACGTGGCAACGCCTACCTCGGTATGGGGGTCGCCTCCCACGACGGGGTCGACTCCCTGCCTCGCGACAACCGCGCCGCCCAGACCGAGGGCGTGGACGTCTCCAGCCACCAGGGAAGCGTCAACTGGACCTCGCTGTGGAACAGCGGCGTCAAGTGGGCGTACGCAAAAGCAACCGAAGGAACGTCCTACACCAACCCCTCCTTCGCCCAGCAGTACAACGGTTCGTACAACGTCGGCATGATCCGGGGGGCGTACCACTTCGCCACTCCGGACACGTCGAGCGGCGCCGCCCAGGCCAACTACTTCGCGGACCACGGGGGCGGCTGGTCCAAGGACGGCAAGACCCTGCCGGGCGTCCTCGACATCGAGTGGAACCCGTACGGCGCCCAGTGCTACGGGAAGTCCGCCTCCGCGATGGTCAGCTGGATCCGCGACTTCGTGAACACCTACCGGGCCAGGACCGGCCGGGACGCCGTCATCTACACGGCGACCAGCTGGTGGCAGAGCTGCACCGGCAACTCCTCCGCCTTCGGTTCCACCAACCCGCTGTGGGTGGCCCGGTACGCCTCCGCGGCCGGCGCGCTTCCGGCCGGCTGGGGCTTCTACACGATCTGGCAGTACACCTCGACCGGCCCGGTCGTGGGGGACCACAACAAGTTCAACGGGGCCCTGGACCGCGTCCAGGCCCTCGCCAACGGCTGACGCCCCACCACGACCCGCCTCCCGCACGGCCCTCACGGCCCTCAGGCCCGGCGCCCCGCATCGCGCGGGACGCCGGGCCGTCGGTTCCGGGTCGGCGGTCGTGGCTCCGCGCGTGGGCCCGGAGCCACGACCGCCCCCGTCCTCAGGCCGCCGCGGGAACCGGCACCTGTGCCGTGGTGCCGGCCGGGGTGAGAGCGATCTCCAGGACCTGGCGGACGTCCGTGACGGGGTGGACCTCCAGCTTCTCCAGGACCTCGGCGGGCACCTCGTCCAGATCGGGCTCGTTGCGCTTGGGGATGACGACGGTGGTGATCCCCGCGCGCTGGGCGGCCAGCAGCTTCTGCTTGAGGCCGCCGATGGGCAGGACCCGGCCGGTGAGGGAGACCTCCCCGGTCATCGCGACGTCCGTGCGCACGAGCCGTCCGCTGAGCAGTGAGGCGAGCGCGGTGGTCATCGTGATGCCGGCGCTCGGCCCGTCCTTCGGTACCGCCCCGGCCGGGAAGTGGATGTGCACGCCCCGGTCCTTCAGGTCACCGACCGGCAGCTCCAGTTCGGCGCCGTGCGAACGGAGGAAGGACAGCGCGATCTGCGCGGACTCCTTCATGACGTCCCCGAGCTGTCCGGTCAGGGTCAGCCCCGAGCCACCGGTCTCCGCGTCGGCGAGGGATGCCTCGACGAACAGGACGTCGCCGCCCGCCCCGGTGACCGCGAGGCCGGTCGCCACCCCGGGTACGGAGGTACGCCGTTCGGCCGGGTCCTGTGCCGACTCGGGGACGAAGTGCGGCCGCCCGATCAGCTCGCGCAGCTCGGTGCCGGTGACGGTGAAGGGGAGTTCCCGCTCGCCCAGTTCGTGCTGGGCGGCCACCTTGCGCAGCAGCCGGGCCACCGAGCGCTCCAGATTGCGGACCCCGGCCTCGCGGGTGTACTCCCCGGCCAGCTTGCGCAGCGCCGACTCGTCCACGGTCAGCTCGCCGGGCTCCAGGCCCGCGCGCTCCAGCTGACGCGGGAGCAGGTGGTCCCGGGCGATGACGACCTTCTCGTCCTCGGTGTAGCCGTCGAGCCGGACGAGTTCCATCCGGTCGAGCAGTGCCTCCGGGATCGCTTCGAGGACGTTGGCCGTGGCGAGGAAGACGACGTCGCTGAGGTCGAGCTCCACCTCCAGGTAGTGGTCGCGGAAGGTGTGGTTCTGGGCGGGGTCGAGGACTTCGAGCAGCGCGGCGGCCGGATCGCCCCGGAAGTCGGAGCCGACCTTGTCGATCTCGTCCAGCAGGACGACCGGGTTCATCGATCCGGCCTCCTTGACGGCCCGCACGATGCGGCCCGGCATGGCCCCGACGTAGGTGCGGCGGTGGCCCCGGATCTCGGCCTCGTCCCGCACCCCGCCCAGGGCGACGCGGACGAACTCGCGGCCCATGGCGTGGGCCACGGACTCGCCGAGGCTGGTCTTGCCGACGCCGGGCGGGCCGACGAGCGCGAGCACCGCGCCCCCGCGCCGGCCGCCGACCACGCCGAGGCCCCGGTCGGCACGCCGCTTGCGTACCGCGAGGTACTCGGTGATGCGGTCCTTCACGTCGGCGAGGCCCGCGTGCTCGGCGTCCAGCACCTCGCGGGCGCCCGCGATGTCGTAGGCGTCCTCGCTGCGCTCGTTCCACGGCATGCCGAGGACGGTGTCGAGCCAGGTCCTGATCCAGGAACCCTCGGGGCTCTGATCGCTGGAGCGCTCCAGCTTCTCGACCTCCTTGAGGGCCGCCTCGCGGACCTTCTCGGGCAGGTCGGCGGCCTCGACCCGGGCCCGGTAGTCGTCCGACTCGTCCTCGCCGTCCTGTCCGCTCAGCTCGCGCAGTTCCTTGCGGACCGCCTCCAGCTGACGGCGCAGCAGAAACTCGCGCTGCTGCTTGTCGACGCCTTCCTGGACGTCCTTCGCGATGGCCTCGGCCACGTCCTGCTCGGCGAGGTGCTCGCGCAACTGGAGGGTGGCGAGCTTGAGCCGGGAGACCGGGTCGGCGGTCTCCAGGAGTTCGATCTTCTGAGCGGTCGTGAGGAACGGGGAGTACCCCGAGTTGTCGGCGAGCGCGCCGACGCCCTCGATCTGCTGGACGCGGTCCACGACCTGCCAGGCACCGCGCTTCTTGAGCCATTCGGTGGCGAGCGCCTTGTACTCGGTGACGAGTTCGCTCACCGCGCCGGGCAGTGGTTCGGGGACGGCCTCCTCGACCTTGGTTCCCTCGACCCACAGGGCCGCGCCGGGCCCGGTGGTGCCGGCGCCGATGCGGACCCGGCCGCGCCCCTTGATGAGTGCGCCGGGATCGCCGTCGGCGAGCCGGCCGACCTGTTCGACGGTGCCGAGCACGCCGGTGCCCGCGTAGTTGCCGTCGACGCGCGGCACGAGCAGCACCTCGGGCTTGCCCGCCGCGCCACCGGACCGCGCGGCGGCCTGCGCGGCCTCGACCGCGGCGCGCACCTCGCTGTCCGAGAGGTCGAGCGGCACGACCATGCCGGGCAGGACGACCTCGTCATCCAGCGGCAGCACGGGCAGGGTGAGCGGTGCGGACGTCAAAGCCATGATCTCCCCTTCGGCATTCAAGTTGAGCTGTATCGACTCAATGCATGGGGAGTGCCGGATGTTCCCGTACGCGTGTTCGCTCTGAGCGATCATGGGGAAAAGGAGGCCGGGGCCGCCCGTTCACGGCCCCGGCGCATCCCTCACAGTTGTCGCATGGAACCCACTGGTATCGCTCCTGACGGCACGTTTCTGCGCGAGGGGTCCCCGGACCGCGTACGGCCGGAGTTCGCCCCGGTGGTGGCGGCGGCGCGGCAGCGGATCGCGGGGGCCTTCGGTGACCGGCTGCACGGCGCCTACCTGTACGGGAGCGTGCCGCGCGGCACGGCCCGGCCGGGGCGTTCGGATCTCGACCTGCTGATCGCGCTGCGTTCCCGGCCCACCGAGGAGGACCGCCACGCGGTGCACGCGCTGGAGTCCGGGCTCGACGCGGAGTTCCCCGAGGTGGACGGGGTCGGCGCGCTGCTGTGGGACGAGGCCACCCTGCTGAGCGAGCTGGAGCGCTGGGACATGGGCTTCTTCGTGGCGGTCCTGTGCACCCCGCTGCTCGGCGAGGACCTCGCCGGGCGGTTGCCGGCGTACCGGCCGGGCACGCTCCTGGCCCGCGAGCTGAACGGCGATCTCGACGCGGCCCTGTCCCGCTGGCTGGCGCGGGCCGCCGCCTCGCGCGCCGCCGGGGACGAACGGGACCTGCGCGCCCTGGCCAGGGTGGCCGGCCGCAAGCTCGTGCGCACCGGTTTCACGCTGGTCATGCCGGAGTGGGGCGGCTGGACGAGCGACCTCCAGGAGATGGCGGAGGTGTTCGGGACGTACTACCCGGAGCGGGGCGGACAGATGCGCGCGGCCTCCCGGTCCGCCCGGCGTCCCAACCCGGACACGCTGCCGCTGCTCCTCGACGACCTCGGGCCTTGGCTCGCCGGGGAGTACGCGCGCGTGCACGGGGTGAAGGCGCCGCGGCCCTACCCGAGCTGAGCGGCGCGTGGGCCGCCTCCGGCCGCGAGCCCCCGCCCACCGACAGCGCGCCTTCCCGCGGGCGGGGCCGCGCGGCGGCGCGCCGTCCCCTCCCCCGCGTCTCCTCCCTCCGCTCGTTCCCCTCGGTGTCCGGCCTCGCGCCTCGCCGTAGTTACCTCAGCCCTCGTACCTCGCGGTGTTCCCCTCAGCTCTCGCCGCGGTGGCTCCGCGCGTCTCGGGCCCTCGCGCGGTCCGCTGTCGCCGCGGCTCAGTCCTTGTAGTCCGGTGCCACGCGGTCGAGGAGCCGCAGCAACGCGGCCCAGGCCAGGTCGTTGGCCTGGTCGTCGGCGAGGTCGGAGTCGGCCTCGCCGTTCATCTGGCGGGAGGTGTACGCGCACACCTCCTCGGGCGGCAGGACGAGGGCGGTACCTCCGGCCTGGGCGGTGACCTGGATCTCGCAGGCCTTGTCGAGGTAGTACATGCGCAGGAAGGCACGCGCGGCCGTGTCACCGATGGTCAGCAGGCCGTGGTTGCGGAGCACGAGCGCATGGTGGTCGCCGAGGTCGGTGACGAGTCGCTGCTGCTCCGCGAGGTTGAGGGCCTGGCCCTCGTAGTCGTGGTAGGCGAGGCGGCCGTAGAACTCCATGGACATCTGGTTGAGCGGAAGCAGTCCCCCCTTCTGCGCGGCGACGGCGCAGCCCGCTTTGGTGTGGGTGTGCAGCACGCACCGCGCGTCCTCACGGGCCCGGTGAACGGCGCTGTGGATGACGAATCCGGCGGGGTTGACGGGGTACGGGCTCGGCTCGACCGCGTTGCCGTCCAGGTCGATCTTGACGAGGCTGGAGGCGGTGATCTCCTCGAACATCAGCCCGTACGGGTTGATGAGGAAGTGGTGATCGGGCCCGGGGAGGCGCAGCGAGATGTGCGTGTAGATGAGGTCGGTCATCCGGAAGTGCGCGACGAGCCGGTAGACGGCCGCCAGTTCGCGGCGCAGCGCCTGCTCGTCGGCCTCGGGGGCCGAGGCGGATGCGGAGGCGGAAGTCAGCGTGGGGGCGGAGGTCACGGGCGTACTCCTCGGTGCGGAGAGTGGAGATGTGGTGCGCCCCTCCAGGCTGGGGGCTGCGGGCGACCGGGGACAAGGGCACGCGCCGAATCCGCACGCGGAGCACCGGCCGCTCCGAGGCGCCCCGCCCCGGTCCGGCCCCTCGCGCCTCGTCGCCGCTTCCGCGAGGTCCCCGGCCGTCTCAGCCGATCCCCGTCGCCTTGCGACCGACGTGCGGCCTGCTTCCGGCTTGCTCCGACCTGCTCTGGCTTGCTTCCGGCTGCTTCCGGCTGCTTCCGGCTGCTTCCGGCTGCTTCCGGCTGCTTCCGGCGCGAACGTGAACCGGAAACGGTTTCGCGCATGTACCGGAAGCGGTGCCGCGCATGTACCGGAAGCGGTGCCGCGCATGTACCGGAAGCGGTGCCGCGCATGTACCGGAAGCGGTGCCGGGCGTGAACCGGAAGCGGTGCCGCGAGCGATAAGGAGTACGTGAGACTTTTCCGGCCCTTGAGGGGCGAACGTGACGACGGCGCGTTGCTGCGGGCCGTCTCCGCAGGGCAGCACGAGGCCCTGGGCACGTTCTACGACCGCCACTCCGGGTGGCTGCACGCCCGGTTGAACCGGCGCTGCGGGGACCCGGAGCTGGTCCGCGAGGTCGTGCAGGACACCTTTGTGACGGTGTGGCGTTCCGCAGGAGGCTTCCGCGGCCGCGAGGCCGGCGGCTGGTTGTGGACGATCGCCGCGCGCCGCCTCGTGGACGCGCTGCGCGTCCAGGAGCGAGCGGAGCGCCCACTCGACCTGCCCGTCCCCGAGGTCCCCTCGGCCGAGCAGCACGTCCTGGCCGGCCTGGAGTACGGGGACGTGGGCGGGGCCCTGAAACGGCTCTCGCCCGAACTGGCCGCCGTCCTGCGGGCGACCGTGGTCGACGGCCTGACCACCCGAGAGGCGGCGCGGCTGCTCGGCATTCCTGAAGGCACCGTCAAGACCCGGGCGGCGCGCGCCCGCCGCGAGCTGCGCGCGGCACTCGAACCGTCCACGCGGCAGGGCGTCGCAGGAGGCACGGCATGAACTTCTCCCGGCACACGGACCCACAGACCGCCGCCCACTACGCGCGGGGGGCGCTGCCCGAAGCGCGGTGCGCCACTCTGGAGAGCCACGTCGAGTCCTGCGGGCGCTGCGCCGCCGCCGTCTCCCGCGCGGTGCGGGAAACAGCGGCCGGGCAGGTCCTCGACTCCGTGCGGGAGAGCGTGCTGCTCTCCGTCACGGGCACTGGGGCCACCACTGAGGCCCCTGCCACCAGGGCGCGGGCCACCGCGGCGCAGGCCCCGGGAGTGCGAACTCCCGGGGCGCGCGCGCCCCTCCCTCGTCCCCGGACCGCCGGGGAGCGGTTCGGGGCGACAGCCCGCGGCCGGTTCGCCGAGGCCGTGCGCCCCGGGGCCGGCGGCGCGCGGTGGCCGGCCACGCTGCGCGCCCTGTGTACGGCGCTGAGCCCCGGCTGGTGGGCGGCCGTGCTCCTCGTGGTGGCGGGGACCCTGGTCCTGGGCCTGGGCGCCGGTTCCGGTGGGGCCCGGCCGCTGCTCCTCGCGGTGGCCCCGGTCCTGCCGCTCGCGGGCGTGGCCCTCGCCTACGGCCCGTACGCCGACCCGCTGCACGAACTGGCCCTGGCCGCGCCGCGTGGTGGCCTGCGACTCCTGCTGCTGCGCACGGCGGCGCTGAGCGCGGTCTGCCTCCCGCTGCTGACCGCGGTGGGCGCCCTCCTCCCCGGCGTGCCGGGGGCGCCCGGGCCGGGGGCCTGGCTGCTGCCCTCGCTCGCCCTGACGCTGACGACCCTCGCGGCCGGTTCCTACGTGGGCTGCCGGGCGGCGGCCGCCGGTTGCGCTGCGGGCTGGGCGGTCGCGGTCGCCCTGCCGACCGGGAGGCCCGGCCCCTCCACCGCCATACAGCTGGCGGAGCGGCTCTCCCTGCTGCTGGACGGACCGGCGGCACAGACGGGCTGGGCCCTGGGGGCCGTGCTGTGCGCCGCGCTCCTCACCCTGCGCCGCACCGCCTACGACCACATCTGATCCCCCCGCCTTCACCCACCCCCGCCTCACCCCGCTCCATCCCTCCGCCTGACGCACCGGACGGACGCACCCGGCTGACGTGCCCGACCGGCGTCTGCGGCTGACGACACATCCGACTGACGACACATCCGACTGACGTACGGGAGTACGCGTGAGCACTCTGTCCCTGTCCGGACTGACCGTCCGGCACCGCGGGCGTACCGCACTCGACGCCCTGGACCTGGAGCTCGGCCCCGGGGTGCACGGGCTGCTCGGGCCGAACGGCGCCGGCAAGACCTCCTTGCTCAGGGTCCTGGCCACCGTCTCCGAGCCGGCGGCCGGCACCGTGGAACTGCTCGGCCACGACCTCGCCGACCGGCACGGACGTGTCGAGGTGAGGCGCCGTCTGGGCTATCTGCCGCAGGACTTCGGCTACTACCCGGGCTTCACCGTCCGGGAGTTCGTCGCCTACCTGGCCTGGCTCAAGGAGGTGCCCGCCGCCGGTGTCCCCGAAGCGGTCGAGCGAGCCCTGTCCAGGGTCGGCCTCGCTGCCCGCGCGGACGACAAACTCCGGCACCTGTCCGGCGGGATGCTGCGCCGGGCGGGCATCGCGCAGGCTCTCGTGAACGAGCCGGAGTTGCTGCTGCTCGACGAGCCCACGGCGGGTCTCGACCCGGAACAGCGGGTCGAGTTCCGGGCCCTGCTGCGCGAGCTGGGCGCCACCGCGACGATCGTCGTCTCCACCCACCTCGTGGAGGACGTGGCGGGCGCCTGTACCGAGGTGACCTTGCTGGAGGAGGGCCGGCTCGCCTACCGGGGCACCCCGCAGGACCTCGTACGGCTGGGTGCGAGCACGTCAGCGGCCGGCCAGGACGCGAGCGCCCTGGAGCGGGGCTACACAGCGGCTCTCGCGGCTCACCGCTCGGGCACGTGGGCCGGGGCCGTCCGATGAGCACCCTCACCCCGGCCCGCCCGGAGGCCGCCGCCCCTGCCGCCCCTCGGGCAGGTGCCCTGCGCGCACAACTGCGGCACGGCCTCGGACGCTGGGCGGGAGCGCTCCTCGCCGCGACCCTGCTGACCTTCCTGGCCTCCAACGCCGATTCCTGGCAAGGGCTGTGGAGCGAGACGCAGTTCAAGCTGCACGGCGCGACCGTCCTTCTCGGGGGCCCGGTGGCGCTCGGCGCGGGCTGCTGGTCCGGCGGGTTCGACCGCCGTCGCGGGACCACCGAACTGCTCAGAAGCGCGGCCCGTTCCCCGCTGTGGCGCTTCCTGATGACCGCGTTGCCCCTCGCGGCCTGGGCGGTCGCCGGGTACGCGGTGGCCACGGCCGCCGTCCTGCTCGCCTCCTGGCCGTACACCTCGGCGGGCCGCCCTTCCGTCTCCGTCCTGCTGGGCGACGCGGCGTACCTCGTGGCGGCCACCGTGTCCGGGCAGCTCGCGGGGCGGCTGATTCCCTGGCGGCTCGCCGCACCGGTGCTCGGCGTCCTGCTCTACGCCCTGCTCGGTCTCTCCCCGTGGAAGTCCCCGCTCCTGCCGTCCTGGGGACTCTGGGACGAGGGCGACCGGGCCCCGTGGCAGACCTTCGTCATGGCTCTCTGGCTGCTCGCCCTGGCCGCGACGGCCGTCCTCGTGCACACCGCGCGGCGCCGGTACCTGTCCGTCCTCCCGCCGGCCGCCCTCGCTCTGGTCGCCGCGGCGACCCTGCTGGGGACCGGCTCCCCGACGCGTCCCGATCCGCTCACGACACGCGTCGTGTGCGACACGCGCATCCGTCCCGCGGTCTGCGTCGAGGCGGGCCACCCCGGCCTGCTCCCCGAAGTGGCCTCGGCCCTGCGCCCCTTGGCCGCGAAGCTGGAGGGCGTCGGCAACCTGCCCGCGCGCTGGTCGGAGAGGGGCGGGCGCCGGGGCGGCGAGACGGTCAGCCTCCCGCAACTCATGTACGGGCAGGAGATCGTCCGCAACAAGCTGGTCGACCCCGTGCGCTGGCGCCACGACGCCGCCTACTCCCTCATCGGGTCCGACCCGTGCGACGCACGCGTGGCCGACGTGCGGGCCGAGCGGGTCAGCGAGGCCGTGCTCGACTGGCTCGCCCCGCAACGCAACACCGCCCGCGAGCTGTTCGAGGAGCAGGCACGGGCCGAAGGCGACGAGAAGGAGCTCGCCTCCTACGCCGCCGACCGCGCGGCCCGGGAGCGTCTGCGCTCCATGGGTACCGAGGAGCGCCGCGCCTGGCTCACCCGGTACTTCGCCACCCGTGACAGCTGCGACCCGAAGGAGGTCCCGGACCTGTGAACGCCACCGTCCCCGCGCCCAGGAGAGCCGTTCCCCCTGCCTCGCGCCTCCCCGGGTCCCGGCTCCACGCCCGTGTCCACTCCCTCGCGCCCGCCGTCCTCGCGCTCTGCGCCGTCGCGTTCCTGTGTCTGTGGCTCGCCCACGCGCTGCGGCCGGGGGACCAGGCCGGGTTCAGTGACCCGTTCCGTACGGCGCCCCTCCTGGCGTTCGGTCCGCTGCTCGTGGGCGTCGTCACCACGGTGAGCCAGCACCGGCACGCGCCGGAGCTGGAGGGGACGGCGGTCCGCTCCCCGCTCCTGCTGCGGCTGGTTCCCCTCCTCGGGCTGCTCGTGGTGGGCACCGCCCTGCTGGTCCTCGCCGCGCTGGCGGGCCCCGCCGAGGGGCGCGACCTCCCCGCCCTGGTCCGCGCCACGGTGGGCGCCACCGGGCTCATGGCCGGCACCGCGACGCTGCTCGGGGCGCGGGCCGGCTGGCTGCCCGCCGCCGTGTACCTGCCGGCCGTCCACCTCGGCCACCCCGGTGTCCCGGACGGGCGGGCGGCACAGGTGTGGGCCTGGTCCACCTGCCCGGGGGACCAACTCCTGCCCTGGGTGACGGGCATCGTCCTGCTCGTCGGCGGCACCGCCCTGCACGCCCTGCTCGGCGCCCGCCCCGAACCCGCCTGACGCACCGAACCCGCCTGACGCGCGGAGCCACGGCGTCCGGCAGGGCACGCGGAACCCGTTTGTCCCGGCCCCGCCCGTCCCGCGAGGATGGGCGGGCCACCTGCCCCTCGCACCCAGGAAGGTCCGCCCACATGCTCAGGCCGTACGACGACGAGGCCCCGCTCGTACTCGACCGGCGGGAAGGCCCCTACGGAGAGGTCGTGCTGCGCCGGCACGGGGCGCTGCTCCAGATCATCGCCAACGGCACCTTCCTCATGGACACGTCCGACGGCCGCTCCGAACGACTTCTGGTCGACGTGGCCCTGAAGGCGCTCGGCGAGCGGCCCGACCCCGCCGTGCTGATCGGCGGTCTCGGGGTCGGCTTCTCGCTCACGCACGCGGCGGGCGAACCGCGTTGGGGCCGGATCGCCGTCGTGGAGCGGGAGGCCGCGATCATCGACTGGCACCGCGCGGGGCCGCTGTCCGGGCTGTCCGCCGAGGCCCTCGCCGATCCGCGTACCGAGCTGCTGCACACGGATCTGCTCGCGTACCTGCGGCACTCGCGGGACTCGTACGACGCGCTGTGCCTCGACATCGACAACGGGCCGGACTGGACGGTGGACACCGCCAACGACGGGCTCTACTCGCCGGCCGGGCTGGACTCCTGCCGCGAGCGGTTGCGGCCCGGCGGGGTGCTCGCGGTGTGGTCGGCGCAGCCTTCCCGGGCATTTGAGGACGCACTACGGAATTCCGGATTCCAGCAGGTCCGTACGGAAGAGATCCCGGTTGTCCGCGGTGTCCCCGACGTCGTGCACATCGGCGTACGGGCTGCGTAGCCGAGCCCCGCCCGCTGGCCGTACCCTCTGACGGACCGCGGATCTTCCACGGACGTCCCCGTCCCCGAGGCGGCGCGCGCTGTGCGGCACGCGCCCTCATGGCCGAGCACACGGGCGTACGGGCTCCGAGGCAGCCGCGGCCGTTGACGACACACGTACCTTCAGGGCGGGGCGATGGAGCAGACACAGACCTCCCACAGCGGCGGCACGCCGACGGCCGGGGCCCAACGACGGGTGCTGGTGGTGGAGGACGATCCGACGATCGTCGACGCCGTCTGTGCCCGGCTGCGGGCGGAGGGCTTCCTCGTGCAGACGGCGCTCGACGGGCCCTCGGCGGTCGACACGGCCGAGGCGTGGCAGCCGGACCTGCTGGTCCTCGACGTCATGCTGCCCGGCTTCGACGGGCTGGAGGTGTGCCGCCGCGTGCAGGCCCGCCGTCCCGTCCCGGTGCTCATGCTGACGGCACGCGACGACGAGACCGACATGCTCGTGGGCCTCGGCGTGGGCGCCGACGACTACATGACCAAGCCGTTCTCCATGCGGGAGCTGGCCGCGCGCGTCCACGTCCTGCTGCGCCGCATGGAGCGGGCGGCGCTGGCCGCCTCGACCCCGCGCACGGGCATCCTGCGGCTGGGCGAACTGGAGATCGACCACGCCCAGCGCCGGGTACGGGTGCGCGGCGAGGACGTGCACCTGACGCCGACCGAGTTCGACCTGCTGGTGTGCCTCGCGAGCACCCCGCGCGCGGTGCTCTCCCGTGAACAGCTGCTCGCGGAGGTCTGGGACTGGGCAGACGCCTCCGGCACCCGTACCGTCGACAGTCACATCAAGGCGCTGCGCCGCAAGATCGGCGCCGAGCGCATCCGTACCGTGCACGGTGTCGGGTACGCGCTGGAGACACCCACGCCGTGACCGGGCCGCCGGCCCGCGTGCAGACCCCGGGGGGACCCAAGTGAACAGGTCACAGGTCAGGCTCCGCCCGTTCCCGATCAAGGCGAAGCTCGGGACGCTGGTCGTCCTGTCGGTGTTCATCACGACGGGGCTGCTGATCGTCGCGCTGCGCACCGACACCGAGCTGCGCTTCATCACCGTCTTCTCGGTCATCGCGACGCTGCTGATCACGCAGTTCGTGGCGCACGGCCTCGCCTCCCCGCTCGCCGAGATGACGACGGTGGCGCGGGCGATATCGCACGGCGACTACACGCGGCGGGTCTCGGGCAGTGACCGGGGCGACGAACTCGGCTCGCTGGCCGAGACGATCAACCGCATGGCGGACGACCTGGAGGCCCAGGACCACCACCGCAAGGAACTGGTCGCGAACGTCTCGCACGAGCTGCGCACGCCCATCGCGGCGCTGCGCGCGGTCCTGGAGAACGTGGTCGACGGGGTGTCCGAGGCCGATCCGGAGACGATGCGCACGGCCCTGAAGCAGACGGAGCGGCTGGGCCGGCTGGTGGAGACGCTGCTGGACCTGTCCCGTCTCGACCACGGCGTGGTCCCGCTGAGGGCGCGCCGCTTCGAGGTGTGGCCGTATCTGTCGGGCGTCCTGAAGGAGGCGCAGCTCACAGGCGCGGCGGTCGCGCGGCGCAACCTCGTGTCGAACTCGGGCAGCCACAGCCGTACCGACGTCCATCTGCACCTGGACGTGTCGCCGCCGGAGCTGGCCGGGTACGCGGACGCGGAGCGGCTGCACCAGGTAGTGGCCAATCTCATCGACAACGCCGTCAAGCACAGTCCGCCGCACGGAAGAGTGACCGTGCGTGCGCGGGCGGGCGCGCAGCCGGAGTCGCTGGAGCTGGAGGTGCAGGACGAGGGGCCCGGCATCCCGCGCTCCGAGTGGCACCGGGTTTTCGAGCGGTTCAACCGGGGCGTGTCACCGAAGGCGCACGGTCCGGGCAGTGACGGCGGCACCGGTCTGGGCCTCGCGATCGCCCGCTGGGCGGTGGATCTGCACGGCGGACGTATCCGGGTGGCCGAATCCGCACGTGGTTGCCGTATTCACATCACTCTTCCGGGGCGAGCTCCGCAGGTCGACTTGACGTAGGCTTCACAGCAGCACGACAAGATCGAAGACCGAACAGATTGTCACCAGCCGGGAACGCCGACCACCAGGTCACGGACGCGGTCGGAGGACATCTCGCGCAGAGCAAAACCACGGTTGTTTCCCGCCAATCCAAGCGCCGAAACACGACGTCCGGTGTGACTTACGCGACGGATGCCCGGCCCGGCCTGCACCTGGGGTTGTCGGAGGCGTAGCCTTTATTCCCGCTGTCCATCACCTTGTGAGAAGCGGAAGAGGGCGGTTACCGCCGTGTCGCCACAGTCCCCCAGTAACTCGACGAGCATCTCGACCGACCCCGTCGGCCAAGACGGGCAGGGCAAGAACCCTGCAGCCGCCTTCGGCGCGAACGAGTGGCTGGTCGATGAGATCTACCAGCAGTACCTCCAGGACCCGAATTCGGTCGATCGCGCCTGGTGGGACTTCTTCGCCGACTACAAGCCGGGCAGTGCCGCGGCCAAGACCGGCACGGACGGCGCTCCTGCCGCCCCCGCCGCTCAGGCCGCCGCTCCTGCCGCCCCCGCGACGCCCGCCGCCCCGGCGCAGCCGAAGCCCGCCCAGGCCCCCGCGCCGGCACAGGCCCAGCAGGCGCCCGCCGCTCCGGCCGCGAAGCCGGCCGCCCAGGCCCCCGCCCCGGCGCAGCCGAAGCCGGCCGCGAAGAAGCCGACCCCGGCTCAGCAGCAGCCCTCCGCTCCCACCGCGGAGGCGCCCGCGGGCCCCGAGTTCATCACGCTGCGTGGCCCCTCGGCCGCCGTCGCGAAGAACATGGGCGCCTCGCTGGAGCTGCCGACGGCCACCTCGGTGCGCGCCGTCCCGGTGAAGCTGCTGTTCGACAACCGCATCGTCATCAACAACCACCTCAAGCGGGCCCGGGGCGGGAAGATCTCCTTCACGCACCTCATCGGCTACGCGATGGTGCAGGCGATCAAGGCCATGCCGTCGATGAACAACTCGTTCACGACGAAGGACGGCAAGCCGACCCTGGTCAAGCCGGAGCACGTCAACCTCGGTCTCGCGATCGACCTGGTGAAGCCGAACGGCGACCGTCAGCTCGTCGTCGCGGCCATCAAGAAGGCCGAGACGCTCAACTTCTTCGAGTTCTGGCAGGCGTACGAGGACATCGTCCGCCGCGCCCGGGACAACAAGCTGACGATGGACGACTTCTCCGGCGTCACCGCCTCGCTCACCAACCCCGGCGGCATCGGCACCGTGCACTCCGTGCCGCGTCTGATGCCCGGCCAGTCGGTGATCATGGGTGTCGGCGCGATGGAGTACCCGGCCGAGTACCAGGGCACCTCGCAGGACACCCTGAACCGGCTGGGCATCTCGAAGGTGATGACGCTCACCTCGACCTACGACCACCGGGTCATCCAGGGCGCCGCCTCCGGCGAGTTCCTGCGCATCGTCGCCAACCTGCTGCTGGGCCAGAACGAGTTCTACGACGAGGTCTTCAAGGCCCTGCGGATCCCGTACGAGCCGATCCGCTGGAACAAGGACATCGACGCCTCGCACGACGACGACGTCACGAAGGCCGCCCGGGTCTTCGAGCTGATCCACTCCTACCGGGTGCGCGGCCACGTCATGGCCGACACGGACCCGCTGGAGTACCACCAGCGCAAGCACCCCGACCTCGACATCACCGAGCACGGCCTCACCCTGTGGGACCTGGAGCGGGACTTCGCGGTCGGCGGTTTCGCCGGCAAGTCGATGATGAAGCTGCGCGACGTGCTGGGCGTCCTGCGCGACTCGTACTGCCGCACCATCGGCATCGAGTTCATGCACATCCAGGACCCGAAGCAGCGCAACTGGATCCAGGACCGGGTCGAGCGCGGGGTCACCACTGCGAAGCCGGAGCGCGAGGAGCAGCTGCGCATCCTGCGCCGGCTGAACGCCGCCGAGGCCTTCGAGACCTTCCTGCAGACCAAGTACGTGGGCCAGAAGCGCTTCTCGCTGGAGGGCGGCGAGTCCGTCATCCCGCTGCTGGACGCCGTGCTGGACTCGGCCGCCGAGGCCCGCCTCGACGAGGTCGTCATCGGGATGGCCCACCGCGGCCGTCTCAACGTGCTGGCCAACATCGTCGGCAAGTCGTACGCGCAGATCTTCCGCGAGTTCGAGGGCAACCTCGACCCGAAGTCGATGCACGGCTCCGGTGACGTCAAGTACCACCTGGGCGCCGAGGGCACCTTCACGGGCCTGGACGGCGAGCAGATCAAGGTCTCGCTGGCCGCGAACCCCTCCCACCTGGAGACGGTCGACCCGGTCATCGAGGGCATCTCGCGCGCCAAGCAGGACATCATCAACAAGGGCGGCACGGACTTCACCGTCCTGCCGGTGGCCCTGCACGGCGACGCGGCCTTCGCGGGCCAGGGCGTCGTCGCCGAGACGCTCAACATGTCGCAGCTGCGCGGCTACCGCACCGGCGGCACCGTGCACGTCGTGATCAACAACCAGGTGGGCTTCACCGCTCCCCCGGAGTCGGCGCGTTCCTCGATGTACGCGACCGACGTGGCCCGGATGATCGAGGCCCCGATCTTCCACGTCAACGGCGACGACCCCGAGGCCGTCGTCCGGGTGGCGCGGCTGGCCTTCGAGTTCCGTCAGGCGTTCAACAAGGACGTCGTGATCGACCTCATCTGCTACCGTCGCCGCGGCCACAACGAGTCCGACAACCCGGGCTTCACGCAGCCGCTGATGTACGACCTGATCGACAAGAAGCGTTCGGTGCGCAAGCTGTACACCGAGTCGCTGATCGGCCGGGGCGACATCACGCTGGAGGAGGCCGAGCAGGCGCTCCAGGACTTCCAGGGGCAGCTGGAGAAGGTCTTCACCGAGGTCCGCGAGGCGACGACGCAGCCGGGCGACCCGGAGGTCTCGCAGCCGCAGGCCGAGTTCCCGGTGGCCGTGGAGACGGCGATCTCCCAGGAGGTCGTGAAGCGGATCGCCGAGTCCCAGGTCAACATCCCCGACCGGGTCACCGTGCACCCGAGGCTGCTCCCGCAGCTCCAGCGGCGCGCGTCCCAGATCGAGGAGGGCACCGTCGACTGGGGCACCGGCGAGACCCTCGCCATCGGCTCCCTGCTGATGGAGGGCACTCCGGTGCGGCTGGCCGGCCAGGACTCGCGGCGCGGCACCTTCGGCCAGCGCCACGCGGTGCTGGTGGACCGGGAGACCGGCGAGGACTACACCCCGCTGCAGTACCTCTCGGACGAGCAGGCCCGGTTCAACGTCTACGACTCGCTGCTGAGCGAGTACGCGGCGATGGGCTTCGAGTACGGCTACTCGCTGGCCCGCCCCGAGGCGCTGGTCATGTGGGAGGCGCAGTTCGGTGACTTCATCAACGGCGCGCAGACCATCATCGACGAGTACATCACCGCGGCCGAGCAGAAGTGGGGCCAGACCTCCGGCGTCACCCTGCTGCTGCCGCACGGCTACGAGGGCCAGGGCCCGGACCACTCCTCGGCCCGGATCGAGCGCTTCCTGCAGCTGTGCGGGCAGGGCAACATGACGGTCGCGATGCCGACCCTCCCGTCGAACTACTTCCACCTCCTGCGGTGGCAGGTGCACAACCCGCACCACAAGCCGCTGGTCGTCTTCACCCCGAAGTCGATGCTGCGTCTGAAGGCGGCGTCCTCGAAGGCGGAGGAGTTCACCTCGGGCGGTTTCCGTCCCGTCATCGGCGACACGACGGTCGAGCCGGGCGCGGTCCGCAAGATCGTCCTGTGCTCCGGCAAGGTCTACTACGACCTGGAGGCGGAGCGCGTCAAGCGCGGGGCGAACGACACGGCGATCATCCGGGTCGAGCGGCTGTACCCGCTGCCGGGCGACGAGATCCAGGCGGAGATCGCGAAGTACCCGAACGCCGAGAAGTACCTGTGGGCCCAGGAGGAGCCGGCGAACCAGGGTGCCTGGCCGTTCATCGCGCTCAACCTGATCGACCACCTGGACCTCGCGGTCGGCGCGGACCTGCCGCACGGTGAGCGGCTGCGCCGCATCTCCCGCCCGCACTCCTCCTCGCCGGCCGTGGGTTCGGCGAAGCGGCACCAGGCGGAGCAGGCCCAGCTCGTGGCCGAGGTCTTCGAGGCCTGACCGGGAGCGTCGCACGCAGGGGCCCTCCCCGGCCGGCAACCACCGGCGGGGAGGGCCCTTTGGTATCTCCGGGAGCCGGGCACCCGAGCAGCGCGTGCCGGTGCCAGGCGTTCCGGAGCTCCCTCCGGCACGTTGGCAGGCAGAGCCGGGCAGAGCTCGCGGTCGGTCTTGAGGCCGCAAGCCGTACGACGGTCGATTACCTGGCCGTACTCCGTTGTCCGCTCAGCAGGCGGCTGTACGGGAGGCTCCCGCCCGTGGGTCCGGCCGCTGTCCGGTCATTCCTCCGCGCTCTGGCCCGGAGGCACGGGAGGCCGCTCGCCGGGCGACCAGCGAAAGGTGAGCTGGATCTGCGCCTCGGCGGTTGCCTTGGCGAGAGCCACGGTGCCCGCCTCGACGCGGATGGCCAGTTGCAGCTCCACCTCGTCGGGGCGCAGGCCGTCGGCGAGCGTGTCGAAGCGCTCGGCGGCCTGCCGGGCGCAGCGCTCGGCGAGATCGAGTGCCTGCCCGTAGGAGTTGCGGACCACCTCGCTCACCCGGCGTGGTCCGGTGCCGCGGGAGCGTACGTCCTCGAAGAGCTTGTCGCTCTCCGAGCCACGGGGAGCGGGCAGGACGGTGGCGTCGACGAAGATCGGGATTCCGTCGTCCAGCTCCGCCGCGCCGGGCCCTTCCGGCTCCTGCATAGCGCCCCCTCCGTCGTTCACGTCACCTCGTATGCGTCACACGGGGCTTCATCGCCTCACCCACGCCGGGGCGGCGCGTCCCCCGTTCGCAGGCGCCGCGTCCGGCAGCCGGGGCGAGGGGCATCCACCTGCCGGATCAAGTGGACTGCGGCTCGAAGTCCCAGAACGGCCGCTGCCGCGACCGTGCGGCGACCGTGTGCACGTGCTGGCCGCCGAGGGTGGCGGACAGGTCGCCCAGCGCCGCCTCCTCCTCCTTGTCGGCGCTCCCCCGCTTGCGCAGCGCACGCAGGTCCGCGGCGTGCGCGATCCGTGCGGACAGGGTCAGGGGGTGCGTCCGGCCCAGCGACTCGGTCGCCCGGCCGACCGTCGCACCCGACAGCTGGGCGGCGCCCTCGGCGTCACCGGTCACGTTGCGCATGGCCGAGGCGTTGATCTCGCAGCCGAGGGTCCAGGGATGGAACTCGCCGACGGCCGCGCTCATGGCGGTGAGGGCGCTCTCCGCCGTCTGGAGGGCCTGTCGGCGTTCGCCGACGTTGCGCAGGACCAGGGAGAGGTTGCTGCGGGTCCCCGCGGTGTACGGGTGGCCGGACCCGAGCATGCGCTCGTAGGCGACGTTGACGCGCTCCGCCATGCGGCGCGACTCGTCGATGTCCCCGTGTTCGCGCAGGTAGCAGCTCAGGCTGCTGAGGAACAGGACCGTCACCGGGTCCCGCTCGCCCAGCATCCGTTCCGAACGCTCGGCGACCGAGGTGAGCAGGGGGCCGGCCTGGTTCCGGTCCCCGTTGCGGTACCAGCACAACGCGAGGTTGTGTTCGGCCCGCAGCGTCTGCTGGTGGTCTTCGCCCATGACGATGCGGTGCTCGCGCACACTCGTGTCCTGGAGTGACTCGGCCTCCGCGTACCGGCCGACCAGCCGCAGGTCCGCGGAGTAGGAGATCTGCGAGGACAGCGACCACGGGTGCCTCGGCCGCAGCAGTCGCCGGCGGTCCTCCATGGTCCTGCGGTCGAGTTCCAGGGAGTCCTGGTAGCGGCCGAGCAGGCGGAGGGAGACGGCGTAGTTGTTCTGGGCGTTGAGGGTGCGGGAGTCCTCGGCGCCCACCAGGTCGCGGTAGGTGGTGAGGAGCCATTCCGACAGGGCGAGGGCCTCTTCGTAGCGGCCGAGGCCGCGCAGGTCGGCGGCGAGGCCGCCGGCGGCGCGCAGGTGGTCGAGGTCGGTCTCGCCCTTGGTGCGGCGCAGGTGGTCGACGGCGGCGCGCTCCACGGCCTCGGTGCTCGCGTAGTCGCCCACCGCGCGCAGCACGTTGGCGTAGTGGTGGGTGACGTCCCAGACCCGCGGGTGGTCCTCGCCGAGGGTCGTGCGCCAGGCCTTGAGGGCGCGTTCGCCCAGAGTGATGCCCGCGTCGTACTCGCCGGACAGGTACATGTAGCGCAGGCAGTTGAGGACCAGGTTCTGGACCTTGGGGTCGGTGCTGCCCAGGACGTCCGCGTACTTGAGGTGCGGGGCGATCTCCGCGTAGCGCGGCCACTGCCGGGTGTCGGTGGGGCGGCCGGGGTCGGCGACCGCGAGGGCGTGGCGGACGACGTCGACGAAGCCGTCGCGGTCGCGGTCTGAGATGTCGCTGTGCACGATCTGGTGGACCATTCGGTGCAGGTACAGGGATTCCCCGGACCAGGTGGCGTCCTCGGTGGCCCCTTCGTGGGACTCCAGGCGGACGACGGAGTACTGGCGGAGCTGGTTGACGGCGCGGTTCCAGCGCAGCGGGTCGTTGAGCAGCCCGGCGAGCTGTTCGGGCACCTCGCCCGACGGGATGTCCCGCAGGAGCCAGACCGGGATGAGGCCGGGCGCGAAGTAGGTGCACAGGCGCAGCAGGTCGATGGATTCCGGCACGGTGTCCCGCAGCCGGTTCAGCAGTATCGACCAGGCGGTCTGGAAGGCCACGGGGAAGTCGGCGGAGACCTTGACGATGGTGTTGTCGATGCCGCCGTCGAGCAGCCCGATGTACTCGCTCACCGGGAGGTCGGAGTCGTTGAGCCAGCCCGCCGTCTGGTCGAGCAGCAGCGGCATGTCGCCGAGGGCGTCGGCGAGCTGGGCGGCCTCGGCCTCGTCCAGGCGTGGGGCGCGGCGGCGTACGAAGGACACCGACTCGGCGCGCGAGTAGACCGGGACCTCCAGCAGGGCGCTGTTGTGCTGGCTCCACTCGACGTTGCGGGAGCTGATGAGGACGTGGCCGGTGCCCGTGGGCAGCAGGTCCCACAGTTCCTCGGGCTCGTCGGCGCCGTCGACGACGACGAGCCAGCGCGCGTAGGGGTCGCCGCGGCGCAGCGCGGCGAGGGCGGCGCGCAGCCGTTCGCCGTACTCGGGGCCGGTCTTGAGTCCGAGCGCGGTGGCGAGTTCGGCGAGGCTGCGCCGGTAGGTGCTGCGGTTCTGCGCGCTGATCCACCACACGACGTCGTACTCGGAGGAGAACCGGTAGACGTACTCGGCGGCGAGTTGGGTCTTGCCGACTCCGGACATGCCGAACAGGGTCAGTACCCCGGCGCCCTCCTCCGCCTCCTGGAGGATGTGGTACGCGTCGTTGAGGAGCGGTTCACGGCCGGTGAAGCGGGTGTTGCGGCGCGGGACGCCGCCCCAGATCTCCGGGGAGTCGAGCGGGAAGCGGGGGCCGGGGGCCGCGGCGGCCTTCGCGGGCAGCCGGTCGGTGGGCAGTCCGAGGCGCTCCAGGACGCGGCGTTCGGCCTCGCGGTCGCCGACGCCGGTGAGTTCGGCGGGGGCCAGGACGGAGGAGGCGGTGGGGACGGTGCCGCTGGCCACGGTGACCGCCGCGAAGCGTCCCGGGTCGGGGGCGACCACGGAGCGCAGGGCGGCGTTCCACTCGGCGTGCGAGCGGGGGCCCATCTGGAAGTACCAGTCGCTCAGGATCAGCAGGACCGGCCCGGGGGCCAGTTTCAGGTCGCTGAGGAGGTCCTCCAGGGACTCCTCGGCGGGGGCGTCCCAGCGCTGGAAGACGACGGTGTGGCCGCGTCGCCGCAGCCGGTCCCCGATCCAGGCGGCCCAGGGGCGGTTGAACCCCGCGAAACTGATGGTGACGGCCGCTTCCGCGGCGGACCTGCGGGGGGTGGCATCCGTTGTGCGCGTTTCCGACATTCAGCGCCCTCCCGGCACCACTCCAGTGTTCGCCCAGTCGCTCGCCCAGTCGGCGCGACCGTCGCTGCCCGCGATGCTCGCACCGCCACGGGGAACAATCAACTTACCGCGCGGGTGCGGTATTTAACGGATCATCAGAGGAAAGGGTGACGCCGGTCGCGGCCTTTTCCCCGCCGTTCCCCTCGCGCGTTCGCCCGCGTGTTCGCCCGTCGGCCCGCCGTCCGTCCGGCGGGCCGCGTCCGCGCTCCGGCGTACGCCCGTCCTCTCCCGGTTCGCCGCCCGGCCGGTTCCTCAGCCGCGGGTCCTGCGCTGCTGCCACAGCGCGCGTGCCGTGTCGACGTACGCGCGGGCGCGCGCGAGGTGGCCCGCGGGTGGTTCGACGCGGCTGAGGTGGAGGTAGGCGGAGACCATGCCGTCGGCCAGGACGCGCCCCTGTTCGGTCAGGTCCTCGGAGCCGACGAGTGCGGGCAGCGCGGCGCCGACCTGCTCGCGGCGCCGGGCGTGTTCGCCCCAGGCGTGGTCGCGTGCGGGCCCGTCCTCGGCCGCGAGGGCGTAGCACTGCCACCAGTCGGCGAGCGCGAGGTGGCTGTAGATGCCCTGGAGCAGACCGTCGAAGGGGCGCGGGTCGGGGCGCCACGGGGCGAAGTGGACGGCCTCCGCACTCGCGTGGTGCAGCGGGGTCAGTTCGCACAGCGCGGCCAGTTTGGCGTGCTGGAGTTCGTGCACGAGCAGCGCCGCGAACCCGGCCGGGCTGGGCGGGACGCTCGCGAGCACCACGCCGAACGCCTCCTTGCGGGTGCCGCTGCAACTGCCGGAGGGGTGGCCCTCGGTGGTCGCTCCGGGCGGGGTCTGGAGCGGTACGACGGAGCGCAGCAGCCGGACCGCCTCGCCGGTGCGGTGCGGTCCGCCCAGCGCGAGCAGCGCGGCGGTGCCCGACCACGCCTCGTACCAGCGTTTACGGGAGTGGTCGTCGAGGGTGACGGCGCGGCTGAGGCTGCTGTGCGCGGGGCCGGGCACCTGCCGGTAGGGGCTCATGTCGTCCAGCGGGACGAGGTCGGCCCCGGGGGTGAGCGGCGGCAGGGCGTAGGCGGGCAGCCACGCCGCGTCGGCCGACCACGCCCCGTACGAGGGCTGTGGGAAGACGGTGACGGGGCCGCCGCCGTCCGGGCTCAGGGTGAGCGCGGAACCGGTGAAGGCGGCGGTCACGGTGCGCGGCGCCGTGCCCTCGGTGCGCAGGGCCCCGAGGGAGGGCAGCGCGAGCAAGCCCTCGTACGCGGTGAGGCGCGCGGTGAAGGGCACCCCGGCGGATATCGCGGCGGTCGCGGCGAGGGTGGAGAAGTGGTCGAGCGCCTCGGTGAGTTCGGCGTCCTGCCCGGTCCGGGGGCCGGTGAGCGCCGCGAGGGCGTGGCGGATCAGCGGGCCGGTGAGGGGGCGCAGCAGGAGCGCGCGTACGCGTTCCCCGGCCCGGGGGCCCGCCTGCTCGGCGGTCTCCAGCAGGGCCCAGTCCTCGGCCATGCGCTGCCGGGCGCCGGGGCCGACGCGGGCGGCGGGGGCGTCCTGGACGGCGTCGAGCAGGGCGCGCAGCAGCAGGAGTCTGCGGGTGGACTGGTCGTGGACGAGGTGGTCGAGGGCCCGGGGCCCTCCCTCGGTCCTCGCGAGTTCGCGCAGGACGGGTGCGGGAACCGCTGTGGTCATGGGGTGCCTCCTTGCGCGGTGGCGGGGCCGGGCGGCTCGCCCGGCCGGTGGCGGCCGGCCGCCCGGTCCAGGGCCGCCGCCACGTGGCGGATGAATTTCTGGAGGTCGGCGCAGTACACCGAGGGGTTCGCGAATCCGTGGCCGGCCCGCCAGCGGTGGGCGTAGTGCCCGCCCCCGCACACGGTGAGCAGCGGGCAGGCACGGCAGGTCGCGGAGAGTGCCGCCGGTCCTCGTTGACGGGCGGCGACCCCGGGATGGCGCAGGGCCTCGTCGAAGCTGTGGTGGCGTACGTCGAGTCCGGTGGCGGCGGCCCCGTCGTACGCCGATTTGAGGGAGTCGACCTGTTCGATGGAGCCGTCGGTCTCCACGACGACGGCGGTGAACGGGTCGAGGCCCAGGGACTCGGTCCCGGCGGGCAGGCCGAGCAGGAGCGCGAGGCACTCCTCGAACAGACGCACCCGGGTGGCCCGGCGCGGGGCCCGCCACCACACGTCGAACACGGCACACAGCCAGTCCCCGTAGGGGGTGCGGCCGGGGTCCGCGGGGCGCAGGGGCGGCGGGCTGGTCCAGTTGCCGTGCGGCAGCAGCAGGTCGATCGCCGGGGGGCGCAGCGCGAGCAGCGAGGTGTAGACGTCGACGGGGTCGGTGCGCGGGTCGACGACGGTGAGGATGCCCGCGTAGGCCCCGGGCTGCTCCTCGGCGAGCAGCCGGGCGGCCCGGGAGGCGGCGGGCCAGGAGGGGCGGCCCGCGTGGTCGGTGCGCAGCGTGTTGTGCGCGGCGCGTCCGCCGTCGAGGCTCAGCCCCACCGTGATCCCGCCCTCGGCGAGGGCGGCGGCGCTGCCGCTGGTCAGCAGCGTTCCGTTGGTCTGGACGGTGGCGTGCACCGCGCAGCCGGCGGGGACGGCGGCGCGCACCTCGCGGGCGAGGGCGACGAGCGGGGCGGCTCCGGACAGGAGCGGTTCGCCGCCGTGGAGGACCAGGGACAGGGCGGGCAGCCGGTGCGTGGCGGCGTGCTCGGCGATCCGGGCGACGACGTGGGCGCGTACGGCGGGGGCGAGGGTGGCCGGGCGGCCGCGCCAGCTGTCGTCCGGTCCCTCGTAGAGGTAGCAGTAGCGGCAGGCGAGGTTGCAGCGGCTGTGCGTCTTGACGATGAACTGCCGGAAGGGGGACGGGGATTCGGGCGCGTACACCGCTGCCTGCCGGACCGTGGTGGTCCCGGCGCGGTGGCGGGCGCGCGTCCCCGGCGGCTGCGGGGAGCGGGCGGTGTCCGGCTGCGGGGGCGCGTCGTCCGGCACTGCGCCCCCCGTGTCCCCCGGTGTGGGTCCGGCTCCCTGTCGCCGCCCTGTGGGGGTATCTCCCGTCGGGCGCCGGGCGGCAAACCTCCCGGCGGATCCTTGTCCGGTTCGCTCCGGGCACCGGCCGAAAGGGCCGCCCGGCGCACGGTGGTGGTGCGGGAGTGCCCGCGCGGCGGGCGCGCGGGCGCAGCGGTGCGGCGGCCGGTCACATCGCGTTGTTGAACCCCCACAGCATTTCGCTGGACTCCCCGGCGCGCGAGCGCAGTTCGCCCAGGACCTCGCCGAGGACGGGGTGGTCGAGCTCGCGCAGGGCGCGCAGGTCGAGTGCGGTCAGGTCGGGCAGCGGCGGCGGTACGGCGGGGGCCTGCGGCCCGGCGTCGCGGTGCACCGTCGCGTCGTGTTCCGTCATGCGGTGTCCCTCGGTCGGTGTGCGGCGTGCGAAGGCGGTACGGCGGGACGGCGCTGTCCCGGGTACGGGCCGACGTCGCCCGGTGCCGCCGGGCGCGGGTGCGGCGGGCATCCGCCGTGCGGGCGGGCGCGGTTCAGTCGGGCGGGCCCGTCAGCCCGGTCAGGCGGCGGGCGGTGTCGGCCGGAGTGGGTTCCCCCAAGGGCTCCATGCCCGCGGGCAGCCGTTCCCACTCCTCGGCGGCGGCCCGGTAGGCGGTGCGGGCGGCGCGGGGGCGGCCCGCGGCCTCGTAGGTGATGCCGCGCCAGTGGTGTGCCTGGGCGGCGCGCGAGACGGCCTCGGCGCGCCGCCGGGGCGTGGGCGCCTCCTCCTGCGCGGTGCGGGCGGCCTGGGCGGCGAGGCGGAAGGCGTCGGCCGCGTCGTCGTAGTGCGCGGGGCGGCGCAGCGCGTCGGCGGCGTTGACGAGGACCTGGCCCCATTCGAGGCGGCAGGTCGCGGCGGCGATCGGTTCGCGGGCACCGCGCGCGGCGAGACCGAGATGGTGCTCGGCCTCGCGCAGGTCCACGCGGTCCTCGGTGAGCCGGTAGCGGGTCACGAGGGCGCGGCCGAGGAGCAGTTCCCTGCGGGGGGCGGCGCGGTGCGTCGACGCGGTCTCGGTGAGGCAGCCGCGCAGCACCTGCACGGCGCGGTTGACGCGGTCGAGCCGCTCGGCGAACGAGCCGTCCGGCAGCCGGGCCCGGTCCAGGAGAGTGCTACCCCGTTCGAACAGGAGCTGGGAGTGGGCGGCGGTGTCGCGGGGCACCCCGGGCAGCGCCGCCTCGAAGCGGCTCGCGGCGCGGTCGAGTTCCTGCGCGGCGCCGGTCTCCCGGTACCGGGCGACGTGCAGCCGTCCGGAGCGGGTCAGCAGATCGCTGCGGCGGCGGCCGTGGGCCTGGGGCAGGGCCTCGTGGAGCAGCGTCTCGGCCTGCGCGTGGGCCTCGGGGCCGGAGCGCAGAGTCGCGTCGAGGAGGTCGAGCAGGACGGCGGGCCGTTCGCCCTCCGGCAGGGCTTTGGAGCCTTCGGCGCGGGCGGTGTCGTCCTCGTCGAGGGCGGCGCGCAGGGAGCGGGCGGCCCGGTCGGCGTGGTCGCGGATCTCGGCCTCGTCCTCGGCGGCCGTGGACAGCCGCAGCAGGAGCCTGCCGTGGGCGAGGCTGAGCGGGGCGGGCCTGCGTCCGTCGGGGCGGGCGTCGGCGAGCGCCTCCAGCATGCCGACGCCGCTCTGGAGGAGTTCGCCGTCCCGGGCCAGCCGCCACTGCGACTCCAGGACGGCGACGCGTTCCAGGGTGAGGGACAGCGCCTCGTCGGGGCTGAGGGCGGGGGCGGCGCACGCGGCGGCGTACTCGCGTTCGGCGCGGCGCAGGGTCTCGCGGGCCGCGGCGCGGTCGCCGGAGCGGGTGCTCTCCTCGGCCACGGCGCTCAGGACCTGGGCGAGGACGGCGCGGTGGGCGGGTTCGCGCCCGGCGGTGACGGCCCGCTCGGCGGTGTCCCTGGCTTCGGCGAGCAGCGCCTCGCCGCCCTGGACGCGCCACAGCCGCAGCAGCGTACGGGCGCACGCGGCGAGCAGCTCGGGATCGGCGGCGGTCCGTTGCCGGACGGCGCTGCGCAGGAGCTGGGCGGCGTCCATGAGGGACTGGACCATGCCGTGTTCCTCGTACTCCGCGACGAGGCTCCGGGCGGCGGTGGTGGCCGGGTGCGGGCTTCCGGGGCCGGTCGCGGCGGTGGAGCCGCCGGGCAGCGGGGACACGGGCATGAACCGCCTCAGGACGTCGGCGGCGACCTCGGCGAAGGGCTGGGGCACGGTGGCCGGGTCGCCTTCGGCCGTCCGGTCGCCCTCGGGGCCGCCTCGCTCGCCGCGCCGGCGGGTGCCGGCGCTCTCGTCCCAGTCGGCGGGCGGCCGGCCGGCCGCGCCGCTGTCGAGCTGGGCGTGGGCGAGCGCGGGGAAGTTGGGCCCGCCCTTGCCGAAGTGCTGCTCGACGTACTCCGAGCAGTGCTTGAGCACGAGCAGGGCCTCGTCGCGGCCGAGCGGGCCGAGCAGCGCCTGGCGCACGCCGGGCTCGAACTCGTACCACTGGCCGGTGTCGGGGGCCGCCTTGCTACGGGTGAGCAGGCCGCTGAGCAGGATCTCGGCGAGTTCCGAGGGGCCGGAGTCGGGCAGCATCGTGCGCTGGACGAGCTGCATGACGGGCAGGTTGAGGGGGGCCGCCGCGAGGTGCGTGGCGAGCCGTCCGGCGGCGGGCGAGGAGGCGGCGCGGAAGCGGCTGACGAGTTGCAGGGCGGACAGCGGCCGGGGAGCGCCCGGGGTGCCCGCGGGCGGCTGGTCGGCGCGGACCCAGCCGATGGCGCCGGTCACCGAACGCGCCCCGCCGCCCGACATGAGCCGGGCCCAGGAGGCGAGCGCCGCCGGTACCGGCGGGACCACGGGCACGGGCAGCGCGCCGGGGGCGGGGGGCCTGGGGCCGCCGGGTGCGACCTGGACGCGCCCGAAGGGCCCGCGGGTGAGGTCCCCGAACACGACGGGCAGCCGGGTGCGGTTCCACAGGCGCTGCGGGAGCGGCTGGAGGACGACGACGGGGCCGCTGCCCGCGAGCCGGTGCAGGACCCGGTGGCCGCGGCCGCTGCGCCACAGCGGGCCGGCGCAGTCGCTGACCAGGACGGTCATGGTGCGGCCCGTGGGGTCGGCGAGGTGTTCGGGCGAGTAGAACGGCCCGGACCGCGGGTCGGGTGCGGAACCGACGACGGGCGAGCCGCCGGGGCCCTCGTGCAGGAAGTACCTGACGACGTTCTTGAAGGCGCCCAACTGGCCGAAGACCCGGGCGAGTTCCTCGAACATGCGGTCCCACACGCGCATCGAGGGCGAGGCGTCGAGGACGAGGTGGAGGGCGGCGTCCCTGCGGGCGACACGGCGGTACACGGGCAGGATCAGCCCGCCCGCGCGGGCGCTCAGGTCGGCGGTGGCCGTCTCGTCGAGGACGGTGCGCAGCCGGGTGCCCGCCGTGCGGTAGCCCTGGAGGGGGCGCAGGGCGCGCTGGAGGGCGAGCGAGGAGCCGAAGGCGGGGGCGGCGGGCACGCCGACGGGCAGCCCGCGCAGCCGGTCCGCGGGCCCGTGGCGCCCGTTCGCGGTGCCGGTGGCCGAGGCGCCGGTGTCCTGCGGTTCCAGGTAGAGCGCGACGGTACCGGCCTCGTCGGCCTCGTCCAGGGCGTCCGGCCGTCGGGTGCCGCCGTCCGGCTCCGCCTCGGGCGCGGCCGGGCCGGGGGGCGTCGTCCCGGGCGGCACGGGCCCGTCCCCGGAACTCTCACCGGCCCCGTTCGCGGCCTCGGTGCCCTGCGCGGCGCGGGGCGCGTCCCCGGCTTCGGTCTCGGGCCCCCGGAGGGTGTTCGCGAGCCACAGGGCGTCGCCGAGGTTCTCCGCGTCGGGGTCGAGTCCCGCGCCGCGCAGGGCGAGCACGAGCGCGGACACGGGGTCGGCGGGCCGGGGCCCGGCCGGCCTGTGGCCGGGCCCGGTCCGGGCGGGGGCTTCGGACATGTCGGGTCACCTCGGCCGGTCGAGTCGCTGGATGAGGAGGTCGGCGAGCCGCTCCCGGTCGAGGCCGGGGGCGGCGCCGGTGAGGTGAATGGCGTTCAGCAGCTGGTCGGCGGCGAGCAGTTCGGTGCGCGAGCGTTCGAGGAAGCGGGTGATGAGGTCGTCGGCGGTGCGTTCCTGGTCGCGGCCGAGGTGGGCGCGGACGAAGTTGGCGAGCCGTTCGTGGTCGGGGCGGCCCAGTTCGAGGTGGATGCAGCGGCGCATCAGCGGGGCCGGGAAGTCGCGTTCCTCGTTGCTCGTGAGGACGACGAAGGGGAAGGCGCCGCAGCGCACCTTCCCGTCCCTGACCTCGACCTTGCGTCCGTCCGAGGTCAGCACCTTCGCCGTGCGGTCGGGCAGCCGGTCGGCGATGCGCTCCAGCTCGGGGAGGGAGAACTCGCCCTCCTCCAGGATGTTCAGGAGGTCGTTGGGCAGGTCGATGTCGCTCTTGTCGAGTTCGTCGACGAGCAGCACGCGGGGCGTCGGGGAGGGCAGCAGGGCGGTGCCCAGCGGGCCGAGCCGGATGTAGTCGCCGATGCTCTCGACCGATCCGGGGCCGCCGGCCGCGGCCCCGGCGGCGTGCGCGGCGATCTGCACGTCCTGGAGGCGGGCGATGGCGTCGTAGTGGTAGAGCCCGTCCTGGAGCGTGGTGCGCGAGACGATCGGCCAGCGCAGGACCTCGCCGAGGCCCAGTTCGTCGGCGACGGAGTGCGCGAGGGAGCTCTTGCCGACCCCCGGGCCGCCGGTCACCAGGAGCGGACGGCGCAGGTACAGCGCGGCGTTGATGACCTCCAGCTCCTCCGCGCCGGGGCGCAGCGAGGCGGCCTGGTCGCGGTAGGCGCCCAGGCGGCGGCTCTCGGCCTCACCGGTCGCCGCCCGTCCGTCGGCGTGTTCCGGGACACGGGCGCCGGGTCCGGGTCCGTCGGCGCCCGGTCCGTCCGTCCCGTGCCCGGCGCCCTCCTGTACGCGGCGCCGGAAGTCGCGCCAGGGCGGCGGCGCGGGGAGGCGTCCTATGCCGTCGTGCCGTTCTCCCGCCCCCCGGTAGATGAGCCATTCCCCGGACACACCGGCGTCGTTGCCGCCGGCCACACTGGTTTCGCTCATTTGTCGGCTTCCCTCGTCGCTCGTCTCCCGGCTGCGCGGGCAGGTCGCTGATCGTCGGTCTTCCGTCCCCGTTCGGCCTTCGCCCTCCCGGGACACGGCGGCGTGCTCAGGGGCCAGGGGCCCGGTGGAGCGGCGGCCCGAAGGCCCGCACCCGGCCGGTACCGCGGCCGTCGAGCTGTCCGTCCTGCCGCGCCCCTCCCCGGCCCGGGCCTCCCGCGGCAAACGGTAGCGAGCGGGGTGGCACCGCGTCAGGGGCTTTCACAGGGCGGGCAGCATCTCGTTGAGGGCGCGCGGGGGGTCATACAGCAGAGCGAGGCCCTGCGTCCAGAAGACGCCGCCGACACCGGCGGCGACATCGGCCCGCCACCGGTGCACGAGGTACGGAAGGTGCCCGGCGCTGTGGGCGGCGCCCAGCGCGCCCGGGGCCTGCCCGTGGAAGCCGGCGCAGACGTCGCCGTACGCGTGCCCGGGCCGCTCGGCGCCGCCCGGGTCCCCCCTCCTGCGCCACACGACGACCCGGTAGCCCGCGTCGACGAGGCTCGACAGGCCCGTCACCGAGTCGGTGTGCTCCACGTGCCAGTAACGGCACAGCACCGGGACGTGGTTGTCCCGGGTGGCGGCGAGCTGACCGGGTCCGTCGAAGGGCACGGGGCGATCGTCCACGCAGTCGATGATCCCGGGGGCGATCCCCTCGTCCCTCGGCGCCGGGTGGAGGGCCTGCCAGCGGCGCGCGTCGTCCGCCTCCGCTCCGGCCTGCTCGGGCCAGGCCCGGTCGGCGCAGCGGACGACGACGGGCCGTTCCTCGCCGAGCGTCCTGCCCTCGTGGCCGATCCGCCAGCCGTCGACCTCCAGCCCCAGCAGGTCGCGGGGCAGGGCGACGTGCAGGACGGCGCTCGCGCCGGGTTCGTCGCAGCGCCGGAACGCCTCGGCCAGGGGCTCCGCGAGGGCGGTGGGCAGGTTCTCCAGCGGGACGCCCCACTGGTCCTCGCCCAGCGGGCGCACCAGGGGCTCGGCCGGGTACGCGCCCTCGGGGCCGCCCGGGTCCGGGGCGCCCGCTCCGGGGGCCTCCTCGGGCGCGGGCTCCTCCAGGCACAGCTGCCAGTCGTAGGTGCCGGCCTGCCAGCCGCGCGGGAACAGCCGCAGCAGCACCGCCCGGCGCGCCGCGCGCGGCGCGCGCACCGGCCTGGGGCGGGACAGCGACCGGCGCCGGTGTTCCAGGGCCCGCCGCCGTTCCCCGCGCTCGGCGGGGGCCAGCTCCTCGGTCTTCGCCCAGGCCCAGGCCCACAGGGCGCGTTCGGCGCGCGAGCTGTCGCGGGCGGCGGCCGGCCGGTCGGCGCCGAGGACGGCGTCGACGTAGCGGAGGTAGAGGCCGAGCTGCTGGTGCGCGGTGCCCTCGCGTCCGTGCAGCGTCCCGAGCCCGTCGCGCCAGCCGCGCGGCGCGAACCACTGCTCCTCGGTGCCGAGTTGTCCCTCGGAGACGGTGTGCAGTACCTCGGCGAGGGCGGCGACGCTGGCGGGCGGCGGGATGTCGGCGAGCAGTCCGAGCAGCTTGACCCGTTCGGCGGGCTGGAGGTCGAGGCTGGAGGCGGGGCGCAGGTGCCGCTGCACGTCGGTCCACGTCCACTGCGCCACCCCCTGACGGTCGCTCTGGTGCCGGTCGTGCTCGGAGCACAGCGTCTGGTAGAGGTCCTCGGTCCCGCCGCGGGCCCACGGGTCGGCGAGGCTCTGCGCCCACGGCCCGAAGCTCTCGGGGGCGCCGTTCACGGTCACCGCCTCGCCGGCCCCGTCCAGGATGTCCGTTCCGGCGTCGGGGCCCGCCGCCTGCGCGCCGGCGGCCCCGGCCTGCGGCGGTTCGGGCGGGTACGGTCCGGTGGCCGCCGGGACCGCCCCGACGGCCTCCCGTCCGGCTTCCGCGCCGCGGCCGGGCAGCGGTCGCGCACCGGGGGCCCGGCGCGCCTCGGGCACGGCGCGGACATCGGCGTCGGGCGTGGTCCGCCCGAGGGGGTACGTCCGTGCGCCGCGGGGCTGTCCGGGGCCGGGCCGGTCGCGGTCCGCGCCGTCCTGCGGCTTGCGGGGAAGGTGGAGGCCGGGGACCGGCAGACCGCGGCGCAGGTGGGCGATGTCGACGGCGGAGCCGCTGTTCCCGGCCACGAGGCGGGACTTGACGACGGCGACGACCTCCCCGCGCACGAGGTCGACGACGGGGCTCCCCGAGGCGCCCGCGATGAAGCTGTCACCGCCCAGCCGCAGCAGCCCTCCCGTGCTTCCGCCGCCGCTCCAGCCCATCCCCCCGGTCACGGTGGCCCTGCCGTCGATCCGGTCGAGGACCCCGCCGTTGTTGACCCAGCCGGTGTGGAACAGGCCGCGGCCGTCGGCCCAGGTGACGGCGGGCCGGTCGGACAGGAAGACGCTCGCGTGCGCGCTCGGCTCCAGCAGCCGGACCAGGGCGAGGTCGGGTACGGGCCAGCCCGCGGACGGCACCCCGTCGACCTCGGGGAGGACGGCGGCGACCTCGGCGCGCAGGGCGACGGGGGCGGCGTCGGGGGCGGGCGCGTGGACGACGGTCACCTGTTCCCCCTTCCCGAAGTACCGGCCGCTGTCCTCGTGGTAGAGGACGTGCGCGCAGGTGAGGACCCAGTTGGGCGCGGCGAAGAAGCCGCTTCCCAGGAAGCTCTCGACCTCGCCGAACGGGTCAGTGGGGCTATACCCGGCCCACGGCAGGTGGATGCGGACGGTGGCCGCCTTCGTCAGATTCTCCAGAGCCCGCCAGGCGTCCGGGTTCTCGGCCGGCCCCGCGTCGGGCGACGCCATGATCATGTGCTCTCCCCCGTGCCGGCCCGCGCGCGGGCGCGGGGTGTGCGTGCGCCGGGCGTGGCGGCGCGCGGCAGGGGCCCGCCCGGGCGGACGCGGGGAACGGCCCCGCCCTGCCGGGTACGGCGCACGGTCGCGTCCTCCCGGGTACGGCGAACGGTCTCAGCCTGCCGGGACGGGGCAGGAGCCCCGCCGCTCCCGGTCCTCCGGGGTCGCGGCGGCGTACGGGCCGCGGACGCGGCTCCTCCGGCGTGCGTCCCCGTCGTCCTCGCGCCCCGGAGGAGCGCCCCCCTGGCTCCGTGCCGTGGATCACCCATGACGTACCCCGTCTCCCCCGCCTCCCCCGTGCGGTGCGCGGGGCAGAGCAGCGTAGTCCTTCTTGCGTGGTGCCCGCGAGAGGCCGCGTCGCGTACGCCCCGCCTATCCTTCTCTCCCGGGCCCCTGACCGCCGCCCGCACCTCCCGTACCACCTCATCATTGGATGGAGCACGACCCATGTATTTCACCGACCGCGGCATCGAGGAGCTGGAGAGGCGGCGGGGCGAGGAAGAGGTGAGCCTCGCGTGGCTGTCCGAGCAGTTGCGCACGTTCGTCGACCTCAACCCCGATTTCGAGGTCCCGGTGGAGCGGCTGGCCACGTGGCTCGCCCGCCTCGACGACGAGGACGAGGACGACTGACCGGCGAGGCGCACCCGCCCGGGGCCGGACCCCGCGCATCGGGGACGGATGTTCTCGCCGGGGGGACGCCCTCGGCCCGCCGTCCGGTTCCCCGCGCCCCGGGGTCCCTCGTACGAGTACCGCCCGACACCGGGTGGACCGCCCGGTCAGCTCCGCGCGCGCATCCGGTCGTAGACGAGGGCGAAGACCCCGTGCGTGACGAGCAGGGCACCCGCGCAGGTCCACCCGTGGTCGCGGCGCCGCAGTCCCCGGCCGAGCAGGGGGAGCCCTGCGGCGCACTGGGCGGCGGCGAGCGCGCGGGCCCCGGGGCCGCGCAGCCAGGGCCCGAACGCGCCGTTCTCGACGGCCTCCAGTTCGGCCCGTACGGCGTCGCGCCAGCCGGACCACGAGACGCGTTCCACCGCGGGCAGGACGCCCGCGACCGATCGCAGCCGGTCGGCGCTCTCCCCGGGGGAGAGCCCCGCGGGCAGGGCCAGCCCGGCCCGGGTCAGCACGGCGAGCAGTCCGCGCAGCCGGCCGCGGGCGTCGGCCGCGGGGTCCGGCTCGGTCAGCGGTTGCAGCGCCTGAAGGTCCAGGACGGGGTCGAGGCCCAGGCGCAGCACGAGGCTGCGCAGGCCCTCGCGCTCACCCGCCGGGGTGCCGTCGGCGAGCCACTCGTAGCCGACGGTGCGGCGGAAGCCCGAGGCGAGGACGTAACCGCAGCGGGACGCGTCCCACCACAGCGCGAGGACCGGCCAGGAGGCGCCCACGGCCAGCGCTCCGGCCCAGCCGGTGACGACGCGGTCGACCGGTTCGCCGCCGTGCAGCCAGGGTTTGCCCTCCGGGACGAGGACGCTCCAGGCCGGGCCTTCGGAGCGGGCGCCGGGTTCGGCGGGCGCGCCGTCCCCGGTCGCCGCGCACAGCAGCATCGGCTCGCGCAGCAGGTGGGCGACCGGGGCCACGGCCTCGGGTTCGGCCCGGCACAGCAGGAGGGCCCCGGCGGCGAGGGCCGCGTCGGTGAGGTTTCCGGCCGTGCCCGCGTCGCCGCCGCTTCCGCCCGTCGCGCCACGGGCAGAAGCCCCGTCTCCCGCGTCACCGGCGGACTTACCAGAGGACATCGCCATGTCGTCCACGCTAGGCGGGTTCGCGCTGGTCGGCGCGCGTACGAGGGCCTTACGGGTCGGCGTCGGGGCACGGGCACCCAGGGGCCTCGCACCGCGGTACGGCGGACCGCGCGGGCTCCCGACAGCGGACTCCCGACAGTCTTGACTTCCCGTGTTCGCGTTATATCGTGTCTCTCGGAGGGTGTGTGCTGGAACGCGATATGGCGCGTACCGCCGCACATCGGGGAGCACTCACGCCGGGAGGCACTCATGGCCCAGTGGTCTGTCACGGAGCCGCGCAAGCTCACGTTCGGGGAGCCGGTCGAGACGGTGCGGGTACGCATCGTCGGCGGGGCCGTCAACATCGTGGGCGCCGACGCCCTCGACGGCCCGGAGGGCGAGGCGGCCCGCCTGCACGTCTCGGAGATCGAGGGCCCGCCCCTGATCGTCGAGCACGAGGGCTCGACCCTGACGGTGACCTACGAGGACCTCCAGTGGAAGAACCTCCTGAAGTGGCTGGACCGCAGGACCCGGCAGCGCCGCAGGGCCGTGGTCTCCCTCGTCGTCCCGGCCGGGGCGCACGTCGAGGTCGGCGTGGTGACCGCCTCGGCGACGGTCTCCGGCGTGCGCGGGGGCGCGGCCGTCAAGGCGGTGACCGGCGACACGACACTGGCCCGGACGGAGGGCGAGGTCAGCGCCGAGACGGTGTCCGGCAGCATCGAGGTCCAGTCGGTGACCGGCCCCCTGCGCTTCGCCTCGGTCTCGGGCGGCCTGACCCTCGTCGACGGGGGCGGCCCCTCGGTGCGGGCCGAGTCGGTCAGCGGGGACATGATCCTGGACCTGGACCCGGGCGGGGCGCCGACCGACATCAAGCTCACCAGCGTCTCCGGGGAGATCGCGATCCGCCTGCCGCACCCGGCGGACGCCGAGGTCGAGGTGAACACCACGAGCGGTTCCCTCTCCAACGCCTTCGAGGACCTGCGGGTGAGCGGCATGTGGGGCAGCAAGCGGATCACCGGCCGGCTGGGGTCCGGGGCGGGCAGCCTCAAGGCGACCACGGTCTCCGGCTCCCTGGCGCTCCTGCGCCGCCCGTCCCCCCGTACCGGCCCGGCGGACACCCCCGGCCCCACCGACACGACCGACCCGACCGACCCGACCGACAAGAAGGTGCTCTGAGATGCCGCCCGTCTTCGCCCACGGCCGCCTGCGCCTGTACCTGCTGAAGCTGCTCGACGAGGCGCCCCGGCACGGCTACGAGGTGATCCGGCTGCTGGAGGAGCGTTTCCAGGGGCTGTACGCGCCCTCGGCCGGCACGGTCTACCCGAGGCTCGCGAAGCTGGAGTCCGAGGGGCTGGTGACCCACACGACCGAGGGCGGCCGCAAGGTCTACTCGATCACCGAGGCCGGACGCGCCGAACTCGCCGACCGGGGTGGGGAGCTGGCCGATCTGGAGCTGGAGATCCGGGAGTCGGTCGCCGAACTGGCCGCCGAGATCCGGGACGACGTGCGCGGAGCGGCAGGTGATCTGCGCCGCGAGATGCGGGCCGCCGCCTCCCAGGTACGCGCGGGGGCCGGGGCGGACCAGGGCCGGGGCCCGAGCGCCGACGAGAAGGACGCGTGGCGGACGGCCAGGGAGGAGCTGCGCCGCGCGAAGCAGGAGTGGAAGGAGCAGGCCAGGCGGGCGAAGGACGAGAGCCGCCGGGCCCGCGAGGAGGCCCAGCGCGCACGCCGCCAGGCGAAGGAGGCGCAGGACAGCGCGCGCCTCCAGGCCGAGGAGGCGCAGGAGCGTCTGCGGCGGGTGGCGCGTCAGGTCCAGGAGCAGGTGAGCCGGGGCGACTGGCCGACCGGTCTGCGCGAGGGCCTGAGCGAACTGAGCCGGGAGTTCGGCCGCTTCGAGAAGGGACAGGGCGGCGGCCTCGGCGCCTGGACGGACTGGGCCACGGGCCGTCCCGCGCCCCGCACGGCGCACTCGCCTTCCCCCGAGTCCCCCACCGCACCCGACCAGGGCCCGGCCGGGACCTCCGCCGACGCCCCAGCGCCGAACCTGAGGAAGGACACCCCGGCCGAGAGGGACACCGCGGCTCCTGGGGACGGCGGTCCGTTCGGCGAGGTGCCGGAGTGGGCGCGGCAGACGGCGTCGGACGATCCGGCGCGGGACCTGGAACGACTCCTGGACCGCTTCCGTGACGACGTCAGGGACGCGGCCCGCGACCACGGGGTGACCGAGGACCAGCTCCAGGAGGTGCGGCACCGTCTCGGCACGACGGCGGCGCACATCGGGGCCCTGCTGAGGGGGGCCGCCCGCTGAGGGACATCCCCTTCGGCCCCTTGGGCCACGGCGCCCTGTGGCGCACGACGTTGATGGTGGCGTCGAGACCCCCGACGGGGCCGGCCGTCCCGGCCGACCTGGCCGTCCCGGTCACCCCCGTCCCACCGGCCCCACCGGCCTCCACGGCCGGGGCGACCCTCCCGCCCCCGCCACGGCCACCCGAGGTGGCGACGACCCGCCCACCGGGACGGCGCGGCTCCCGCCCGAGGGGCCCGTTCGCGGGTGCCGGAGCGGCCGGGAACGCGCAGAGGAGCACGGAAGGCCGCTGAGGGGAGAGCGCGGAACTCACCGGGACACATCCCGGCGCGACCTCATCCGGCCCGCCGCTCCCCCTCCTCCCCCTCCTCGGCCCCACCCGTTCCGGCGGCCCCGTACAGCACGCGCCGTACGGCCTCGCCGGTCACCCCGTGACCGGCGAGGGCCTCCGGGACGGGGCCGGAGAGGGTCAGGAGGCCGAGCAGGAGGTGTTCGTCCCCGATGGCCCGCTCGTGGCCGGTCAGGGCCTCGCGCAGCGCACGTTCGAGCACGCTCCTCGCGTCCCGGGAGAAGGGCAGCCGCCGGCCGCCGAGCAGACCGCGGCCCGGCCGGGCGGCGCCGCCCGCGAGCGCGCCCTCCCCGTGGGCGTCCTCGACTCGGGAGACGATCGTGGCGAGGTCGATCCCGAGCCCGGCCAGGGCCTCCTCGTCCTCACGGGAGAGACCGCCGCGCCTGCGGGCCCGGTCCAGGTCCTCGTACAGCGCCTGCCTGCGCTCCCCCTCCAGGCCGAGCGCCGTCAGGGCGAAGGAGGCCCGGGTGCCCTCGCGTTCGAGGAGGGCGAGCAGCAGGTGCTCCTCGGTCACCGCGGGGGCTCCGGCCCGCCGGGCCCGGTCCGCGGCCTCCCGGACGACGGTCCGCGCGGTCTCGCTGAAACGCTCGAACATCACTGCCTCCCGTGCTTCTTGTGTACGGCCTGCCTGCTGACGCCGAGTTCGGCGGCGATCTCCTGCCAGGACCAGCCCTGGGCACGCGCGCCGCGCACCTGGACCGACTCCAGCTGTTCCAGCAGTCGGCGCAGCGCGGCGACAGCGCGCAGTCCGACCCTCGGATCGCGGTCGCCCGCCCGTTCGGCGAGTTCCGTCGCTTCGGTCATACGCGTCAATGTAGGTTGACACCGGGAGGGGCGTCAACCCACATTGACAAGCGAGGGAGGTGGCCGGGCCCTACACGGCCAGCACGATCTTGCCGAACTGGTCGCCCTCCGCGAGGCGTTCGAATCCCTCGCGGGCGCGGTCCAGGGGCAGGACGCGGTCGATGACGGGCCGGACCCCGGTCGTCTCGCAGAAGGACAGCAGGGAGGCGAGTTCCTCCTTCGTGCCCATCGTGGAGCCGACGACCTTCAGCTCCAGGAAGAAGATCCGGGTGAGTTCGGCGTACGCGGGACGGTCCCCGCTCGTCGCCCCGGAGATGACCAGAGTCCCGCCCGGCCGCAGTGACTTGACGGAGTGGGACCAGGTGGCGGCGCCCACGGTCTCGATGACGGCGTCGACGCGGTGCGGGAGCCTGGCCCCCGGCTCGAAGGCGTCGGCGGCGCCGAGCTCCACGGCCCGGGCGCGGCGTCCGGCGTCCCGGCTGGTGGCGTAGACGCGCAGCCCGGCGGCCCGGCCGAGCACGATCGCGGCGGTGGCCACGCCGCCGCCCGCGCCCTGGACGAGCACCGAGTCCCCGGGCTGTACGCCCGCGTTGGTGAAGAGCATGCGGTACGCGGTGAGCCAGGCGGTGGGCAGGCAGGCCGCCTCCTCGAAGCTCAGCCCGGCCGGTTTGGGCAGCAGGTTCCAGGTCGGCACCGTGACCTGCTCGGCGAAGGTGCCCTGGTACTTCTCGGTGAGCAGGGTGCGGCGCTCCTCGGGGCCGACCCCGTGTCCGCTCTGGCCGATCACGGAGTGCACGACGACCTCGTTACCGTGCTCGTCGGTCCCGGCCGCGTCGCAGCCCAGGATCATCGGGAGGTGCTTCTCGCCGAGCCCGACCCCGCGCAGCGACCACAGGTCGTGGTGGTTGAGCGAGGCGGCCCGGACGGTCACGGTGGACCAGCCCTCGCGGGCCACGGGGGCGGGGCGTTCCCCGAGTTCGAGGCCGCTGAGCGGCCGTTCGGCGTCGATTCTGGCGGCGTAGGCAGCGAACATGGCCCGACCCTAGGGCGGCCGCCCGGCCACTGGAACCGCGTACGCCTGTGACCCGCCGCACGGCGCCCGGACGGGGACCGGGCCTGCTCGGGGGGCGCCCCCGGTCACCTGTCGGGTGACCGGCGGCGCCCCGCCGCGTGAGCCGGCCGCACGCGGCCCCGGATCAGGCCCGGCGGGCGACGCCCTCCTCGCGCGCGGCGCGGGCCACGGCCTCGGTGACGGCGGGGGCGACGCGTTCGTCGAAGGGGGACGGGATGACGTAGTCGGCGGCGAGTTCGTCACCGACGACGTCGGCGAGCGCCTCGGCCGCCGCGATCTTCATGCCCTCGGTGATGTCCGAGGCCCGCACCCGCAGGGCCCCGGCGAAGATGCCGGGGAAGGCGAGCACGTTGTTGATCTGGTTGGGGTAGTCGCTGCGGCCGGTGGCGACGACGGCCGCGTACTTGTGCGCGATGTCCGGGGCGACCTCCGGGTCCGGGTTGGCCATGGCGAAGACGAAGGCGCCCTTGGCCATGGAGGCGACCGCCGCCTCGGGGACGGTGCCGCCGGAGACGCCGATGAACACGTCGGCCCCGTCCAGCGCCGTCTCCAGGGAGCCGGAGATGCCCGCCGCGTTGGTGAGTTCGGCCAGTTCGCGCTTGACCGGGGTGAGGTCCTCGCGGTCGGTGCTGAGGACGCCCTTGCGGTCGGCGACCGCGACGTCGCCGATCCCGGCGGCCAGCAGGAACTTGGCGATGGCCGCTCCGGCCGCCCCGGCGCCGGAGATCACGGCGCGCAGTTCCTTCAGCTCCCGGCCGGTCAGCCGGGCCGCGTTGCGCAGGGCGGCGAGCGTCACGACGGCGGTGCCGTGCTGGTCGTCATGGAAGACGGGGATGTCGAGCCGCTCCTTGAGCCGCCGTTCGATCTCGAAGCAGCGCGGGGCGGAGATGTCCTCCAGGTTGATGCCGCCGAAGGAGGGCGCGAGCCGGGCGACGGTCTCCACGATCTCGTCGGCGTCCGTCGTGTCGAGCGCGAGCGGCACCGCGTCGACGCCGCCGAACTGCTTGAAGAGGATCGCCTTGCCCTCCATCACGGGGAGCGAGGCGGCCGGGCCGATGTCGCCGAGCCCGAGGACGGCCGTACCGTCCGTGACGACGGCCACGACCTGGGAGGTCCAGGTGTACTCGTGGGCGAGTTCCGGCCGTTCGGCGATCGCGGAGCACACCGCGGCGACCCCGGGGGTGTAGGCGAGGGACAGATCGTCCCGGTCCTTGACCGGGACCGTCGACCGGATCTCCATCTTCCCGCCCCGGTGGAGGGCGAAGGCGGGATGGGCGGGCGGTTGTGGAGCGGCCTCCCGGGTGGTGCCCCCGGTGGTGTCCGGCTGCCCCTGGGACCCGGGAGCAACGGGACCGGTGTCCTGCCGGTCCTGCGGAATGACGTTGTCGACTGCCACGAGATTGACCCCTTTGCACATGCGTCGATGGAGGGTGACCACTCCCTGGTCCAGGGGTGGGCGGGCACCGCGTACGCCGCTCGCGGCGCGGGCCCCCGGTCGGGGAATCCCGGCTTCCGCAGGTGGGAGGCCACAAGTCGGGCACGTACGCGCGGACGCGCCGCACGCGCGTCCTGAGCCCCGGATGCGGGGTGTAGCCGTCTTTTCTACCGGATCGCCCCCGTCGCGCACGAGCCGGATTCACGACGGCCGCGTCACGCCGTCGACCGGAAACCGTTCGCCGGTCGCCACGCCCTCCCCACCGGTACCGGGAGAGCCGCCGGGAACACCGCGCGGCAGGCGTCACCTGCGCCGATCGCGCCCACCACCAGCGCAGTTCACCCCGTCCGGGCAAACAACGCGATGGCCGGACAAGTCATACGAAAGAAGTCCGCATGGCGAGATGGCAAGCGCGGCGAGGGCCTGGAGAGAGCGCGAGCGGAACCCGGCGCCAAGAATGACCGGAACAACACTGGACAGGGCGTCCGGGCCAACTGGACGCATCTCCGCGCTTGTTACGAGACGGGCCGAACGGTCATCCCTCCCGTTATCCGATTTTGACATGGGGGAGGCCGTGCATCGTGGCGTCCGAATGGCAAGATGCCGTAACCACACAGGGTCGCGACACCCGAAGACGCGTACGAAGTGACCCTTGTCGGCACTTTCCTGACCACGCCGGAGGCACCCCACCATGACCGCAACCACCCCGCGCCGCTTCCCCGCCGTGAAATCCCGGGCGACCGCGGTCGGCGCGCTCGCGGTCGCGGGCGCCCTGCTGCTCGCCGGCTGCGGCGACCAGACCAAGGACGACAGCAAGCCGGCGGCCTCCGGCAAGGGGGACTCCAAGGTCTCCTCGGCCCCGCTGGCCGGCAAACTGCCCCAGGAGATCCGCGACAAGGGCGTGCTCAAGGTCGGTTCGGACATCGCCTACCCGCCGGTGGAGTACAAGGACAAGTCGGGCAAGGTCGTCGGGATCGACCCCGACCTCGGCGTGGCGCTCGGCAAGCAGCTCGGTGTGAGGTTCGAGTTCGAGAACGGCACTTTCGACACGCTGCTGACGGGTCTGCGCTCGAAGCGCTACGACATCGCCATGTCGGCCATGACCGACACCGCCGACCGGCAGAACGGCGTGGACGGCGACACCGGCAAGAAGGTCGGCGAGGGCGTCGACTTCGTCGACTACTTCACGGCCGGTGTCTCGATCTACACGCCGAAGGGGAAGACCCAGGGGATCAAGACCTGGGACGACCTGTGCGGCAAGAAGATGGTCGTCCAGCGCGGCACCGTCTCGCACGACCTCGCCAAGGCCCAGGCGAAGAAGTGCCCGGCCGGAAAGAAGCTGGCGATCGAGCCCTTCGACAACGACCAGGAGGCGCAGACCCGGCTGCGGGGCGGCGGCGGGGCCGCGGGCTCCTCGGACTTCCCGGTCGCGGCCTGGGCCGTGAAGACCTCGGGCGGCGGCAAGGACTTCGAACTGGTCGGTGAGCAGGTCGAGGCCGCCCCGTACGGGATCGCCGTCGCGAAGTCCAACACGCAGGTGCGGGACGCGATCAAGGCCGCGCTGGACGCGATCATCGAGAACGGCGAGTACGACAAGATCATCGCCAAGTGGGGCGTCGAGGACGGAAAGGTCACCGAGGCCAAGGTCAACGGCGGCAAGTGACCGGGGGCCCGTGCGCCCCGGCCGGTGCCACCACCGGCCGGGGCGCGCGGGCGGACCGTCCGGCGTCCGCACCCCCAGCGGCCGGCGCCCCGGCTCCCGGGCCCCGGGACCCGGGCCACCCCCACCGGCCGATACCGACCGCCCGGTCCGGCGCGGCCCCCGCCGCCGTGAGGCCCGCACCCCCGCCGTGAGGCCCGGCCCGCCGCCGCGCGAAGGCCGGCGTCCCACGTCGCCCCGCCGTCGCAGGTACGGCCGTCCCCCACTCCCCACTCCTCCCCGGGTGACGCACGTCCCCGAGGACGTCGAAAGGCAGAGGCAGCATCCGTGTCGTCTGACATCACCACCGAGGCGGGCCCGAAGGACGCGCCCCCTCCGGGCCCCGAGGCCATCCGCGCCGTCCCCGTAAGGCACTTCGGGCGCTACATAGCCGCGGTAGTCGCCCTCGCCGTCCTGGCGTCCATCGTGTACGCCTTCTCCCAGGGGAAGATCAACTGGGGCGCCGTCCCCGACTACTTCTTCGACGACCGCATCCTCACCGGCATGGGCAAGACCCTGCTGCTGACGGTGATCTCCATGCTGATCGGCGTCGTCGGCGGCATCCTGCTGGCCGTGATGCGGCTGTCGAAGAACCCGGTGACCTCGTCCATCGCGTGGTTCTACATCTGGTTCTTCCGGGGCACCCCGGTCCTGGTCCAGCTCATGGTGTGGTTCAACCTGGGCCTGGTCTTCGAATACATCAACCTGGGGCCGATCTACAAGGACTACTGGTCCTCGTTCATGACCCCGCTGCTGACCGCGCTGCTCGGGCTCGGCCTCAACGAGGCCGCGTACATGGCGGAGATCTGCCGCGCCGGTCTGCTCTCGGTGGACGAGGGCCAGACGGAGGCCTCGCAGGCGCTCGGCATGAGCCACGCCAAGACGCTGCGCCGCATCGTCATCCCGCAGGCCATGCGCGTCATCGTGCCGCCCACCGGCAACGAGGTCATCAACATGCTCAAGACGACCTCGCTCGTCGCGGCGGTGCAGTACCCCGAACTGCTGCGCGCCGCCCAGGACATCGGGCAGGTGTCCGGCTCCCCCGTCGAGATGCTGTTCGTCGCCGCCGCCTGGTACCTGATCCTCACCTCCGCGCTGAGCGTGGGCCAGTACTACGTCGAGCGGTACTACGCGCGCGGCTCCAGCCGGGCGCTGCCCGCGACCCCGTTCCAGAAGATCAAGGCCAACGTACTGTCGCTGGGCCGTCCGTCGGGAGGCATGGCATGAGTGAGCTCACGAAGCGGTCCGGGACCGCGGACGCGGCGGGCACCCCCATGGTCAAGGCCGAGGGCGTCCACAAGTCCTTCGGCAGCCTGGACGTCCTCAAGGGCATCGACCTGGAGGTGGCCAAGGGCGAGGTGTTCTGCCTCATCGGGCCCTCCGGTTCGGGCAAGTCGACCTTCCTGCGGTGCATCAACCACCTGGAGAAGGTCAACGCGGGCCGGCTGTACGTCGAGGGCGAGCTGGTGGGCTACCGGCAGCGCGGCAACAAGCTGTACGAGCTGAAGGACAGCGAGGTCGCCCTGCGCCGCCGGGACATCGGCATGGTCTTCCAGCGCTTCAACCTCTTCCCGCACAAGACCGCGCTGGAGAACGTCATCGAGGCCCCGACGCAGGTCAAGGGCGTCCCGAAGGCACAGGCGAGGGCGCGGGCCGGTGAGCTGCTGGAGCGGGTCGGTCTCGCCGACAAGGCGGGCAGCTACCCCTCGCAGCTCTCCGGTGGCCAGCAGCAGCGCGTCGCGATCGCGCGGGCGCTGGCGATGGACCCGAAGCTCATGCTGTTCGACGAGCCGACCTCGGCGCTCGACCCGGAACTGGTCGGCGACGTCCTCGACGTGATGCGCGACCTCGCCGAGTCCGGCATGACGATGATCGTGGTCACGCACGAGATGGGCTTCGCGCGCGAGGTCGGCGACTCGCTGGTCTTCATGGACGGCGGGGTGGTCGTCGAGTCCGGCAACCCGCGCGAGGTGCTGACCGACCCGCGGCACGAGCGGACCAGGGCCTTCCTGTCGAAGGTCCTGTGAGGAGGCCGGGGAGCGGGGTGCGGAGACCGGGAGTCCGGTGCTAAGTCCTGCGCGGAGACCGGTGAGTCCCGTGCGCAGTCCGGTACGGGGACCGGGGGCGGGTTCCGTCTCCCCGGCGCGGGACCACTGAGCGCGGGAGGGCCGCGGATGTGCGGGCGGGGCGGTACGGAACAGGTGGTGCCGTACCGCCCCGCCCGGCGTGCGGGGTCACTTCAGGGCGAGGACCAGCGCGTCGGAGGGCGAGGCCCACACGACGCGGGTCTCGCCGAAACCGGCCTCGCGCAGCGTCTCGGCGTGCCAGACGGCGGGCAGGCTGTCACCCTCGGCGTGCTCCCCGTACAGCGCGAACCGCTCGGCGGTGGGCCCGGCGAGCACCGGATCGGCGGCGGCGGTCTTCCACCAGTCCGCCCAGTCCAGCGCCCCTTCGGCGCGGGCCCGGTCCATGGCCGCGTGCCGGTGCGCGCGTTCGGCGGCGCCGATCCTCGGGCTGGTGGGGTCGGGCATGTGGTCGGCGTTCATGAAGGCCCCGCCCTGGCGCACGAGCGCGGGAAGCTGCCCGTAGAGGGTGCGCAGAGCAGCGCTCGGCAGCCAGTGCAGGGCGGTCGCGGTGAGGACGACGTCGTAGGTGTCGTACGGCAGCGCGCGCGTCCACTCGGGCCGCTTGAGGTCGGCGGTCACGAAGGAGACCCGTTCGTCCCCGGCGAAGGTGCCCCGGGCGATCGCGAGCAGCGCCGGGTCGAGGTCGACACCGGTGCTCCGCGCGTCCGGGAACCGGCGCAGCACCCGGTCCGTGATGCTTCCCGTCCCGCACGCGAGGTCCAGGACCCTGGGGGCGGGCCCGGCCAGCGCCTCCGTCATGTCGAGCATGACCCGGAACCGCTCCTCGCGGTCGGGCATGTACCACTCCTGCTGCCGGTCCCAGCTCTCCTGCCAGGCCCGCCAGTCCGTCGCGGCCCTCGTCGCGTCCGTCCCGCCCATGTCCGTCCTCCCGTAGCCGCACGCGCACGCCCCGGACCCGGGGCGCACGATCCACGAAGCCGTCGCCCCACGAAGCACAGCAATACGTAATACCCTCGGTACAAGTTCAGCCATTACCGCCGTGTGACATACGCACGATAGACCGCCCCGGTAAGGACAACAAGTGGAACTGGCCTCTTACTCGGACTACGCCGTACGCCTGGTCAACACCGAGGAGCCCGCACGCCGCAAGGACTCCCTGACCTCGGTCGAGGCGGTGCGGGAGCTGTTCGGCTCCAGCACGCAGGCCGCTCGCCGGGCCGGCGACGCGGACGTCACACGCTTCCGGGGCGTACGGGCCCGGCTGCGCGCCGTCTTCGAGGCCGCCGACCGGGGCGAGCAGGAACAGGCGGTGCACCTGCTCAACTCCCTGCTGCTGGAGTTCCCGGTCAGTCCGCAGATCTCGGGGCACGAGTATCTGGACGAGTCCGGGAACCCGCGCTGGCACATGCACCTCGCGGAGCACCCCTCGAACGCCACCGCCGGTTACGCGGCGATCGCCGCGATGGGCCTCGCCTTCCACCTCACCGAGTACGGGGTGGACCGGCTCGGGCTGTGCCAGGCGGCGCCCTGCCGCAACGCCTACCTGGACACCTCGACGAACCGTTCGCGCCGCTACTGCTCGGACCGCTGCGCGACCCGCGCCAACGTGGCCGCCTACCGCGCCCGCAAACGCCGCGAGGCCGAGGACCCGGGCGCGGACCCGGAGCGTACGGGGCGTACGGAGGACAGCCCCCAGCGCACGAGCGAGACGGCCGAGCCGAGCACCCCGCCCACGCCGCTGCCCGCGACCGGCCCGGCGGAGCGCTGAGCCGGCCCGTCCTCGCCTCCGGACCGCCCGAAGCCCTCCGGGGCCGCCTCGGGCGGTCCGCCGCCCGTGAGGGGCCCGGCGCCGGTCCCCACGGCCACCGGACGGTCCTCCTGGGCGCTCCCGCGCGGCCGGTACCGCCCGAGGACCCGCCCCAGGACCAGTTCCTGCGGCACGGTCCCGTAGTCGGTGCTGTCGCCCCCGGCGTACGGATTGTCCCCCCGCACCCACCAGCCGCCCGCCCTGCGCTCGACGGCGCGTTTGACGACGAGCAGGTCCTGCTGGAACGGATGGCGCAGGACCACCACGTCACCCGGCCGGACCCGGGCCCCGTAGCGGACCAGCAGCTGGTCCCCGTGCCGCAGCGTCGGCAGCATCGAGGGCCCGTGCACCTCCGCGACCCCGAAGGGCGCCCCGCTCTCCCCCGCACGCGCCCCCTCGCCCCGCTCAGGCATGGCGCACCTCCCCAGACTCCACACCGCTCAACACCGTTCCCAAACCTCCACCGGTCCCAGTCTCACCCGGGACTTTTGCCCTAAGCCCCCGGGGGCACCCGAGAAAAGCGGCTCTCCACGGAGTAATGTCCCACCTGAGAAGACGATCACGAGGAAGGACAGCTCACATGCTCTCCCGCCTGTTTGCCCCCAAGGTCACGGTCAGCGCCCACTGCGACCTGCCCTGCGGCGTGTACGACCCGGCGCAGGCCCGCATCGAGGCCGAGTCCGTCAAGGCCGTCCAGGAGAAGTACCAGGCCAACGAGGACGCCGACTTCCGCACTCGCGCCATCATCATCAAGGAGCAGCGCGCGGAGCTGGCCAAGCACCACGTCTCCGTACTGTGGAGCGACTACTTCAAGCCGCCGCACTTCGAGAAGTACCCGGAGCTGCACCAGCTGGTCAACGACACCCTGAAGGCGCTCTCCGCGGCCAAGGGCTCGAACGACCCGGCCACCGGCCAGAAGGCGCTCGACCTGATCGCCCAGATCGACAAGATCTTCTGGGAGACCAAGAAGGCCTGATTTACGGTTAGGCCGTCTGACCTGCGGTTTCGCTGGTCAGGCTTCCTACCGGTCCGCACCCGGTCCGCAGGCCGCCGAGAACGGCGTCCATCACGGACCGGGTGCGGTCTTCTTCGCCCGGCCACAGGTGCGCGTAGATCCGCAGCGTGATGACGGCGGGCGCGTGGCCGAGGACCATCTGCACCTGCTTGACGCTCGCGCCGCCCGCGATGAGCGCGGAGGCGTAGAAGTGCCGCAGGTCGTGCGTCACCATGCGCGGCAGCTCGACGGGCTTGCGTCCCCCCGCGCTTGGCCGCCTCGTTCTCCTCCGCCTGGAGCGCCCTATGGGCGCGGTTCCACTCGGTCTTCCAGCGGCGGTAGTTGAGCGGCTCCCCCTCCTCCATCGTGAACAGCCACTCCGGGGACGGACGTACGGCGAGATGCGCGAGGAGCGCGTCGGTGACGACTTCGCCGACCGGAACCGTCCGCCGGGACTTGGCGGTCTTCGGCGGACCGATCTTCCCCGACTGGAGCCGCTGTCGCTCCACGCGGATACTGCCCGCCTTGAGGTCGACATCCGCCACCCTGAGGCCGAGCAGCTCCCCTATCCGCAGACCCGATCCGGCGAGCGTGACGACGGCAGCGCGGATGTACGGCGGCATCACCCGCGCTATGGCCTCGACCTGGGCGACGGCGGGCGGGGTGACCTCCTCGTCCGGCATGGCCGGAAGGGTGATCCGGCGGCACGGACTGGAGGCGATGACCTTGTCGTCCACGGCGGCCGTCATGACGCGCACGAGGACGTCGTACACGTTCCGCACGCTGCCGGGGCCGAGCTGGTCGGACAGGCGCCTGAAGAGCACCTGGATGTCGTTACGGCGTATCGCCGCCAGTGAGCGCACCCCAGACGGCGATGAGAAGGCATGCCGATGGATCGCGGTCCGTCACGCCGACGACCACATCCACATCATGGCCACCACCGTCCGCGCCGACAGCCGCATACCTCGAACCCACCGGGGCGGACAGAGGGCACAAGCCGAATGCCGAAAGATCGAGAAGGAAATGGGGCTCCGTCAACTCAAGAAGGGAGACGCCACCGCGCCCAAGACTCCGACTGGTGCCGAGCGCGCCAAGGCGGAGCGCCAGGGCCGTGCAGTGACCACTCGCACCTGGCTGCGCGAACAAACCCACACCGCCGCTGCGGCGTCACGCAACGAGGAGGACTACTTCTCGATCTTGACCGATCCGGGCATCACGGTCCACACCCGCTTCGGTCCCGAAACCGGTGACGTCATCGGGTACAGCCTTTCAACCTCCGGTGACACTGCTGCCGGTGAGCCGGTTAAATTCGGCGGCTCCAAACTTTCACCTGACCTGTCGATCCACCGCCTGCGCGAACGCTTCACCTTGCAGCCAGACGCTCCGTTGACCGCGCCACCGGCCCATCCGTGGCGCCAGGCCGAACGCTCTCTGCGCACCGCACACGCTGCCCTCACAGACCCGAATGGTGACGTGCACCGGGCGCAGGGCGAAATTGCGGCATTCGGCGACTTCCTCCACACCGCCGCCCTGCACGTACCCCGTCCTCTGCGAGCTGAGATAGAGGCTGCGGCCAGCGCACTCAATCGCGCCAACCGGTCCATGATCCGCGCCGAGCACCGGGCGGGCCACGCCCTGCGCAAGGCAGGACAGGAACTTCTCTACGGAACCATCAGCGCGGGCGGCTTCGTCATCGCCGTACTTGCCGCTACCGTCCACTTGGCCCTCGCCGCCGCCCACTGGCACGAGCAGCGCGAGCACCACCAGCAGGCAGCCGCCGCCCAGCAGGCCCACGCCGGCCTCCGCAGCACCTACGAGGCACAGGCTGCACCCGTCCTGTCCGAACTGATCCGTCGTACCCCGCCCACCGAAACCGTCGCGCGCTACGAAGGCGTCCTGCGGGCGACTCTTCCGACCAAGTCGACCGAATCCTGGCCGACCCCGCGTGGCCCGCTCTGACCACCGCCTTGCGCCGTGCAGAGGCTGGCAGCCACTCGCCAGCCTCTGTTCTCACCGCAGCCGCTGAAGGACGTGAACTCGACACCGCCGACCACCCCGCCCAGGTGCTGATCTGGCGGCTCGACAACGCGTCAAGCCGACGACTCGCAGCCGCGAAGGCAAGCAGCACAATGGCTGTAGAGCCGAGCACGCCGACGGTCGTGCCTGCCGACTCCAAAGTTCCTCCCTCTCGTCGGCGTGGGCGATGATCCCCCAACCTGGCGGTCGGATTCTCGTCAAAGTGACATGCTGGATACTTCACTGAAACAAGGGAGTTGGGCTCATGCAGTGGACCGTCCATGGCGAGCGGCAGATCTACAACAACCCATGGGTGAATCTCTGGCTCGTCGACGTTCAGCAGCCTGACGGCCGGCGGTGGGAACACCATGTGGTCCGGATGCGGCACCTGGCCGTAGCCGCCGTGGTCGACGACCAGAAGCGCGTGCTGATGATGTGGCGGCACCGGTTCATCACCGACACCTGGGGCTGGGAGCTTCCGATGGGTCTCATCGAGGCCGACGAGACCCCGGAACAGGCTGCTGCCCGCGAGGCCGAGGAGGAGACCGGCTGGCGGGTGAAGGGCGTCAAGCCGCTCGTGTACGCGCAACCAGCGAACGGCATCACGGATTCCGAGCACTTCGTCTTTCGTGCCGAGCCCGCCTCGTATGCGGGCCCGCCGACCGAATTGAACGAGTCAGACCGAATCGAGTGGGTTCCGATCTCGGAGATCAGGGGCATGATCGACCGTCGCGAGATCGTCAGCAGTGGCAGCCTGGTCGGTCTGCTGTATCTGCTGCTGGACGAGGCGACCGGCGGCTCGTGAGGGGTCAGCCGAGGGCCTCACGCATGCGTTGCTCGAAGGCGAGGACGGGGGCTTCGCGTGCGTAGGGCAGCATTCGGCGGTGAAGTTCTTGGACGTGGCCGCTCACTCGTGGCGAGTCAACGGCTGCGGCGAGGTCGAGGGAGAGACCGGCGCTGGTGCATGCCTCGTCGAGTTTGCCCAGCTGGAGCTGGGCGCTGGCCAGCCAGTAGGCGTGGAAGGCCCGACCTCGCTGTTGGTCGGAATTTTCTCGACGCAAGCCCTCGGCGATGAGGGGTTCGGCGCGGGCTGGTTCGCCAAGGCGCGCGTAGGCGATGCCTGTGTCCACGAGGAGTTTCGTCTCGTCGAAGTACTGGACCCAGTCAGGCGCCTCGGCCTCATGTCCCCGTGAGCGTTCGTACTGCGCACGGGAGCGATCAACGGCCTGGTGGCAAGCCTGAGCATCTCGAAGGGCAGCGTGGGCGAACGCTTCACGCAAGTGCAGCATCGACATGACGAGCGGCTGTTCCCCGGCGGCGCGGGCGGCGTCCTGGGCACGGCATGCAAGGGCCACGGCATCGCTCGGGTTGCCGTCGTAGGTGGCCAGAAGGCTCATGCAGGACAGCACATTGGCCATGAAGAGGCTGTCACCTTGCGTGTGGGAAAGCTTGAGCGCCTGGGTGAAATAGGTGCGAGCAGTGCTGTACTGACGGGCATCGAAGTAGGCCCAGCCGCAGAGCCGTGCCAGCTCGGCCGCGACCCCTTGGAGGTCGTGCCGTAACGCAGCCTCGGCAGAATCGAGTAGACGGGCGACATAGCGCAGGTGCCCCACGACGGCCGGCCGCAGGGTCGCGCCGCCGTGTGCGTTGTCGCGCCGCCAGTAGTCCTGGACCGAGGAGCGCAGGGCCGTGAGGGTGGAGCGGGTTGCACGGCCGTCGACCAAGGCGAGAAGGTCATCCAATTCCTCTGCCGCTTCGGTGCGCTGAGGCTCGCGCGGTGCGGCAGGAAGTAGCTCGGGCGGCTTCTCCTCGGTGGTGGAGGAAGCAGGGATCTCCCAGGGGCGGTGGGCCAGGCCGAGCATCGCACCGGGGATGCGAAGGCCGTCGGCGACGCGTTCGATCACGTCGATGTGTGCCAATCCGCGTCGCCCCGCCATGATCTCGCCGACTCTGCTCGGCGTCATGTCGCACAGTGCGGCGACCCGCGACGGGTAGATCCCGGCCTTGACCTTGACCAGCCGGAAGATGCGGGCGAAGTCCCTGCCGCGACAGGCTTCCCGCCATTCCGCAGTGGCCAGCAGTCCGGCCGGCAGAGCCCGGTGATCCTGCGAGCGCGCCACTCATCCCCCTCACTCGCCCGTCCGGACGGGCTGCCATGGGACCGGCTGTCAAAGAGGTTACCCACGTTGGGTAACCACGGTGACCTGACTCTGTGATCGTCGGGGCAGTGAACTTGTGTCCCACAGCCCGCCCGCGACGAGGGGACGCGATGCACGCGATGACGACGTACGACCGACAGACCACCCCGTCGCGGTGGCAGATGCAGTTCAGCCCGGTGCGCAGGTGCGTGCCTCTGGCCCGCGCCCTCGTCTCCAAGACGCTCGCCAGCTGGGGATACGGCCAGGAGTGCATTGACCGGGTGGTCCTCGTCTGCGGAGAGCTCTCCGCCAATGCCGTCGAGCACGGCGGCAGACGAGGGCACCTCTTCGAAGTTCGACTGACGGTTGACGGTCCACACTGCCTGGTCGAGGTCTCCGATGCCGGCCGCACCCCTCCCCGCCCCACTCAGGCCGGGGAGGACGACGAAGGCGGCAGGGGCCTGCTTCTCGTCGCAGCGCTCTCTGAAGAAACCGGCCACCACGACCGCCACCCGCTCGGCAAGACCGTCTGGGCCCGCCTGATCCTCAGCAGCCCGAGCGAGGAGTCCGTATGCACGAGCTGATCGCTGCCCCGTACCTCGACCACCACCTCCTCGTACGGCCGGGCAACCCGAAGGCAGCACGTCTTCCCGCTCACCGGTACGACGAACTGCACACCGCATCGGGTACCTCAGCAGTGCCCGCGTGGCTGGCCGACGTGGCCCGTCAGGCTTGGAAGATCGATCTCAACGACCGACGCCTCGATGAAGCTGTGCTGGTTCGTTCCCGCTCTCCGTATGCATACGGGCGCGCCTCGTACGAGCTGAACCTCGGCTGCAACTACGACTGCGAACACTGCTACCTCGGCCTGAAGCAATTCGCCGGCCTGGAGTGGCCTGAGCGTGAGCGCCTGCTGCACGCCATCAGGGACTCGGGGGTGCTTTGGCTCCAGCTCACAGGCGGTGAGCCGATGATCGACAAGCTGTTCCCCGAGACGTACCGGCTGGCGTACGAGCTGGGCATGATGGTCGAGATCCTCACCAATGGCTCGCGTCTCGCCGCATCGAAGAACCTCGCCCTGCTGACCCGCTTGAGGCCGAACCGGATCACACTCAGCCTGTACGGGGCCACCGCAGAGTCCTACGACGGGCTGACCCGGCGCCGGGGCGCGTACCGCATGTTCGTCAAAGGACTGGATGCAGCCCACGAAGCTGGGCTACCCCTCGATCTCGCCTTGATCATCACGCGGCACAACGCCCATGAGGCGGACCAGATGCGCGCCTTCGCCGGTGGTACGACCTGCCGTACCGCGAGTACACCCACATGTCGCCGACCATCTACGGCGGCGCGGAAACCCTCGCAACCCAGGCCCCGGACCACCTCGCAGATCGCGAACCCTTCAACGGCTGCAACGCCGGCCACACCTTCTTCCACGTCGACCCGCACGGCATGGCGACTATCTGCAAGGTCGGCCGTGACGAAGCGATCCCCCTCATGACCACGGGAGTCGAGGGCCTGAGCCGCCTTGGCGGCATCGCCGACTCCCTGATGCTTCGCACCGGTGGCTGCGCCGGCTGCCAGCTCTCCGGCACCTGCCGGGTCTGCCGGCCGCTGGCCAAGGTCTACCAGGAGGCGAAGGCACCACTGGACAGGTACTGCCAACACGCGACTACAAGGAGCTGAACCATGACCGCCGTAGCAGTCGAGATCGCCCCCATCCGCCCGCCGTCCGAGCCTGATGCGGAGATCGTCCTCATCGACGACGTGGACGCCTTCGCTGCGGCCACCACGCCCGGCTGCGGGGACGACAACCCGTACAACTGACCATCCCTTCAGGGGCTTTCGGCGGCACCTCGCGCCGGAGGCCCCTGTTGGCGCGTAGATCTGGAAACCTGACGGCCATGCCCGCACCCTCCATCACCTTCGCCGGTCTTCCCTCTGGCGCTCGTACCGCCATCGAAGCCGAGATCGGCTCGATTCTCAGGATCGAAGACGTCAGCGCCGGTCTCAACAGCTCCCTCTCCGCGCTCGCACACACCGCCGGCGGAGTCGTCTTCCTCAAGGGCCTGCGCGCCGAGCACCGTTGGGTCTGGACACAGCAACGCGAGGCAGACATCAACCCGCACGTGACCCCGCTCGCCCCGCGCCTGCTCTTCCACGTCATCGCCGGCGGCTGGGATCTCCTCGGCTTTGAGGCCATCGACGGCCACCATGCCGACTACTCCCCAGGCTCCCCTGACTTGCCCAAAGTGACCGGGGCCCTCAAAGAGCTCGCCGCTCTTCCTTGCCCTGGCATCGAACTCCGGCTCGCTGAACAGCGCTTGGCTGGTTACATGGCCGACCCCGCCGATACGGAAGCGTTCGCAGGGGACGCGCTGCTCCACACGGACTGGAACAACCACAACGTTCTCATCACCCACGACCGCGCCCACCTCGTCGACTGGGGCTGGGCCACCCGCGGGGCCGCCTGGTTGGATCCCGCCCACTGGGTCATCTGGCTCATCGCGGCTGGTCACATGCCTGCTGCCGCAGAGGAGACGGTCGCGTTTCTTCCCGCCTGGGCATTGGCACCATCCCGAGCAGTGGACGCCTTCGCTGACGCCAGCGCGAACCTCTGGGAGGAGATCGCGGGCTCCGCTCCAGACGACTGGACAGTGAACTTGCTTAACGCCGCACGGCTCTGGCAACAGCATCGAAGCAATCGCTCCTGACGGACGCAGCCTGCGGATGGATCAACCGTGGCGCAGCGCCCCGCACGTTGATCTCGTGCTCCTGAGCACAGACAGGTCGGCGAACCTTCCGAACTGATCTCTTCTGCGGAAGTGCTACGGCGGCCCCTCGGAGCCCTCGCTCGACAATCAGTCCTATGAAGGGACCCCCATGCCCCAGCAGACCGGCGACCAGCCGAAGGCCCTCAAGCCGGCGCTCGAATCGATGACCCTGCTGGTCGCTGCGGTCATCGTTCACGACAGGGCCACCAACCGCGTCGTCCTCCTCCAGCGCGGCGAGAACGCCAAGTTCGCCCAGGGCCTGTGGGACCTGCCGGTCGGCAAGAGCGAACCGGGTGAGCCGGTCACGGAGACGGCGGTCCGCGAGCTGTACGAGGAGACGGGCCTCGCGGTGAGACCTGAGGCGCTGAGCGTCGCCCACATCATCCACGGCGCCCGGGGGGTCGAAGCCCCCAACGGCTTCCTCACGGTCGTCTTCGTCACGCACGAGTGGACCGGCGAACCGGAGAACCGCGAACCCGGTAAGCATGCCCAGGTCCGGTGGGTGGGGGCCGACGCCGTCCCCGGGAACTTCGTGGACACCACGTCAAGTGCCCTGCACCGGTACCTCGCGGGAGGCCGCCCGGAGATCTCCCTCAACGGCTGGGGCTCGTGCGCGCGCAGCGCCCGTTCCCGGTGAGCCGGGGCTCAGGGGGAACGGGCGCCGCGGCCGGGGCCGGGGGTCAGGAGTGGTAGTCGCGCAGGAACAGGGAAGGGGCGGGGTCGGTGCGTGAGGCGTTCACGCCGTTGGCGTCGGTGTAGTCGTTGCCCTCGTTGCCCGCCCAGTCCTGGACGGGGCCGCTCACGGTCTTCAGGTGCTGGAAGGCGCTCGCGTCGCCCGCGGCGGAGCCGAACTGGTAGATCCTGGACGTGTCGGCGTAGGGCCAGTAGGGCGTGTAGGGGCCTTCCGCGGTCGTCTGCTTGGTCAGGGTGTTGTGGAAGAGGACGTTCTGCGGGCCCGTGGAGCCGGACCAGCCGATTCCCTTGCTGCCGGCGGTCCAGTAGAGGGGCCACCAGGTGCCCTCGTCGGCGGTGCCGCCGCCCTCTCCGCCGCAGTTGCTGTCACACTCGCCGGAGGAGTGGTTGTACGGCACGTGCACGGTGTTGTTCTCGAACAGGTTGCGGTGTTCCCAGCCGCCGTGCAGGTTCAGGTCGGAGTCGAAGTCGTTGCCGAGGGCGACGTTGTCCGAGGCCGACCACTGGAAGGTGAAGTGCCGCAGGTTACGGCTGGTGTTGAAGGCGTAGAGGGAGTCCCAGACGCGGGAGCCCCGCAGGTAGCCGTTGCCGCCCTTGCCCTTGTTCCAGGAACCGTCGAAGACGTTGTGCTCGACCTGGATGTTCTTGGCCACCTCGGTGACGACCGGGTGGGAGCCGGTCATGTCGGAGTGGACGCCGCGCACCCAGGAGTTGGCGGCCCACTTGAAGACGATGCCGTGCATGGCGTACTCGGGTGCCATGTTGCCGTAGTTGTGCACCGCCTGGTCCGCCGTGAGCTGGTACGTGCCGCCGCGGAGTTTGGGCAGCCCGTTGATGTCCTCCGTGAAGGAGAAGTCCTCGAAGCCCACGTCGGTGATCATCTTCAGCGGGGTGACCTTGCTCGCGTACGGCTTTCCGGCGCCCACGCCCAGCGGCGGTGAGCCGTCCGAGGTGGAGTCCACCGGCACGTCGAACTCCAGGGGCTTGTCCACGGTGACGGTGCGGTGGGCGGCGTCCACGGAGGCGATCGTGAAGACCTGCTGGCGCATGTGCAGGTTCTCCAGCCGGCCGTCGTCGGCGGCCGCCCCCGCGACCTGCTGGGACTGGTAGAACTTCAGGCTGTTGGCCGCGCCCACCCACAGGTAGCCGCCGGGTTTGAAGGCGTCCATGTTCGCCTTGGCGTTGAGCTGGACCGTCCGGTCACCTTGGTGCGCCGCGTAGCCGGCGTCGTTGGTGGTGCCGCCCACTGCGACCCCGGACTCCCAGTGCTGGTTGACCGAACCCTCGAAGAGGTCGCGGCGGTTCTCCGGGATCGCGGAGGGGTAGCCGCAGATCTTGAGGTACTTCTCGGCGACCTCCCGGGTCTGGACCCGGAACAGTCCGCGTCCCGGCCAGATCCAGCCGCCCGTCCCGACGTTGTTGCCCGTCGTGAACGCGCACTTGTGCTGCATCGCCCCCTGGTCCCACTGCGCGCCGTTCGTGGTCAGCGTGTCGTAACGGGTGTCCTCGTCGGGCCGGAAGACGATCCGCGAGCCGTCGGACGTACCCGCGCCCTGGCCCCGGATGACGAGGTAGGAGGCGTCCACGGAGAGCTGTTTGCTCACGTTGAGCACGCCCTTGGGCAGCTCGATCACCGACAGTCGTCCGGGGCCCGCGCTCGGCGTGCAGGAGGTGCGGATCTCGTCGATGGCGCCCTGGAGGCCCGCCGTGTCGTCCTGCCCGTCGTCGGCCTTGACCTTGAACCGCTGCTCCAGCGCGGACGGGGTGAGGTGACAGGCCGGGTCGGGATTGCGGGCCGCGGCGCCCGGCAGCTCCTCGCCGCCGCGGTAACCGGCCCGGCTCCAGTCCGGCAGTCCGGCCGTGGGGGCACGACGGTTGCTCTTGCTCAGCACCGTGCCGTTGTCGTCGACCGTCCCGTCGACGTCGTCCGGCGGGGCGGAGGGCTTACCCGTGCAACGGGAGACCACCGGGTAGTCGCCGAACTGCTGGGCGACCTTGGTCAGGCAGGCGGCCAGCGCGCGCTCACCGTAGTAGTTCGGGTGGATCGCCTCCTGCTGGTTGCCCTGCGACTGCCACGGCAGGTCCTTGAGCCCGTCGATCAGGTAGGGCACCCACCGCACCCATTCGGCGTGCTCGGCGGCGAGGGGGGAGGAGAGCTTGTTCGACGAGCCGGCCTGCTGCGTCGTCCTGCTGCACAACTCGTGCCCCGCGAAGGCGTCCTGGAGGTCGAGGAACGAGACCCCGGCCTCGTCGGCGGCGCCGCGCAGCATGGCGCTGATCCGGGGCACCACGGAGGTGTGCGCCCAGTCGCTGTCCGCGTCGAGGAAGGGGCAGCCGCCGTTGAGGTACCGGCTGTAGTTGGCCGGGGGGACCGGCGCGTTCTCCGGGTCGCGGTAGTCGCGGCCGAGCGGCAGCGGGTTGGGATAGGACTGAAGCACGATCTGGTACGACCCGTCCTCCTGGCCCGCCTCGCGCAGTACCGTCCGGATCGCCTCGACCGTCTTCACGACCTTGGCCTTCACCGGGTCGAGGCCGTCGGCGAACTCCTTCTCCTTGGCGCCGCGGCAGCCCTTGTTGAACAGGGACGGGTAGAAGTACGCCTTGACGCAGTCCTGGAGGATCTCGGCGAACTTCAGGTCGTTGCCGCCGACCGACAGCACGACCGTCCGGACCTCGTTGTCCCGGGCGATGTCCCGCAGGTCCTCGATCTGGGGCCGTTGCCCCTTGAAGCCGGTGGTGGTGACGTTGTCCGTCGTCGCTCCCGAGCAGGCGATGTTGAAGCGTCTCTCCTGCGGTACGTCCTCGATCTCGGCCCCCTTGATCTCGGCCGAGTCCGCGCGGTCACAGGCGCTGCCGCCACTCCCGTACGACGTGTCGCCGTAGACCTTGGAGAGATCGTGGTCGCACGAGGTCTCGTCCCCGTCGCAGTTGACCGCGGCCCGGTCGGTGCCCCAGGCCGAACCGCCGGCCGACGCGGCCGCGTTGCCGGCCCAGCGGCCCGCCTCACCCGAGATGTAGCTGTCCCCCATGGAGACGACGGCGGGGGGAGGGCCGCAGGCTTCGTCGGCCGCCGCCCGGGCGGAACTCCGGGCATCATCTACGGGGTTGTAATCCGTGGCCCAGTTCCAGAGCCGTTCGCAGGACTCTGTATTCCTGGAGCGGAACACCACCGGTCGGTGGTCGGAGCCTCCGTCATACGTGCTCAGTGCCACTTCGAGGTTGCTCAGGCCACCGCTCGAGACCATGTAGTCCAGCGCGAAGCCCGCGTTCTGCGTGGGCGCGGGGGCACCGCCTCGCTTCACGTAGTAGGTGTTGGGGAAGAGGTTGCTTGTGGGTGCTGCCGAGCTGTTGAAGTCTCCGAGGACCCGCCAGCGCTCGTTACCCACCTCCTGCTCCACCGTGTCGATCAGGGCCACGGCATGCTTGTTGGGGGTGTCGCCGGAGCGGATCGAAGCCGCGTGGACGTCGAAGTACCAGGTCTGGCCGATTTTCACGCCGAACGCGGGCCGAGACCTGATCCACTTGTTGTTGGCACCCTGCGCGGGGAAGATGGTGATGGCGGAGGCCAGGTCCGCGGGTGGGTTCCGCAGCCAGATGGCCATGGACTTCTGGTTGTTCTTCTGGGTGTCCGGATCGGCTTCGTCGCCATCGGCATCCGGGTCGGCGACCACGCCCCAGGCGGCCTTGTCCAGAATCTTCAGGTAGAGCAGGAGCCCGTCACCCTGACCGGTACCGCGCCTTCCCCAACGATGCGCGTACAAACGGTACTTCAGACTCGGTAGACCCGAGACGGTCTGGGCGGTGTCGTCTAGGTTGTTATCGATTTCGTCTTCGGCGGTGAAGGTCACGGGAGGGGTGGTGACCTCCTGCATGGCCACGACGTCGGCGTCCTTGAGCAGGGCGCTGACGGCCGTCCATTTGTTGCCGCCCTGCGTGTTGAACGTGATGGCCCTCTGGCCGACGTCTTCGAGTGCCTGCGCCGGCGCGGGGGCGAGGAGGGTGACGAGCGAGGCGAGGAGCGCTACGCAGAGCGCCTGCGCCACACCGCCCGCCCGCCAACGGCCCGCTCTGCCCGGGGGTCTGAGGTCTGGTGTACGTGGGGGCAACTGTCCGTCTCTCTTTCCTTCCCGCCGAGACCCTTCACCTGGCCGGGAGGCCGGTGTGCCGATCACTGCGGCGGGCCTCTGGTGTGACGGGACGGGGCGGATCAGTCGTGGGTGAGGTGGGGCGGGGTGGGGTGAGTCGCGTGCGGGCGCCGCCACAGGGGGCGAAGCCCAGGAGGCGCGGACCCGGCCGGGACGAGGGTGGGCACCGCCCGGCCGGATCACCGACGCCTCAGGGTGCCGGCCTCATCGGCCTCCGGGCGCAGGAGGAAGGTGCCTCAGGGGCAGGAGAACCGGAGCGAGGAGAGCCGGTCGTTGTCGTAGGACTTGGCGGTCCCGGCCGCGTAGTCCCCTGTGGTGCCCCAGCTCCAGGAGGAGGCGAAGTCCAGGTCGGAGGGGTGGAGTTCCCCGTTGGGGTCGTCCCAGAACTCGATCTCGCACTGCGAGTTGTTAATCCAGGAGGACGTCTGGTTGTCGGCCAGTACCCCGTTGAGGAAATGGGTGTTGGTGAGCCGCACGATCTTCGTGTTGCCGCCGGCGGCGGGCGGGGTGACGATCACCTTCGACCCCGTACCACCCCCGTTCTCGTAGAGGCAGAGCGCCCAGCCCGGGCAACCGTCGTACGGGGGGTTGGCGGCCGTGGCCGGTACCGCCGAGAAGATCAGCGCGGCCCCCGCGGCCGCCGCCGCGCCCATCGCCAGTCGGGCCGGTGTCCGTGTCATCGCGTCACACTCTCCTGCTCGTGTCGGGTCGCGCCGCGGTGAACCGTCGTTCGTACGCACCGCGGCGGTCGCGCCCACGGATCCGGCACCGAACCCTGTGGACGCTCCGCCCACGATCCCCGGGCCGGGCCGAGCGAGCGTCAGTCAGTCGACTGCACGCGCAGGTGAGGGGACGGGGCGTCACGCAGGTACGCGCCCCGTCCCTCGGCGAGGCGGCGGCCGTACCGCCGGTCAGCGGTCCCGGTGGGCGGCGGGCGGCCTCGGGCCCTTCGCCGTGCGGGTCAGGGCGCGGTCGACGAGGGGGCCCGCCGCTCCGGTGTAGGCGGCCGGGTCGCACAGGGCGGTGAGGCGGCCGGGGTCGAGCAGGTCCTTGAGCGCGGGCTCCTCGGCGAGGAGTTCGGCGAGGGGCCGGCCCGTTTCCTCGGCGCGGCGCGAGCAGTGGGCGAGGAGGGCCTTCGCGGGGGCCTTGCCGAGGTGGGGGGCGAGGACGGCGGCGAGGCGTTCGGAGACGATCTGGCTGCCGGTGAGATCCAGGTTGGCGCGCATCGCGGCCGGGCGCACGTCGAGGCCCTCGGCGAGTTCGGCGGCGGTCGCGGCGGCGCCGCCGGTCAGCCGCAGGCACTCGCGCAGCGGCAGCCACTCGGCGTGCCAGGCGCCCGCGGAGCGTTCGTCCTCGCTCAGCAGGCACTGGGTCAGCACCCCGGCGAGGGCGGGGACCTGGAGGGCGGCGGTGCGTACGAGGGTGGCGAGGACCGGGTTGCGTTTGTGCGGCATGGCGGAGGAGGAGCCGCGTCCCTCGGGGCCGGGTTCGGCGAGTTCGCGTACCTCGGTGCGGCTGAGCTGCTGGACGTCGAGGGCGAACTTGCCGAGCGTGCCCGCCGTCAGCGCGAGCTGCGCGGCGAGGTCGGCGAGCGGGGTGCGCAGTGCGTGCCAGGGCAGCAGCGGGCGGGCGAGGCCGGTCTCCTCGGCGAAGGTGTCCGTGAGCGCTTCGGCGTAGGCGGCGGGGTCGGTCGCCGGGTCCGCGAGGCGGGCGTACTCCAGGTAGCCGGCGAGGGTTCCGGCGGCTCCGCCGAGCGAGACGGGCAGGCCCCCTTCGCGCAGCGCGGCGAGGCGGTCGCGGGCGTCGAGGAGGGCGTGGCGCCAGCCTGCGGCCTTGAGGCCGAAGGTGGTGGGGACGGCGTGCAGGCCGAGGGTGCGTCCGGCGAGGGGCGTGTCGCGGTGCGCGGCGGCGAGGGCGGCGAGCGCGGCGGCGGTGCGGTCGAGGTCGGCGAGGAGCGGTCCGAGGGCGCGGTGGGCGACGAGCATCGCGGCCGTGTCGAGGATGTCCTGGCTGGTCGAGCCGCGGTGGACGTACTCGGCGGCCCCGGGGTCGCGGTCGGCGACCGCGCGGGCGAGCGCGGCGACGAGCCCGACGACGGGGTTGGCGGTCTCGCGCGAGGCGAGGGCGAGGGCGCGGGCGTCGAAGTGCGCGGTGCGGGCGGTGTCGGCGATCACGGCGGCGGCGGAGGCGGGTACGGTGCCGAGCCGGGCCTGGGCGCGGACGAGCGCGGTCTCGGCGTCGAGCATCGCCCGGATCCAGGCGCGGTCGGTCACGGCCGCCTCGACGGCGGTTCCGGCGCGGACCGGGGAGAGCAGGCCGGTGTCCTCGTCCGCCTCCTCACCGTCGCGGACGCGCGGGACGGTGTCCTCATCTGTCCCCTCACGCTCCCGCAGACGCAGGCCGGAGACCGCGTCCCGCCCCTCCCCGCCCCGGACACGAGGCCCGGTGTCACTGCGGTCCGTACGTTCCGGGGGTCGCCCTTCGGCGTGGTCGCGGTCCGGGGTGTGCTGCTCGTCGCTCGTCACGCGGTCACCTCGCGGGGGACGGTCAGTACGGGATGTCCGGCGTCCGGGGCGGGGCCGGTCGGCCGGGGCAGGGCGAGGACCGCGCGGGCGATGGCGTCGGAGTCGCCGAGGGTCACGGAGTCGACGCCGGGGCGGATGCCGGCGGCGGTCGCCCAGTGGACGGCCTCGGTGGGGACGCCGTAGGCGAAGCGGCGGGCGTGGGCGTGGCCCGTGCGGTCGGTCAGGCGGTTGGGGCGCGGGGTGACGGCGAGGCCGCCGGTCTCGTAACTGCCGCCGGTGGCGCGGGGGATGCGGTACGCGGCGGCCTGCCCGGTGTCGAGCAGTCCGCGCAGCAGGGGGTCCGCGGTGCGGCGTACGTCGGGGGTGGGCAGACGCGCCTCGATGAGGACGTCGGCGCGGACGACGGGGCCCGGGACGTGGGCGGAGGCGGCGGTGAAGGCGGGGGTGCGGGTGTCGAGTCCGACGCGCGGGTCGGGGCCGACGAGGTGGAGGACTCCGGCCTCGACGAGGGCGTGTGCCTCCTCGATCCGGGAGAGCGGCGGGCCGATGGAGAGGTACGCGTTGAGCGGGGTGTACCAGCCGTCGAGGTCGGCGTGGTAGCTGTCGCCCTCGATGCCGGCGTGGTCGACGGCCAGGCGTATCTCGTTGCGCAGGTCGCGCAGGACGTCGAGGGCGGCCTTGAGCGGGCCGTGGACGTTGCCCGCCCGGGCGGCGTCGATGTCGCGGCGCAGGTGGCCGAGGAGCCAGCGGCGGAAGGACTCGCGGTCGGGGAAGGCGAGTCCGTGGGCGGGGGCGGCGAGACGGGCCCAGTCCCAGCGCTCGGCGGGGGCGATGCGCAGCGCGTCGAGGAGCCGTTCCTCCTCGGCGAGGCCCGCGGCGAGGAAGGCGGCGGTGAACTCCTCGCGCAGGGCGGCCCGGCCCCGTTCCGCGAGGAGGCCCGCGTAGTAGACGGTGCGGACCTCCTTCGAGACGAGCGGCCAGATGTCGGCGCGGAAGCCGACGCGTTCGCCCCGGGCGGCGCGTTCGCGCAGGACGGCGATGCGGGCGGGGGTGAGCAGGAGCGGCTGGTGGCGGGCGTGCGGGCCCTTCTGGTTGACGCCGCGCGCGTGGTACGGGATGCCGCGCCTGGAGCTGCCCCACAGCACGGGTTCCTCCCCGCTGGGGTGGTAGACGAGGCGTTCGCCGGTGCGGTGGAAGGTGCCGCCGCGTCCGGCGGTGAGGAGGGCGAGCAGGTCGAAGAAGGCGAGGCCCAGTCCGCGCAGCAGGACGGGGCGGCCGGGCCGGACGGCGCGCAGGTCGAGGTCGGCGGGGTTGGCGGGCGGGACGTGGAGCAGTCCGTGGGCGGCGGCGAGGCGGGCGGTGCGCCGTTGTGCCGGTGTGGGGTGGGCGGGGACGTGGCCCTGGGCGAGGACGACGGCGTGCAGCCCGGTCAGGCGGGTGCCGTCGGCGAGCAGGACCTCCTGCGGGGCCTCGTCCCCGGCGGGCGGCAGGGCGACGGCACGGGTGCGGTGGCGGCGGACCGTGACGTGGGCGGGGGCGCGGTCGAGGACCCGGACGAGGGCGTGGCGCAGGTAGTGGCCGTACAGCGCGCGGGTGGGGTAGGTGTCGGGGCCGAGCGCGGCGGCCTCGGCGCGGGCGGCCGGATCGTCCTCGGTGCCGGGCGGGACCGGCTCGCGGGCCCACTCCCACAGGGAGGGGCCCGGTTCGACGGGTCCGTCGAGGGTCACGCTCGCGTCGGTCCAGACGGTGATCTGGGCGGCGACGGTGTTCATGAGGAGGTGGCGGGACTGGTCGGTGCGCCACACGGCCCCCGCGCCGGGCTCGGCGGGGTCGACGAGGTGGACGAGGACCGGGGTGGCGGCGGGCGCGCGGCGGATCCGGGCGCACAGCCGCTCCAGGACCGACAGCCCGCGGGGTCCCGCCCCGACGAGGCACACCTCGATCCCGTCCGGGCTCACGAGGCCTGCTCCACGGGTGGGGCGGCCGGTCCCACGGGCTCGGCGCGCTCGGCCTCGGCGGGGCTCGTGGGGGCGGGTCCGCGCATCGGGGTGAACCAGGCGAAGACCGCGAGCAGGAGCCGTACGACACCGCTCAGGGCGATGATCAGGTAGACGTTGTGCAGGGCGCTCTCCATGAAGCCGCCGACGAGCGCGGCGACCGGGATGGAGGTGAAGGCGAGCATCCGGGTCGCGGCGACGACCCGGCCCAGGAGGTGTCCGGGGACGATCCGTTGGCGCAGGGTGAACCACGAGACCATGTTGACGGAGGCGCACGCGAAGACGACGCCCCACAGCAGCCCGATGAGCACGGTCTCGCGCAGCGGGACGAGGACGAGGGTCGTGCACCCGGCGGCGGCGGTCGTGACGATGATGATGCGCCCGGCCTCGAACCGCTTGTTGAGGCGCCCGGCGACGGCGGCGCCGACGACGGCCCCCGCGCCCTGGCAGGCGAGGATGCCGCCGATCTGGGAGGGGCTGAGGTGGCGGTAGCTCGTCAGGTAGAAGACGAAGTTGGCCTGCACGATCCAGGTCGCGAAGTTGGTCCCGGTGAACAGGAGCGATCCGGCCAGCAGCAGCCGGTTGCGGCGGAAGATGTACTGCCCGGCCTCGGCGAGGTCCTGCCGGAAGGTGGGCCGCGGCCCGGTGCGCGGGGCGCGTTCGCCTCCGCTGTGGCGGATCAGGAGGATGGCGCCGGCCGACACGAGGTAGGAGAAGGCGTTGAAGGTGATGGTGGCCTCGTAGCCGAGGACCGCGATGGCGCCGCCGGCGATGACGGGTCCGACCATGCCCATGATGTTGTCGCCGGACTGGAGCCGCCCGTTGCCCTGGGCGAGCTTGTCCTTGGGCAGGATCTCGGGCAGGAAGCTCTGGAACGCCGGGTGGTAGACGGGTTCGACGCAGCCGAGCACGAGCGCGACGACGAGGATCACGCCGAGGGAGTGGACGTCGGCGATGACGAGGACGGCGAGGACACCCGCGACGGCCGCGGCGGCGAGGTCCCCGCCGACGAGGATGCGCCGGCGGTCGAAGCGGTCGGCCCACACGCCGCCGGGCAGCGAGAGCAGCAGGAAGGGCAGGTACTCGACGACGTAGACGAGGCTGGTGCTGAGCGCGGAGCCGGTCTGGTGGAGGACGAGGAGCGGCAGGGTGATCCGGTAGACCCAGTTGCCGAGCGACGAGGTCACGTAGGCGCCCAGCAGGAGGTGGTAGCGCTTGCCCATATCAGCCCATTCGTACGGTCGTTCAGGTGGCCTGTACATGAAGAGGGCGCCCAGCCACGGAAGTTGACCGGTCTCGGGACCGGTTTCCGGGTACGGGCGCCCTCGACTCAGGAGGGTACGGCCACCGGGTGCGGCGCGCTCACCGGCGTGCCGCACACCTCGCAGTCCTCGCGGCGCTTCCAGTGCTCGACGGCGTTCGTCGCGTAGTCCGCGAAGCGCAGTTCCATGAGGCGGTCGGTCGCCACGGGCGGGGCGATGCCGGTCGCGAGGCGGACGACCTCGCCGAGCAGGAAGCCGGTCGTCATGGTGACGAGGGGCCCGAAGGCGGCGTTGTCACCGCCGATCCGCCGCTCGCTCTTCTCGCTGAGCAGCGCCTTCGAGGTCGCGTCGGTCTCGAAGACGTGCCGTCGCCAGCAGGCCACGCAGCCGGTCTGCCCGGGCAGGACGGTGTAGTAGATGGAGCGCTGGGTGTCGAGCCCGCCGGTGGTGAAGGGGACTCCGGCGCGCACGCACGCCTCGTTGACCCAGGGGATGATCTCCGTCTTGGGGCGGTCCGCGACGCACACCACGACGTCGGCGCCCTCGACGACGGCGGCGACGTCCTCGACCGAGCCGAGCCGCTTCTCGACGGGTTCGATGTCGAGACGGGAGTTGAACTCCTTGATGCGCTCGACGGCGCGGGCGAGTTTGGGCTGCCCGATGTCGCTCTCGCGGTAGAGGATCTGCCGGTTCAGGTTGGACAGCTCGACCCGGTCGAACTCGACGGCGCGGATGTGGCCGATACCGACCGCCGCCATGTCGAACAGGAGGTGGGAGCCGAGCCCGCCGAGCCCGAGCAGGGTGACCCGGCAGTCGCGCAGCCGGCGCTGCATCGCGTACTTGTCGTCACCGAGGCGGGCGTAGGACCCGAAGAAGTTGATGTTGCGTTCCCAGCGCTTCTGCTCGTACGGGTCGAGGACGCCCTCGGGCGAGACGGCCGCGTCGATGAGGAAGCCGGCGGCGTCGAAGTCGGACACGGCCGCGCGCACGTCCTCCTCGGTCACCTCGGGGAACTCGGCGACGAGGTCCCGGTGCGTCTGGGGGACGGTGCGGGTGCCGTCGAGGAGGGCGAGGAGGCGGCGTACGGCGCCGCTCGGGTCGTGGACCGTCGTGACCTCGCCGAACCCGTTGATCAGGACGTTCTCTCCGGAGCCGTAGACGGCGTTCATGTGCTTGAGCCGGGGCCGGACCCCGTCGGGAAGGGACACGACAACTCCTGTGAGATACTGGAAACTTGGCTCCGCGCGCTCGGCGACCGGGCAAAGGTCGCCGGCCACGCGCGGCGGGGTGCCGTGGCACCGGCCCCGGACGTCCCGGGCCGCGACCGGCGGGCAGTTGGGGCGCTCGCCGGTCGCGACGCGCGTCTCACCGGGGCATTCAGCCCTCGGCGCCGACGCCGGCCACGCTGGCCGTCACGGTCGTCATCTTGATCGACATGGAAATCACCACCTCTCCTGGTGCGGATCTGCCCGGTCCCGGACGGGAACGGGAGTCTGTGGGGACGGCCGGTGGCCGTCCGGACCTGTCAGCCCCAGCCGAGGTCACCGGTGCCGGTGAACGCGGGGCCGTCGGCGCCGGTGACCCCCCAGGCCACCGGGCATCCGCGAGGAACGGTCCTGAACGCGCCACACCCGGCGGGAAGTATCCCGGCGGAAGCTGGCCGGAAAGCGTCCATGACGTTCTTGACAAGCATGTTTCCCCCCAGGGAAAGCTCCTCTGCGCTGTCGCGCGGCATTACCTTGACACGGCGGAACTGGAGGATCACCGCCTGTCAGGGCTCCTATAGGCCCCTGGCACATTCAGGAGGGGTGGATAGCGTGCGAAACGGTGTCAATGCACAACCCGAAGAGGTGTCGCCGCGCGGCGCGGACACCGTCTCGCTCTACTGCGCGACGCTCTCCGCGCCCGGAACCTCCTGGGAGGAGCTGCGCACGACCCTCGGCCTGAGCCCGGAGTCCTTCGACCGGGCGGCGGGGGAACTGCTCGCCCTCGGACTGCTGGAGCACTCCTCGATCACCGGGGACCGGCGCCTGTACGCAGCCGGTCCGGCCAGCGCCCTGCTGCGGATCAGCCGTACCCTCCAGAGCACCCTCGCGGAGGGCCAGCAGCAGCTCGGACGGCTCACCTCGGTGCTCTCCGCCCTCGGCCCCGGCCCCCGGCAGGGCACCGGGGGCGAGGGACCCGTCGAGCGGCTGGTGAGCCTGGAGTCGGTGCAGCGCACGATCACCGAACTCTCCGCGCAGGCGCGGCAGGAGGTGCTCACCTCGCAGCCGGGCGGGCCCCGCCCCCAGGAACAGTTGCAGGAGTCGCGCAGCCGGACCGAGGAGATGCTGGGGCGCGGGATCGCGATGCGGACGCTGTATCAGCGCTCGGCCCAGTTCAGCCCGGTGACGGTGGACTTCGTCCGCTTCGTCACCGCCCTGGGGGCGCAGGTGCACACGGTGGACGACGCCTTCATGCGGCTGCTCGTCTTCGACCGCGAGACCGCCCTCATCTCGCTGCGCGACGACACCGACGGGGCGCTGCTCGTCCGCGATCCGCACGTCGTGCACTTCGCGGTCCAGGCGTACGAGCGGGCCTGGTCGGAGAGCCGTCCCTTCCCCGCGCGCTACGAGCGGCAGCAGGTGGTCGAGGGCTCGGACGCGGTCAAGCAGTCGATCATGCGGCTGCTCGTGGAGGGCCTGGAGGTCGGGGTGATCGCGCGGCGCCTCGGCATCTCGCAGCGGACCTGCCAGCGCCACATATCCGAACTGCTCCACCGGCTCGGCGCCCGCAACCGCCTCCAGGCCGGCTACCTCATCGGCCGCCTCGGCCTGCTGGACGGGGACCCCTCCCCCGCCGACGGGGTCCTGGCCGAGTGACGCGGGCCCGCCGGCGGCGGGAACTCGTCACCGTGGACGACCGTTGGACTGGACACATCCGGAAAACGGACACATCGAAGCGAACGCGACGAAGGAGACCCATGGCCGGCTTTCTCGACCGGGCGAAGGAACAGGCACAGCGTGGGCTCGCCCAGGGCAAGCAGAAGTACGACGAGGTGCAGACCCAGCGCACCGGCGCGGATCTGCTGAAGAAGCTCGGCGCCGCCTACTACGCGGAGCGCCACGGAACCGGCGACGCGGCCGCCACCCAGCGCGCCCTGGACGCCGTGGCGGCGCACGCGGCCACGCACGGGGACGGTTCCCTGCACGGCTGAGGGCGTCCGGTCCCGCGCCCGGCGTGAAGGGTACGTGCCGATACCCCGCACGTCCTGATTCCCGGGCGCGCGACCCGGTACAAGCACTCCAGGAGGCGCCCGCGTCCGGCGGGCGCCGCCGAGCGCAAGGAGCCGGTATGGCCTCCCCGATGTCCGCGGCCTCGTTCCTCGACGTCCTGAAAGGCGAGGGACTCGACCTCGTCGAGGTCGGGGACTGGCGCCACCACAACCGCAACCCGCAGGGCGCCTGGGGGCCGGTGAACGGCGTCATGATCCATCACACCGCCACCTCGGGCGCCGCGGCGACGGTCGACGTGTGCCGCAAGGGCAACGCCGGTCTTCCCGGGCCCCTGTGCCACGGGGTGATCACGAAGGACGGCCGGGTCCACCTCGTCGGCTACGGCCGGGCCAACCACGCGGGTCTCGGGGACGACGAGGTCCTGCGAGCCGTCATCGCCGAGAAGGCCCTGCCGCACGACAACGAGGCCGTGGTCGACGGCAATCCGCGCTTCTACGGCTTCGAGTGCGAGAACCTGGGGGACGGCGAGGACCCGTGGCCGAAGGCGCAGCTCGAAGCGATCGAGAGGGCGGCCGCCGCGATCTGCCGGCACCACGGCTGGTCGGAACGCTCGGTGATCGGCCATCTTGAGTGGCAGCCGGGGAAGATCGACCCGCGCGGCTTCACCATGGCGGCGATGCGGACGCGGATCAAGGAACGGCTGAAGTGACCGCCCGGGCGACGCCGGGACCGCACTGACCGGCGCGCGCCTCAGCGGGGCCCGCCGGGCGCCGGGCCGGTCCCGCCCTCGCCGGATTCCGGGGCCCTCGCGGCGAGCCCGAAGTGCCGCACGACGTGGTCCGCCACCTCGCCCGGCGACCGGTCGGTGTTGTCGATGCGCAGGTAGCCGGGCCGGTCCGCGTACTCGCCCGCCGAGTTGAGGCGGTGCCGGCCGTCCGCCGCCAGCAGGCGGCGCCGGGAGGCCGCGAGATCGCGTTTCGAGGGCTTCTCCGCGAGCCGGAAGGCGCTCTCGTTGCGCCGCAGACGCTCCGGCGTGCTCGCCTCCAGTTCGAGGAGGAGAACCCGGCCGCCGCGCCGCCGGAAGGGTTCGGCGTACCCCTCCAGCGTCTCCGCGTCGCGGGGATCGTCGAAGGCCTGGACGAAGGTGAGGATCAGGCCCGGCAGCTCACTGGCCGCGACCTCCTCGATCACGGCCCGCCGGAAACCGCCCACGAGCCGCGCGAACGGCGGTGTGCCGAAGTCGAAGAACCGCAGGGCCGGCTCGATCGCGACGTGGTTGTGGAACAGGCGCAGCCCCGTGCGCAGGGCGATCTCGTGCCCCACCGTCATCTTCCCCACGGCGGGCGGCCCGACGATCCGCAGGAGGACGGGGGCAAACGGCGCTGGGGCTTCGGTCACCGGGCCACCGTAGTGAGGGCGGCCGCGACGGCGCATCGGTTTCCCCCGCGTGCGGCCCGTCAGCGAGGTGGCCCGGGGGCTGGCCGATGCGCACCGACCAGTGGCTCGGCGCGGGCTCCTACCGCAGGGGCGGCCGGTTGAGACGGGCAAGAGTTCCACGGGTCGTGTCGGCCGTCACGAAGGACAGCTGCCAGGGTCCGGCGTCGACCTGGAACGTCTTGTCGAACCCGACCCACTTGCCCGCCATGTCCCGGCCGGTGGGCTCCACCAGCAGTTGCAGGGCGCCGTGGTAGACGGCGCCCCTGTAGTAGCCGCCCGCCGCCGTTCGCTCGGTCCAGGTGCCCGTCAGCGCCGGTCCGTCCTGGTTCAGATCCAGGAAGATCGGGGAGTCGTTGGACCCCGGCAGGCTCTCTCCCCGCAGTCGGTTGCCCGTCTGCCGGATCAGCACATGGTGATGCCGGGTCACCTCTCCTTTTCCAGTGCTGACGTACGTGTACCGGCTGTGCCAGACACCGGAGAGCGAGCCGCCTCCGGCCGGCTGCTCGCCGCCCAGCACGTACACGGACAGGCCCAGTGCCTGAGCGATGGCGGGCAGCCAGTCGCGGGGCGTCCGGGTGCCCTTCTCGTACCGGTAGATCTCCTGCCGTCCCAGCGCGTCGGGGCCGACACCCGCGACCCGACACGCTTCCTTGGCCAACCGGTCCTGACTCCAGCCGAGTTCGTTGCGCCGGTGGCGAATGCGTTCCCCGATGTCCACACCTCGCATTCTGGCCTACACCGGGCCTACACGAAGGCATACACCGGGCCGCTGCCCACCGCCGCCGAACCGGCTGAGACTCGGAGCATGGACACACAGAACACGACCGGTGACCAGGCTGTTCCCGTCAGCACGGCGGAGTGCGGAGTCTGCGCTCACCTGGAGGAGCAGCGTCAGGGGGCCTTCCGGGTGTACGACTGGAGCAGGGCCACGGACTACCAGGTGCTGACCCGGCGCCACATGCGAGAGGCGCACGAGGAGGACTGCTAGGGGGTGGCCGACGTATCGAGGCCGGGGTCGCGACGCCTGGCACGGCGCTCCCCCGGCCTCCTGGCCGGGCCCCACGCCGCGTTGCCGAAACGCCCCGACAGCTCCTTCCCCGAGCCCTTGACTTTGTGCGAGCAGCTCAGACCCGCCCGAGGCGCTCCGGCACCCTGCGGCGCCGCACCGGACCAGCCGTCCGCGCCCTGCCCGACCCCGATCCGCCGGACGCCCCCTCGCGCGGCCCCGAACTGAACGGCTACACCGGCCCGTCCTCCCGGATCGCCGCCGCCTCCTCCAGGTCCAGTCGGCGCAGCAGTGTCCGGAGCATCTCGTCGTCGATGCGGCGGCGGTCGCGGAGTTCGACGAAGACCTGGCGTTCGGCCGCGATCACCTCGCGGGCCAGTCGGCGGTAGGTGTCGTCGGCGCTCTCCCCGGTCTCCTGGTTGACGGCGCCCAGGCGCTCCCACGGGGCGTTCCTGCGGCGCTCCAGGACGGTGCGCAGGCGGTCGGCGAGCGGGCCGGGCAGGAAGTCGCGGTCGGTGGCGAGCGCGTGCTCCAGGCGCTCCTCGGCGGCCTGGGACGCCTCGCTCTGCGCCTGTGCCTCTATCAGGGTGTCGCGATAGGTGTCGCGCCTGGGCAGGTGCAGGAGCCGGATCAGCGGGGGCAGCGAGAGGCCCTGGACGACGAGGGTGCCGATGACGGTCGTGAAGGTCAGGAAGAGGATCAGGTTGCGTCCGGGGAAGGGCGTCCCGTCGTGCGTCTCGTGCGGGATCGAGAAGGCGACGGCGAGCGAGACGACGCCGCGCATCCCGGCCCAGCCGACGACGAAGGGCTGTTTCCAGGTGGGCTGGGGCTCCCTGCGGCGGATGCGCGCGGAGAAGACGCGAGGCACGAAGGTCCCGGGGTAGACCCACACGAAGCGGGCGAGGACCACCGCGAGGAAGAGGGCCAGCGCGTACCAGACGACGACGGGGCTGTCGTACGGCGCGAGCCCTTCCATCACGACGGGCAGCTGGAGGCCGATGAGGGCGAAGACGGTGGACTCCAGGATGAAGGCGACCATCCGCCACACCGCGTCCTCCTGGAGCCGGGTCGCGAAGTCCACCTGCCAGGAGCGGTGCGCGAGGTAGAGCGCGACGACGACCACGGCGAGCACCCCGGAGGCGTGCACCTGCTCGGCGACGGCGTACGCGAAGAACGGGGTGAGCAGGGACAGCGTGTTCTGGAGCAGGGACTCGCGCAGGTGGGTGCGCAGCCAGTGCAGCGGGACCATGAGGAGCAGGCCCACGCCGACCCCGCCGAAGGAGGCGAGCAGGAACTCGCCGACCGCGCCGCTCCAGCTCGCGCCCTCGCCGATCGCGGCGGCCACGGCGACCTTGAAGGCGGTGATCGCGGTCGCGTCGTTCACCAGGGACTCGCCCTGGAGGATCGTCGTGATGCGGGAGGGCAGTCCCACGCGACGGGCGACGGCGGTCGCGGCGACCGCGTCGGGCGGGGCGACGACCGCGCCGAGGACGAGCGCGGCGGTGAGCGGCAGATCGGGCACCAGGAGGTACGCGACCCAGCCGACCACGAGCGTCGCGAACAGGACGTAGCCGACGGACAGCAGTCCGATGGCGCGGGCCTGGGCCCGCAGGTCGAGGTAGGAGCTGTCGGCGGCCGCCGTGTACAGCAGGGGCGGCAGCAGCAGCGGGAGGACGATCTCCGGGTCCAGGCTGTAGTGCAGTCCCGGTACGTAGGACACGGCGAGCCCCACGGTGACCAGGAGCAGCGGGGCGGGCACGGGGGTGCGGCGCGCGGCCCCGGCCACGGCGGCACTGCCCGCGATCAGCAGCAGCAGTGGCAGAGCGTCCATCGCGGATGCCGTTCCCTTCCCCCGGAAGCGTCGTAGTCTGGCAATCATGAAGGACTGCCCGCACCTGCACGAACTGCCGCACCCCGAGCCGGAGCCGTTGAGCGACACCTGCCTCGACTGCCAGAAGGTGGGCAGCCATCCCGTGCAACTGCGCAAGTGCCTGGTCTGCGGGCAGGTGAGCTGCTGCGACTCCTCCCCGCACCAGCACGCGACGGCGCACTTCAAGGAGTCGGGACACGCCGTGATGCGATCCTTCGAACCGGGGGAGAGCTGGCGTTGGTGCTATGTCGACGGTTCGATCGTCTGAGCTGTGGGTACGTCACCCCGGCGCCGGGTCTTCGGTACGCCGAGGCGTCCCGATCCCGGGCCACTGTCCGCATCCGGTTCCTGACCACGGGTGACGCGGGGGCCGGGGGTCCCCGGGACAGCGGGTGGGGGTGCGCGGTAGCGTCACCGCTGAACGACGTGGCGCGTGTCCCGGGGGATTTCCTCCGGGGCCCGAAAGAGCTTGTACCACCTTGGAGGTGAGGGTGTCCCCTATCGCAGGCGAGCCCGGGACCGAGGACTTCGTGGAAGTCCGGCTGCCGGCAGCGGGTGCCTACCTGTCGGTGCTGCGGACGGCGACGGCCGGCCTCGCGGCGCGTTTGGACTTCACCCTCGACGAGATCGAGGACCTGCGGATCGCGGTCGACGAGGCGTGCGCGATCCTCCTCCAGCAGGCGGTGTCCGGCTCCGTGCTGAGCTGTGTCTTCCGGCTCATCGACGACGCCCTGGAGGTGACCGTGTCCGCCCCGACGACGGACGGCCGGGCGCCCGAGCGGGACACCTTCGCGTGGACGGTCCTCTCGGCCCTCGCGGGCAAGGTGGAGTCCACGGTCGCCGAGGACAGGACGGTCTCCATCTGCCTCTACAAACAACGCGGTGCCGGACCCGGTCCGGCGTGAGGAACGAGGGCGGGCCGGTGCGCGACGAAGAGCGTGACGCATGGGGTCGTCCCGGCGACGGCGGGGGTGGACCGGCGGCAGCGCCGGCCGGTCTGCCGCAGCAGGCCAGGCGGCATCCGTCGGCGGAGCGGCCTCCCGGGGCCGAGGCGCCCCGGGAGGCCGGGGCTCCGGGGCTCGCGGAGCCGCCCGGTCCCGACCGCCGGCGACGGGGGAACGAGCGAAGGGGCACTCCGGGCCCCACGGACGCGGTGGAGCGGGCGGGACGGATGAGTGAGCACCAGCACCCTGGACGGCATGAGCCGGCGGACCGCAGTGGGGCGCGGGCGCTCTTCGTGGAGTTGCGGGAACTGCCGGCCGACTCCGCCGAGTACGCGGAGCTGCGCAACCGGCTGGTGCGGATGCACCTGCCGCTGGTCGAGCACCTGGCGCGGCGCTTCCGCAACCGGGGGGAGCCGCTCGACGACCTGACGCAGGTCGCGACGATCGGGCTGATCAAGTCGGTGGACCGCTTCGACCCGGAGCGGGGCGTGGAGTTCTCCACGTACGCCACGCCCACCGTGGTCGGCGAGATCAAGCGGCACTTCCGGGACAAGGGCTGGGCGGTGCGGGTGCCGCGCCGGCTCCAGGAGCTGCGGCTGTCGCTGACCTCGGCGACGGCGGAGCTGTCGCAGCTGCACGGGCGTTCGCCGACGGTGCACGAGCTCGCGGAGCGGCTGGCGATCTCCGAGGAGGAGGTCCTGGAGGGCCTGGAGTCGGCGAACGCGTACAGCACGCTGTCGCTGGACGTCCCGGACACCGACGACGAGTCCCCGGCGGTGGCGGACACGCTGGGCGCGGAGGACGAGGCGCTGGTGGGCGTCGAGTACCGCGAGTCCCTCAAGCCGCTGCTGGAGGATCTGCCGCCCCGTGAAAAACGGATTCTGCTGCTGCGCTTCTTCGGGAACATGACCCAGTCGCAGATCGCGCAGGAGGTCGGGATCTCGCAGATGCACGTGTCCCGGCTGCTGGCCCGTACGCTCGCGCAGCTGCGCGACCGGCTCCTCGTCGAGGAGTAGGCGGGGCGGGGAGGCGCCGCGGCTCAGGCGGCGTCGCTGGGGGCGCGGATGCCGAGCGCCTCGGTCGTGGCCCGGTTGACGAGGCACACGAGGCCGGCGACCGCGGCCGCGGCGAGCACGATGCCGCCGGGGATCATGAGGCTGTCGGCCTGGAGCAGCGTCCAGGCCACCGGCAGCGCCATGATCTGCGTGATCATGGCGGGGCCGCGGCTCCAGCGGCGGCGCAGCCACAGACCGCGGGCGGCGATCAGCGGGATGGCGGCGAGGACGAGAAGGGTCACTCCCCCGGTGAGGGCTCCCTCGCGGTCCCCCGAGCTGTCGGCGAGTCCGCGTACCAGCATGTAGATCCCGCCGGCGAGGAGCGCCGCGCCCTCCAGCGCGGACAGCAGCGCGGCCACGGTCAGCCGCGTGGGGCGCGGCCCGGCCTCGGGGGTGGGGGTCGGCTCAGTACTCACCTCAGCAGGGTAGCCCGGGGGCCGGTCGGTGCTCCGTCGGGTGCCCCCGGGGCCCCTTCGGTGTCAGTCGGGTCACCTCGGGCCCCGTGGGCGGGCTACCGCTGGGTACCCTGCTTTTCATGCGTGCTCTCCTCGTGGTCAATCCGGCGGCTACCACCACCAGTGCGCGCACGCGTGACGTGCTGATCCACGCGCTGGCCAGCGAGATGAAGCTGGAGGCGGTGACGACCGAGTACCGGGGACACGGCCGGGACCTCGGGCGGCAGGCCGCCGAGGCGAAGGACATCGACCTGGTCGTGGCGCTGGGCGGCGACGGCACCGTCAACGAGGTGGTCAACGGGCTGCTGCACCGCGGCCCCGATCCGGCGACCCTGCCGGGGCTCGCGGTGGTGCCCGGTGGTTCCACCAACGTCTTCGCGCGGGCCCTGGGCCTGCCCAACGACGCGGTCGAGGCCACCGGGGCGATCCTGCACGCGCTGCACGAGCGCAGTGAGCGCACGGTGGGCCTGGGGCTGGCCTCGGGAACGCCGGGCAGTGAGGACGAGGCGGTGCCGCCCCGCTGGTTCACCTTCAACGCGGGGCTCGGTTTCGACGCGGGCGTCGTGGGCCGGGTCGAACAGAAGCGGGAGCGCGGGAAACGCTCGACGCACGCACTGTACGTACGCCAGTTGCTGCGCCAGTTCGTGGACGAACCGCACCGTCGCAGCGGCCGGATCACGCTGGAGCGGGCGGGCGAGGACCCGGTGACGGACCTCGTGCTGTCGATAATCTGCAACACCTCTCCGTGGACCTACCTGGGCAACAGACCGCTCTACGCCTCCCCGGACGCCTCCTTCGACACGGGCCTCGACGTGCTGGGGCTGAGCCGGCTGTCCACGGCGGCGGTCGCGAAATACGGGACCCAGTTGCTGGCATCAAGTCCCGATCGCGGGCCACACGGTAGGCATGCGGTATCGCTCCACGACCTCACGGACTTCACCTTGCATTCGAAGGTTCCCCTGCCCTTCCAGATGGACGGTGACCATCTGGGACTCCGTACGAGCGTGACGTTCACAGGCGTACACCGTGCACTGCGTGTGATTGTGTGAGTGGAAGCGGCGAAAGTCCTTTCACTCGAACGTTTAGAGCACGATCCACCCCATAGAAGTACGGCTGTGACCTAGTCGACACCGAGGAATCAAAAAAAACTTTCCGGAAGGGGTTGTATCCCGCGCCGAGGTTTGCGAATCTCTACATGGCGATCGGGACGGCCCACACAGTGGCCCCCACGGAGAGCCAGAACCCCTCCTCACCTTCAGGACCACACCAGGCAACTGGTTCGTCGGCCCTTCTCTTGCGGGGGGATTCGTGAAAGCGTTCACATTCACAAGCAACGTGCATGTAATACCAAGGAGAGGTAGCAGCCATGGACTGGCGTCACAACGCCGTTTGCCGCGAGGAAGACCCCGAGCTCTTCTTCCCCATCGGCAACACCGGTCCTGCCCTGCTGCAGATCGAGGAAGCCAAGGCCGTCTGCCGTCGCTGCCCGGTAATCGAGCAGTGCCTGCAGTGGGCGCTTGAGTCCGGCCAGGACTCCGGCGTCTGGGGTGGCCTCAGCGAGGACGAGCGCCGCGCAATGAAGCGCCGCGCCGCTCGCAACCGGGCGCGCAACGCGACCGCCTGAGTGCCCCGACGAGCCTGAGCTTGGCGGCGCGTACAGCGTGTACGCACTACCCGCCCCCGAGCCGCAGCGCGCAGTACCCGTCGATGTTCCCCGAGCATCGCGACAGCGGTACCCATAAGACGATGTGAACAGTAAGGCCCGGACCGGTCACTGACGACCGGTCCGGGCCTTTCTGCTGCCCGCGAGGGGGAGGAGCGCGACGCCCCTCCCCCTTCGCTTATTTGTCCTGGTCCACCGGGATGTCGAGCACGACGCGGGTGCCGCCTCCCGGGGCGGGCTGCATGTCGAAGCCGCCGCCGAGTTCGCCCTCGACCAGGGTGCGGACGATCTGGAGGCCCAGGTTGCCGGAGCGGTGCGGGTCGAAGCCCTCGGGCAGCCCCACCCCGTCGTCCTGCACGGTGATGAGCAGCCTGCTCTCCCTGCTGCCGCCGCCGCGTACGGCGGAGACCTCGACGCCGCCGGTGTCCCCGGGGCCGAAGCCGTGCTCCAGGGCGTTCTGGATGACCTCGGTGAGCACCATCGACAGCGGGGTCGCGACCTCGGCGGCCAGTATCCCGAAGCGTCCGGTGCGCCGGGTCCTGACGGCGCCCGGGGAGATCTCGGCGACCATCGTCAGGACCCGGTCGGCGATCTCGTCGAACTCCACGCGCTCGTCCAGGTTCTGGGACAGCGTCTCGTGCACGATCGCGATGGAGCCGACCCGGCGCACCGCCTCCTCCAGCCCGGCGCGGCCCCGATCGGAGTCGATGCGGCGGGCCTGGAGGCGCAGCAGGGCGGCGACGGTCTGGAGGTTGTTCTTCACCCGGTGGTGGATCTCCCGGATGGTCGCGTCCTTGGTCATCAGTTCCCGTTCGCGGCGGCGCAGTTCCGTCACGTCGCGCAGCAGGACCAGTGAACCGATGCGTACGCCCTTGGGTTTGAGCGGGATGGCGCGCAACTGGATGACGCCGTCGCCGCCCTCGACCTCGGTCTCCCTGGGGGCCCAGCCGCTCGCGAGTTTGACCAGTGCCTCGTCCACCGGGCCCTTGGAGGGGGCGAGTTCGGCGGTGGCCCTGCCGAGGTGCAGCCCTACGAGGTCGGCGGCGAGGCCGAGGCGGTGGTAGGCCGACAGGGCGTTCGGCGAGGCGTACTGGACGACTCCGTCGGCGTCGAGGCGGATCAGTCCGTCGCCCACGCGCGGTGAGGCGTCCATGTCGACCTGCTGGTCCGGGAAGGGGAAGGAGCCGGCCGCGATCATCTGCGCGAGGTCCGAGGCGCTCTGGAGGTAGCTCAGCTCCAGCCGGCTCGGAGTGCGCACCGTGAGCAGGTTGGTGTTGCGCCCGATCACGCCGAGCACGCGCCCTTCGCGGCGCACCGGGATGGACTCGACCCGGACCGGGACCTCCTCGCGCCACTCGGGGTCGCCCTCGCGCACGATCCGGCCCTCGTCGAGCGCGGCGTCCAGCATGGGGCGCCTACCGCGCGGCACGAGGTGGCCGACCATGTCGTCCTGGTAGGAGGTGGGGCCCGTGTTGGGCCGCATCTGGGCGACCGAGACGTACCGCGTCCCGTCCCGGGTGGGGACCCAGAGCACGAGGTCGGCGAAGGAGAGGTCGGAGAGCAACTGCCACTCCGAGACCAGCAGGTGCAGCCATTCGAGATCGGAGTCGCTGAGGGCCGTGTGCTGGCGTACGAGGTCGTTCATGGAGGGCACTCTGGGAGCGTACCCGGACCGAACGGGAGTACGGGACACGCTGCGCGGGGGCGCGGTCTCGCGTCCCGATGGTGCGCGGGGGGCCGCGAAGCCCGCGGGCCGCGGCGCCGGGACGGGACCCTCGGCCCGTCCGGCGCCGCGGCCCGGAGTCGCTTCCCCTGACTCGTGCGGGAGCCGGGGGCCGAAGGCCGCCGGGTGTGCGGTGCCCGGTGGCCGGTGTGGAGGGCCCGGCGCGGTCAGGGCAGAGAGCGCCAGGTCCTCCGGTCCGCCTCCCTGTGCGGGGGAGGCGGAAGCTTCGTTCTCATTCTGGACTAGACCATTCTCGATGTCCATGGCCTCCGTGTCCATGGTGCGGACGTCCGGGAGCGCGGCCGGTTGCGGGGCCGGACGAGCCGCCGCACGGGCGCGCCGGTCTCCCGACGGGGCGGCGCACGGGGCCGTGGCACCACTCTCCCGCACCCGGCTGCCGCTGGGAAGGGCCGGACGGCACCGGGGCGGGGCGGGTGGGGGGAGCGACGGGGAGCGTGGGCTCAGACGTCGGCGGGTGCCCCCGGCCACGCGGCGGTGGCGAGGGCGGCGATCCCCTCCAGCACGGTCCGGCTCGCCCCGTCCCTGGCCTGCTGGGACAGCCCCTGGACGACGGCCCCGACGTAATGGGCGAGGGCGGTGGGGTCGGTCCCGGGCGCGAGGCGTCCCGCGTCGGCGTCCTCCCGCACCCGGCCCTCGATGAGGGCGATCGTCGCGTTGCGGCGCCGGCGCAGGTCCTCCTCGACCTCGGGGCTCGTGCAGTTGATCGCCGCCGTGATGACGAGGCAGCCGCGCGGACGGCCGGCGACCCCGTACTCGGCGGCGGCCTCCCGCAGCAGCCGCTCGACGGCGGCGCGGCCGGTGGGCTCCTCGGCCAGCGCGCGGCCGGCGAAGGCGCCGTAGGTCGCGCCGTAGACGTCGAGGACCTCCTCGAACAGCCCGCGCTTGTCGCCGAAGGCGGCGTAGAGGCTGGGCGGGCTGATGCCCATGGCGCGGGTGAGCCCGGCGACCGAGGTGGCCTCGTAGCCGTGTTCCCAGAAGATGCGCAGGGCGCGTTCGAGGGCCTGTTCGCGGTCGAAGGCGCGAGGGCGTCCGCGCTGGGTGGTGGCCATGACTGGATTCTATAGCGACCGCTAGATAAATCGGCCCGGCCCGGCTACGGTCTCTTTCTATAGCGACCGCTATAGAAAGAGACCGGAGGCATGGGGGGACCCGTGCGTCCGCGGACAGAGAGGGGCGCCGTCATGGGCGTGGGGACGGGCAGGCTCGCGGGCAGGACCGCGTTGGTCACCGGGGGCGGCCGGGGCATCGGCCGGGGCATCGCCGAGCGGCTGGGCAGGGAGGGGGCCCGGGTCGGGGTGCACTACGGGCACGACGAGACCTCGGCGAAGGAGACGGTCGCGGCGATCGAGGCGGCGGGCGGCTCCGCGTTCCCCGTGCACGCGGAGCTGGGCGTGCCCGGCGACGCGCGGCGCCTGTGGGAGAACTTCGACCGGGAGGCCGGGGAGCTGGACGTCCTGGTCAACAACGCGGGCATCGGGACCTCGGGGCCGTACGCGCAGATCGACGAGGCGGACTACGACAAGCTGTTCGCGGTGAACACGCGGGCGCCGTTCTTCGTGACCCGCCTGGGCCTCGACCGGATGCGCGAGGGCGGCCGAATCGTCAACGTCTCGACCGGGCTGACCCACTCGGCCGTGATGCCGGACCTGGTCGCGTACTCGATGACGAAGGCCGCGCTGGAGGTCTTCACGCGGGATCTGTCGCGCACGGTCGGCCCGCGCGGGATCACGGTCAACGCGGTGGCCCCGGGGATCATCGCGACCGACAACACCGCCCCGATCCTGAGTTCCCCCGAGGCACAGGCCGAGGCCGCCGGACTGTCCGCCCTCGGCCGGGTGGGCGAGCCGGCCGACGTCGGCGACGTCGTGGCCTTCCTCGCCTCGGACGACAGCCGGTGGGTCACGGGCGCGTGGATCGACGTGACGGGGGGCTCGGTGTGACGGGGCCCCGGGGGCGCGTGGAGCCGCCGGCCGGGTGCACTGGCCCTCCGGCCGAGGCGGCGCTTACCTGGAAGAGGAGGGAGGGGGCGCGAGGACCGTGAGCGGGCGCAGGGCTCTCGCCGTCCCGCCTCCCGAAAAGGCCCTCGGCACGGAGGCCACTCTCTGCTAAATTGGTCTATACCACATGTCACTTCTCTGATCGGCAGGCTCAGCGTGGAAGTTGTCATAGTCCCGGACGCCGCAGCGGGCGGCGCGCTCGTCGCGGACGCGATCGCGAAGCTGCTGCGCGCCAAGCCCGAGGCGCTTCTCGGCGTGGCCACCGGCTCCACCCCGCTGCCCGTCTACCAGGCCCTGACCGGTCTCGTGGGTGCGGGCGCGGCGGACGTCTCGCGCGCCCGGGTGTGCCAGCTCGACGAGTACGTGGGCCTGCCGGCCGGGCACCCCGAGTCGTACCGCTCCACGGTGCTGCGCGAGGTCGTGGAACCGCTGGGCCTGGACCCGGCCGCCTTCCTGGGACCGGACGGCTCTGCCGAGGACGTGCGGGCGGCCTGCCTCGCCTACGACCAGGCGCTCAGGGACGCGGGCGGTGTCGACCTCCAGATCCTCGGCATCGGCACCGACGGGCACATCGGCTTCAACGAGCCGTGCTCCTCGCTGGCCTCGCGCACCCGGATCAAGACGCTCACCGAGCAGACCCGGGTGGACAACGCGCGCTTCTTCGGCGGCGACATCGAGCAGGTCCCGCACCACGTCATCACGCAGGGCATCGGCACCATCCTGGAGGCGCGGCACCTCGTGCTGCTGGCCACCGGCGAGGGCAAGGCCGAGGCGGTGGCGCAGACCGTGGAGGGCCCGGTGGCCGCCGTGGTCCCGGCCTCCGCGCTCCAGCTGCACCCGCACGCGACGGTCGTCGTGGACGAGGCGGCGGCCTCCAAGCTCAAGCTCGCCGACTACTTCCGCGCGACCTGGGCGGCGAAGCCGGACTGGCAGGGTCTGTAGGCCGCCCTCCCCCGGGCTGCCCGCGCCGCCCCTCCCCGGCGTGCGAAAGCGCGGGTGCCGGATTCCTCCCCCCGTGAGGAACCCGGCACCCGCGCTTCGTCATACCCGGGCCCGCGGGCCGGCCGCGCTCAGCCGCGTACGCCGGTGAGCACCTCGGCCGCGGCGATCCCGCACACCCGGGCCGCACCGTGCGTCGCGAGGTACGGGGCGCCGGCCGGGGCCGACTGCGGTACCCCCATCTCGACGACGACGGTGTCCGGGCGGGCGGCGAGCAGGGCGGTCAGCGCCTCGGCCATCCACGCGTGCCGGTGGGCGTCGCGGACGACGGCGACCACGCGCCGCTGCCCCGCCGCCGCGAGCACCCGGGCGGCGAGCGCCCGTCCGTCGCTCGCGCCGTCCGCTCCGTACGTGTCGCTCGCGCTGCCCGGCAGCAGCCGCTCCAGTTCGGCGGCCACGCCCCACGGGGTCTCGTCGCCGACCGCGATGTTGGCGACCGGGGTGAAGACGGCCGTGTACGGGGTCCCGGTGAGCGGGGCGAAGCCCTCGGCGGGGGTGACGGTCACCGCGCGGCGGGCCGCCGCGAGGCCGATCTCCGGGGCCGGGGCCTGCTCGGGGCGGGCCGCGGCGCTCGTCCAGCGGGCGAGTTCGCGCACCCGCTCGGCGGCCTCGGCCAGGCGCTCCTCGGACAGTTCCCCGCCGCGTACGGCCGCGACGAGCGCGTCGCGCAGGGACAGCACGGTCGCCTCGTCGGCGAGTCCGCCGCCCACGCAGATCGCGTCGGCCCCGGCCGCGACGGCGAGGACGCTGCCGCGCTCGATGCCGTACGTCGAGGCGATGGCCTGCATCTCCATGCCGTCGGTCACGATGAGCCCGGTGTAGCCCAGCTCCTCGCGCAGCAGCCCGGTGAGGATGCGGCGGCTGAGGGTCGCGGGCAGCTCCGGGTCGAGGGCGGGCACCAGGATGTGGGCGCTCATCAGGGCGCGGCTGCCGGCCCCGATCGCCGCGAGGAACGGGGCGAGTTCACGGGAGCGCAGCAGTTCGGCGGGGGCGCCGATCGCGGGCAGCGCGAGGTGCGAGTCGACGTTGGTGTCGCCGTGCCCGGGGAAGTGCTTCGTGCAGGCGGCGACGCCCGCGGACTGGAGCCCCTCGACGTACGCGGCGGTGTGCCGGGAGACCAGCGCGGGGTCGGCGCCGAAGGAGCGCACCCCGATCACCGGGTTGCCCGGGTCGGAGTTGACGTCCCCGGAGGGCGCCCAGTTGAAGTTGACCCCGCACTCGGCGAGCCGGCGGCCCAGTTCGCGGGCGACCGCGTAAGTCAGCTCGGGGTCGTCGACCGCGCCCAGGGCGTGGTTGCCGGGGAAGGAGGAGCCCTCGGCGACCTCCAGGCGGGTGACGTCGCCGCCCTCCTCGTCGATCGCGACGAGGATGTCCTCGCGCTCGGCGCGCAGCTGGGCGGTGAGCGCGGCGAGCTGCTCGGGCCCGGCGATGTTGCGGCCGAACAGGCCGACGGAGGCGAGCCCCTGGCCGATCCTGCGCAGCAGCCAGTCGGGCGCGGTCGTCCCGGTGAACCCGGGCTGGAGCACGGTGAGGGCGTCGCGGGTCAGGGTGTCCGCGGGGCTGGTGAGTGTGGTCATGGGGCGTTATCCCTTCACGGCGCCGTCGGTGAGACCGGAGACGGCCCGGCGCTGGAGGAAGACGAAGAGGACCAGGATCGGCACGGCGAACAGCGAGGAGGCCGCCATGGTGGCCCCCCAGTCGTCCCCGAAGTTGGTCTGGAACTGGGACAGCCACAGCGGGAGGGTCTGCGCCTCGGCGTCCTTGTTGAGGACCAGGACCAGCGGGAACTCGTTCCAGGCGGTGATGAAGCCGAACATGGAGGTGGACATGAGCCCGGGGGCCAGCAGCGGCAGGATGATCTTGCGGAAGGCCTGGGGCCGCGTGCAGCCGTCCACCATGGCCGACTCCTCCAGCTCGGCCGGTATCGCACCGACGAAGCCGCGCAGCGTCAGCAGCGTGAAGGGCAGGATCATGACCAGGTAGAACAGGGTCAGCGGGACGAGGCTGTTGAGCAGGTCCGCGTCGCGCACCAGCATGTAGATGGCGATGACCATGACTTCCCAGGGCGCCATCTGGGCGACCATGAAGCCGATCACGAATCCGCGCCGGCCCCTGAACCGCATCCGGGACAGGGCGAAGGAGGCGGAGAGCGCGAGGATCAGCGAGAAGACGACGGCGAGGACGGTGACGGTCAGCGAGTTGCCGACCAGCCGCCAGAAGTGGTCCGCCCCGAGCGCGGTCCTGAAGTGCTCCAGGGTGGCGTCGGTCGGGAACCAGACGGGCGACTCGCTGATGATGTCGCCGGTCGGCTTGAAGGCCGTCGAGAACATCCAGTAGACGGGGAAGACGAAGCCGAGGAACAGGAGGACGGCGACGACGTTGGGCCAGATGCGGCCGAACAGTGAGCGCTTCACAGTTCGTCCTCCCCTTGCTTCAGAACGATCCGGAGGTAGTACGAGGTGATGCCCAGCAGGATCAGGATGGTGAGCACCGAGATCGCGGCGCCCATCCCGAAGTGCTGGTTGCCGACGCCCTCGATGTAGGCGTAGACGGGAAGGATCTCGGTGAGCCGGTCGGGTCCGCCCTCGTTGAAGGCGAAGACCTGCGCGAAGGCCTTGAAGACCCAGATGACTTCGAGGAAGGTCGTGGCGAGCAGGAAGGGCTTGAGGAACGGGAAGGTGACGTTCCTGAAGGACTTCCAGACCCCGGCGCCGTCGAGGGAGGCGGCCTCGTACAGCTCCTTGGGGATGGTCGTGGTCGCGGCGTACAGGTTGATCGCCACGAAGGGGATCGACTGCCAGACGATGAGGACGACGACGACGAAGAAGGTCGACATCTGGCCCCCCGTCCAGCTGTAGTCGGCCATCGAGTGGAAGCCGATCTTGTCCAGGACGTAGTTCACGACGCCGAAGCGCTGCGCGAACAGCCACTGGTAGACGGTGGTCGCGGCGATCACCGGCATGGCCCAGGCGAGGACCAGCCCGACCATCAGCAGGGTGCGCATCCGGCGGCCGAGGCGGGCCAGCAGGAGACCGACCAGCGCGCCCAGGACCATGATCAGCACGACGTTGGTCGCGGTGAACAGCAGGGAGCGCAGGGTGACGCGCCAGAAGTCCTCGTTGCCGAGGGCCTCCTTGTAGTTGTCGACGCCGTTCCACTCGGTGAGGCGCTGGATGAACTGCCGCATGTTGAGGTTCTGGAACGACAGCGTCACGTTCTTGACGACCGGCCAGCCGAGGAAGACCACGGTCACCAGCACTGCCGGAAGCAGCAGCAGATAGGGGGTGATCCCCTGACGGCGCCGCAGAGCGGAGGCGCCCGTCCTCCCCGGTCCCGCCCCGGAGTCCTTGACGACCTGCGCCGGACCGGGCGCCGGCTGTTGGGTCTGCACGGTCATGCTCGCCATCTCTTTTCTGGGCCTGGTCTGGGCCTGGTGAGGCACTGGCCCCACACATGGGTGCGCCGGGGGCGGGGAGCGGCGCGGGCCACGCGCCCGGTCCGGTGTCCGGCGCGATGCTCACCGCGCCGGACACCGGACCGGATCCTCCCCGCCCCCGGCCTTGAGGCCTTGTTACTGCGCCTGCGACAGGCGCTTGTTGAACTCGCCCTCGACCTGCTTGGCCGCGGCGGCCGGGGACTTCCCCTTGAGCACGGCGGTCATGTAGGTCTTGATCGGGTTCGGCGCGTTCTCGACCGGGGCCCACTCCGGGATCAGCGGCGTGGTGCCACCGCCCGCGGCGGCCGGGGCGGCGGCCTCGGCGGCCGGGTTGCCCTTGAGGCTGGACTCCAGCGAGGTCTTGTTCGGGATGACGCCGCCTTCCTTGGCGAGCTGTCCCTCGAACTTGTCGGAGAGCGCGAGCTTCAGGAACTCCTTGGCGAGGTCCTTCTTCTTGCTGCCCTCGGCCACGGCCAGGTTGGAGCCGCCGAGGAAGACGCCCTCGGGCTTGTCGGCGGTGGCGCCGGGGATCGTGAAGTAGCCGATCTCCTTCTCGATGGCCGGGTTCGCCTTGATGGCGATACCGGCCTCCCAGCCCATGCCGATGAAGGCGCCGGTCTTGCCCTTGGCGAAGACCTCGCCCTGCTGCGGGGTGGCCTCGTCCTTGTCCTTGGGGGCCTTGGAGAGGGCCTGGAACTTCTTGTAGGTCTCCATGGCGGCGGCGACCTTGGGGTCGGCCAGGTTGGAGACGTACTTGTCGCCGTCCTTCTTGACCAGTTCGGCGCCCTCGCCGACCGTCAGGCCGACGAAGTGGTACCAGTTCTGGCCGGGCAGGTAGATCGGCTCGGCGTCGGTCTTCTTGTCGATCTGCTGGAGGTCCTTGTAGAACTCGTCCCGCGTCTTGGGCGTGTCCGTGAGGCCGGCGTCCTTCCAGACCTTCTTGTTGTAGAGGACGACGCGGTTGGCGACGTACCACGGGGCGGCGTACTGCTTACCGTCCACCACGGCCGACTTGTTGAGCGACTCGGTCCAGTCGGAGCCGACCGAGGACTTGAGGTCGCTCAGGTCGGCGAGGCCGCCGCTCTGGGCGTAGGACGCGGTCTGGGTGTTGCCGATCTCGAAGACGTCCGGCGGGTTGTCCTCCGACAGGGCGGTGGTCAGCTTCTGCTGAATACCGTTCCACTGCTGGACCTCGAACTTGAGCTTCGCCTTCGTCTTCTTCTCGAAGGCGGCCGTGAGGTCCTTCTGCCAGCCCTCGGGCGAGGAGCCGTCCATGGCCCACACGGTCAGCGTCTGACCCTTGTAGCCCTCGGCCCCGGCCTTCTTGCCGCTGTCCCCGTCCCCGCCGTCGTCGCTGCCGCACGCCGCGACCGAGACCAAGATGCCCGCGACGCCTATCGCCGCGATGAGCTTGCGCTTCACGCCACCCTCCTCAGGGATGCCTTCAACCCCCCACCCACTGCGACGGCATACGACATGTACGGCTCGCGGGACTGGGACCTGGTCATTAATGGTGTAGACCAGTACGGGGAGCTTGGCCTAGACCTTTAGGGGTGTCAAGGGTGTATAAGAGGGGCTGTCGCCTCTGTTATGGGACCGACACCTTGCCCGGACGGACCACCCCGCGCACCCTCGGCGGGAACGGCCCGGGACCCGGTCCCGGCACCCCGGTCCCGGGCCGTCACCCCGGGACCGGGAAAACGATCTCGGTCGCCCTCGGCGGACGCGGTTGACCAGGATCGTGCCACGATGGGGCGGCGGCGGGCGAGACTTGTGAGCGGCAGTACACAGCGGCCGGAGAGGCAGACGATGGGCACCGACGGGGGCAGGACCGGAGCGAGGGCGGGTTTCCCGGGCGCGGCTGAGCCGACGACCGCGACGAGGACCGCACGCGTCCCCAAGTACTACCATCTCAAACGGCACTTGCAGGAGATGACGCGGACCCTGCCGCCCGGCACCCCGGTCCCGCCCGAGCGCACCCTGGCCGCCGAGTTCGACACCTCGCGCACGACGGTCCGTCAGGCGCTTCAGGAACTCGTCGTCGAGGGGCGGCTGGAGCGCATCCAGGGCAAGGGCACCTTCGTCGCCAAGCCGAAGGTCTCGCAGGCCCTCCAGCTCACCTCGTACACCGAGGACATGCGGGCCCAAGGACTCGAACCCACCTCGCAGTTGCTCGACATCGGCTACGTCACGGCCGACGACACCCTGGCCGGGCTGCTGGACATCACGAGCGGCGGGCGCATCCTGCGCATCGAGCGGCTGCGGCTGGCGAGCGGCGAGCCGATGGCGATCGAGACCACCCACCTGTCGGCCAAACGCTTCCCGGCGCTGCGCCGTTCGCTCGTCAAGTACACCTCGCTCTACACCGCCCTCGCCGAGGTGTACGACGTGCGGCTGGCCGAGGCCGAGGAGACCATCGAGACCTCGCTCGCCACCCCGCGCGAGGCCGGGCTGCTGGGCACCGACGTCGGGCTGCCGATGCTCCTGCTCTCGCGCCACTCGGTGGACGGACGCGGCGAACCGGTGGAGTGGGTGCGCTCGGTGTACCGGGGCGACCGCTACAAGTTCGTCGCCCGGCTCAAGCGACCGGACTGAGAACGGCCGCAGGCCGGACACCCTTCAGGCGCCCGGACCGAGGTCCGGACGGTCCCCCTCGCCACCACTCCCCCTCCTCTCCCGTCACCGCGGGCGTCCGTTATGCGGTACGGGGGTTTCACAACGCCTTTACGTCGCCTAGATTTCGCCCGTCGCGCACTGATCGACGCGCGCGACCCGTCGCACAGCGGAGTGCGCGCGGGCAACGGAGGGGACGGAGCAGGACATGGCGCAGGATGTGGAGACAAGGCCGAGCCCGGAGGGAGGTGGCGCGCAGCAGCCCGTCGTGACCCCGCTGAGAGTCGTGGTCGGCCTGTGCCTGGTCGCACCGTTCGTGGCGATGCTGTGGGTGGGTTCGTACGCGAGGATCGACCCGGCCTTCATCGGCATCCCCTTCTTCTACTGGTACCAGATGCTCTGGGTGTTCATCTCCAGCGCGCTGACCCTGCTGGCCTACAAACTCTGGCAGTACGACCAGCGCACCCGGCGTGCCGCTCGCGGAGGTGAGCCCCGATGAAGGACGGCGTCAACGGGGTCGCTCTGACGATCTTCATCCTCTTCTTCCTCGTGGTCACGGTCATGGGGTTCATGGCGGCGCGCTGGCGGCGGGCCTCCACCGAGAGCCTCGACGAATGGGGCCTGGGCGGGCGGTCCTTCGGGACCTGGGTGACCTGGTTCCTGCTGGGCGGCGACCTCTACACCGCGTACACCTTCGTCGCGGTGCCCGCGGCGATCTACGCGGGCGGGGCGGCCGGCTTCTACGCCGTGCCGTACACCATCCTGGTCTACCCGCTGATCTTCACCTTCCTGCCGCGGCTGTGGTCGGTCTCGCACCGCCACGGCTACGTCACCACCTCCGACTTCGTGCGCGGGCGCTTCGGCTCGAAGAGTCTCTCGCTCGCCGTGGCGCTGACCGGCATCCTCGCCACGATGCCGTACATCGCCCTGCAACTCGTCGGGATACAGGCGGTCCTGGACGTCATGGGCGTGGGTGGCGGCGCGGACACCAACTGGTTTGTCAAGGACCTGCCACTTTTGATCGCTTTCGCCGTTCTCGCGGCGTACACGTACTCCTCGGGGCTGCGGGCGCCCGCGCTGATCGCCTTCGTCAAGGACGGGCTGATCTACCTCGTGATCACGGTCGCGATCATCTACATCCCGATCAAACTCGGCGGTTTCGACGACATCTTCGCGAAGGCCGGCGACGCGCTCTCGCAGAAGAACCCGGCGACCGGGCAGCCCAAGGGCGCGCTCTTCCCGGGGGTGAACGGGCAGTGGGGGTACGCGACCCTGGCGCTCGGCTCGGCGCTCGCGCTGTTCATGTACCCGCACTCGATCACCGCGACGCTCTCCAGCAGCAAGCGGAACGTGATCCGGCGCAACACGACGATCCTGCCGCTGTACTCGCTCATGCTGGGGCTGCTCGCCCTGCTGGGCTTCATGGCGATCGCGGCGGGCGTGAAGGTCGACAACGGCCAGCTCGCGATCCCGCAGTTGTTCGAGAACATGTTCCCGGACTGGTTCACCGGCGTCGCCTTCGCGGCCATCGGGATCGGGGCGCTGGTGCCCGCGGCCATCATGTCGATCGCGGCCGCGAACCTGTTCACCCGCAACATCTACAAGGACTTCCTGAAGCCGGACGCGACCCCGGCCCAGGAGGCCAAGGTCTCCAAGCTGGTCTCGCTGCTGGTGAAGGTGGGCGCGCTGATCTTCGTCCTCGGCATGGACAAGACGGTGGCGATCAACTTCCAGCTGCTGGGCGGCATCTGGATCCTCCAGACCCTGCCCGCGCTCGTGGGCGGCCTGTTCACCCGCTGGTTCCACCGCTGGGCGCTGCTCGCGGGCTGGGCGGTCGGCATGGCGTACGGGACGTGGGCGGCCTGGACCGTGGCCAGCCCCACCCAGGACCACTTCGGGGGCTCCTCGAAGGAGATTCCCGGGCTCGGCCAGATCGGCTACATCGGCGTGACGGCCATCGTGCTGAACCTGGTCGTCACGCTGGTCCTCACGGTCGTCCTGCGGGCCCTGAAGGCCCCGGACGGCATCGACGAGACGGTTCCCTCGGACTACGTCGTGGACGCGGGCGACCCGGGCGTGCAGGAGGAACTGCCGCCCGCGACGGCGGGAGCGCCGGCCGGCCACTGACCCCCGGCGCAACGAACCGGAACAGGTCACCGGTCCCGGCGCAACGAACCGCGACAGGTCACCGACCCCCGGCCGGACGGGCCCGGAAGAGGAGCGAACGGTTCCTCCTCCGGGCCCGTCCGGCGTTCGCTCAGGCCGCCGGGCCGGGACGGGCCGTCCCGGCGGAATCAGTTTTCGGGGGCCCCGGCGGGGGCCGCTTGTGGAGCCCGCACACCGCGCGGGCACCTCGGGTCGGGCCGCTGCGCGGGCCGGGGAACGCCCCCTTGTCGGCACTCCACAACGCTTGGCCGGTACGTGACCTTCACGCCTCCCGACACAACATCTGGGGTCTCTCTCAGCCCACCCACCCCACATGTATGCTCAGTCTCGCTGTCGCCGCAGGGAAATCCGGTGCGAATCCGGAACTGTCCCGCAACGGTGTGTGGTGCGCCTTTTGCACGCCCGAGTCCGAGGACCTGCCGACAGCGCGCCAAGGGCCGACCGGCCCTGGCGCCCAGACGTCCGGGCCTCGCGGAGTGGGCCGGTGGATGTGTCGCCCCGCCCTGCCCGGGCCCGTGCGCCGCTCCCCGCTGCCCCCCGCCGGTCCACAGCCGAGCGAGGGAGAGCCACACAGTGACCATCGCGCCAGCAGATCCCGCTTCAGCGGTCACGGCCGAGCAGGATCTTCCGGGAACCGCCTTGTTGCGGACCCTGACGAATCTCACCGCCGATCTCCCCGACACCGACCCCGGCCGGGTCGCCGCCGCCGCCCTGCGCGGCCGCAGCGCCCACGCCGACGAGGCGGAGCTGCGCGAACTGGCGACCGAGGCCGCCGCCGGTCTCATCTCGGAGGACCCCGCCTACTCGCGGCTCGCCGCCCGGCTGCTGACCCTCGGCATCACCGAGGAGGCCCGGAGCCAGGGCTCGTACACCTACGCCGAGTCGGTCGCCGTCGGCCACCGCGAGGGCCTGATCGGTGACAGCACGGCGCGGTTCACCGAGCTGCACGCCGAGCGGCTGAACGCGCTGATCGACCTGGAGGGCGACGACCGCTTCGGCTACTTCGGGCTGCGCACCCTCTACAGCCGCTACCTGCTGCGCCACCCCCTGACCCGCAAGGTGATCGAGACCCCGCAGTTCTTCATGCTGCGAGTGGCCTCGGGCCTGGCGGCGGACGAGTCGGCGGCGGCCGTGGACGAGGTGGCCTCGCTGTACCGCCTGATGAGCCGCCTCGACTACCTGCCCTCCTCCCCCACGCTCTTCAACTCCGGTACGCAGCACCCGCAGATGTCCTCGTGCTACCTGCTGGACTCGCCGAAGGACGAGCTGGACTCGATCTACGAGCGCTACCTCCAGGTGGCCCGGCTGTCCAAGCACGCGGGCGGCATCGGCATCGCGTACTCCCGTATCCGCAGCCGCGGTTCGCTGATCCGGGGCACCAACGGGCACTCGAACGGCATCGTGCCGTTCCTGAAGACGCTGGACTCCTCGGTCGCGGCGGTCAACCAGGGCGGCCGGCGCAAGGGCGCCGCCGCGGTCTACCTGGAGACCTGGCACTCCGACATCGAGGAGTTCCTGGAGCTGCGCGACAACACGGGTGAGGACCAGCGCCGCACCCACCACCTCAACCTCGCGCACTGGATCCCGGACGAGTTCATGCGCCGGGTCGCCGAGGACGCCGAGTGGTCGCTGTTCTCCCCGGCCGACGTCCCCGAGCTGACGGACCTGTGGGGCGAGGAGTTCGAGACCGCGTACCGCGGGGCGGAGGCGGCCGGTCTGGCGCGCAGGACGCTGCCGGCCCGCGAACTGTACGGGCGCATGATGCGCACCCTCGCGCAGACCGGCCAGGGCTGGATCACCTTCAAGGACCACTCCAACCGCACCGCGAACCAGACCGCCGAGCCCGGTAACACCGTGCACTCCTCGAACCTGTGCACGGAGATCATCGAGGTCACCGACGACGGCGAGACGGCCGTGTGCAACCTGGGTTCGGTGAACCTGGGCGCCTTCGTCGCGGACGGCGACATCGACTGGGAGCGGCTGGACGAGACGGTCCGCACCGCCGTGACCTTCCTCGACCGGGTCGTGGACGTCAACTTCTACCCGACCGACGAGGCCGCCACCTCCAACTCCCGCTGGCGTCCGGTGGGTCTGGGCGCGATGGGTCTTCAGGACGTGTTCTTCAAGCTGCGGCTGCCCTTCGGCTCCCCGCAGGCGAAGGCGCTGTCGACCCGGATCGCCGAGCGGATCATGCTCGCGGCCTACGAGGCCTCCGCCGACCTCGCCGAGAAGCACGGACCGCTGCCCGCGTGGGAGAGGACCCGCACGGCGCGCGGGGTGCTGCACCCCGACCACTACGACGTCGAGCGGACCTGGCCGGAGCGCTGGGAGGCGCTGCGCGCGCGGATCGCGAGGACCGGGATGCGCAACTCGCTGCTGCTCGCGATCGCCCCGACCGCGACGATCGCCTCGATCGCCGGTGTCTACGAGTGCATCGAGCCGCAGGTCTCCAACCTGTTCAAGCGCGAGACGCTGAGCGGGGAGTTCCTCCAGGTCAACGGCTACCTGGTCAACGACCTGAAGCAGCTCGGCGTATGGGACGAGCGCACCCGTGAGGCGCTGCGCGAGGCGAACGGCTCGGTGGCCGGCTTCCACTGGATCCCCGAGGACGTACGCGAGCTGTACCGCACGGCCTGGGAGCTTCCGCAGCGCGGCCTGATCGACATGGCCGCCGAGCGGACCGCGTTCCTCGACCAGTCGCAGTCGCTCAACCTCTTCATGGAGACGCCGACCATCGGGAAGCTGTCCTCGATGTACGCGCACGCCTGGAAGAAGGGCATCAAGACCACGTACTACCTGCGTTCGCGTCCGGCGACCCGGATCGCCCGTGCCGCGGGTTCCGGGGCCGCCACCGCCACGGTCCCCGCCCAGCAGTCCGTGCCCGACGCGGACGCGATCGCCTGCTCCCTGGAAAACCCCGAGTCCTGCGAGGCCTGCCAGTAATGACCACCACTCCCACGGAAGAGAACACGGCGGCCCCCGCCCCCGCGGCCAAGGCCGTGAAGAACCTGCTCGACCCGGGCTTCGAACTGACGCTGCGCCCGATGCGCTACCCCGACTTCTACGAGCGCTACCGCGACGCGATCAAGAACACCTGGACCGTCGAGGAGGTGGACCTCCACTCGGACGTGAGCGACCTCGCGAAGCTCTCGCCGATGGAGCAGCACCTGATCGGCCGGCTGGTGGCCTTCTTCGCCACCGGTGACTCGATCGTCGCCAACAACCTGGTGCTGACGCTGTACAAGCACATCAACTCCCCGGAGGCGCGGCTGTACCTGAGCCGTCAGCTGTTCGAGGAGGCCGTGCACGTCCAGTTCTACCTGACGCTGCTCGACACCTACCTGCCCGATCCGGACGACCGGGCGGCGGCCTTCGATGCGGTGGAGAACATCCCGTCGATCCGCGAGAAGGCGGAGTTCTGCTTCAAGTGGATCGACGAGGTCGAGAAGCTCGACCGGCTGGAGTCGCAGTCGGACCGGCGGCGCTTCCTGCTCAACCTGATCTGCTTCGCGGCCTGCATCGAGGGGCTGTTCTTCTACGGCGCCTTCGCGTACGTGTACTGGTTCCGCTCGCGCGGTCTGCTGCACGGTCTGGCCACCGGCACCAACTGGGTGTTCCGCGACGAGACGATGCACATGAGCTTCGCCTTCGACGTCGTGGACACCGTCCGCAAGGAGGAGCCGGAGCTGTTCGACGACCGCCTGGAGCAGGAGGTCAAGGACATGCTCGCCGAGGCCGTGGAGGCGGAGCTGCAGTTCGCCCGTGACCTGTGCGGCGAGGGGCTGCCCGGCATGAACACGGAGTCGATGCGCGAGTACCTGGAGTGCGTGGCCGACCAGCGCCTTCAGCGGCTCGGTTTCGCCCCGGTCTACGGTTCGCGCAACCCCTTCTCCTTCATGGAGCTCCAGGGCGTGCAGGAGCTGACCAACTTCTTCGAGCGCCGCGCCTCGGCGTACCAGGTGGCGGTCGAGGGTTCGGTCTCCTTCGACGACGACTTCTAGTGCCGTGGCAGGCAATGTTTGCCCGTGAAGGAGCGGCGTCCGGTGCGTGCTCTCGGTGCGCCGGCCGGAAGCCCTAGTACTGGACGTA